>NZ_JAJNKD010000013.1:0-199089 GCF_021043325.1 Ideonella azotifigens
TTGATGCTTGGTACCACCAAGGTAGCAGTGACAACCGTGTGCCCGCCCTGCGATTCACTCAGATCGGCGAAGAACCTTTTTTTTTGCGTGTTGATTGGCAAACCCGGCTTGCCAATCCATCAAGCTGCGGCTGGCTGGCGCCTGGCACAGCTTGTTCATGAAGTCGCGCCTGCCCCGGTGCGGGTACAAGCTCGCGGCAAGGCGGGCCTGCTGCTGCCAGGGTTGGCGCATTGCTGCAGAATTGGTTACACCTGCGCCCGCCCGCGCGTCTTCGCCAGTCTCCCTGTGCCGCCGCCTGGCTTGCCTGGCGGCGGCGTCATGTTCAAGCCCCCCACGCTGCCAAGCAGTCCTGCCATGCCCTTGATTTCCGGAGCGCCCACAACATGCTGATGGCAGCTGTCCGCATCGCGCTCAGCCGCCCGTACACCTTCCTGGTGATGGCGCTGCTGCTGCTGATCGTCGGGCCACTGGCAGCCTTGCGCACGCCGACCGACATCTTTCCCGAGATCCGCGTGCCGGTGATTGCGGTGGCATGGCAATACACAGGCCTGCCGCCAGACCAGATGGCCGGCCGCATCGCCACGCTGTTCCAGCGCACCCTGACCACCACGGTCAACGACATCGAGCACATCGAGTCCAACTCCTACCCCGGCGTCAGCGTCGTCAAGATCTTCTTCCAGCCCGGCGTGAACGTGGCGGTGGCCAACGCGCAGGTCACGGCCGTGTCGCAGGTCGTCGTGCGGCAGATGCCGGCCGGCATCACGCCGCCGCTGATCCTGAACTACAACGCCGCCACCGTGCCCATCCTGCAGCTGGCGCTGTCGGGCAAGGGCCTGAGCGAGCAGCAGCTGTTCGACCTGGGCTTCAACACCGTGCGCACGCCGCTGGTCACGGTCTCCGGCGCGGCGATTCCGCTGCCTTACGGCGGCAAGCAGCGCCAGGTGCAGATCGACATCGACCCTGCAGCACTTCAGGCCCGCGGCCTGTCGGCCCAGGACGTGGCGGCGGCGCTCGCCGCGCAGAACGTGCTCACCCCCATCGGTACGCAGAAGATCGGCGAGCTGGAATACACGCTGCAGCTCAACAGCGCGCCGTCGGTCATTGCCGAGCTGGGCCGGCTGCCGGTGAAGGTCGTGGGCGGCAGCACCATCTACCTGAGCGACGTGGCCGAGGTGCACGACGGCAACGCGCCGCAGACCAACATCGTGCACGTGGACGGTGGCCGCTCGGTGCTGATGTCGGTGCTGAAAAACGGCGCGGCGTCGACGCTGGCCATCGTCGATGGTGTGCGCGCCAAGCTGGCCGAACTCAAGCCCTCGCTGCCCGAAGCGCTGAACGTGGTGCCCATCAACGACCAGTCGATCTTCGTGCGCGCCGCGGTCAAGGGCGTGGCGACCGAAGGCGCGATTGCCGCGGCGCTGACCAGCGTGATGATCCTGCTGTTCCTGGGCAGCTGGCGCTCGACGCTGATCATCGCCGTGTCCATCCCGCTGTCCATCCTGGGCGCCATCATCGCGCTGTCGGCCATTGGCGAGACGCTGAACCTGATGACGCTGGGCGGCCTGGCGCTGGCGGTGGGCATCCTGGTGGACGACGCGACCGTCACCATCGAGAACATCAACTGGCACCTGGAACAGGGCAAGGACGTGCGGACCGCCATCCTGGACGGCGCGCAGCAGATCGTCACGCCCGCCTTCGTCTCGCTGCTGTGCATCTGCATCGTGTTCATCCCGATGTTCTTCCTCGACGGTGTCTCGCGCTTCCTGTTCGTGCCCATGGCCGAAGCGGTGATCTTCGCGATGATCTTCTCGTTCCTGCTGTCGCGCACGCTGGTGCCGACGATGGCGAACTTCCTGCTGCGCCCGCACGCGCCACACACCGACCTGCACGGCCGCGATGGCGACCTGCCGCCCTCGCGAAACCCGCTGGTGCGCTTCCAGCGCCGCTTCGAGACTGGCTTCGAGCGCGTGCGCGAAAGCTACCGCGGCGTGCTGGCACTCGCGCTGTCCCGCCGCCGTCCGTTCCTGATTGGCTTTGTCGCGGTGGTCGCGCTCTCGTTCCTGCTGCTGCCCTTCATCGGCAGCAACTTCTTCCCGCAGGTCGACTCCGGCCAGATCCTGATGCACGCCCGCGTGCCGGTGGGCACGCGGGTGGAGGAGACAGCTGTGCGCTTCGCGCGCATCGAGCAGGCGATCCGCCGCGTGATCCCATCGGAAGAAATCACCACGCTGGTCGACAACATCGGCCTGCCGCCCAGCAGCATCAACCTGACCTACAACAACACCGGCGCCTCCGGCTCGCATGACGGCGACTTCCAGATCGCCCTGCGCGAGGGCCACCAGCCCACGGCCGACCATGTGCGCAAGCTGCGCGAGGTGCTGCCCAAGGAATTCCCGGACACCACCTTCTCGTTCCCACCGGCCGACATCGTCAGCCAGATCCTGAACTTCGGCTCGCCGGCACCCATCGACCTGCAGATCCGCGGCCGCGACATGGACGCCAACTTCGCCTATGCGCAGCAGCTGCTCAAGCGCGTGAAGGCCATTCCCGGCGTGGCGGACGCACGCATCCAGCAGTCCAACAAGGCGCCGGTGTTCAAGGTCGAGGTGGACCGCACCCAGGCCCAGCTGCTGGGCCTGAGCACACGCGACGTGACCAACAGCCTGGTGGTCAACCTCGCGGGCAGCAGCCAGGTCGCGCCCACCTACTGGCTGAACCCGGTCAATGGCGTGAGCTACCCCATCGTGATGCAGACGCCGCAGCGCGAGCTGGACTCGCTGTCCGCGCTGGCCAACCTGCCGGTGGGCAATGGCGCCAGCACCGGCAGCACCACGCTGGGTGGCCTGGCGCGCTTTGAGCGTGGCACCGGCAGTTCCATCGTCAGCCAGTACGACATCCAGACCATGGTGCAGATCCACGCCACCACGCAGGACCGCGACCTCGGTGCCGTGGCCGCCGACGTTCGCCGCGTGATCGCCGAGACCGCGGCCGACGTGCCCAAGGGCTCCAACGTGCAGTTGCTGGGCCAGGTGCGCACCATGGACCGCGCCTTCTCCGGCCTGCTGTTCGGCCTGCTCGGCGCCATCGTGCTGATCTACCTGCTGATCGTCGTGAACTTCCAGTCCTGGCTGGACCCGGCAGTGATCGTGTCTGCCCTGCCCGCGGCACTCGCCGGCATCGTCTGGATGCTGTTCGCGACCGACACCACGCTGTCGGTCCCGGCCCTCACCGGCGCCATCATGTGCATGGGCGTGGCCACCGCCAACAGCGTGCTGGTGATCAGCTTCGCGCGCGAACGCCTGGCCGAGCTGGGAGACGCGACCGCCTCTGCGCTGGAAGCCGGCTTCGTGCGCTTCCGCCCTGTCCTGATGACTGCGCTGGCGATGGTCATCGGCATGCTGCCGATGGCGCTGGGCCTGGGCGAAGGCGGCGAGCAGAACGCGCCGCTGGGCCGCGCGGTGATTGGCGGGCTGGTCTTCGCCACCTTTGCCACGCTGGTCTTCGTGCCCGTCGTCTTCAGCCTGGCGCATCGCCGGCATGGGCACGCGGCCCCTGCCGCCGACCCGCTTCTTCCTTCTTCCGGACATCCCTCCCATGCGAACTGAAACCACCCGTTCCCCGCGCCTGCGGCTGGTCTCCCTCACCGCGGTGGCGCTGGCCGTCGTGGTGGTCGCCACCGGCCTGTGGACGCGCAAGTCGCGGGCAGAACAGCTGCGCGAAGGCATCACCGCCAGCGCCGTGCCCACCGTCACGCTGATCTCGCCGGCCGCGCTTGCCTCGACCAGGCTCGAACTGCCCGCCCGCATCGAAGCCTGGGCCCGCGCGCCCATCTATGCGCGTGTCAGCGGTTACCTGAAGAACTGGCAGGTCGACATTGGCGGCCCGGTCAAGGCCGGCCAGCTGTTGGCGGAAATCGAGACGCCGGACCTGGACCAGCAGCTGATGCAGGCCAGGGCCGAACTCGCCGCTGCGCGCAGCAATGCGGCCCTGGCCGCCAGCACCGCGCAGCGCTGGCAGACCCTGCTGGCGACCGATTCCGTCTCGCGCCAGGAGGCCGATGAGCGGGCCGGCGACATGGCCGCCAAGCAGTCCGCCGCGAATGCGATGCAGGCCAACGTCGACCGCGTGCAGGCGCTGCAGCGCTACACCCGGCTGGTCGCGCCGTTCGACGGCGTGGTTACCGCGCGCAACACCGACATCGGCGCGCTGATCGGCGTTGGCGGCGCGCCGGGCAGCGAGCTGTTCGTGGTGTCCGACGTGCGCAAGCTGCGCGTCTACGTCAGCGTGCCGCAGCGGCAGATCGCCGCGCTGCGCCCCGGCACGCAAGCGGTGTTGACGGTGCCAGAGCGGCCCGGCCAGCGCTACGTGGCCACCGTCGCCTCGCTGGCCCAGTCCATCAACGGCAGCACCGGCGCCATGCTGGTGCAGCTCACGGTGGACAACGCCAAGGGCGAACTGCTGCCCGGCGGCTTCGCCAGCGTGAGCCTGGACAACGCACCCGGCACCGGTGGCATCGGCGTGCCGCCGGGCGCGCTGATCATCGGCAAGGCGGGCGTGCAGGTGGCCACTGTTGGCCAGGACAACCGCGTCAAGCTCAAGCAGGTGGACGTGGCACGCGACCTGGGCAGCGTGGTCGAACTGGCGAGTGTGCCGGCGGGTGGCCTGGCCGCGGCGGACCGAGTCATCGCCAGCCCGCCAGATGGCATCCAGGATGGCGACACGGTGCGTGTGCTGGCCGAGCCGAAGAAGGGCGCGTGATGCGGCGCGGTTTCATCGCGATCTGGTCCGCAGCCTGTGTGGCGGCTTGTTCGCAGGCACCGCTGATGCACTTGCCTGAAATCCCCAGCGCAACGGCCTTCAAGGAAGCGCCGCCCGCAGTGGCGGGGACAGAAATGCCGCCGCTGCAATGGGACAGCTGGTGGCAGGCCTTTGGCGACCCGGCGCTGGACGGGCTGGAGCAGCAATTGCTCCAGAACAGCCCCGACCTCGCCAGTGCCCTCGCCCGCTACCAGCAGGCCCGTGCCGCCACCGATGCGCTGCGCGCAGCCGAGTCGCCCGCGCTGGGCACGTCGCTGAATGTCCAGCGCAACCGGCAGTCGGACCGCCGGCCGCTGCGCGTGCTGGGCCCGAACTCGCCCGACGAATACAACAGCGCCACGCTGGGCCTGGACTTCCAGTACGAGCTGGACCTGTGGGGCCGCGTGAAGCAGCAGGTGGCCGCGGGCAGCGCCAACGAGCGGGCCGCGCAGGCCGACCTGGCCGCCGCCCGGCTCGCGCTGCAAGCCCAGCTGGCCGACACGCTGGTCGCCCTGCGCGGCCTGGACCAGGAAGCCCGCCTGCTGCAGGAAACCGAAGCCGCCTACCAGCGCGCCGCGGAGCTGATCGGCCGCCGGCATGACGCCGGCATTGCCTCCGGGCTGGACCTGGCACGTGCCGAAGGCCAGCTGGCCTCCACGCGCTCGCAGCTGCGCCAGTCGCGCGCGCAGCGGGCGGTGCAGGAACATGCGATTGCGGCGCTGGTGGGTGCCAGCGCGTCGAGCTTCTCGCTGCCCGCCGAACCGGTGCCGATGACGCTGCCCCAGGTGCCGCTGCTGCAGCCCTCCACGCTGCTGCAGCGCCGGCCTGATGTGCTCGCCGCGCAGCAGCGCGTGCTGGCCGCCAATGCCAGCGCCGGTGCCGCACGCGCCGCATTTTTCCCGGCGGTCCAGCTCAGCGGGCAAGCCGGCTTCCAGAGTTCGGACCTGGGCCGCTTCATCGAGATGCCCAACCTGTTCTGGGCCCTGGGGCCGACGCTGGTGTTCAACCTGCTGGACGGCGGGCGCCGCCAGGCCGACAACGCACGGGCAAACGCCGCCGTGGAAGAAGCCGCGCAGCGCTACCGCGGCGTGGTGCTGGCCGCCTTCCAGCAGACCGAGGACCAGCTCGCCTTGCTGGGCCGCTACGGCGAAGCGGCCGTGGCAGAGCGCGAGGCCACCGTGGCGACCGCCCGCGCGCTGGCGCTGGCCACCAACCGCTACAACGCCGGTGCGGCCAGCTACCTGGAAGTCGTCAGCTCGCAAACGGCCAACCTGCAGGCGCAACGCAGCGCGCTGGACCTGGGCACCCGCCAGCGCCGCGCCACGGTGCAACTGGTGCGCGCGCTGGGCGGCGGCTGGTCGGCCGAGCTCGCGCAGACCGCGGCTGCCGCGACCGACGCCGCAGCCCAGCGCTGACCACGGACCCACAGCACCATTCCCACCTCAACGGAAACCGCCATGCAATACAGACGACTCGGCCGCAGCGGCCTGAAGGTTTCGCCCCTCTGCCTGGGCGCGATGATGTTCGGCGACCAGAGCGATGAGGCCACCGCGGTGCAGATCATCGACAGCGCACGCGAAGCCGGCATCAACTTCATCGACACGGCCGACGTGTACGCCGGAGGCCGGTCCGAGGAGATCGTCGGCCGCGCGGTAAAGGCGGACCGCGACCGCTGGGTCATCGCCACCAAGGTCGGTTTCCCGGCGGGCAACACCGCACCAGCCGGGCCGGACCTGTCGCGCAAGTACGTGATGCTGGCCGTCGAGCAAAGCCTGCGCCGGCTGGGCATCGATTGCATCGACATTTACTACCTGCACCGCGACGACGCCAGCACGCCGCTGGAAGAGACCGTGCACGCGCTGGCCGACCTGGTGCATCAGGGCAAGATCCGCCACATCGGGCTGTCGAACTTCCGCGCGTGGCGCCTGGCCGAAGTGGTGCGGGTGTGCGATGAGCTGGGCATCGACCGCCCGGTCGCCTGCCAGCCACAGTACAACGCGATGAACCGCATGCCCGAGGTCGAGCTGCTGCCGGCCTGCGCGCATTACGGCATTGGCGTCGTGCCCTACAGCCCGCTGGCGCGCGGCA
Organism: Ideonella azotifigens; assembly: GCF_021043325.1. Classification (NCBI taxonomy): domain Bacteria; kingdom Pseudomonadati; phylum Pseudomonadota; class Betaproteobacteria; order Burkholderiales; family Sphaerotilaceae; genus Ideonella; species Ideonella azotifigens. The sequence continues at coordinate 6,886 of NZ_JAJNKD010000013.1, forward strand.
TCCTCACCGGCAAATACGCCAGCATGGACGTCCTGCCTGCCGGCAGCCGCGCCGCACGCGCGGACCGGCGCATGCTGCAGACGGAGCTGCGGCCAGAGTCCATCGCGCTGTCGCGCCGCATCCACGACCACGCGCAGGCACATGGCAGCAGCGCCTCGCACTTCGCGATCAACTGGGTGCTGAACAACGCACAGGTGCATTCGGTGATCGCCGGCCCGCGCACGCTCGAACAATGGCAGGACTACCTCGCCGCGCTGGCCTCGCCGTTCACCGCCGAGGACGAGGCCCTGGTGGACACGCTGGTGGCGCCCGGCCATCCGTCCACGCCCGGCTTCACCGACCCGCAGTACCCGGTGACCGGCCGCGTGCCGTGCACCGGCAAGGCCGCCGGCTGAGGCAGGCTCAGCGCTGGGCCAAGCGCTGCAGGCGGCTCAGCCGCACGCTGCCGCCCGACAAACCTTGCGCCACGCCCATCGCCGACAGCAGCGCCGTCTCCTGCGAGTCGAAGGGCTGCGTGTAGCCGCCGGCGAACCAGATGCCGCCGCGGCCCTGTTGGGCGGCCAGCAGCTTCTGCGACTGGATCGCGCCCACCGTCGGCAGCATGTGGCGGTATTGCTCGGTCGCCAGCACCTGTTGCGGCGGCGCGCGGTGGCTGATCCAGCTCTTCCACAGCCCGCTGCTGCCGATCACCGGGTCCAGCCACATCGAGGCCTCGCAGGCGCTGCCCTCGGCGCTGCAGTTCAGGAAGGACCAGTGCCGTGCATCGGCCGGTGCGAAGGCTGGGTCGGTGTGCAGCGCCAGCGTCGCGTCGTAGAACGGAATGCCCTGCAGCGCGCTGCGTTGCGCCGCGGTACCGGGCAGGCCGGCCAGCAACGACAGCGTGGGCGGGCCGGAGGCGGCGAAGACAAGCGCATCAAAGTCCGCCGCGGGCAAGCCTTGCGGCTGCACACGGAACCCGCCGCCCGGCGCCGGTGACACCGCTTCGACCGCTGCGCTGATGTGCATCTGCACCGTGCCGAACTGCGCCACCATGCGGTTCAGCGGCTCGATCATGCCGCGCTTGAGCACGTAATACAGCACCGGGTCGGTCAACGCGGGTGGCAACGCGCCGGCAGCGAACACCATCAGCGCCCGCGCCGAAAGCCCACCCGTCTCGCTCACGTCACCCGAGTTCAGCGACGCGGCCCACGGCAGGATCATGGTCTCGGCCTGCGCCGGCGTGAGGTTCAGCGACGCCAGCCAGTCGCCCATCGACAGCGACCAGCTCGCATCCCGCTGCTCGCGCCGCTGCGCCGCGTTGAACGCCGTCTGGAAAGCCTGCACGCCGGAGCGGTTCCATGGTGCCAGCAGCGGCCACGCGCGCCCGGGCAGCACCGGTGAGACAAAACGCGGCGTCGCCTCGTCGGGCGACGACAAGGTGATCGACGCCACGAAGCTGTGCGACTCCCCGCTGTCCACCGGCCACAGCCCCAGCTGCGACAGCAGCTGCACGTAGGTTGGATATGGCCCCGGATGGAAGAACTGCGCCCCCATGTCCACCGGCAGCACCTGCCCGCCCACCGGCACCGACAAGGTCCGCACGTTCCCACCAATCGTGTCCCGCGCCTCGTACAACTGCACCTCGCACACGCCGTCCAGCAGCCACGCACAGGCAATGCCCGCCATGCCGCCACCGATGATGGCCACCCGCGGCAAGGTCGCGGCGCGGGCGCGTCGCTGCGGCAAGGCCGCTGCGACTGTGCCGGCGGCCAAGCCGCCCAGCACGCGCCGTCGCCGCGGCCCGTCGGCTGGAGACAAGTCCGAAGCGATGGCTGTGGATGGGTTATCCGCTGACATGGCAAGCACCTCCGTGTTGGCGGCATCGTAGCCAGCCTGCACGGCAAGTCGATGGGGGTTTGCCAAATCGAATTGCCCAGCGTCAGATTGAGAAGACGGAGGAGAGCCCTGCACCAGATCCTCACCGCTGGCACAGCGCGACCTGCGCTGCCTCAGCGAGCGGTGTTGTAGGGTGCGAATACTTCCACGACCCAGTCGACGAAGACCCGCAGCTTGGCGCTCAGGTGGCGGTTGGGCCGATAAGCCACATGGAACGGCATGGGCGGAGGCGCCCACTCAGCCAGCACCTCGACCAGGGCGCCACTCTCGATGTGCGGCTGCACGATGGGTCCGAAGGTCTGCACGAGACCGAGACCGGCCAAAGCAGCGTTGACGTGCGCGGTGCTTTCGTTGACGGAGATCGGGCCCTGGCCTGCGATCTCGAAGCGCTCTGCGCCGCGTACGTATGGGGCCGGAACGATCCGGCCGGTGCCGGCCGAGAAAAAACTGGCCATCGCATGCCTGCCGTCCAACAGTTCCTGCGGGCTTTCCGGCACGCCATGCCGCTTCAGATAGGCTGGCGAGGCGACAGTCGTGAAGGCCATCCGCGCAATGCGACGGGCCACCAATGACTGGTCGGTCAACGCGCCGCCGCGGATCACGCAATCGACCGCTTCACCCACCAGGTCCACCGGTCGGTCACTGACGCCCAGCGCGAGTTGGACGTGAGGAAAGCGCTGGTAGAAGCCGGGCAGCCGCGGCATCACGATCAGATTGGCAACGACCGATCCGACGTCGACACGGATGCAGCCCTTGGGATCGGTCCGATCCTGCCTCAGATCGGATTCGATCTCGTCAATGTCCCTCAGCACGCGTGCCGTGCGCTCGTAGTAGGCCGCCCCCTCGGGGGTGACGGTCACGCGCCGGGTGGTGCGCTGCAGCAGCTTCACCTTCAGGTGGGTTTCCAACTGTTGTACGAGCTTGGTCACGCTGGGCTTGGGCATCTGCAACTGGTCTGCTGCGCGCGCGAAAGCGCCAGCCTCGACCACCCGGGCGAAGACGCGCATGGCGGTGATCTGGTCCATCTGGCCATTATTAGCGGATCGGAAATGGACAAGTGCCCGCCGCGATCTTGGCCAGGTTCGGATGCGCACCCAAACTGCGTTGCATCTCAGGCCAACGCAAGGACTCCACCATGACCAACAAACTTACCGACAAGATCGCCCTCGTGACCGGCGGCACCAGCGGCATCGGGCTGGCGACCGCCAAGCGCTTTGTCGCCGAAGGCGCCCACGTCTTCATTACCGGCCGACGGCAGGCGCAGCTTGATGCGGCAGTCGCAGACATCGGTCGCAATGTCACGGGCGTCCGCAGCGACGTTGCCAACCTGCAGGACCTCGATCAGCTTTTCGCCACGATCCAGAAAGAAAAGGGCCGACTTGATGTGCTGTTCGCCAACGCGGGCGGCGGTCAGGTGGCGGCGCTGGGCCAGATCACCGAAGCTCACTTCGACAGCATCTTTGACACCAATGTGCGCGGCCTGGTGTTCACCGTGCAAAAGGCGATGCCGATCATGCCAAAGGGCGCCACCATCGTGCTGAATGCGTCGACGACTTCCATCAAGGGCACGCCTGGGTTCAGCATCTACAGTGCCAGCAAGGCGGCGGTGCGAAATCTGGCGCGAAGCTGGATGCTGGACCTGAAAGATGCGGGCATTCGGGTCAACGTGCTGAGCCCGGGCGTGGTGCCCACGCCGGCCTATGAGCTGCTGGGCTTGACGGGCGATCAACTCGAAGGCTTCATCGAGATGCAGGCGCGGACGATCCCGTTGGGCCGCGTCGGCAGGACCGACGAAATCGCCAAGGCGGCAGTGTTCCTTGCCTCTGACGACAGCAGCTTTGTCAATGGCATCGAACTGTTCGCCGACGGTGGCATGACGCAGGTATGACGGCTTTGTGGCAGACGATCGCCGCGCGGTTTGAAGGCAGCCGCAACGCGATTGGGCGAAGCGGGACTGATCTTCCACAGTGACCGCGGCAGACAACACGCCAGCCAGGACTTCCGGGGCGTGCTGCCCGAGTACGGCATCACGGCCTCGATGAGCCGCAGGCCCGATGCAGTTGGAGGAAAATTGGCTGGCCCATCAATCAAAGCAAGCCAGCGCGTAGCAGCCATGGGACACGGCATCCAGGGGCAAGGTCCATGCAGCGGACCGAGAAACCGCCTCGCGATGTCTTGTCCGCTGAATTCGTTTGCATCGAAGTCCACCACCCAAGTGAACAATATCCTCAGGAATCAACTGCTTGCCATGGCCTCCAGGGACGAGCGGGTCCGTGCCGAGCTGCAAGCCGAGGGCACGCTGCTCGAGGGTTACCACCCGCGCATGGAGGCAGTTCATCGCGCAAATGCGGCCGATCTACGCGCGCTGATGGAGGAGCACGGTTGGCCGAGCGAGGCCTTGGTGGGGCCGGAGGGTGCAGAGGCAGCGTGGCTGGTGCTTCAGCACTCGATTGCCGAACCCGGTTTCATGCGCCACTGCCGCACATTGATTGATGAAGCCAGCCGCATCGGGCTCGTTCCACGATGGCAGTTTGCCTACCTGGATGATCGAATTCGTGTCTTCGAAGGCAAAGCGCAGCGCTTCGGTACGCAGTTCGATCTCACACCTGATGGGCCAGAGCTCAATGCACTGGAAGACCCGAGCCAAGTCGACAGGTGGAGAAGGGAGGCAGGTCTGGGGCCTGTCAGCGAAGTTTTGTCGCGGGCCCGGGGTCTCCCGCTCCCCTCGCACGAGGAGTACGCATCCAAGCAAGTCGCCGGCAATCTCTGGCGCCGCGATGTCGGTTGGGTCACATGAGTCGATCCACTCCCAAGCAGCGCATTGGTCAGGCCGCGATCAAGGCCTGACTCAAATCGATCAGACTCCAAAGCCTTCCTCGCGGTAAGCACGCGGCCGAGCCATCGGGTCAGGCCATCGAAGTTCAATCTCCAAAAGGCCGAGTTCAGGTTGCCCATTCGGGGGCTGTTTGCCCCAGGCCCCGTCGCCTATCTTCCAGTGATTCGGACACAAGGAAGAAGCAGCATGCGCCTGACGCACCTCATCAAGCACGTCGACACTCCGGGCCACGCGGCCGCGCATGAAGGGAGTGCGCCATGACGCGCCGCCGCGACGTGTTGCAGGCGCTTGGTGGTGCAGCGATCTGGCCGGTGGCATCGGCCACCGCATCCGCGAAGGAAGGCACGGTCGTGCACCCAGACCTCATCCTGACCAACGGTCGGTTCACCACGCTGGATCGCACCAATCCCAATCCGCAGGCCGTCGCCATCACGAACGGCCGCTTCAGCGCCGTCGGCGATGCCAAGGACATCCTCGCGACGCGTGGCCCGGTCACCAAGCTGATCGACCTTCGCAACAGGCGCGCCATTCCCGGCCTGATCGACAGCCACATCCACGTGATCCGCGGCGGGCTGAACTACAACATGGAGCTTCGCTGGGATGGCGTGCCCTCCCTCGCCGATGCCATGGAGATGCTGCGCAGGCAGGCCCAGAACACGCCGGCGCCGCAATGGGTGCGCGTGGTGGGCGGCTTCACCGAGCACCAGTTTGCCGAGAAGCGGCTGCCAACCATCGACGAGCTCAACGCGGTGGCCCCGGACACGCCGGTGTTCATTCTTCACCTGTACGACCGTGCCCTGCTCAACCGGGCCGCGTTGCGCGCGGTGGGCTACACGCGCGACACGCCGAACCCTCCGGGCGGCGAGATCGTGCGCGACGGGGCGGGCGAGCCCACCGGCCTCCTGATGGCGCGCCCGAACGCCACCATCCTGTACGCGACGCTGGCCAAGGGCCCCAAGCTGCCACCGGAGTACCAATTGAACTCCACGCGCCACTTCATGCGCGAGCTGAACAGCCTGGGCGTGACCAGCGTGGTGGACGCGGGCGGCGGGTTCCAGAACTACCCCGATGACTACGAGATCATCGAGAAGCTCCATGCAGACGGTGAGCTGACGCTTCGCATCGCCTACAACCTGTTCACGCAAAAGCCCGGCGGCGAGGTCGACGACTTCTCGCGCTGGACCAAGAGCGTCAAGCCCGGACAGGGCGACGACACCTATCGGGTGAACGGCGCAGGCGAGATGCTGGTGTATTCCGCCGCCGACTTCGAGGACTTTCGCGAGCCCCGGCCCGAGATGCCCCCCAACATGGAGGGCGACCTGGAGCGCGTCGTCCGCCTGCTGGCGCAGAACCGCTTCCCCTGGCGGCTGCACGCAACCTACAACGAGACCATCGATCGCGCATTGAACGTCTTCGAGAAAGTCAACCGGGAGATTCCGTTCGACGGCCTGCACTGGTTCTTCGATCACGCCGAAACGATCACGCAGAAGAACATCGATCGCATCGCGGCCCTGGGCGGCGGCATCGCCGTCCAGCATCGCATGGCCTACCAGGGCGAGTACTACATCGACCGCTATGGCCAGAAGAGCGCCGAGGCGACACCCCCGATCTCGAAGATGTTGGCCTCCGGTGTGCCGGTTGGGGCCGGCACCGACGCCACGCGCGTGGCCAGCTACAACCCCTGGGTTTCGCTCGCCTGGCTGGTCACCGGCAAGACTGTTGGCGGCGCGCAGCTCTATCCGCCGAACAACCGCCTCGATCGCGAGCACGCACTGCGCCTCTGGACGGAGGCCAACACCTGGTTCTCGAACGAACAGGGCAAGAAGGGCCGGATCGCCGTGGGCGAGCTGGCGGACATGGCCGTGCTGTCTGAAGACTACTTCCAGGTGCCCGAGAGCGACATCGCGCAACTCTCCTCGGTCATGACCCTGCTGGGCGGCCGCGTGGTCCATGGCAAGGGCGACTTTGCGGACTTCGCCCCACCCGCTCTCCCCGTGCTGCCTGACTGGTCGCCAGTGAAGCGATTCGGCGGCTATCAGCAGCGCAGGCTGGGGCAACCGGGTGCCGCTCGCATGGCATCCATGTGCGGCTGCAGCGCCGGCTGCAGCGTGCACGGACATGACCATGCCGCCGCCGCCCGACGCGATGTGCCGACGAGCGATGCACAAGGCTTCTGGGGCGCGTTTGGATGCGGATGCTGGGCCGTTTGAGCGTGGACGGCGGCCGTACCATGGCGCGCGGCGCTCTTCGATTCAACCTGGATACAAGGCAAGGGAATTTCCAATGAAACTGAGCGTTCCTGTCTTCATGAGCTTCACAGCGGGCTACATCGACACGGCGGGCTTTCTTGCCCTTCAGGGCCTGTTCACCGCGCACGTGACCGGGAACTTCGTGACGCTGGGCGCCGCCCTGGTCCTCGGCACCTCAGGGGCCACGGCGAAATTGCTGGCGCTTCCCGTCTTCTGCGCGGTCATCCTCGTGACCCACCTGGCCTCTTTCCCGGTGGCCAGGGCCGGGTTGCCGGTGCTGCGCACGATGCTGTCACTGCAGGTGCTGCTGCTCCTGTTCGGGGCCGCGCTGGCGATCTTCGTGGGGCCGCAGCAGAAGGGAGATGACGTCCTCACCATCGTGGCCGGCATGTCCTTCGTTGCCGCGATGGCCATTCAGAACGCTGCCTCGCGCGTGCACCTTGGCAGCGCCCCGCCAACCACCTTGATGACCGGTACGACGACGCAAATCATGATCGACATCGCGAACCTGGTTCGCGGACTGGAGGGTGAAAAAAGGCAGGAGGCAAGCACTCGCCTGTCGAAAATGCTCGCCAACGTGGCGGCGTTCGCAGCGGGCTGTGCGGCAGGTGCCATCCTGTACAGCCAGTTGAGCATGTGGTGCTTCGCGATCACGCCCGTGCTCGGGCTCGTGCCCATTCTGGCGAAGGCAACGCGCGCAGCCGCACCCTGACCAGCCGGCAGCGTTCCGGCTGCCGTGCTGCGTCCACCGCCAAACCGGGCTCGGTAGTCATCTGGCGTGATGCCGAGCCGTTTCACGAACAGCTTTCTCGAAGACTGCTCGGTCGCAAAGCGGACCCGGCATGGCCGCACGGCCCGCCGGTTCCGCCATCGACATCGACATCGGTTGATTCGCGTTCGAAAGCACCCACGGCGCGTTCTGGCTGCCGCGGCGGCTCGTGCTCTGGGTCGCCAGATGCACGCGGTACTGCGACTGCCCACCCGGACGTTTCAAGATCCCAGCGGGTAAGCTGGCGGGTCATGCACATACTGGTATCGCGCCGCAGCACTCGCCCATGCCGAAGCCTCCACTCGCACGCGCGCAGCACGCGGCACGCGGCGCGCCACGGAAAGTCAATCATCTCGCGTTGGCTGGCAGGGCTGGTCTGGACGGCCCTCGCCCTCAAGTTGACCAGCGCCTCAGCGCTTGCAATCGCGGACTACGAGCACACCGTCTGGGGCGAGAAGGACGGCCTTGCAGCTGCGGCGGGTCAATTCATCCAGGTGCCGCACGGCATGCTCTTGATGCGGACCACCGTGGGCCGCCAGGTCTTCGATGGCGTTGAGTTCCACTCGTTCGACAAGGCGCCGGCGGGCGGGCCGTTCGTGGACTCCGCCGACGTGCTGGGACAAACCAGCCCCACGGGAGCGGTCTACTACATCCATCCCGAAACGTTCCGCCTGATGCGGAGGTGGCAGGGCCGCACCGAAGCGGTCGAGGACAAGTTTGGCGCAGGTCCTTACGCCAGGTTCATCTTCGATCAGCAAGGGGTTGGGTGGTATCACCAGAGAGGTGTCCTTCTTCGGCTCGAGGGGCTCCATCTCGAGGCCCTCGACGATTCATGGGGCATTCCAAAGGGGACGAGGGCAATCCACCGTCCGGTCGTTGACGCGCAGGGGGCTGTCTGGTTTGTCAATCCTGTGGGCCTGTACAGGCTGCCCAGGGGCGCGCGGGTGTTCGAGCGCGTTGACGTGCGGGATTGCGAGCAGATTGCCTTCGCGCCGGATGGATCGCTGTGGTGCACAGGCGCCGAGGGCATCGCCGTGATCGACATGAAAGACGGCCGCCCTGTCAGCCAGCGGCGCCTGACGCGGGCGCCCCACGGCATCATGTTGTTCGACAGCCGGGGCGGTCTCTGGATGCATTCGCTGATCGGCATCGAGCACGCGGCCGACTGGCGACGGGTTCTCGAGCCCGGAGGCGCCGCCGCCCTGCGGGCAGACGCCATCACGCCTGAGCGCGGCCTGTCGTCTCTTTCAGTGAACGACTTGCACGAAGATGCCGACGGGAACATCTGGCTGGCAACCGCGACTGGCATCGAGCGGTTTCGGCTCCCGCGCTTCACGCAGGCGAAGTTCCCGCGTTACGTGACCTCTGCCGAGCTGACACCCGATGCCGATGGCGGTCTTTGGCTGGGCCAATGGAACAGCAGTTTGAAGTACGTCGCCAATGGCAACGTCAAGGAGATGCCTCAGATCAAGGACGTCACGAGCATCCGGCCCGGCGCAAATCATCGGATCTGGGTGTCGACCCAGAACGCGCTGTGGCGCAAGGAGGCGGGTGCCGACTTCACCCTTGTCCCGACGCCCGATCTGTCATGGCGTGGGCAAATACATCAGATTGCTGAAGATGACACGGGAGCCGTGTGGCTTCAGGCTGGCGATCAGTTGCTGCGCCTTCAAGACGGTCGCATTTCTCAACCCAGGGGGCCTGTCACGCCGCCTGCCGATGGACGCTACATCCTCCATGCCGACACGCAGGGCCAGCTCTGGTTTGCCGGCAAAGCGCGCCGCGGTCCCTTCGTGCTGCGTGGGGGCCTGTTCCGCGAGATCAGGTCCGAGCCTTACCATGACACGGTGACCGAAGCCTGGGTGGCCTTCGCGCGCGGCGCAAGGGTCTGGATCGGCGGGCTGAACGGCGTGGGCGTTTTCGAGGGAGACCGGTTCCGCCCCTTGCAGAGCAAGGGCAATGCTCTCAAAGCGATCACGGGCATCGTCGAGACGCCGCAGGGTGATCTGTGGCTGTCCGGGCTGAACAAGGTCTTTCACATTCCCGCAGCAACGCTCAAGGCCGGCTTGAGCGGGCAGGCGGTGATGCCCAAGGTCTATGACCACCACGACGGGCTGCACGGCGTCGCAGATCCCGGGGATGCGCCCAGATTGGTCCAGGATGCCGCAGGCCTCATCTGGGCCTCGACCAATGAAGGTCGCTTCTGGATCGATCCCGGTGTCAAGCAGGCCGTGCCCAAGCCACCCGTGGCACAGGTCTGGGCGGTCAAGAGCGATGGCGCGATCACGCCAGCGGGAGCCGGGGTGCAACTGTCCGCCAATCCCGGCCAGATCGAGTTCAACTATTCGGCGGCGGCGCTCTCCATCGCGGACCGGGTTCGCTTTCGGTATCGCATCGAGGGCATCGACAGCGAGTGGCAGGAGGCCGGGGCTCGGCGCACCGCGTACTACACGCAGTTGCCGCCGGGCCGCCATCGCTTCGAGGTCATGGCCAGCAACGAGGATGGCCAGTGGGCCGAAGTGCCCACGTCGCTGGCGTTCGAGGTGCTGCCGGCCTGGTACCAGACGCTCTGGTTTCGCATGCTCGCGCTGTCGCTTGTGCTCGGATGCCTCTGGCTGGTCTACCGGCTGCGCGTGGGTGTCCTGAGGGCTCGCGAGCGGTCGCGCATGCGCGAGATCCTGGCGGAGCGCGAGCGCATTGCGCGAGACCTGCACGACACCTTGTTGCAGAGCATGCAAGGCGTGATCCTTGGATTCCAGGCCGTGGCCACCGCATTGCCGGCCCAGGACAACACCCGCGGTTCGATCGAAAGCCAGCTCGACCACGCCGACCAGATGCTGGGCGAGGCACGCGACCGGGTGCGCGATCTGCGCAGCACGGATGCCGACGCCGTCGGCCTGCGCGAAGCGTTCGAATCGGCCGCAGCCCAACTGGCGGGAACAGCACAGGTGGAGATCGTGGAGGCCGGGCGAGCTCGGGCCCTGAGGCCTCTCACCCGCGACCGCATCTACCTGATCGGCCGTGAGGCGCTGCTGAATGCCGTGATCCACGGCAAGGGCAGCGACATCCGCGTGGACCTGCAGTTCGAGTCGCGCCGATTCACCCTGCGCGTGCACGACAACGGCCCGGGCATGGCCCCGGAAGTTCTGGCGGCTGGCGCCCGCCCCGGCCACTACGGACTGCTGGGCATGCGCGAGCGAGCCGCGCAGATCGGCGGCAGCCTCACGATCACAAGTCGACCCGGAGGTGGCACAGAAGTCGAACTTCGCGTGCCTGCCGCCCAGGCTTTCGAGGGCACCGCGTCGAACAGGCCGTGGCGCCAGATCTTGCGAATCCCCAGAGAAGGTCGCCAGCCGATGCGCCGGCAGGCATAGGCAAGAGCTGCAACGGACGGCCTATTGCATGCACCAACTGAGGTACTCGCGATTGGTGAACCGATAGGGCCCGCACGCAAAGGCCGGACTGGTAGCAGCACGGCCAGCAGCGCCGCCACCGGCGGCAAACAGGATGACGCCGTGCCCCCTGCAGGCCACGAAGATGAGCAACCCCAGCGCAAAGAGAACGATCAGGAGAGACATCGAGTGGCTCCAGTGCGGTTGGTCGGCCGACTAAGTGCCCAGGCCCTTGACGGCGGCCAGGATGACATTCGCCACCTCGGCAGGCTTGGCCATCATCACGGCATGTCCCCCGTCAAGACTGGTGACCTTGGCGCCTGCACGTTGCGCCATGGCTTTCTGCGCGGGCGGTGGAATCATGTGGTCCTGCTCGGCCAGTACATACCAGCTGGGCTTGCTCCGCCAGGCCGCCACACTCACCTTGTCGCCGAAGCTGCGCCCTTCGATGGGCTTCTGGCTCACTGCCATCAACCGGGTCCTGGCCGGCGCCAGGTCCTGGGCGAAGTGCTCCCCGAAGTTCCTGGCGCTCATCCACAGATAGCCGTGTGAATCCTGCTCGATGCCCGCCAGGCCCGGAGGTTGCGGCAGGCCCTTGTTGGCGGAAAGGTCGTTCACCGATTCCCCGTCCGTCGGCGCAAAAGCCGCGACGTAGACCAGGCCCGCGACCTTCTCCTGCCGCCCCACCTCGGTGATGACCACTCCACCCCAGGAATGGCCGACCAGCAGCACCTTGCCCGCTTGCCTGTCGATGGCTCGCTGCGTGGCGGCCACATCGTCGGCCAGCGAACTCAGCGGGTTCTGCACCGCAACCACCGTCAGCCCCTTTTCCTGAAGCAACGGGACGACATCGTTCCAGCAGGAGCCGTCTGCCCAGGCGCCATGCACCAGGATGACGGAGACCTGTTGGCTCGCAGCTGCCGCTGGCGCTGCCGCGACGACACCCGGACTCAGCCAGGCGCCGAACGCCAAGCCGGTCGCGATGGAGAAGGCAGTCAGCTTGGGAACAAGGGGGGCATTCATGGCAGTTCCAGTCATCAAAATAAGAGCATTCAATGTCCTTGGAAGCTGGGTCGCCAGCTTCCTCCCGGGGGTTGGTGCCACCTCCTCCGTTGGTGGCAAGCGCTGCTTGACGGCTGGCGAACTCGATCGCCAGGCCTGCGCCGAGCAAGCTGCAGCCCAAGTCGGCGACCTGCCTCTTCTGGCCACTGTGGTGCCTTCCTCCGTGCACACAGCTGCACGCCGCACGCCCGGCACACTCGAGGCGAACAGCGACGGGAAAGCCAGCTGGCACGCACTGCTGCGCGGGTGCCCGTTCCAACTCGGGGATGAATCCATGAACGACCTGTTGATCTCACTCGCGCTCGGCCTGGGCATTGGCGTCGCCTGCCGCTGGTTCGACCTGCCACTGCCGGCGCCACCCAAGCTGGTGGGCGCGCTGCTTGTCCTGTCCATCACGCTCGGCTTCACCGGCGTTGACCACCTGCTGCGAGGCGCCGCATGAAAGCCGGCCCGACACAGAAGACCAGGATCGTGATCGGCCTGCTGCTCGGCGTGGCGATTGGCGCGCTGTGCCGCTGGGCCGGCATCCCGTCGCCAGCACCGCCCGTGCTGGCCGGTGCGCTGTTGGTCGTGGCGATGACCCTCGGGTACATCGCCACGGATCGCTGGGTCGCGAAAAGGGAAGCCAGGCACCGGGACCTGTGCGGCGGGCCGGACGGCTCGCTCAAGCAAGGCCGGTGACATCGCCAGGCCCTCCCTGCCGGACCTCGCAGCGCGGCTCTACCCAACCGCGGGCGCCTGCGCCGCTTACGCCCAGAGGCCTAGCGCGCGCCAACCCGAGTGCGGGTGCCGGCAGGTGATCGGTTCGGCAAAGTGGCCGGACATTGCCCACCTGCTCCGAACACGACGACGGCCACACCCGGCGGTCGCCTTCGTCACAGGCGGGTGGTGGTGGCTGGCAAATGGACCTGCCCGTGGCGCAAGCCGCAGGCTCCGTCCGCATTTTCAACAACGCCTCGAAGCGAGGCTCACACGCAAAGGTCATACATGGCACACGTACTCACCACCGGCGGCGGAAAAGCGCTGCTCGATGCCTCCGACGTCGCGATCCTGCTGCTGGATCACCAGTCAGGCCTGCTCCAGACCGTGAAGGACATCGAGATCAGCGAGCTGAGAGCCAACGTCGCATCCCTGGCCAGGGTCGCGGCCTTGATGGACATCCCGGTCATCACCACCGCATCGGTGCCAGATGGCCCGAACGGTCCGCTCATCTCCGAGATCGAGCAGTTCGCGCCTCGCGCAACCTACGTTTCACGCAAAGGGGAGATCAGCGCCTGGGACAACGAAGACTTCGTCAAGGCCGTGCGCGCGACGGGCAAGAAGACGCTGGTCATCGCCGGCATCTGGACCAGCGTCTGCGTGATGTTCCCGGCCCTGGACGCAGTGGCCGCTGGATTCAAGGTCTATGCGGTCATGGACGCCTCTGGCGACCCCAGCGAGTTGACCTCGCGGGCCACGCTGGCCCGGTTCACCCAGGCCGGTGTGGTGCCGACCAGCATCAGCGCGATGGTTTGCGAGCTGCAGAGAACCTGGAACCGGCCCGACGCAGCAAAGTACGCCGAGATCTATGCCCTCTTCTCCCCGCACTACGCCGCCGCCATTGAGAGCTACCAGCGCGCGCAGCAGGCTGCGAAGGCATAACTCGGACGGTGCGGCACAGGGAGAGCCGCCCGAGTCTTGGGCGAGTTCTCAGCTGAGCGATGTGAAAGGGCCGCCGGATGGTGCAAGAACACCACCCGGCGGCCCTTTCGCACTGGTTGAGAAAAACAGTCAGGCCACCTTGGTGGTGGCCTGACACTGATCATTCAACCTGCCCGACGCTGCAGCCCGGCGTTCAGCGAACCACCCGCTGCAGGAACTCGCGGATCAGGTCGCCAATCTGCCGGCTGTGGTCTTCGAGCGCGAAGTGGCCGGTGTCGAACATGTGGATTTCGGCGTTCGGCAGGTGACGCTTGTACGGGGGCGCCCCGGCCGCAGGGAAGATCTCGTCATTCGCTCCCCAGGTGATCAGCATCGGCGGCTGGTACTTGGTGAAGTACTCGTGCCAGGACGGATACAGCGGGACGTTGGTCCGGTAGTCGTAGAACAGGTCAAGCTGGATCTCGGCGTTGCCAGGCCGGTCGAGCAGGGCCTGGTCGAGCGTCCAGGCGTCGGGACTGACCAGCGACATGTCCTTGAATCCGGTGCTGTACTGCCAGTACGTTGCCTTCAGGGTCGTCAGCCACCGGATGGCCTCGCGCTCCTTGGCGGCACCGGTTTCCCAGTAGGCCATGATGCCGTCCCAGAACGGGTGCCCGAAGCCCTCCATGTACGCGTTGCCGTTCTGAACCACAAACGCAGTGACGCGCTCCGGGTGCTTGACCGCCAGGCGAAAGCCCACCGGGCCGCCGTAGTCCATCACGTAAAGCGCGTACTTCTCGATGTCGAGCTGGCGGGTCAGCTTGTCGACGATGTTCGTGTAGTTCTCGAAGGTGTAGGCGAACTTCGCACGATCAGGGCTCTCGCTCTGGCCGTAGCCCGGGTAGTCCGGGGCGATGACGCGAAACTTGTCCGCCAGCTGGGGGATCAGGTTGCGGAACATCTGCGACGACGTGGGGAAGCCGTGCAACAACAGAAGCACCGGGGCGTCCATCGGACCCGCATCCCGGTAGAAGACTTCGACGCCGTCGACCTTGACTCGTTCATACCGGATGTCGGTCGGCGATGATGTGCGGGGGGTAAGCTGGTCCATGTGATTCCTCGTCAGTAGATGGTGGGGCGCCTCCGGTCTGCGGATGCAGCAAGCCTGGAGGATGTCGTCATGACATCGCGTGTCTCAGCGTGTGATGACGGACGTTTCAAGGTTAGGCACCAGCACTGCGAGGCACATCCTGCAGAGGGTGGTGTCGAGGGTGGCCTTTGGATGGAAAGGACAGCAGACATGGCGCGATCCGGATGCGCGATATCAGGCTGATTCGGACAAAGAGGCACCTAAATTCACGACCCGGAATAACTGAGAATTCAATGCGGCGGGCCTGATGACGCATCGACACGCCAGCATCAACGACCTGCCCATCGCGCAAGCGGATCGGAAGTTCTTCTGGCCCCTGGGCCGGCGGCCCGACGATCATCCCGGACTGACTGAACTGGGACTTTGAAGGTCCACGCCTCCTTGCGCCACAACTTGCCATTCGCCAGCGCAAAGCCCTTCGGTCGCGGCTGGGCGGCATCAGCCCCTACTCATCACCACTTTCGTGATGCCGGGGGAAGATGATTTTTCGTCGCCCGAACAAGCGGGCATCCAACGAATAAGCCCCGGGGCCCAGCATTGCGAGCGCCGCGGCCTCAAGGATCGTGCAGACGGGCCCCAAGTCCATCTCGCCGGTGCCATTGACGCAAATCGCCAGGACCAGGGGCACGCACATCGCCGAGAAGACGGGCGTGAAAAGCCCGATCCAGAGCGCGATCGCCACCGTCCAGGGCGCCAGCATGGCCACACCGGATGTGAACGGGCCAGGCGGCCGGAGTGCGCCGTCCAACAGGAGAACGCTCAGCGCAATCCGCATGATGAGCAGCGCGACGCCCGGTGGCCCGCCAGGGAACGCGGAGAACAGTCTTTGCATTTGCTCGCATGCTATGAAGACGCCATCGAACGGAAAATGCCAATCCGGGTAACGGCCACTCAGCCCTTGGAGTGATTTCGAGTGCCGCGCCGCTCGATAGAGTCGAATTCACCACCATTCGAGTCGAGCGCCAATGAAGCGAAGCCTGCGGCGGTTGCCATGGTGCCGGCTTGTCTGCCTGCTCAGTTGTGGCAGCGTTTGGGGGGCCGACCAGGGCCCGGCGCCGCCGCTCGCCTTCATCCGCTCAGATGGGTTCATCGTTTTCTGCGGCGTTGGCGTGGCGCTGCTGGCCTTGGCCGCTTTCCGGTTCTGCGTCCAGCGGGCCGCCGCTCGCATGCGCGCCCGCTTCGAAGAACGCATGGCCGAGCAAACATGCATCGCACGGGAACTCCAGGACACGCTGCTGCAAAGCACACAAGGCCTGATCCTTCAGTTCCAGGCCGCGGTGGACCACATGTCCCCCGAGGATCCGGCCCGCGCCGCCCTGCTGGAAGCGCTGGACCGCGTCGAAGCCATGCTGACGACAGGCCGCGAGAGGGTGCTTGACCTGAGGACCTCGGAGGAGCCGTTGGGCGACCTGCCGGTGGCCTATGCCGCCACCGGCGAAGCGCTGAGGCAAGGCCGCAATGTGACCTTCCGCACCATCGTCGATGGCACGGCACGTGACCTCCAGCCCTTCGTCAAGGCCGAGCTCTATCGCATTGGCAGGGAGGCGCTGCTCAATGCATTTCGCCACGCACATGCGGCCACCATAGAAATCCAGATCGTCTATGGAGAAGACAGGCTGAGCATCCGCATCCGCGATGATGGAACAGGTGTTGATGCGCGCATGCTCGGGCAGGACAAGGGCCCTGCTCACTGGGGTGTCGTTGGCATGCAGGCGCGCGCGGCGCGAATCGGCGCCCGACTCGATTTCTGGAGCCGCGCGGGTGCCGGCACCGAAATCGAGTTGCGCATTTCGGCTGCGCTTGCCTACAAGCCACCGTCGAAGATCGGCCGATGAAGAGACGACTCAGAGCTGTTCGTTGAGGATGCCCCGGCGCATCGCGATGACGACGGCCTGAAGGCGGTCACTCGCACCGAGCTTCACGAGAATGCTCTTCATGTGGGTCTTGACGGTCTCTTCCGAAACCCCGAGGCGATCTGCGACCTGCTTGTTGGCGCCTCCCGCGGCCACCTCGCCAATGACCTCCACCTCGCGCGGCGAAAGCGCCTCGTCGGTCAAGCGCAGGGAAAGCTCCTGCGCCACCTCAGGCGCGATGAAGCGCTTGCCGCCATGCACGGCATGCACAGCGGCCACCAGTTCCTTGCGAAGCGCGTTTTTCAACAGGTAGCCGCTGGCGCCAATCTTGAGCGCACGAAGGGCTTGCACGTCACCGCGGTAGGTGGTCAGCACCACGATGCGCGCTGACGGATCCCTGCTCAGCATTTCACCCATCGCGGCCATGCCATTCATGCGTGGCATCTGCAGGTCCATGAGCGTGACATCAGGCTTGTGCTGCTCGAACAGCGCCAGCGCTTCGATGCCGTCGCCCGCCTCGGCGACCAGGGCCATGTCAGGCTGGCCGGAGATGACCGCGGCTATGCCCGCGCGGACCATCGGGTGGTCGTCAACCACGAGGAGGCGAATGGGGCGATCGTGAGGCTCAGACATGTTGGTTGGCGCGCCCTGCAGCGTTCAAGGTTCGTGCGGGACGTTACCGCCCTACCGGGACCATCGTCAACCTGCACGGCGCGCGACTCCCTCTATCGAGTGAGGCGCCCGTCCCTGCGTCGCGGCTGGCGAGGCTTGACCCGGCTCCCTAAAGTCCTGATCCATCAAGTCACCTCATCTGCCCATTGGAAGTCACGATCGATTGCGGACGACACCCTTCGCCAGCCACGTCAATGCGCAGGCATGGGCGCCTGGGTTGCCGCTGCGATTTTCCCAACTGTGAGGTCTGCACCTCGTGTGATGGAGAAGATCATGAAGCCTGAACCCCGGGAAGCCACGCCAAGTTCATATGAATTTGGAAAATTCCTGCTTGTTCCTGAACGTCAGGCGCTGCTGGAAAGCGGTACTCAGGTCCGGATTGGCGGCCGCGCATTCGAGATGCTGACTGTCCTGGTGACTTGCGCCGGCGAAGTGGTCAGCAAGCGCGAACTGCTTGAACGCGTCTGGCCGGACACGGTGGTCGAGGAAAGCAACCTCAAGGTGCACATGGCGGCGCTGAGGCGTGTGCTGGGTGACGATCCATCAGCGGCCAGGTACGTCGCGACGGTGACGGGGCGCGGCTACCGATTCATCGCAGAGGTCACGGCCCACACCTCGCCCGCGGGGCGGGCATCTTCTTCGACGTCAACGCCACGGCGCAGCAATTTACCGGCCGGTCGCGCGAGCGTCCTGGGCAGGGACGATGTGATCGACATGTCGTGGGATGAGTTGACCCAATGCCGCCTGATTTCCATTGTTGGCGCGGGCGGCGTGGGAAAGACCACGGTCGCGCTCGCGGTGGCCGAGCGAGCGCTGGGCGCGTTCAAGGATGGTGTGTGGCTGATCGATCTGGCGTCACTCACAGAACCCCACGAGATGCCCGGCGCAATCGCCAGCGCGATGGGTCTTGCACTGCATGGCCCTGGCGAATGGGCGGCATTGTGCGAACACCTGCGCGAGCTCGCGCTGCTGCTGGTGCTCGACAACTGCGAACATCTCATCGATGGCGCGGCCCGCTACGCCGCGCAGATTCTCGCGACCGCGGCCAACGTGAAGATTCTCGCCACCAGCAGAGCACCGCTACAGATGGCGGGAGAGCGGGTGCGCAGGCTCGCCGGATTGTGTGCGCCGCCTCGATCAGAACGTTTGAATGCGACACAAGCGCTGCGTTTTCCCGCGATCCAGCTCTTCGTGGAGCGGGCGACATCGAGCTTTGAACGGTTCGAGTTCCACGACGCCGACGCTGCTGCGATCTCGGAAATCTGCCGAAGACTCGATGGTCTCGCGCTGGCGATCGAACTGGCTGCGGCGTGCATACCTGCTTTCGGCGTCGGCGGTTTGCTGGGGCAACTCGACAATCGCCTGCATCTCCTGATGGGTCGCCGAGCGGGACCAGAGCGCCATCGGAGCCTGGCTGCGAGCTTCGACTGGAGCCATGCCCTGCTTTCGGAAGCCGAAGCCACCGTCTTGCGTGCTGTCTCGGTGTTCGACGGCGAATTCGATTGCCCGGCCGCCGCGGCCGTCACGGACCTGAGCCTTGAGCAAACGACGGAGGCGCTGGGCACGCTCGCCGAAAAGTCGCTCGTCACGGCAAATTTCGGTGGCCCCACAGTCAGCTACTTCCTCCCGGAAACGACAAGGCACTGCTGCCTTGAGCGCCTGGCGCTGAGCGGGCAGGAACACCTGGTCCGCTTCAGGCTCGCGCATCACCGGCGTGGTGCGCTCGATCAGCAAGGCGCGGCACTTTCGCCGCGGGACACAGGCCAGCAACCACCGAACTCCCCGTGCAGCCACTGCGGCACGAAACGCGGAGCTGCCTGCGAGGCGCCGCCAATCACACCCTCCAAGGGCCATCATGACCAGTCGAAGAAACTTCCTGAACACCTCAGCCGCTGCAGCGGCTGCCACGCTCGCGTCCACGCCGGCCCTTGCCGCACGGCGGCCACCATCGCCTGACATCGCGACCACCGTTCCCGATGGCCTCAACCCCGTCGGCGTTCGCACGGCAGGCGTGCGCCTGGTCCCGGTCGTCGGTGGCAAGTACAAGGTCTGGACCAAGCGCGTCGGCAACGGCGCGACCAAGGTCTTGCTGCTGCACGGTGGCCCCGCCTTCTCGCACGAATACCTGGAAGTCATGGCGGCATTCCTGCCCGAGGCCGGCTACGAGATCTATTTCCATGACCAGCTGGGCGTCAACAACTCCGATCAACCAGCCGATGCGTCGCTGTGGACGGTGCCGCGCTACCTGCAGGAGGTGGAGGAAGTCCGGCGTGGCCTGGGCCTCGACAAGTTCGTGCTGTTTGGCCACTCGTGGGGCGGCGTGCTGGCCATCGAGTACGCGCTGAAGCACCCCCAGGCGCTGAAAGGCCTGGTGATCTCCAACATGGTGGCCGGCATGCAGGCTTACCTGAAGCGGGTCAACCACCTCAAGGAGACCTTGCTGCCTGCGCCGCTGCTCAAGCAAATCAATGCACTCGAACAGGCCAAGGACTTCGACAACCCGGCCTATGAGCAGATCATCATGGCGAACCTCTACAACAGGATCATCTGCCGGCTGGACCCCTGGCCCGATGCGCTGATGCGCAGCTTCAAGCACATGAACAAGGACATCTACATCCAGATGCAGGGGCCCAGCGAGTTCGAGGTGAGTGGCAGCCTGAAGGACTGGGAACGCTGGGATCGCCTGAAGGACATCAAGACCCGCACCCTCATCCTCGGCGCCATGCACGACACCATGGATCCGGAAGACCTCCAGCGCATGGCAAAGATGATGCCGAACGCCAGGGCGGAGATCTGCCCCAACGGCAGCCACCTGGCGATGTGGGACGACCAGGATGCCTACTTCGGCCACCTGCTGCGCTTCCTGGCAACCGTCTGATGCGTCAGTGAGCCTGGTGCCGCGACGTTCACTCGCGGCCCTGGGCTGGCAACCCATGTGGCGCTGGCACTGCCGGCGCCACATGGCACGGGTCACCGGAGGTTGCGCCCGAGAAACGCCATCATCCAACGCGCAATTTCGTCGCCATGCGAGGCCAATGCGAAGTGACCGGCGCCATCGATCATGTGGACCTCCGCCTTGGGCAGGTCGCGCTTGAATGCCTCTGCGCCGGCGGGCAGAAAAAACGGGTCGCCAGCGCCCCAGACCGCCAGCAGTGGCGGTTGGTGCTTGCGGAAGTAGTCGTGCACCGCCGCGTACTGCTTCAGGTTGGACCGGTAGTCCAGCAGGATGGCCAGCTGGATGTCTTCCTGACCCGGGCGATCCAGGAATTGCTGGTCGAGCAGGTAGTCATCCGGGTCGATCCGGGACGGCTCTTTCACACCCTCCAGGTACTGCCAGCGGGTGGTCTCGAGCTTGAACAGCTTGCGCAAGGGGTCACGATGCTGCGGTGAGGGGTCCGCCCAGAATTCGCGCATCGGTGCCCAGCCAGGGCTGAGGCCCTCCTCGTACGCATTTCCGTTCTGGGTCACGATGGCCGTGATCCGGTCTGGATGGGCGACGGCCAGCCGCCAACCGATGGGCGCGCCAATGTCGAAGACATAGAGCGCATAGCGCTTGACCGCCTTCACCTCGGTGAACCGGTCGACCACCTGCGAAAGCTCGTCAAAGCTGTAGTGAAAGGACCCGCCATCCTTCACCTGTGTCAGCCCAAAACCCGGGAGGTCGGGCGCAAGGACGCGGTATCGAACCGCAAGCTTCGGAATCAGCGCCCGGAAAAGGCGGGATGACGTGGGGAAGCCGTGCAGCAGCAGCACCACAGGTGCATCCGCAGGGCCCGCCTCGCGATAGAAGATCTTGTGGCCATCCACCTCCGCAAACTCATGTCGCACGACCACTTCGGCATTCGCGGGCGAGGCGGCATGCACCTTGGCCCCCACGAGCAGCAAAGCGAGCGCCACCAGGGAAATCCATCGGAATGTGTTTCGGAGTGAGCGCATGGCAGGTTTCCTGGTGAATGACAAAGCGTGGGCGATCGAAAGAATCCCTCATTGAGGACCCTGAATTTGTCAAGTCTGATGAAGCCGCGTGCGGCGAACCAGGTGGCTGCCCGCTACCAGAAGTGGACCCGGGCCTCCGGGGCCAGGTAGAGCTTGTCGTTGGGCTGAACGTCGAAGGCCTTGTACCAAGCGTCCATGTTGCGCACCACGCCATTGAGCCGGAACAGCGGCGGCGAGTGGGCGTCGATCAACACGAGTTGACGCAGCGTGCCTTCGCGGATCTTGGTGCGCCGAAAGCGCGCATGCGCGAGGAAGAAGCGCTGGTCACCGGTGAGCCCATCCAACACCGGCGCCCGGCCGTGCTTCTGCTGGTAGAGCTGGTAGGCGAGATAGGCCGCTTCCAGGCCGCTGAGGTCGCCGATGTTTTCGCCCATGGTGAAGGCGCCGTTGACCTTCAGGCCTGGCAGCGCCTCATAGGCGTCGAACTGCTGGCGCAGCGCCGTGGTGCGGGCCTGATAGCCGGCCTTGGCGGCATCGGTCCACCAGTTCTCCAGCTTGCCTGTGGGTCCGTGGCCGCTGCCCTGGTCATCGTAGGCATGCCCCATCTCATGGCCGATGAGCGCGCCGATGGCGCCATAGTTCACCGCTGGGTCCGCATCGGCCTCGAAGACCGGCGGCTGCAGCATCCCAGCCAGGAAGGTGATCTGGTTGGTGGACGGGTCGTAGTAGGCATTGGGTGTTTGCGGCAGCATCAGCCAGCGCGCTTTGTCCACCGGCTTTTCGAGCTGCGACACGGCCCGGCTGCGCGCCAATGCCGCATGGCTCATCATGCTGGCCAGCAGGTTGGCACGGTCGACCTTCAGCGCCGAATCGTCCACGCGGTAGGCCGGCGCACCGATGCGGGCTTCAAAGGCCTCCAGCTTGGCCAGGGCTTTCTGCCGGGTGGGTGCATCCATCCAGGCGGACCGACGGATCAGCATGCCGTAGGCGGTGCGCAGGTTGTCCACCAGCTCTGTGACCTGCGCGGCGGCGGCCGGCGGGAAGTTGCTCGCCGCATAGGCCTGGCCCACGGCTTCGCCCAGCACGTTGTTGACCAGTTGAACGCCGAGCGCCGAGCGGAGCCGCTGCCGCTGCACGCCGTAAAGCGTCTTGCTGTGGAACTCGAAATGGGCCTCGCCAAAGGCCTTGGGAAGGTAGGCCGCGTTGTCGTTGACGAAGCGGAAGGCAAGGTAGTCCTTCCAGGTTTGCAGCGGGGTCTCGGCATAGATCCGGCCAATGGCGATCACCGCGGTGTTGTTGCCCAGCACCACTGCGCGCGGCGACTTGAAGCCGTAGGCTGCGAGCCAGCGCTTCCAGTCGAACTGCGGGACAGTCGCCTGCAGCGCAGCCAGCGTCTTCGGGTCGTTCATGCTAGCCTCGTCGCGCGATTGCGTGCCTGACCAGTGCACCCGCGCCAACGCCGTCTCCAGCGTCATGATGGCTTCGGCCCTGGCGGCCGCAGCGTCGAAGCCGGCCAGCGCCAGCATGCGCTGCACGTATGCGCGATAGGCCTGGCGGTTGGCTTGGTACTTCTCGCCTTCGAGCAGGTATTGGTCGCGGGTCATGCCCAGTTCGCCCTGGGCAACGGCGATCACATGATGGTCCGGGTTCTCGAAACCCGGCACGACGTCGATGGCGATCGGCGAGGCGTACCCTGGCGCCGCGAAGAGCGCCTGAAGGTCGGCGCGGCTTGCGACAGCGGCGGCGCGCGCAAGGTAGGGCTTCAGCGGCTGGACACCACGCGCCTCGATCTCGGCAGCGTCCATCCAGCCCGCGTACAGATCGCCAGCCATGCGCATCGAGGCGCTCACCGTTTCCGGATGGGCCGCGGCCATCTCCAGCAGTTCGCGCACTTTCGCCTCCGCATCGGCCGAAAGCTGGGCGCTGGTGCCGACCACCTCGCGATCCGCCGGGATCTCGGTGCGCGCCGCCCACCTGCCGTTGGCGTAGTGCCAGAAATCATCGCCTGGCCGCACGGTCTCGTCGCGTGCGCTCAGGTCGATGCCGCTGGGCAACACGGTGGCCGAGGCCGGTTGGTCCCAGCCGGAGATGGACATGGCCACTGCAGCGAGCAACGCTCTCAACTTCAATTTCAAAACAACCTCTGTCAATCCGGCATGGAAATCCAGCCGTGGCAGATGGCCACGGTGGCAAAAATCTCGCAGCGCCCATCGGCCACTGCGAGGCGTCATGCGGGCAACGCTTGCAGGACGCCTGCGCTGGCAAAACTCCGCGACTGAGCGCCGGTGGCGCGTGGCACGCTCCTGCCACCCGTTGCCGGCGCTCGCCTGGGCGCCGTGTTCCCATCGGAACCCGCATCTGCCGACCGGTCGATGAGCCCTCGCTGGGAAGCCACCCACAAGGCTTCGGTCCTGCAACGCGCACCGAGCTTCGTCAGCAGCCCTCGCATGTGAGACTTCACCGTGCCCACGGAGATGCCCAGGGTGCGAGCCACCTCCTTGTTGTTGTTGCCGCGGAAGACCAGGGCGAGCACCTCGGTTTCGCGGGAGGTCAGGACAGGCTGCGCCAGGCTGTCCGCCATGCGAAGGGTGGCGGCGGTGCAGAGA
The DNA here is from genome assembly GCF_021043325.1 of Ideonella azotifigens. Classification (NCBI taxonomy): domain Bacteria; kingdom Pseudomonadati; phylum Pseudomonadota; class Betaproteobacteria; order Burkholderiales; family Sphaerotilaceae; genus Ideonella; species Ideonella azotifigens. Next base: position 30,906 of record NZ_JAJNKD010000013.1, read on the forward strand.
TGCCGGCGCCCTGCCGCGACCGCACGCGCCGCGTTCACGATCTCGTCTGCCGAGCAGTCGATCAACACATAGCCACGCACGCCAGCAGCAAGTGCACTGCGGATGTCGCTCTCCTGTCCCATCATGGACACGACCAGGACGTTGGTTCGGGGGTGAAGTTGATGGCTCTTCGCCCAGCTGATCCCCTTGTCATGGTCCAGCACGACCACGTCGGGGTCGCTCGGCTGTGTTGCAGGGCCGCCAGCTTCTGCGCCCCCTCGTACTTCAAACTCTGGCCACGAAGCGAGGATGCGGCGCAGCCCTGCCTCGATAACGGCGTTCTGGTGCGTCACGTCTATGACGGCGGGTGTGACCAAAGCCATGGCATCGCTCCTTCAATCTTGATGCATGCATGGTCGCCCTCGGCGGCAAACAAGGCCAGTTAACCGCGGTTAAATCTCATGCCCCCCCAGCCGCCGACAGTCGCTCCTCCGCAGCAGCGCACGTGCAAGGATGCGCATGGGGCGTCCCGTCCGACTCAGGACTCTGCGGCAAGGCAACGCGCACCAACGCGCCGCCCGACCCAGGAGCGCCGCCTTCGCTTGTAGGCGATCCTTGCCGGCACCTCGATGGCCACCGTGGTGCCCTGCCCACCCGAGCTCACGTGCAAACGCGCGTTCAACCGCTGCGCCCGTTCCTGCAGGCCGATGAGGCCCCAGCGTCTGGCGTGCGGCTGGTCCGGCTCGAACCCGTGACCGTCGTCTGTGACTTGCAGATGGAACTGCCTGGGCGCATGGGCAATGCGAAGCTCGACGCGCGTGCCCTGCGCATGGCGAAACGCGTTGCTCATGGCTTCCGTGGCGATGCGCTGGCATTCCTGCACGGCGACAGGATCGAGTTCGCGCAGCGGGCCCTCGATGCGCATGTCGAAGGAGATGCCGGTGTCGCGCGACCAACGCTCGCCGATGAGTTTCAGATCCTGCGCAAAGTCGGTCGGACGGGCTGTCGCCAGACGCAGGTTCGTCACGGCATCACGCCCGTCTGCAATCACTTCGTCGGCACAATCCAGCGCGTCTTTCATCAAGCCCCTGGCGTGCTCGTGCGGCGGGATGCGCTCCATCACCGCATGGAACCGCAACACCAGGCCATTCACGGCTTGCAGGAAGGTGTCGTGCAGTTCGCGCGCGATGCGCTCCCGCTCGACCATCCGCTCCTCCAACCGCAGGCGCAAGCGAGCCTTGATCGAGCGCAATCTCGACCAGTACAGCAGCCCCAATGCCGCAGCGGCGGCTGCACCGCACAGCGCGATGAACCAGGGCGTCTGTACGAAGGTGGGGGGAATGACGAACTCGATGCTGGCGCCCGTTTCATTCCACACGCCGTCGTTGTTGGAAGCGAGGACCTGGAAACGATGGTGGCCTGGCGGAAGGTCTCTGAAGTACGCCTCCCTGCGTGTCCCGACCTCCTGCCATTCGCCATGCCCATCGCCGAGGCGATAGCGGAACATCACGCGCTCGGGCATCGTGAGGCTGGTCGCGGTATAGGAGATGTTCAGATCGCGGGTGTGCACCGGCAGTTGCGTGGGCATGCCTGGTTGCAAGGCGTACACGGTGCCGTCCGCAACGATCGACTTGATGATCACCGTGGGGGCGATGACGTTGCGCGCCGTGCGCGAGGGCTCGGTCCAGACGACACCGTTGACCGTTGAAAACCAGATGCGGCCGCCATTGCCCATCGCCGCTACTGGCAGCCCCGACAAGCCATCCAGGTAATTCAGCAACGCATAGCGGACGGGACGTTCAGGCCGGCCGAGCGCCGGGGCCAACTCATCGGCGGTGATGTGCACCACGCCCTCGACCGTGCTCAGCCACAGGTCACCGGTCGGACCCGGCACGATGCCAGAGACCCCGATGAACGCGCCGCGGGTTCCCGTGACAGGCCGCAGCACACCGCCCTCCAGGTGCCACAGCCCTTTCTCGGCGCCGACCCAGATGCGATCGCCTTGCTGCCCGAATGAAGCCACGGCGCCCAGGCTCGCTTGCGGCTGAGCGTCCTTCGGCGAGGCCATGATCGCCAGGCTGTCGCCGTCAAGGACCGCCACCGTGCCATCGTCATGGCCGAACCAGACCCGGCCCCGCGTGTCGGTGAACAAGGCCGTCGTGTTTTGCGTGGGCATGTCGGTGCGTCCGCCCCACAAGGTCCACGCATCCCCGACCACCCGGTACACACCAACCCGCAGCACGGACACCCACATGGCACCTTGGGCGTCCTGTGTCATGGTCTGGATGTTGGAGTAGGCGTAAGCAGCCGGGCCACCCTGTGCGCCAGGCCGGGCCGAGCGCCGCCAACGGCGATCAGGCTGAAGCTCCCAGATCGAATCCCCACCTGCCACCCACAGCGAGCCCGCAGCGCTGCTGTAGACGGTATCCACTCCCACGCCCGCCAACTTGTTGAAGTCGATCTGCGTCCGGGAGACCGGCCCGGCGCGAAAGATGTTGCCCCGCGACGTGCCGATCCATGCGCCGCGCTCACCCGCAGGCGCCAGTGAAAACTCGTTCGATCCGACATCCAATGGCAATTTCAACAGGGCCGGCGCACGAAAGCGATCAAGTCCGGCGCGGGTTGAAAACCACAGATTGCCTTCCCGATCCTCCAGCGCGGCCGAGACGGATTCGCCGGTCAAAGGCGCGAGATCCGCCTTGTAGCCGCGCCACCCATTGGCCGTGGATGCTGCGTTCTCCGAGGACGGTGGGAAACGGCTCGCGCCCTCGCTCCCCCCAACCCACAAGTGGCCTTCCCTGTCGAAGACACACGTGGCCTCTTCGCTGACGGTGACCTGCCTGTCGTGCCATTCCGGCACCCACGCGCTGGCGCCGAGCGGCACTTTCAGCGCCAGCGTGCGCACGTGCCCCGAAGTGCACAACATGGCCGCGCCGCCGGGCGCCAGGAGCATGGTGATGAACACGGACTTGCCGAGCGTGATCGGCAATTTCTCGAACCGTGTCGCGCCGTCCCTGAGATAGAAGATCTGCCCGTTACCCTTCACCCACAAGGTGCGATCGCGATCGACAACAAGCGCCTCCAGGGGGCCTGTCGGCGCGTTCCAGGCGGCGCCCACCGCCTGCCACCGCCCGCTTTCGAGTCGGAACAGCCCTCGTGTCGTCCCGGCCCATACCTTCCCATCCCCTGCATGCCCGATGGCCGTCACGGACGAAGCGGGCAACCCCTCTGCCCGGCCGTAGTTGACCAGGCGGCCACCCTGCAAATGGCTCACGCCGCCGAGGTGGTGCCCGATCCACAGGCCACCATCCACCGCCACGTGCAATGAATAGATGTCCTGCGACAGGAGCGAAACCTCGTTCGTGCCGGAGAAGCGCTCGAACGCCACACCGTCGAAGCGAAACAACCCACCCGAGGTACCCAGCCACAGAAAGCCGTCGGGCGTCTGGGCGATGGCCTCTATGCCCGTCGGCACGCCATCATGGACGGTCCACTGCGTGTGATAGAGCTGCGAGACGCTGTATTGCGCAGGCAATGCCTGCGCGGCCGGAAAGGTCAGCGCATTGACCAGGAATGCCTGCACCAGGCACACGCTCCAGGCGCGCAGGCACCGCCAGGTCATGAGGAAGTCGAGCGCCTGCGACGGGTGCTGGCCATGGTGGTGTGCGGGCAAGCGTCGCGTCGTACTCACATCGCTTCGAGGATGCGGCGTGCGTTTCGCAGGTCTTTCGTTTCAAACCCCTCGTTGAATTGCCGGTAGATGGACGACAGCATGTCCTTGCCCCGACCGCGGGAGCCGGAATCTGCCCACAGCGCCGCCAGGTTGGTTGCCGAACGCAGTTCCCAGGCGAGCGCCCCTTGCGCGTGTGCCATGTTGATCGACTGGAGGTAGCACTCGGCCGCCGCATCGGCCCACCCTGCCTGCCTGCCCGCTTCGATGAATGTTCCTTTCAGGCGCAGCATCTCGGGGATGCCCCAGACCTGACCACTGCTGGCGGAAAGCGAGAGCGCTTCGTCGATGTTCGCGAGCGCACCCGTGGTATCGCCGCGCAGCGACAGCACGTGACCCAGGTTCGCAATGAATGGCGCATATCGAATGCCAACGCTGCCGTCGCGAATCTGGACCAGCGTTTCCTCATACCGCTTCAGGTCAACCTCGCGGCCGGAATCGAGCAACCATTTGATGCGCACGCACTCGGTCATGGCGCCCCACATCGGCAAGCCATGCGCTGCCGCATGCCGTGCGGCGAAATTCAAGGCCTGCTCCGCACCAGCAAAGTCGCCGGTATAGATGGCAAGAGGCGCTGCGGTCATTGCAATGGCGGAACAGATGGGCACCGCGTGGTTACTTTGCTCTGCCTCTACGCGATGGCGCTTTGCGGTCGCGAGGGCCTGTTCTGGAAAACCGAGCAACCACTGCACAAACGCCAAGGATCCACGGGCCTCCAGACGCTGATTGAACTGGAATCGGGCGGTCTCCCAGCCTGCTCGCGTTTGAACCGGTGACGCGAGGAAGTCTTCAAGGTGGCGGTGCGACTGAGACAGGTCGCCCAGGTAGTGCAAGGCAGATCCCGCGTGAGCGTCCGCATTGGCGACCGAGATCAGGTCCCCCTCCGCGCTTGCGAGCGCTCGTATCTCGGCGGACAGTGCCAGGGATGACCGCGAGTCGCCCTCCCACAAATGGTATTCCGACAGTCTCTTGAGGCATTCCAGCCGCAGGTCCGCACGGTTCAATTCTTCGGCAAGCGCCAAAGCCTTCGTGAAGAGGTCCTTGACTTCCTGCATCGGACCGCGCGTGAACAATTGCGCCCCACCGGCGGCCAGGCACAAGGTCAGTTCGTCCTGCCTGGTTCGGTCGGTCCCGAGGCTGTTCTCCAGTGCCCGCTTCACGAACAGCCGGCATTCCTCGAACAGCGACAAGCGTTCCCAGAACGGGATTGCCGCCACGGTGAGCTTCACGCCCAGTGCAGCGTGTGCCGAGCCGGCAAAAGCCCAGCCAATCGCGGTGCGGATGTCGTCGATCTTTTCGGCGTGACGAGCGAGCCAGTCCGGCCCAGTCAAACGAACATCATCTGCCTTTGCATTCCCAGCCAGCTCGAGGAAATGCAGTGCATGGCGCAGGTGAGCACTGTCCGGCTCGTCGTGTGCGGCGAGCTTCTCCGACGCATAACTGCGGGTGGTGTCGAGCAGCCGATATGCCAGCTCGATCTCGCCGGGCTCCGCCGCAAGCAGCGATTTGGCGACAAGGTTGGCCACGCCCTCGACCACCTTGACGCGGTCAATGCCGTCGTCAGCGGCAACAGCACAAGCGGACGCCAAGGTGAACGCGCCTGCGAACACGGAAAGCCGAGACAAGATTTTCTGATCGTTGTTCGACAGGAGATCAAAACTCCAGTCGATGGTCGCCATCAGTGTCTGGTGCCGGTCCGGACCCGACCGGCGTCCTTTCAGCAGCCGGAATCGGTCGTTGAGCCGGGCCAGGATTTCGCCGATCCCGAAAACATCGACTCGCGTGGCGGCCAGCTCGATTGCAAGCGCGTGGCCGTCCAGACGCCGGCAAATCTCGGCCACGGCGGGGGCATCCGCATTGCTCAGGTTGAACGATTCGAGTCTGTCCACCGCGCGTTCGACGAAGAGCTCCACAGCCGGAAAGGCCACGGCTTGCGCTCGGTTGATCGCCGGTGTGACCGGTGGTGTTTTCAATCCCGGCAGCCTTCGAACCCGCTCGCCCTGCAAGCTGAGCGGCTCCCGGCTGGTGACCAGGATCCTGACTTTCGAAGCCTCCGTGAGGAGGCGGTCCACGCAAGTGGCTGCGGCGTCGATGATGTGCTCGCAGCTGTCGAGCACCAGCAGGATCTCTCGATCACGCAAGAAGCTGCACAGCGCGGCGAGCACATTGGCCGAATGCGCCGCCATGCCGATGGCGGTCGCGATGGCATTGGGGATCAACGACGAATCCTTCAGCGGCGCGAGGTCCACCAGCCAAACACCGTCCTTGAACGACGGGAGCGCGCGGTCAGCGGTGGCAATCGCAACTGTCGTCTTCCCGATGCCGCCCGGCCCGACAAGCGACACGAGCCGCGATCCTTCCAGGTCCTGCTGCAGGGCGGCGATCACTTCCGCCCTTCCAACAACCCGTGTCGTGCCGGTGGGCAGGTTGTGCTTGCGCATGGGCTGCGCATGGTCCACCAAGGATTCGGCCAATCCCGAGAACTGAACATCGGCCACGAACCGATAGCCTCTGCCGATCACGGTCGCGATGTACCGGGGGGCGCCACCCTCTTCGCCAAGCAGGCGCCGCAAGCCAGCCATGTTCACCTTGAGATTGCTCTCGTCGACGATGGTGGTCGGCCATGCGCGCGCCATGAGTCCCCGCTTGGTCACCATCTCCCCCGGACGCTCGACCAGCGCGGTGAGAATGTCGAGCGCACGCCCACCGATGCGCAGCGGCGTTTCACCTTTCAGCAGCAACCGTCGTTCAGGCAAAAGGGTGAACGGCCCGAAGGCGAATGCCCTCCGAGCCTGCTCCGCCGCGTGGTTCATGACTCTCCGTACTCCTCGCGACCAAAAATTGCAGAAATCAATTCGGCAAGTGAAGGCTATCTTCCGATGCACACCGGATCAATTCTTCTTTGGTCGACGATGGGCGACGAGAGGTGGGGCGACGCTAGACTTTGGTCGAGTTGCACCTCCTCTTTGTGCAGACTGCCTGGCGATTGCAGCACGCAGACACCTGCCACGCCGTCGCGCCGCTGCCATCCGGTGGCCCCTTAGCGATTGGTCGAGCAGCCCTAGACCATGGTCGAGTTGGATGCGACATCGGGCACACGGTAAGCTGCTCGCCTGCGACCGGGCGCGAGAAGCGGCTGCGCTCGCACGGATGGAACATGGTCCTGGCTGAGCCAGCCGCGAGGAACTTCTGTGAGTGAACTATCACCGTCTGGTCCGCTGGATGCGGCTCGCCAGGCGACGCTTCCACACGCGGTCGCTGAAGACAAGGCATTGCGGCAGAGCGACGACGACTTCGAACATCTCGTCCGTCTTGCGTCGACCTGGCGGGGACGGGACCCAACGGCCATCGTCGAGAGCATGCTGGAGACGCTGATCGACATGCTCGGCCTGGACTTCGCCGCCCTTCGCTTCAGCCACACCATCCATCTTTTCCTGCGGACCGGCAACGCCCTTTCGACCACTCAACCCGCTGGAGATCTCGTCCCTTCGATTGACGCCTGGCTTGCGGCCCACCCGCAACTGGGGTCGGCATCGATGGTGGTTGGCGGCGAGGTGCTGGGTGTTGCGGCGGTGCCGCTGGGCGAGATTGCCAGCATGGGTTCGCTGGTGGTCGGCTCGCGGCGCGCTGGCTTTCCGCTGCGCTCGGAATGGCTGCGTCTGAAGGTCTCAGCCATGCAGGCGGGTCTGGCGTGCCGGGAGATCCGCGAGCTGAACGACCTGCGGCCACCTGCCGACACCCGCATGGAGAAGCCCACCGGTGCGGCGCTCGCAGAAAGCGAATGGCGGCTGAACCTCATCATCAACACGATACCGGCGATGGCCTGGTCGGCAACGCCGGACGGCATGCTGGACTTCTGCAACCAGCATTTCCTGGACTTTGTGGGACTCTCTTCCAGCGAGATCCTGGGCTTGGGCTTCTATCGCATCTTTCACCCGGATGACATGCCCCACCTTCTGGCCGCGTGGCAGGAGATCATGGCGTCCAAGCGCGTCAGGGAAATCGATGGCCGGATTCGGCGCGCCGATGGTGAATACCGGTGGTTCACACTTCGGCAGAACCCTTTGCGGGACCCCAGCGGCAAGGTCGCGAAATGGTATGGCGTCGTCCTGGACATCGAAGATCGCAAGCGCGCGGAAGAAGCCCTGAAGGAGGCTCGGTCGGCCCTGGTGGCCAGCGAGCAGAACCTTCGCCTCATCGTCGACTCGCTGCCTGTCCTGGCGTGGGTGGCCCGGCCAGATGGCACCGCTGAGTTTGTCAATCGACGCTGGGCCGAATACGCGGGCGTGGAGGCCGAGCAGATTCTCGAGTGGGGCTTCCTCAACTTCTACCACCCCGACGACGTGGCGGGCATGGTCGAGACATGGAAAGACGCGCTGGAGACGCGCGACCGCATGGACCTGAAGGGACGGATCCGGCGATTCGATGGCGAGTACCGCTGGTTCTATTTTTCCGGGCGCAAGATCACCGACGCGAACGGCGTGGTCCGGTGGGTCGGTGCCAATGTCGACTTCGAAGATCTTCAGCGCGCCGAAGACGCACTCAAGGCCAGCGAGCAACGCCTGAAGTTGATCATCGACACCATCCCCGTCATGGCATGGTCTTCCGAACCGGATGGCTACGTCGATTTCTTCAGCAAGAACCTGCTCGATTTCTGCGGGCTTCGGTACGAAGACGTGGTGGGAGAAGGCTACAGCCGCATGTTCCATCCCGAGGACCTGGATTACATGCTGCGCCGCTGGGAGAGGGTCCGGTCAATCAAGCGCGGCGAAGAGATCGATGCACGCGTTCGTCGGTCTGATGGGGAATACCGCTGGTTCACGTTTCGACAGAGCCCTCTGCTGGACGCCAACGGGGACGTCGTGAAGTGGTATGGGGCGCTCATCGACATCGAAGATCGCAAGCGCGCGGAAGATGAGCTGCGCCAGAGCCAGAACGAGCTGGCCCGCGTGGCACGCATGACCACCCTGGGAGAGCTGGCCGTGTCGATTGCACACGAGGTGAATCAGCCGCTGATGGCCATCGTCACCGATGCAGGGACCTGCATGCGCTGGCTTGACGAGGCGCAATTCGACGCCACTCGTGCGCGGCAGGCGGCCGAGCGGGTGGTCCGGGAGGGACATCGCGCCGGAGAAATCGTGGCCGGCATCCGCGCACTCGCTCGCAAGGCGCCCGCGCGCATGGCGCCCATGGACCTGCATCAGGCGATTCGTGACGTCCTGCTGGTGTTGAACGGCGAGTTCCGGCGACGCGGCGTCGATGCGGGCTTCGACGTCGGGCAGCAACCCCTCACGGTGCTTGGCGACCGCACACAATTGCAGCAAGTGCTGCTGAACCTGCTGATGAACAGCGTGGAAGCGATGGCAGACACCGAGCAAGCAGGCAAGCGCCTGACGATCTGCAGTACCGCGCGTGAAGACGGGTTTGGCGAGGTGAGCGTCATCGATACCGGCACCGGTGTCGAGCGCAACGACCTGGACCGCATCTTCGACGCCTTTTTCAGCACCAAGCCAGGCGGCATCGGCATGGGCTTGTCGATCTGCCGCTCCATCGTCGAAGCCCATGGCGGAACGGTCTCCGCCAGGAATGATGTGCCGCGCGGCAGCATTTTCAGTTTCACGGTGCCTTTGGCAGTGGGAGCCATGGAATGAGCCAAAGGTCGGAAACCGTCGTCGTGATCGATGACGACGCCAGCGTGTGCGAGGCCTTGCGAGGCCTCTTCGAGTCGGTGGGTCTGCTCACCAGGACCTACGGGTCTGTGCAGGCGTTCCTTGCAACCGAGCCGCCGGAAGGCTCATGTTGCGTCGTGCTCGACATTCGGCTGCCCGGGCAAAGCGGCCTCGAGTTCCAGGAAGCCCTGGCGAGAAGCGGCTCCCCTCAAGCAGTCATCCTGATCAGCGGCCACGTCGATGTCCAGATGGCCGTGCGTGCAATGAAGGCAGGCGCCGTCGACGTCCTCGCCAAGCCGGTGCGCGAACAGGACTTGTTGGAAGCCGTCAACCGCGCCATCAAACAGGCGGCAAAACGGCGCAGGGACATCGAACGCATGGCGGCGCTGCAGGCCAGGCATGCACTTCTGACAGACCGTGAGCGCCAGGTGATGGCCTTGGTCACCGCAGGCCTGCTGAACAAGCAGATTGCCGAAAGAGTGAGCATCGCCGAGGCCACGGTCAAACTCCATCGCGGTCAGGTAATGCGAAAAATGGGCGCCGAATCGGTGCCTGAGCTGGTACGGATGGCGGATTTTCTCGGCCAGGAAGGCGGCCACGAGAGCGGGGACGCCGGTCCGCTTGGGCCGCAGTAGCCAGGCACGGTCGGCCCACGAATGGGCTCACAGCCCGCCACGCCTGGGAAGGCCGCGCGGACCCGAGGTCTGGATGCGGCGGTGCGCAGAGCGGTAGCCATGGCCCGCAGGGCGCACGGAAATCGTCACGCGTTCCGGCGCCAACCCGCACCAGACGAGCAGCACGCCGGCGTCCTGCAAATGGCGTCCTGGTTGGTCGTACCCACGACGACCATTGCCGGGCAGACGCCACAAGGCAAGACAGGCCGCATGGTCGTCGGTATGGAGCGCGCGCCGTGCGCGCGCCGGGCCCAACTGGCCAAGGTCGTCGGCAACGGCATCGCGATGGCTCAGCGCTTCGCCGTGGCTTCGTCTTCTTGGTCCACCCCGCTCGGGACGAAGCTCACGCCATGGTGATCCAAGTAGTCCCGAATCAACCGCCGGACCACCTGAGACGGCGTCACGTCTTGCCTTGCGCAAAGAGCTTCGAAGGCCTTCTTTTTGGCGGGGTCGACCAGCACCGTCAGGCGCGCAGTTTTGAGTTCCATGCGATCTCCGTGTGTCTTTCCGTATGCCATTTACATTATCATTTTAGTAACATCCAGAGCAAATTAGATTGCACGGTTACGGCAGAGACCTCGGCCAGCAGCACCCTCGTTCTGGCGCTTCTTCCTCTGCCTCACTTCTGGTCCTCCCTCATCGCCTCACTGCTTGCCCTGCCCCGCCATGCCAGAAACCCAAGAGTCGGCGCAATTCGTCAAGCCGTTCGTTTACGAGAGTTTGAGCTCCAAAGCCCTGCACTTCTCGATCTGCGAGATCCAGAGCCGGATGCTGATCCAGGACCCGCATGCGCTGGACCTGGAATACACGCGCACGATGATGGGCTTCCTGCTCTTCAACCCCGATCCGGAGAGCATCGCGATGATCGGACTCGGCGGCGGCTCGCTGGCAAAGTTCTGCTACCGCCATCTGCCGCGGGCACGCATTCAGGTGGTCGAGATCAACCCTCATGTGATTGCGCTGCGCGATGAATTCCACGTGCCGCCCAACGACGAGCGTTTCACGGTACTGCGTGGCGACGGTGCCCAGTTCGTGCGGCTGCGCGCAACGCGGCCCGATGTGCTCATGGTCGATGGCTTCGACAGCCAGGGCCAGCCGGCCCGCCTGAGCTCGCAGCGCTTCTACGACGACTGCGCCAAGATGCTGCAGCCGGACGGGATCATGGTGGTCAACCTGCACTACGGGCACATCAGCTACGACAAGCACCTGGAGCGCATCCGGCGCAGTTTCAACGACGCCGTGCTGGTCGTGGACGATGGCGAACTGAGCAACAGCATCGTTTTTGCAAGGAAGGGCCATCCGTTCGAGCAACTCCCGCCCGGCATCATCCGTCCCCCCAAGAACCTGGATGTGGTGGCTGCGAAGCAACTGCTGGCCGCCTTTGCGCTGATCGCGTCCGCGCTCAAGGATTGAGGCGACGGCGCCACCGCAGCCAGGCTGTGTTGAGCGGGCATCCTGTCCGGTTTGTGCCCATCCAATTCACTGTCGAGAAGACAAACCTCGAAGGAATTGCTGGCCCGAGGCATGCGGATGGGCAAGGACCGGGTGCAAAAGCTGATGCAACTGCACGGCGCAGTGTGGGTGGCGACATCAGCAACATCGCCACCGAAGGGAGCTGCTTGTTCCTGGCCGTGGTGATTGCCGCTGAATTTGCAGCGCCATGCGAGGTGCCGATGGCGATGGCCAGGGCATCGACACCGGTGCGGGCAAGGAAGTCGGCTTCGGAATCTCGAACGGCGGCGATGTCCAGCCGAGTGCCTGGCGTGTCAGGGCGATCTCGGCGTCGCCGAGCAGTGCACCATGCGCATCCGCGCTGCCAGCGCGATTTGGCGAACCTCGGCCGATGGTCGTCCCGCAGCGGACGAGCACCGGGCGGCCGGCGGCTCGCGCCGCGTCCAGCGCGCGGTCAAGGGAGCTTGCGTCGTGGCCGTCGATGTCGCGCAGCGCCGTCCTGAGCGCCTAATTCGACCCGGCGTTGCGAGCAGTTCGGAAATCGCTGCGATCTCGGTGCGCCTGGCGGCGGTGTTCGCGACGACGTGCCACGGGCTCGGGCTCGGCGAGCGTTCGGCGCATCGAGCGCCGGCCGCGAACTGGAAGCCGGGCTGCCGCTGCGCCGCCATGATCGCAAGCCGAGCTGGCAGCTGGCGCCGCGCGTGTTTTGGGCGCATGCCGCGGCCCGCGCGTTTTGCCAATTGAAACAAGGGCTTGCGAGCTGCGTTCGGGGTTTTCCCGCGAGGCCCCGAAAGCTGGCTCGCGACTTGTAATCAAAGCAGCAGCAGCCGGTGTACCGGCGACCCCGGACCTTGAAGCAACAAGAGGAGACAGCTCGCATGGAGACGTTCTACGAGGTGATGCGCCGCCAGGGCATTTCGCGCCGCAGCTTTTTGAAGTACTGCTCGCTGACCGCGACCTCGCTCGGCCTCGGCCCGGCCTTCGTGCCGCAGATCGCGCACGCGATGGAAACCAAGCCGCGCACACCGGTGCTGTGGCTGCACGGGCTGGAATGCACCTGCTGCTCCGAGAGCTTCATCCGATCGGCGCACCCGCTCGCCAAGGACGTGGTGCTGTCGATGATCTCGCTCGACTACGACGACACGCTGATGGCCGCCGCCGGCCACCAGGCCGAGGCCATCCTCGAAGAGATCATGGTCAAGTACAAGGGCAACTACATCCTGGCCGTGGAAGGCAACCCGCCGCTCAACCAGGACGGCATGAGCTGCATCATCGGCGGCAAGCCCTTCATCGAGCAGTTGAAGCACGTTGCGAAAGACGCCAAGGCCATCATCAGCTGGGGCTCGTGCGCCTCATGGGGCTGCGTGCAGGCGGCCAAGCCGAACCCGACGCAGGCCACGCCGATCCACAAGGTGATCTTCGACAAGCCCATCATCAAGGTGCCGGGCTGCCCGCCGATCGCCGAGGTCATGACGGGCGTGATCACCTACATGCTCACCTTCGACCGCATCCCCGAGCTCGACCGCCAGGGCCGGCCGAAGATGTTCTACAGCCAGCGCATCCACGACAAGTGCTATCGCCGCCCGCACTTCGACGCTGGCCAGTTCGTCGAGGCCTGGGACGACGAGAGCGCGCGCAAGGGCTACTGCCTCTACAAGGTCGGCTGCAAGGGCCCGACCACCTACAACGCCTGCTCCACGGTGCAGTGGAACGAGGGCACGAGCTTCCCGATCAAGGCCGGCCACGGCTGCATCGGCTGCTCGGAGGACGGCTTCTGGGACAAGGGCTCGTTCTACAACCGACTGACCGACATCCACCAGTTCGGCATCGAAGCCAACGCCGACAAGGTCGGCGGTGTGGCGGCCGCCGTCGTGGGTGCGGCAGCGGCGGCGCACGCGGCCGTCTCGGCGATCAAGCGCGCGAACCAGAACAACGACACCACCACCAAGGTCTGAAGAAAGTACACCCATGGGCGCTTACGAAACGCAAGGCTTCAAGATGGACAACACCGGCCGGCGCATCGTCGTCGACCCGGTCACGCGCATCGAGGGCCACATGCGCTGCGAGGTCAACCTCGACAGCAACAACGTGATCCGCAACGCCGTCTCGACCGGCACGATGTGGCGCGGCCTTGAGGTCATCCTGAAGGGCCGGGACCCGCGCGATGCCTGGGCTTTCGTCGAACGCATCTGCGGCGTGTGCACCGGCTGCCATGCGCTGACCTCGGTGCGCGCGGTCGAAGACGCGCTGGGCATCAAGATCCCGAAGAACGCCTACCTGATCCGCGAGATCATGGCCAAGACGCTGCAGGTGCACGACCATGCCGTCCACTTCTACCACCTGCACGCGCTCGACTGGGTCGATGTGGTCTCGGCACTCAAGGCCGATCCGAAGAAGACCTCGGAGCTGCAGCAGCTCGTCTCGCCGTCGCACCCGCTGTCCTCGGCCGGTTACTTCCGCGACATCCAGAACCGGCTGAAGAAGTTCGTCGAGAGCGGCCAGCTCGGCCCCTTCATGAACGGCTACTGGGGCAGCAAGGCCTACGTGCTGCCGCCCGAGGCCAACCTGATGGCGGTGACGCACTACCTCGAAGCGCTCGACCTGCAGAAGGAATGGGTCAAGGTCCATACCATCTTCGGCGGCAAGAACCCGCACCCGAACTACCTGGTCGGCGGTGTGCCTTGCGCAATCAACATCGACGGCAACGGTGCCGCCGGTGCGCCGATCAACATGGAGCGGCTGAACTTCGTGAAGGCTCGCATCGACGAGATGGTCGAGTTCAACAACAAGGTCTACATCCCAGACGTGCTGGCCATCGGCACGATCTACAAGAACGCCGGCTGGCTGTTCGGCGGCGGTCTCTCGGCCACCAACGTGATGGACTACGGCACCTACTCGAAGGTCAACTACGACGCCAGGACCGACCAGTTGCCCGGCGGCGCGATCCTCGACGGCAACTGGGACGTGATCCACCCGGTCGACCCGCGCGACCCCGAGCAGGTGCAGGAGTTCGTGCCGCACAGCTGGTACAAGTATGCCGACGAGTCCAAGGGCCTGCACCCGTGGGACGGCGTGACCGAGCCCAACTACGAACTCGGCGCCAGGACCAAGGGCACGCGCACAGACATCAAGGAGATCGACGAGAGCGCCAAGTATTCGTGGATCAAGTCGCCGCGCTGGCGCGGCCACGCGATGGAGGTCGGCCCGCTGGCGCGCTACATCCTCGGCCATGCGCATGCGCTGCAGGGCAACAGGTATTCGCAGCGCGTCAAGCAGCAGATCGATTCGTCGGCGGCGGCGATCAACAGCGTCATCCCGAAGGCGCTGGGCCTGCCCGAGACGCAGTACACCGCCAAGCAGCTGCTGCCCACGACCATCGGCCGCACGCTGGCGCGCGCGCTGGAAAGCCAGTACTGCGCCGAGATGATGCTCGACGACTTCAACGAGCTGGTCGCCAACATCAAGGCCGGTGACACCAGCACCGCCAACGTCGAGAAGTGGGACCCGGCGACCTGGCCCAAGGAGGCCAAGGGCGTGGGCACGGTGGCCGCGCCACGCGGTGCGCTCGGCCACTGGATCCGCATCAAGGACGGCCGCATCGAGAACTACCAGTGCGTCGTGCCGACCACCTGGAACGGCAGCCCGCGCGACAACAAGGGCCAGATCGGTGCGTTCGAGGCAAGCCTGATGAACACGCCGATGGCCAATCCGGAGCAGCCGGTCGAGATCCTGCGCACGCTGCATTCGTTCGATCCGTGCCTGGCCTGCTCGACCCACGTGATGAGCCCGGACGGCCAGGAACTCACCAGCGTGAAGGTGCGCTGAAGCCGCAGGCCACGAACCACAAACATCCAGGAGACAACGACATGCTCACGAAAAATCGCTCGCGCGCGATGGTGGCGGCCGCGCTGCTGCTCGCGGCATCGGCCGCGCAGGCCCACCCTGGGCACGGCGTCGACGGCCTTGCCGCCGGGCTCATGCACCCGTTCACCGGCCTCGACCACCTGCTGGCCATGCTGGCAGTCGGCCTCTGGTCTGCCGCTTCGGCGCGCGGCGCGCAGCGTGCCCGCGGGCCGCTGGTCTTCCTGGCGATGCTGCTGCTCGGCGGCCTGCTCGCCAGCGCCGGCCTGGTGCTGCCGGGCGTGGAAGCCGGCGTGGCACTCAGCGTCGTGCTGCTGGCCGTGCTGATGCTCGGCGCGCGCCACATTCCGGCGCCGGCGGGCCTGCTGATCGTGGCCGCCGCAGCGCTGCTGCACGGGCAGGCGCACGGCGTCGAGTGGCAAGCCGGCGCATCCTTCGCCGCCTACGCCACTGGTTTTGTTCTCGGCTCGGCGGCACTGCACGGCGCCGGCCTCGGGGCCGGGGCCTGGCTGCAGCGTGTGCAGGCCTGGGCCTGGCGCGCGGTCGCCGCGCTGATCGGCGGCGGCGGGCTCGTGATGCTCGCCACCCGCCTCTGAGACCCCCCGTCCGGAACCCGCGCAGGAGAACACCACCATGTCCACCAGCTCCCCTTCCGCACCCGCCGCCGTCACGGTGAACGACGAGCGCGTCGTCGCCCTCGCGCAGTCGATCAAGTCGGTGTATGTCTTCGAGGCCCCGGTGCGCATCTGGCACTGGATCAACGCGCTCGCCATCACCGTGCTGGCCATCACCGGCTACTTCATCGGCTCGCCGCTGCCCACGCAGCCCGGCGAGGCCAGCGCAAACTACCTGATGGGCTACATCCGATTCGCGCATTTCGCGGCCGGCTACCTGCTGGCGGTGGGCATCCTCGGCCGCCTCTACTGGGCCGCAATGGGCAACCACCACGCGCGCGAGCTGTTCTGGGTGCCGATCTTCCAGCGCGCCTACTGGGCCGAGATGTGGGGCATGGTGAAGTGGTACGCCTTCGTCAGCGCCCGGCCCGGCCGCTATGTGGGTCACAACCCGCTGGCGCGCTTCGCGATGTTCTTCGGCTTCTTCCTGCTGACGCTGTTCATGATCGTCACCGGCTTCGCGCTGTACGGTGAAGGTTCACAGATGGGCTCTTGGCAGGAACGGATGTTCGGCTGGGTGATCCCGCTGTTTGGCCAGTCGCAGGACGTGCACACCTGGCACCACGTGGGCATGTGGGGACTGATCTGCTTCGTGATCATCCACGTATACGCCGCAATCCGCGAAGACATCATGGGCCGCTCGAGCGTGGTCAGTACCATGATCTCCGGCCACCGGACGTTCAAGGACTGACATGAGCCACCCGGCTGACCGCGACAACACCATCACGGTGCTGGGCATCGGCAACCTGCTGTGGGCCGACGAAGGCTTCGGCGTGCGTTGCATCGAAACGCTGCAGCAACGCTGCGAATTCGCGCCGCACGTGCAGCTGATCGACGGCGGCACGCAGGGTCTGTACCTGATCCAGCATGTGCAGCAGGCGGGCAGGCTGCTGATCTTTGATGCGATCGACTACGGCCTCGCACCGGGCACGCTCAAGCTGGTCGAGAACGACGAGGTGCCACGCTTCATGGGCGCGAAGAAGATGAGCCTGCACCAGACCGGCTTTCAGGAAGTGCTGATGCTCGCACTGCTGACCGAGCAGTACCCGAAAGACGTGCTGCTGATCGGCTGCCAGCCTGAAGAGCTGGAGGACTACGGCGGTAGCCTGCGCCCTGTCGTGCGCAGCGCGATGGAAGACGCACTGGCCCTCGGCATCGACACGCTGCGGCGCTGGGGCGCACAACCGGTGCCGCGCATGCGGCCGCTGGCCGAACACGAAAGCGTCGGCTTCGCCCAGCTCGAACTCAGGCGCTACGAAGGCGAGCGCCCGCCCGAAGCGGTGGCCTGCCGCGTCGGCGACGAACGTTTTTTCCCGGCCTGAGCATGTGCATCGGCATCCCCATGCAGGTGGGCAGCACCGAACCAGGTCACGCGCTGTGCAGTGGCCGCGGCGAAAGCCGCCGCGTGCGCACCGCGCTGGTCGGCGACGTAGCGCCTGGCGAATGGCTGCTGGTCTTCATCGACAGCGCGCAGGAACGGCTGGAGCCGCAACGGGTGGCGGAGATCAACGCCACGCTCGACCTGCTGCAGGCCGCGATGAAGGGTGACGCACAAGACCCCGCCAACGCCGCGTTCGACCTGCCCTCGCGCTGGACGGCTGCGCAACTGCGCGCGTTGTCCGGCGCGCCTGCCCTACCCACCCCGGAAAGCATTCCATGAGCACCAACAAACAAGGCTCCGAAACCCTGGTCAAGCTGCCCGTGCAGGCGCCGAAGGTCGTGACCTCGGCACTCATCGAGCGGCTGGTCGAACAGTTCGGTGCGAGCTGGGTCGACGAGACCAACATCGACGCCTGGGCGGCCGAAGGCGGTGACCGTGTCGTGCTGTTCGCCGGCGACCCGGTGCAGTTCCCCGAGGGGCTCGACGTGGCCGTGGTGCTGCCCGAACTGCAGCGCAGCCTGCCTGGCCGCTTCAAGGTGGGCGTGGTGCCACGCGAGCGCGAAGACAAGGTCGCCCGCCGCTTCGGCTCCCAGCGCTGGCCCACGCTGCTGTTCCTGCGCGACGGCCAGTACGTCACCACCGTGAGCGGCATGCACGACTGGGAGGTGTTCATCGAGCGCGTGACGCAGGCGCTGGCGATGCCGGTCTCGCGCGCACCGACCATCGGCATCCCGGTGGTCAGCGCCGGCGCCGGCGACGCGTCCTGCCACTGAACTGAAGAGGACCCTCGCATGAAAGACTTCCCCATTCCTGTGGTGGCCATCGGCATCGGCCCGGGCAGCCAGCCCGAAGAAGAAACGCTCGACTACCTGCCCATGCCACAGGGCATGGAGACCTTCCGCGCGCCGCTGTTGCCCGAGCCGGAAGACGTGGCCGGTTGCCATCGGGCACACCGCGCGCTGCGCGAGGCGCTGGCCCAGCTCGACCGCGTGCGCCAGGGCGGCGCCAACCTCGGAGTCGACCTGACCGGGTTGCCGGTGGCCGACCGCCAGCTCATCAACCAGGTGCTCGGCGAAGGCGAGGTCAGCG
Organism: Ideonella azotifigens; assembly: GCF_021043325.1. Lineage (NCBI taxonomy): Bacteria > Pseudomonadati > Pseudomonadota > Betaproteobacteria > Burkholderiales > Sphaerotilaceae > Ideonella > Ideonella azotifigens. The sequence continues at coordinate 49,415 of NZ_JAJNKD010000013.1, forward strand.
CGGTCGTGACCGGCGGCGACTCGGGCTACGAGGTGCGTGTGCAGGAGTCGGTGTTTGCTGGCGTGTGGCGCGTGGTGTGCTCGGTGAACGGCGTGGTCAGCTCCGACGTGATCGAACTCGGCGCGGTGCCGCAGGCGCTGAAGACCGCCGCGCTCGAAGACGTGCTGCCGACCATGCCACGCTGGCAAGGCGCCCTGCCCCCGAACGTACAGAACGCTCCGACGCTGCTGTCCGAGATCGAAGACCAGTGGCACGCCTGGCGTGCCGGCCAGCCGGCACAGGTGGTCAACCTGACGCTGCTGCCGATGTCGGTCGAAGACATCGGCTTCCTCGACCACCACCTCGGCACCGGTCGCGTGTTGATCCTGTCGCGCGGCTATGGCAACTGCCGCATCACCAACACACGCATGCCGAACTGCTGGCGTGTCGTGTACTACAACTCGCAGGACGTGGTGATCCTCAACACCGTCGAAGTGGTGGAACTGCCGGACGTTGCGCAGGCCGCGAAAGAAGACCTCGATGACTCCCACGAGCGGCTCGGCGAAGTGCTGACCTGGGTGGAGGGCGCATGAACGGCGCGCGGTTCGAAGGCAGTTATCTCGGCAACCTGTCCAAGCTGCCGGCCGGTGCGCGCCTCGAATGCAAGATCTGCTGGTGGGTGTACGACCCGGCGCTCGGCGACCCGGTCTGGCAGGTCGAGCCCGGCACGCCGTTCAGCGGCCGGCCCTCGCACTGGCGCTGCCCGCAATGCGATGGCGACGCCGAGCAGTTCATGGTGCTGGCAGACACCGACTGACACCTCATGAGCCCGCACCCCGCACCCGTCGACCGCCTGAGCGCCCGCGTGGCCGAGCTGGCCGCGCTGTTCACGACCGTTGCACACACGCGCATGGCCGGCATGCCGGTGTTGAACACGGCCTTGCAGGTCGAGGCCATCGGCTTCGAGTGCCTGCCGGCGGGCGAGGGTGAGCCGGCGGGCCTGGGCATTCTGGTCACGCCGTGGTTCATGAACCTCGTGCGCCTGCCTTTGCAACGCGAAGACTCGGCCGCTCAGGTCGGCCGCACCCACGAAGAGCCGCTGGCAGGCCAGCGCTTCGAGTTCATCGGTGCGCACGAAGCGGCGCTCGGTGCATTTTGTGCGTGCTCGCTGTTTTCGCCGATGTTCGAGTTCGCTGACCAGTCCACTGCGCGCGCCACCGCGCTGGAAGTGCTGGCACAGCTGCGCAGGCCGCCGTTGCCGGCCGTGCGCACCGAGCCCTTTCCGGCACGCCGCTCGTTCCTGTTCGGCCGCAGTGCCGCGTCCGAAGTGCGGCCATGAACACGCACGAGCCGCTCGTCGGTGCACTCTGGTGGCGGGCAGGCCAGGCCCGCCCGCACAACCTGCGCAGCACGCGGCCCGACTGGGTCGGCCGCATTGCCAGCGGCCTGCCGGCGAGCCGCCTGCCGGCCACGCTGGGCAGCCTGTTCAGCTTGTGCGGCCACGCCCACAGCTTGTGCGCCGGCATGGCGGTGAACGCAGCGCTCGGGCGAGACGACGGGATCACCCGCGCCACCCGCAGGTCGCTCGCGCAGCAGACCTTGCGCGAACACCTGCGCCGCATCGCGCTCGACTGGCCGCGCCAGCTCGCAGCAGAGCCCGCGGCCGACACGGCCCTCGACGCCGCCGCGCGCTGGCTGGCGCGCTGCCCCGCTTTCGCGTCGGCCGCCGCGCCGGGCGAAACCGCTGCATGGTTCGAAGCCGAGCTGCTCGGCACGGCGCCAGCCGAATGGCTGGCAGCGTGGGAACACGACCCGGCCACATGGCTGGCGCATTGGTGCGAGCACGGCAGCGGCCGGCTGGCGCTACTGCTCCAGGCCTGCCGGCTCGCCACCAGCTCCACGCTGCCGAAGGTGCCGGCCTTGCAACTGCATGCCGACGCCGGCGAGCTGCGTGGCTTCGCATCGAATCTGCTCAACGACCGCGCCTTCGCGCGCCAACCCCGCTGGCGCGGCCACTGTGCAGAAACCGGCGTGTGGACGCGCCTGAACGAAGCCGCGCCGCAGCGCCTGAACAGCGCCTGGCTGCGCTTCGGCGCGCGTCTGGCCGAGTGTGTGCGGCTCGCGCTGCCCGATGCGCCGGCCCGCTGCGGCGCGCACTGGCTGAGCCTCGGCGCCTTGCCGCTCGCGCCCTTCGAGGCGATCGCCTGGGTCGAGATGGCGCGCGGGCTGCTGCTGCACCACGTACAGCTCGAAGGCAGCGGCGACACGGCGCGTGTGGTGGCTTGCCACGTGGTCGCGCCGACCGAATGGAACTTCGATGCCGACGGCGCGGTGGCACGCGTGCTGGAGCAATTGCCAAAACAGCCTGCAGACAAGGGTTTGCGCCGACTCAGCGCGCTGATGGCCGCTTACGATCCTTGCGTGCCCCACCAACAGGATCTGCCCATGCCCCACGAGGCCGCCCATGCATGAAGCCAGCCTGGCCGGCGGCATCCTGAAGCTGGTCGAAGACAACGCCCGGCGCGAAGGCTTCGTGCGTGTCACCTCGCTGCGCCTGGAAGCCGGGCAACTCGCCGGCGTGGAGCCGCGCGCGCTGCGCTTCGCGCTCGAAGCGTTGGCGCCCGGCACCTGCCTGCAGGGCGCGGTGTTCGAGATCGACGAACCGCCCGGCCAGGCTTGGTGCATGCACTGCTGCGGCACCGTGTCGATCGCGCAGCGCGGCGCGGCCTGCCCGGGCTGCGGTGGTTACCAATTGCAGCCTGTCGGCGGCACCGAATTGCGGGTCGTGGACATGCTGGTCGAAGACGTGTGAAGGAGAAGCGCTGATGTGTGTCGTTTGTGGTTGTTCAGAGACCGGCCCTGCCGGTGTGGTGGCTGAAGGGACGGGGCACGCGCATGTCCACGCGCACGGCAGCGAGCACGAGCATGCCCACGTGCAGGTCGACCCGCGCCACGGCGACCTGCACTTCGGGGCCGGCACGGCACGCGTTTCGGTGCCCGGCATGAGCCAGGCACGCGCGGTCAAGCTTGAGGCCGACATCCTCGGCGAGAACAAGCGCATCGCGCGCCACAACCGCCAGCACTTCGAAGCGCATGGCGTGACGGCGCTGAACCTCGTCTCCAGCCCCGGCTCGGGCAAGACCACACTGCTGTGCGCCACCATCGAAGCGCTGAAGGCACGTGCGCCGCGGCTCGCGGTGTCGGTGATCGAAGGCGACCAGCAGACCAGCTTCGACGCCGACCGCATCCGCGCGACCGGCGCGCCGGCGATCCAGATCAACACCGGCAAGGGCTGCCACCTCGATGCACCGATGGTGGCAGAAGCGTTCGCGCGCCTGCACGATCACGATCACCACCACGACCACCGCGATCACCACGACGCGCGCAGCCTGCTCTTCATCGAGAACGTCGGCAACCTCGTGTGCCCCGCGCTGTGGGACCTGGGCGAAGACGCGAAAGTCGCGATCCTGTCGGTCACCGAAGGCGAAGACAAACCGCTGAAGTACCCCGACATGTTCGCCGCCGCCACGCTGATGCTGCTGAACAAGACCGACCTGCTGCCTCATCTGCACTTCGACGTGCAGCGCTGCATCGAGGCGGCGCGGCGCGTGAACCCCGCCATCGAGGTGATCCAGCTCTCGGCCACCACCGGCGAAGGCATGGGCGCGTGGCTGCAGTGGCTGGAGCAGCGCATGGCCGCGCCCGCCTGAGAGACTGAGCCGATCATGGACCACGCAGCGTTCACACACTTGCCCGACGTGCTCGCACTCGGCGCGTGGCTGAAGAACGCCGCATGCCGACTGAGCGCGGGCGAGCCGCGCTTCTCGGCCGTGCACGGCGACCTCGGCGACCCGCAGGCCTGCATCGCGCTCGAAGCCTCGGTGGCCGCGCTGTTGAACGACACGCCGCGCAGGGTCACCGCGATCGCGCACGATCTGCATCCCGACTTCTTCAGTACCCGCCTCGCGCTGCGGCTGGCAGCCGAGCTCGGCGTACCGGCCATCGGTGTGCAGCATCACCATGCGCACATCGCGGCGGTGATGGCCGAACACAGGTTGCAGCAGCCGGTGATCGGCCTCGCGCTCGACGGCGTGGGCCTGGGCAGCGACGGCCAGGCCTGGGGTGGCGAACTGCTGCACGTCCATGCGCAGGGCTTTCGCCGCCTCGGCCACCTGTACCCGCTCGGCCTGCCCGGTGGCGACGTGGCTGCGCGCGAGCCCTGGCGCATGGCGGCCTCGGCCCTGCACGCGCTCGGCCGTGCCGACGAGATCGAAGCGCGCTTCGCGGCGGCGGTGGGCGCGGCCAGCGCCAAAGGTGTGCGACAGATGCTGGACAAGCGCGTCCAATGCCCACCCACCAGCAGCACCGGCCGCTGGTTCGACGCGGCCGCTGCCGCACTCGGCCTGAGCCTGAAGCAGACGCAGGAAGCCGAAGCCGCAATCGCGCTCGAACAGGCCGCCACCCGCTGGCTCGGAACCGGGCACGAACCGCGCGTCGGCAGCACCGCGCCGACCGTCGATGCCCGAGGTGTGCTCGACCTGCGCCCCTTGCTCGCCCCCTTGTTCGACGTGCCACCCACGGCCACCGACGAAGCCGCCGCTGGCTTCCACACCTCGCTCGCGGCCGCACTCGCCGGCTGGGCCGCGTCGGCCGCCGAGCATTTCGACATTGGCACCGTGTGCCTCGGTGGGGGTTGTTTCTTCAATGCCGTGCTCACCACGCACCTCACGCAACACCTCGAACGCCGCGGCCTGCGTGTGCTGCGGCCGCTGCGGCATTCGTGCGGCGATGCCGGTCTGGCGCTCGGCCAGGCCTGGGTCGCGGTGCATCAGCTTCGAGTCGCCACCGACTCGGCCTGCCTCAACGAAAGTTCCTCATGTGCCTCGCCATCCCAGCCCTCCTGATCGAGATGATCGGCCCAGACCAGGCCATCGTCGAGCTCGGCGGCATCCGCAAGCAGGTCTCGACCGCGCTCGTGCCCGACGCGTTGGTCGGTGACTACGTGATCGTGCACGTCGGCCACGCCATCGGGCAGATCGACCCTGAAGAAGCGCGGCGCACGCTGGCGATGTTCGGCGAATTGGCCGGCGCCACGCCCGCGCTGGAGACGCAGCCATGAAGTACATCGACGAGTTCCGCGACGGCGGCGTGGCGCAGAAGATCGCCGCGCGTCTGCGCGCCGAGGCCGCACCCGAGCGCCAGTACAGTTTCATGGAGTTCTGCGGCGGCCACACCCACGCGATCTCGCGCTACGGCATCACCGAGTTGCTGCCGGCCAACGTGCGCATGATCCACGGCCCGGGCTGCCCGGTGTGCGTGCTGCCGATCGGACGCATCGACCTGGCCATCCAGCTCGCGCTGGACAAGGGCGCGATCGTCTGCACCTATGGCGACACGATGCGGGTGCCGGCTTCCGACAGCCTGTCGCTGGTGCGGGCCAAGGCGCGCGGCGGCGACATCCGCATGGTGTATTCGGCGACCGATGCACTGCAGATCGCGCGCCAGAACCCAGGCCATGAGGTCGTGTTCTTCGCGATCGGTTTCGAGACCACCACGCCGCCCACCGCGCTGGCGATCCGCACCGCGCACCTCGAAGGCCTGGCCAACTTCAGCGTGCTGTGCTGCCACGTGCTCACGCCTTCGGCGATCACGCACATTCTCGAAAGCCCCGAAGTGCGGCAGTACGGCACCGTGCCGATCGACGGCTTCGTCGGCCCGGCCCACGTGAGCATTGTGATCGGCTCGGCGCCCTACGAACACTTCGCGCAGGAATACCGCAAGCCGGTCGTGATCGCCGGCTTCGAGCCGCTGGACGTGATGCAGGCGGTGCTGATGCTGGTGCGTCAGGTCAACGAGGGCCGCACCGAGGTCGAGAACGAGTTCACCCGCGCGGTCACCTCCGAAGGCAACCTGACGGCACAGGCGCTGGTGTCTGAAGTGTTCGAGTTGCGCGCGAGCTTCGAATGGCGTGGCCTGGGCGAAGTGCCGTACAGCGCGCTGAAGATCCGGCCCGCGTTCGCGAGTTTCGATGCCGAGCGCCGCTTCGGTCTGGGTTATCGGCCGGTGGCCGACAACAAGGCCTGCGAGTGCGGTGCGATCCTGCGCGGCGTGAAGAAGCCGACCGACTGCAAGATCTTCGGCACCGTGTGCACGCCCGAGAACCCGATGGGCTCGTGCATGGTCTCGTCCGAAGGGGCGTGCGCGGCGCACTACTCGTATGGCCGCTTCCGCGACATTCCGGTGCGGGTGGAGGTGGCGGCATGACAATCAAGAAAGACTACGTGCGCCCGCTCGACCTGAAGAACGGCCGCATCGACATGGGCCACGGTGCCGGCGGCCGCGCGGCCGCGCAGCTGATCGAGGAGCTGTTCCTGAAGGCCTTCGACAACGAGTACCTGCGCCAGGGCAACGACGGTGCCGTGTTCGACATTCCCGCCGGCCACAAGCTCGTGATGGCCACCGACGGCCACGTGGTCTCGCCGCTGTTCTTCCCCGGCGGCGACGTCGGGGCCTTGAGCGTTCACGGCACGATCAACGACGTGGCGATGTGCGGTGCCCGCCCGCTGCACATCGCCGCCAGCTTCATCCTCGAAGAAGGTTTTCCCCTGGCCGAACTCAAGCGCGTGGTCGATTCGATGGCCGCCGCCTCCCGCGAGGCCGGCGTGCCGATCATCACCGGCGACACCAAGGTGGTCGAAAAGGGCAAGGGCGACGGTGTGTTCATCAGCACCACCGGCATCGGCGTGGTGGCGCACGGCGTGAACGTTAGCGGCGCCAACGCGCGGCCGGGCGACGTGGTGCTGCTCTCGGGCACGATAGGCGAGCACGGCGTGGCGGTGCTGTCGCAGCGCGAGTCGCTGGAGTTCGAGACCACCATCGCTTCCGATACAGCGGCGCTGCACACGCTGGTAGCCGCCATGCTCGAAGCCTCGCGCGATGGCGTACGCGTGCTGCGCGACCCAACCCGCGGCGGCCTGGCCACCACGCTGAACGAAGTGGCGCGCCAGTCGGGCGTGGGCATGCTGCTGGAAGAAGCCGCGATCCCGGTGCTGCCGCAGGTCGACGCGGCCTGCGAACTGCTCGGGCTCGACCCGCTGTACATTGCCAACGAGGGCAAGCTGGTCGCCGTCTGCGCCCCCCAGTCGGCGGCGGCCGTGCTCGCAGCGATGCGCGCCCACCCGCTCGGTGGCAACGCGGTGCGCATCGGCACCGTCACCGAGGACCCGCACCACTTCGTGCAGATGGCAACACGCTTCGGCGGGCGCCGCGTGGTCGACTGGCTCAGCGGCGAGCAGTTGCCGCGCATTTGTTGATGCGGCGCGGCCCTCGCGTGCCCACCGACCGGTGCAGTACCGATGAACCTGCCTCTCGACCGCGTCTACCGCAAGACACCCACCGGCAGCGCCGGTGCGGCCGAAGCCCGCGCCTGCGCCATGAATGGCCCCCTGCGCATCCTGCTGCTGTGCCACAGCTTCAACAGCCTGACGCAGCGCCTGTTCGTCGAGCTGAATGCGCTCGGCCACAAGGTGGCGGTGGAATTCGACATCGCCGACCGGGTGACCGAAGAAGCGGTGGCGCTTTTCCAGCCGCAGTTCGTGATCGCCTCGTTCCTGAAGCGGCGCATTCCCGAGCCGGTGTGGCGCAGCACCGTGTGCCTGGTCGTGCACCCCGGTCCGCCCGGCGACCGTGGCCCGGCTGCGCTCGACTGGGCCGTGCTGGACGCGCCAACGCGCTGGGGCGTGACGGTGCTGCAGGCGACTGCAGACTTCGACGCCGGCCCGGTGCAAGCCCACGCCGCCTTCGCGATGCGTGAGGCCGCCAAGGGCAGCCTGTACCGCGGCGAGGTCGCCGAAGCGGCTGTGACGGCCACGCTGCAGGCGGTCGCACGCCACGGCGCTGCCATGGCCGGTGGCGGCGAGCCTGCGAACACCGCAACGCCTGCCGGCCATTGGCGGCCGGCGATGCCGCAGTCGGCACGCCGCATCGACTGGCAGACGGACACCACCACGCGCGTGCTGGCCAGGCTGCGCAGCGCCGACGGCCAGCCCGGCGTGGCCGACGAACTGTTCGGCCAGCCTTGCCACCTGTTCGATGGCCACGCCGCCAGCGACGCGGTGCTGCACACGCTGCCCCCCGCCCGGCCCGGCGACGTGATCGCGCAGCGCGACAGCGCGCTGCTGCGCCGCACCGCCGATGGCGCGGTGTGGCTTGGCCAGGCCCGCACCGCGCAAGCCTGCGGCAACGGGCCTTCGTTCAAGCTGCCTGCCGCGCTGGCGTTCGCCCCGCAGGCCGCGCGGCTGCCCGAGCGGCCGGCGCCGCTCGAACGCGCCGATGGCGAATGGGCCGAGCTGCGCTACCGCGAACTCGGCCCGCCCGGCGCACGCGTGGGTTGCCTGTCGTTCGACTTCTACAACGGCGCGATGTCGACCGCGCAGTGCGAACGCCTGCTCGCCGCGCTGCGTGAAGTGAAACGGCGCGACACGCGTGTGCTGCTGCTGCTCGGCGGGCACGACTTCTTCTGCAACGGCATTCACCTGAACTGCATCGAGGCCGCCGCCCACCGGCCGGGCGACAGCGCCGCCGACGAATCGTGGCGCAACATCAATGCGATGAACGACCTTGCGCTGGAACTCATCACCACCACCGACCGCCTGAGCGTTGCCGCGCTGCGTGGCAACGCCGGTGCCGGCGGCGCTTTTCTGGCGCTGGCGGCCGACGAGGTCTGGGCGCATCGCAGCGTGGTGCTGAACCCGCATTACAAGAACATGGGCAACCTGTACGGCTCGGAGTATTGGACTTTTCTGTTGCCGCGCCGCCTCGGCGCGGAGGGTGCGCGCGCGCTGATGCAGCAGCGCCTGCCGCTGTCGGCCACGACGGCGGCGCAGATGGGCCTGATCGACCGCTGCGTGAACACCCCCGCCTCGGACTTCGGTGATGGGGCTGTTGCCGATGCGCTGGCACTGGCGCTGTCGCACAATCTGCCGCAGCGCCTGGCGCACAAGCGGGCAGCACGCGCCACGGACGAAGCGCTGCGCCCACTGGCTGCGTACCGCCAGGACGAACTTTCCCGCATGCACCGCAACTTCTACGGCTTCGACCCCAGCTACCACGTGGCGCGCTACCACTTCGTCCACAAGCTGCCGCACGCCTGGACGCCGCGTCACCTGGCGCTGCACCGCGAACCGGGCTTCAATCTGATGAAGGCCCCATCGTGAGCGCCGTGCTCGACCTGCCGCGTGTGCTGATCGTCGACGACGAAGTGCGCTCGCAGGACGCGATCCGCCGCACGCTCGACGAAGACTTCACCGTGCTCACCGCGAGCAACGCCGACGAAGCCCGCAGCCAGCTCGAACGCTTCGAGGTCAGCGTGATCCTGTGCGATCAGCGCATGCCAGGCCTGACCGGCGTGGTGTTCCTGAAGGAAGTGCGCGAGCGCTGGCCCGACACGGTGCGCATCGTGATCTCGGGCTACACCGATTCCGAAGACATCATCGCCGGCATCAACGACGCCGGCATCTACCAGTACATCCTCAAGCCCTGGGTGCCCGACCACCTGCTCGGCGCCGTGCGCACCGCCGCCGAAGCACAGACGCTGCAGCGCGACATGAACCGGCTCGACGTCGAGCTGCGCACCAGCACCCCGGTGCTGCGCCAGCGCGCCGCGAACAAGCTGGAGCGGGCGCGCCGGGTGTTCGACTTCGACCGCATCGAACGTGCGTCCGGCAGCCCGCTCGACGGCGTGTGCGAGATGGCCGCGCGGGTGGCGCGCTACGACCTGAGCGTGCTGGTGCTCGGCGAGTCGGGCAGCGGCAAGGAACTGCTGGCGCGAGCCTTGCACTACGCGAGCCCGCGCGCCGGGGCGCCGTTCGTGGTGGAGAACTGCGCGGCCATTCCCGACACGCTGCTCGAATCCGAACTCTTCGGCCACAAGCGCGGCTCGTTCACCGGCGCTTACGAAGACCACCCCGGCCTGTTCCAGCGCGCCCACAACGGCACCGTGTTTCTCGACGAGATCGGCGAGACCTCGCCGGCGTTCCAGGTGCGCTTGCTGCGCGTGCTGCAGGAAGGCGAGGTGCGGCCAGTGGGTGGCGCGCGTGCGGTGCCGGTCGACGTGCGCGTGATCGCCGCGACCCACCGCGACCTGGAACAGCGGGTGCACGAAGGCCTGTTCCGCGAAGACCTCTACTACCGCATCGCAGGCGTGTCGCTCACGGTGCCGCCGCTGCGCGAGCGGCCTGGCGACATCGGCCCGATTGCGCAGCGTCTGGTCGGCGAAGTGGGCGCCGAACTCGGCCGCCCGCGCGTGGCCCTGAGCGACGAAGCGATGGCCTGCCTGATGAGCTACCCCTGGCCCGGCAACGTGCGCGAGCTGCGCAACGAGATCGCCCGCGCGATCGCGCTGAGCGACGCTGAAGTGATCGAAGCGCAGGCTTTTTCCACGCGTGTGCTGCACGGCCAGGCCGGGCGCTCGGCGGCGCTGAACGGCCAGGGCACGCCGCTGCCCGCCAGCGGTACGCTGGGCGAGCGGCTCGACGCGATGGAAGCGATGGTGCTGCGCGAGACCCTGCTGCGCCACCGCTGGAACAAGACCCGCGCGGCCAAGGAGCTGGGCCTGTCGCGCGTCGGCCTGCGCGGCAAGATGCAACGTTTCGGGCTGGAGGGCTGATGGGCGCCGTGCAGACTTCACCGCCGGGGTTGAACGTGTTGTGGCTGCAGTCGGGCGGCTGCGGCGGCTGCAGCATGTCGCTGCTGTGCGCCGACACCACCGACTTCCATGGCCAGTGGCGCGACGCCGGCATCAACCTGCTGTGGCACCCTTCGCTCTCGCTGGCCAGCGGCAGCGAAGTGATCGAGATGCTGAACGCGGTGCTGGCCGGCACGCTGCGCGTCGACGCGCTGTGCATCGAAGGCTCGCTGCTGCGCGGCCCGAACGGCACCGGCCGCTTCCACGTGCTGGCCGGCACCGGCCTGCCGATGATCGACTGGGTGAAACGCCTCGCTGCGAAGGCGCGGCACGTGGTCGCGATCGGCAGCTGCGCGGCCTGGGGTGGCATCACCGCGGGCGGCGACAACCCGACTGACGCCTGTGGCCTGCAGTATGACGACGACCGACCTGGCGGCCTGCTCGGCGCGGCGTTCCGCTCGGGCAGTGGCCTGCCGGTGATCAACGTGGCCGGTTGCCCCACGCATCCGGGCTGGGTCACCGACACGCTGATGGCGCTGGCGGCCGAAGGCCTGTCGGAAGCCGAGCTCGACACACTGGGCCGCCCGCGTTTTTACGCCGACCAGCTCGTGCACCATGGCTGCACCCGCAACGAGTACTACGAGTTCAAGGCCAGCGCCGAAAAGCCATCGGACCTGGGCTGCATGATGGAGCACATGGGCTGCAAGGGCACGCAGGCGCATGCTGACTGCAACACGCGGCTGTGGAACGGCGAGGGCTCGTGCACGCGCGGCGGCTACGCCTGCATCAGTTGCACCGAACCGGGCTTTCAAGAGCCAGGCCACCCGTTCCACCAGACGCCGAAGATCGCCGGCATTCCGATCGGCCTGCCGACCGACATGCCCAAGGCCTGGTTCGTAGCACTCGCGTCGCTGTCGAAATCGGCCACGCCGCGCCGCGTGAAGCTCAATGCCACGGCCGACCACATCGTGGTGGCGCCTGCCGCGCGGAAGACGCGGCTCAAATGACTGCGCGCAAGACGCGGTCGAGGTGAGCGGCGCATGACGACCCGTTTGCTGGTGGGCCCGTTCAACCGCGTCGAGGGCGATCTCGAAGTCACGCTCGAGCTCAAGGACGGGCGCGTCGACTCGGCACGCGTGAACGCACCGATGTACCGCGGCTTCGAGCAGATCCTGCAGGGCAAGGCGCCGCAAGACGCGCTGGTGGTCGTGCCGCGCATCTGCGGCATCTGTTCGGTGTCGCAATCGGTCGCGGCGGCGCGGGCGCTGGCCGACCTGGGCGGCATGCAGATGCCGGCCAACGGCCAGCACATCACCAACGTGATCCTGGCCACCGAGAACCTCGCCGACCACCTGACGCACTTCTACCTGTTCTTCATGCCCGACTTCACGCGCCCGGTGTACGCCGCGAAGGCCTGGCACGCCGAAGCGCTGCGGCGCTTCGCGCCGCAGACCGGCGAGCAGGTGCGCGCCGCGATCTCGGCACGCCAGCGCTGGTTCGAACTGCTTGGCACGCTGGCTGGCAAGTGGCCGCACACGCAGAGCATCGAGCCCGGCGGGTCGACGCGCCCGGTCGAAGCGGCCGAGCGCACGCGCCTGCTGGCGCGGGTGCGCGAGTTCCGGAGCTTTCTGGAACGCCAGTTGTTCGCGGCGCCACTGGAGCAGATCGCCGCGCTGCGCAGCGAAGCCGAGCTGCAGGCCTGGCATGCCCAAGACCCGTGGCGCGGCGACTTCCGCCTGTTCCTGAGCGTCGCGCAGGACACCGGTCTGGCCGCACTCGGTCCCGGCCCGGAGCGTTACCTCAGCTACGGCGCCTACCCGCAGCCGGGCGGCGGGTACCTGTTCGCGCCCGGCGTGTGGTCAAGCGCCACCGATGCGCTCGGCCCGCTTGATGCCGGTGCGATCCGCGAAGACGCCACACACGCCTGGTTGGCCGACGCCGGTGGCCCGCTGCACCCGAGCGCCGGCCTCACACGGCCCGAACCCGACAAGGCCGACGCGTACACCTGGAACAAGGCGCCGCGGCTGGGGGGCCAGGTGGTCGAGACCGGCGCCATCGCACGCCAGCTCGCGTCGGCCCACCCGCTGGTGCGCGAGGTGGTGGCGCGCCACGGCGGCACGGTCTACACGCGCGTGCTGGCGCGGCTGCTGGAGCTGGCGCAGGTCGTGCCGATGATGGAACGCTGGCTGCAGCAACTGGTGGTGAACGACGCCTATTGCGTGAACACGGCGCTGCCCGAAGAAGGCCTGGGCGTGGGCCTGAGCGAAGCCGCGCGCGGCAGCCTGGGACACTGGGTGCAGACCCGGCGCGGGCGCATCGTGAACTACCAGATCGTGGCGCCGACGACCTGGAACTTCTCGCCGCGTGACGCCGCCGGCACACCCGGCGCGCTGGAACAGGCGCTCGTCGGCGCGCCCGTGCTCGACGGCGAAACCACGCCGATCGCGGTACAGCACATCGTGCGTTCGTTCGACCCGTGCATGGTGTGCACGGTGCATTGAGCGGGGTTGAAGCATGGCCGGCACAGACCCCGAAAACGAACCTGCGAGACGCAGCCTGGGCCTCGCAGGGCTGGTGCCGCATGGCGCAATGGAAGGCGTGGACGAATCGACCTGGCTGGACGTGATCCACAAGATGGACGAGGTCTACTCGCAGCTCGTGCACGACGAGATCCAGCTCGAACAGAAGAACAACGAGCTCGAGCAGTCGCAGCAGTTCATCTTCAGTGTGCTCTCGGCGATGTCGGACGTGCTGCTGGTCTGCGACGAACACGGCCGCATCGAAGAGACCAACGCAGCGCTGTGCGAGCTCGTGGGGCGCAGCGACGCAGAACTGCGCGGCACCTCGTTCTACGACCTGCTCGCGGACGAGCCCAGCGCCGAGCGCGCGCGCGCGGTCCTGTCGCGCAGCAAGCCCGCACGCGGCGGGGAGGCGACCGAGTTGAACCTGACCGGGCCGCATCACCAAAGCGTGTCGGTCGATGCCAACTGCACGCCGCGCGTCGGCGTCAATGGACGGCGTGTGGGCACGGTGTTCGTGGGCCGCCCGACTGCCGAGATCAAACGCGCCTACCACGAGCTGCGGGCAGCGCACGAGTCACTCAAGCTCGCTCAGCAGCAGCTCTTGCATTCCGAAAAAATGGCCTCGCTCGGGCGGCTTGTGGCCGGCGTCGCTCACGAACTGAACAACCCGATCAGCTTCGTGCTCGGCAATGTGCATGCCTTAGCCCGCTACAGCGAGCGGCTGCGCCAATACCTCGCCGCCGTGCATGCCGGGCAGGACGCTGAGGCGCTCCAGGCCCTGCGCACGACCTTGCGCATCGAGCACGTGCTCGGCGATCTGCCGTCGCTGATCGAAGGGACCCTCGAAGGCGCACAGCGCACCGCCGACATTGTGGGCGGGCTCAAGCGCTTCTCGGCAATGGACCCGGAGGCGCGCACGCCTGTGGATCTCAACGAGGTCATCGAGCGGGCCATTCACTGGGTGCGCAAAGGCACGGGCGCGGGCTTCGAGATGCACTGGCAGAGCGGACCGCCCTGTGTGGTCAACGGCAGCGCCGGTCAGCTGCAGCAGGTGCTGATGAACCTTTTACAGAATGGCACCGACGCAGCCTCGGGTGCCCACGGCAAGCAAGCCAAACTCCGGCTCACGGTCGAGCGCGACCACACCCGGGTGCGCGTGCGCCTGCGCGACAACGGGCCAGGCATCCTGCCCGAACACCTGTCGCGTCTGTTCGACCCGTTCTTCACGACCAAGCCCGTTGGGAAAGGAACGGGCCTGGGCTTGTCGATCAGCTATGGCATCGTCGAACAGCACGGCGGTCGCCTGACGGCCAGCAATCATCCAGAGGGTGGGGCAGAGTTTCTCTTGGAGCTGCCCCTGGCGCCTGGATAGCATGGCCTCAGCCCTTGAGGGCTGCCGTGTGTGACGGCGCGCATCGTCTCAGCCGTCGGTCGGCCTGTGTTCACGCCTTTGTTTCTCGCACTTGGCGCGCAATATTTCTGCTGCGGCCCGCATTCAGGTCCTGGTCAGCGGCGGCAAATCGTCTTCGAGGGCGCAGACAGTACCCAAATGGCCGAAAATGGTGAATTTGGTAGAGAGCAAAGCCGGACGACGATGGAAACCCCTGGCAATCTTTTCGTGGTGGCCGCCCCCAGCGGCGCCGGCAAGTCCAGCTTGGTCAAGGCGCTGCTGGAACTGGACTCGCACCTGAAGGTGTCCATCTCTCACACCACGCGGGCGCCGCGCGGGCAGGAGCAGCATGGGCGCGAGTACTGGTTCGTCAGCCTGGATGAATTCCAGGGCATGGTCGAGCGGGACGAGTTCTTCGAATGGGCCGAGGTGCACGGCAACCGCTATGGCACCTCGCGCATCGGCATCGAGTCGCGCCTGATGTCCGGCGAAGACGTGGTGCTGGAGATCGACTGGCAAGGCGCGCTGCAGATCAAGCAGCTGTTCCCGTACGCGGTGCTGATCTTCATCCTGCCGCCCAGCTGGGAAGAGCTGGCGCAGCGGCTGGCTCGCCGCGGCGAGGACCCGCCGGAGGTGATCGCCCAGCGCATGGTGAACGCCCGCCATGAGGTGGCCCAGGCCCGGCATTTCAACTACGTTATAATCAACGGCTTATTCGAGACCGCGCTTTTCGATTTGAAAACCGTGGTGCACTCGCAGCGCCTGAAGTATGCGGCACAGCGCCGCGCCAAGTCCGCCGTGTTCACTGCACTGGATTTGGGCTGACGCTTCAGGCCCCGCAGGGCTCACTGCCTGCTTTTCCTGACCTGGATACCCCATGGCCCGCATCACCGTTGAAGACTGCCTCGTCAAGATTCCCAACCGCTTCCAGCTGGTGTTGGCCGCGACCTACCGGGCACGCATGCTGAGCCAGGGCCACACGCCCAAGGTCGAGTCGAAGAACAAGCCTGGCGTGACCGCGCTGCGCGAAATCGCCGCTGGCGAAGTCGGCATCGAGATGCTGCGCAAGGTTCCGACCTGAGCTTCCGGCTCACTGCATGCCAGCTGCAACGCCGGCCTGCCATCCCAAACGGGCGCCACTTGGTGCCCGTTTTGCTTTCCGGCGGCAACAAAGCCCGCAAAGCCCTGCGGTCGGGTACGGCCCCTCGCAGATCGCCGCGGCCGGCCCGGGTTATGGGCTAAATTCCAGGCATGGGTATTCGTTCCTTCGCCGCCGACCTCCTGCCTTCCGCACTGCAGGGTCGGCCGCGGCTGCCCACCGTGACCACCGGACAGACCCCGGTGGAGGTCAACACATTTGCCGACCTGGCCGACAAACTGGGCTACCTGGGCAAGTCCGACCTGAAAAAGGTGCGCGACGCCTACAAGTTCGCCGACCAGGCCCACCTGGGCCAGTTCCGCGCCAGCGGCCAGCCCT
Organism: Ideonella azotifigens; assembly: GCF_021043325.1. Taxonomy (NCBI): domain Bacteria; kingdom Pseudomonadati; phylum Pseudomonadota; class Betaproteobacteria; order Burkholderiales; family Sphaerotilaceae; genus Ideonella; species Ideonella azotifigens. The sequence continues at coordinate 65,467 of NZ_JAJNKD010000013.1, forward strand.
ACATCACGCACCCGATCGCGGTGGCCAGCCTGGTAGCCGACTGGAAACTGGACGCGCAGGCCATCATGGCCGCGCTGATGCACGACGCGATGGAAGATTGCGGCATCACCAAGGTCGAGCTGATCGAGCGCTTTGGCGCGCCGACGGCCGAGCTGGTGGATGGCCTCACCAAGCTGGACAAGCTGCAGTTCTCGACCCGCGCGGAAAGCGACGCCGAGTCCTTCCGCAAGATGCTGCTGGCGATGTCGCGCGATGTGCGCGTCATCCTGATCAAGCTGGCCGACCGGCTGCACAACATGCGCACCATGGCGGCGATGGCCGTCAACAAGCGCGCCCGCATCGCCCGCGAGACGCTAGACATCTACGCGCCCATCGCCCACCGCCTGGGACTGAACCAGACCTACCGCGAGCTGCAGGAGCTGTCGTTCGCCTACATCAACCCCTGGCGCCACGCGGCACTGGAAAAGGCCGTGCTGCGCGCGCGTGGCTACCGGCGCGACATCGTGACCCGCGTGCAGGACGACGTGGGCAAGGCCTTTGTGCACAACAAGATGAAGGCCGAGGTCAGCGGGCGCGAGAAGACGGTCTATTCGATCTACCGCAAGATGCGCGAGAAGCACGCCGGCTTTGCGCAGGTCAGCGACATCTTCGGCTTTCGCATCGTCGTGCCCACGCTGCCGGAGTGTTACCTCGCGCTGGGCGTGCTGCACCAGCTTTACAAGCCGGTGCCGGGCCGCTTCAAGGACTACATCGCGATTCCCAAGCCCAACGGCTACAAGTCGCTGCACACCACGCTGGTGAGCCCGCTTGGCACGGCGGTGGAGTTCCAGATCCGCACCGAGGAAATGCACGCGGTGGCCGAGGCCGGCATCGCCGCGCACTGGCTCTACAAGGTCGGCCGGGACGCCAACCCCGGCGACGTGGCGCAGCGCCTGGGCGCGCTGTGGCTGAAGTCCCTGCTGGACATCCAGGACGAGACGCGCGACGCGGCCGAGTTCCTGGAGCACGTGAAGATCGACCTGGTGCCGGACGCCGTCTACGTCTTCACGCCCAAGAGCAAGATCCTGGCGCTGCCACGCGGCGCCACGCCGGTGGACTTCGCCTACGCGATCCACTCTGACGTGGGCGACCATTGCGTGGCCGCGAAGATCAATGGCGAAGCCTCCACGCTGCGCGCCGAGCTGCGCTCGGGCGACGTGGTGGAAGTGCTGACCGCCCCCGGCGCGCGGCCCAACCCGGCCTGGCTGAACTTCGTGCGCACCGGCCGCGCGCGCTCGAAGATCCGCCATTACCTGAAGAACATGGAGCTGGAGGAATCGCAGGCGCTGGGGCACAAGATGCTGTCGCAGGCGCTGCGGGCCGAGGGCCTGACGATGCCGGCGCGCGAGCCGGCCGCAGGCGAGCCACCTTCGATCTGGCCGGCGCTGCTGCGCTGGAGCGGCAACCGCACGCAGGCCGAGCTGCTGATCGACATCGGCCTGGGCAAGAAGATCGCGACCATCGTCGCCAAGCGCGTCGCGCAGTCGCTGCGCGAACAAGGCCAGAAACCTGATGCGGTGATGCTCAGCATGGGCCGCTATGGCCATGACGAAAACACCCCCGCGCAGGGCCTGGTGGTGATCGACGGCGCTGAAGGCGCTTCGGTCTCGCTGGCACCTTGTTGCCGGCCGATTCCCGGCGACGACATCGTCGGCTACCTGGGCCGTGGCGAAGGCCTGCTGGTGCACACCGCCGACTGCCAAGTTGGCAAACGCCTCTATGAGCGCGACCCCGAGCGCTGGATGCAGGTGGAATGGGCCGAAGAGCCAACCCGCGCGTTCGAAACCGCCATCACCGTGCTGATGCGCAACAGCAAGGGTGTGCTGGCGCAGGTCGCGCAGGCCGTCAGCAGTGCCGAGGCGGACATCACGCACATTGACATGGGCGATGAAGCGGTGGGCGAAACGGCCGAGATGCGGCTGCTGGTCAGCGTGCGCGACCGGCTGCACCTGGCCGATGTGCTCAGGACGCTGAAGCGCAACCCCACGGTGCTCAGAGCCCAGCGCGTGCGCCCTTAACCCGAAATGTGAGCACCCGGTGATGCGAGTACGCATCACCACCCGCCAGGCGGGTAGCGGGCCCGCTTGGGGCGGCCCTGCGCTGGCCCGCGTCAGTTTCCCGGTTTCGGGTACTTCACTTCCAGCACTTCCAGCGTCTCGGCGCCGCCAGGCGTCATCAGTGTGACCTCGTCACCCTCGCGCGCCTTCACCAGCGCACGCGCGATCGGCGAGATCCAGCTGACTTCGCCGGCCAGGTGGTCGACCTCGTCGATGCCCTTGATCGTGATGGTGCGCTCTTCGCCCTTGCTGTTGGCGTAGGTCACCGTCGCGCCGAAGAATATCTGGTCGCTGCCATGGTGGGCTGACGGATCGGCCACTTCGGCAATGTCCAGCCGCTTGGTCAGGAAGCGGATGCGGCGGTCGATCTCGCGCAGCCGCTTCTTGCCGTAGATGTAGTCGCCGTTTTCCGAGCGGTCGCCGTTGGACGCGGCCCAATGCACGATCTCGACGATCTTCGGCCGCTCCTCGTCGATCAGCTGCAGCAGCTCGGTGCGCAGCGCCGTGTGGCCTGCCGGCGTCATGTAGTTCTTGCCACCCGCGGGCAGCGGCGGCAGGCCGCCGCCGTCATCGTCATCGTCGTCGCCCTCGGGCTCCTTGGTGAAGGCCTTGTTCATTCGGCAGACTTTAGCCCAGCGTGCGAGCGGTCAGGCCGCTCGCGCCGCACCGAGGTAGGTGTCGATCACACGCGGGTCGGTGGCGAGTTCGGATGCCGGCCCTTGAAGCGCCAGCGCGCCGGTTTCGAGCACGTAGCCGTGGTCGGCCACTTCCAGCGCCGCGCGGGCGTTCTGCTCGATCAGCAGGATGCTGACGCCGGTGGCGCGCAGCGCGCTGATGGTGCGGAAGATCTCGCGCACCACCAGCGGCGCCAGGCCCAGGCTGGGCTCATCCAGCATCATCAGCTTGGGCCGGCTCATCAAGGCACGGCCGACGGCCAGCATCTGACGCTCGCCGCCGGAGAGCGTGCCGGCCAGTTGTAGGCGGCGCTCCTTCAGGCGCGGGAACAGCGTGTAGACCTCGTCCAGCGTGCTGCGCCAGCCGGGCACGCGCTGGCGCATCGGCCGAAAGCCGCCCAGCACCAGGTTGTCTTCCACCGGCATGGTGCCGAACAGCTCGCGCTTTTCGGGCACCAGCGCCAGGCCGGCCATCACCCGCTCTTCCAGCGTGCTGCCGGCCAGCTCCAGCCCGTCGAAGACGATGCTGCCGCGCGAGGGCAGCACGCCCATGAGCGCATTGAGCGTGGTGGACTTGCCTGCGCCATTCGGTCCAATGACGGTGACGACTGCGCCGCGGCCAACCTGCAGGTCCAGGCCGGACAGGACCTCGGCACGGCCGTAGCCGGCATGCAGGCCTTGCACATTGAGGATTGAACTGCTGCTGCTCATTTCAGTTGCTCCACGCTCCCGGGCAGCACCCGCGACACAGGAAACCGACCCAAGCCAGCAGCGCTCCAGGATCCGGCTTTGCCGGTCCTGCGGGCGCGCCCCCTTGAGGGGCCGGCGAAGCCGGTAGGGGGTGTTTCACTTCAATGCTCCGTGCCCAGGTAGGCCGCGCGCACGGCTGGACTCGCCTGCACTTCGGCCGGCGTACCGGCCATCAGCCAGGTGCCGAACTCCATCACCGTGAGGTGGTCGACCAGGCCCATCACGAAGTCCATGTCGTGCTCGACCAGCAGAATGGACAGGCCTTCCTGCTTCAGCTGGCGCAGCACCTCGGCCAGCGCCTGCTTTTCCTTCAGCCGCAGGCCGGCGGCAGGTTCATCCAGCAACAGCAGCGACGGATCGGTGCACAGCGCGCGGGCAATCTCCATCAAGCGCTGCGGCCCCAGCGCCAGGTTGCCGGCGCGCTCGAACATCAGCTCGGCCATGCCGATGCGACGAAGCTGCCGCTCGGCCTCGGCCAGCAACTGGCGCTCCTCGGCGCGGTCCAGCCGCAGCATGGCGCGCAGCAGGCCGCCGCTGCTGCGCAGGTAGCCGCCCAGCGCGACGTTTTCCAGCACCGTCATGTCCGGCACCATCTTGACGTGCTGGAAGGTGCGGCTCATGCCGCGCCGCGCAATGGCCCGAGAGCTCAGGCCGGCAATCGCCTCGCCGCGGAACAGCACCTCGCCGCTGGTCAGCGACAGCACGCCCGAAACCAGGTTGAAGGTGGTGGACTTGCCGGCGCCGTTCGGCCCGATCAAGCCCATGATCTCGCCGGCCTTCAGCGAGAAGTTCACGCCGTTGACCGCCACCAGCCCGCCGAACTGCTTGCGCAGCGCCCTGGCCTCCAGCAACGGCTCGCCTGGGGCCGGCTTGGGGCGGGACGGCAGCGGCGGTGCGCCTTCCCAGTCCCGCACCCGCTGCGCCGGCGGCCACCAGCGCTGGATGAAGGGCCACAGGCCGTTGGGCGCGTACTTCAGCGTGGCCACCAGCACGATGCCAAAGACAATCACCTCGAAATTGCCGCTGCTGCCCAGCAGGGCCGGCAGCAAGGTCTGCAACTTGTCGGTCAGCAGCACGACCATGGCCGCACCGGTGAACGCGCCCCAGACTTGGCCGACGCCGCCCAGCACCGCCATGAACAGGTATTCAACGCCCTTGTTGAGGCCGAACGGCGTGGGGTTCACGCTGCGCTGGAAGTGGGCGAACAGCCAGCCCGAAAGCGCCGCCAGCACGGCGGCCAGCACAAAGGCGGTCAGCTTGTAGCGGAAGGTCGAGATGCCCATGGCCTCGGCCATCATCGCGCCGCCGTTCAGCGCCCGCAGCGCGCGGCCCGGGCGCGAGTCCAGCAGGTGATTCAGCGCCACGGCGGCCGCCAGCGCGACCAGCCATATCAGGCTGCACATCGAGCGCCCATCGGCCAGGCTATGGCCGAACAAGGTCAACGGCGCAATGCCTTGCAGCCCGTCGTACTTGCCGAGGAAGGCCATGTTGGCCATGCCGAAGTTCAGCGCCAGGCCCCAGGCAATCGTTGCCAGCGGCAGGTAGTGGCCGGACATGCGCAGCGTGATCAGGCCCAGCACCAGCGCCACCAGCACCGCCAGCCCCACGCCGATGAACAGCGTGAGCCATGGCGACAGGCCGGCATTGAGCGTCAGCCAGGCCGTGCTGTAGGCGCTCACGCCGACAAACGCCGCCTGGCCAAACGAGGTCAGCCCGGCCACGCCGGTCAGCAGCACCAGGCCCAGCGAGACGAGGGATGCCAGGCCGATGTAGTTCAGCTGGGTGATCCAGAAGTCCGGCAGCGGCAGCAGCGGCGCGGCCAGCATCAGCAGGCAGAACACCGGCAGCCGCGAGGCCTGCAGCCGGGACGGGCGCCGTGCGCCAGCGGCAACTTGCGGAGAGAAAACCGCCATCTCAGTGCTCCTCGCCATGCGGGTCGCGCAGCGAGCGCCACAGCAGCACCGGCAGGATGGCCGAGAACACGATCACCTCCTTGAACGCGCTGGCCCAGAACGAGCCGAAGCTTTCCAGCAGGCCCACGCCCAACGCGCCGACCAAGGCCAAGGGATAGCTGGCCAGCCCGCCGAAGACCGCGGCGACAAAGCCTTTCAGGCCGATCAGGAAGCCGGAGTCGTAGAACACCGTGGTCGTCGGCCCGATCAGCAGGCCGGACAGCGCGCCGATGAAGGCCGCCATCGAAAACGACAAGCGCCCTGCACTGCCGCTTGAAATGCCCATCAGCCGCGCGCCCAGCCGGTTCACCGCGGTCGCCCGCAAGGCCTTGCCCCACAGGCTGCGCTCGAAGAACAGCCACAACATGACGATCAGCGCGAAGGACGCCGCCAGCACGATCAGCGTCTGGCCGCTGAGCATCAGCGGACCGGCGTTGAAGCGTTCGTCCCAGAACGGCGGGTTGCGGTAGCCCTCGGCGCCGAAGAAATAGAGGCCAAGACCGGTCAGCACAAAGTGCACACCAACCGACACGATGAGCAGCACCAGCACGCTGGCGTCTGCCAGCGATTCGTAGGCCGCGCGGTAGACCAGGCTGCCCAGCGGCGTGACCACGGCCAGCGTCAGCGCGGCCTGGGCCAGCAGCGGCCAGTGCCGTGGCGCGGCCCAGATGGTCAGCAGTGAAATCGCGATGGGCCAGGCCAGCGTGCGCAGCGCGGCCAGCAGCAAGGCCTTGGCCGAACGACGCTGGCGCCAGCCATTGACCAGCTCACCCAGCGCGACACCGGCCGCCAGCAGCAGCAGCAGCCAGACAGTGCCCGGCACCGCGCCGGTCTGCAGCAGCGCCAGCGTCAGCGCGCCAAAGGCCACGAACTCGCCCTGCGGGATGAAGATCACGCGGGTCACGGCAAACAGCAGCACGATGGCCAACGCCAACAAGGCATACACGGCCCCGTTGGTGATGCCATCCAGGGCCAGGATGCTGGCGATCGAACCATCCATGCGTACTGCTGCCTTTCCTGGCCCTGCCGGCCTTCACGTCTTCACGGCGCCTTTTCGCCGGCACTCGAACCGAATAGTTCGACCGGTCGGTCAGGTAATGAAGATATGCGCAAGCGACACAAATCCGGTCACGGGTTTTCCCAGGCTGGCGGCTTGTGACGAACGCGGAAAAGGCTCAGGCGTCGTAGCGCGACGCAGCTTCGCGAAGTCGCTCGGAGACCTGCTTCACCAGCGAGGCTGGCGACAGCACCTTGACCTGAGGCCCGTGGCGCAGGATGTCCATGATCAGCTCGGTCGCGTCTGCATACGGCAACTTCAGCTGCAGGCTGCCATCGGCCATCTCGCGCTGCTCCTGCTTAGGGTGCCACTCTTCCTGCGCCACCCAGAGGGCAGTCTCGGGCGTGAACTGCAAGGTAGCCCAGCTGAGTTTGTGGCCACTGAAGATGCCGTAGCCGCCGTCCAGCTCGGCCTCAACCGTCTTCAGGCTGACGTCTTTGGCGCGCTGGTCCAGCAGCCTGGCTGAACGCACTGCATCCATCGCAAAACGCCGCAAGCCTTCGCTGCTGTGGCACCAGGCGTCCAGGTACCAGGTGTTGCGGTAATGCAGCAGGCGCTGCGGGGAAACAATGCGCTGCGACTCGGTCTTGCGGCCACGGCTGAAGTAGCTCAGGTCCAGCCGGCGCCGGGTCAGCAAGGCACTGCCGACCGATTCGAACCAGCGGCCAGGCACGGCGCGCCGCGCCGGGTTGACGATCTTGACGCGCTTCATCAGCTCGCGCGAGGCGCTTTCTCCCGTGCCCAGCATGCTGTTGAGTTTGTCCTGCAGCGGCTGCAGGTGGCGCCCCAGCACGCCGCCCGAGTCCAGCCCGGCGATCAGCTGGTGCATGGTCAGCAGCGCGTGGATCTCCGTCTCGCTGAACCAGACGCCTGGCAACTGGTGCGACACCTCGCCGCCCGCACTGCCACCGTCTTCGAAGCGGTAGAGGTTGTCGTGGCGGTCGTAGACGATGGGGGCGTCCATGCGCTCGCGCAGGTACTGCAGGTCGCGCTTGAGCGTGGCGCGCGAGACCTCCAGCTCGTCCAGCAGGGTCTCGAAGCTGACACCGCCGCGGCTGCGAATCAGCACTTCGATCTTGTAGAAGCGTTCAGTCTTGTTCATCGGGCAACCACGCGGTGAAGAACTGGCCAGGCATCGCCTCAAGCCGCCCCGCGGCGTCACTGCTAGCGCATGCAAGGCTCATGGCTTGAGCCTCCAGCATAGCGCATTCCCCAGTCTGTTTTTATCCACAGTGCTTTGGCTGGCTCATGCCATGAGCCCAGGGCCGCACAAACTGGCTCCTATCGTGAACAGGGCCTTCCGCCCCAGCGCCCGGCGGGCCGTACCGCCGACCGAAACGACTTTCAGGAGTTTTGCACCATGGCCCAGACCGCTTTCGCTTTCGACATGCCCGCCCAGAACTCGGCGCTGCCACCCGCGCCCTTGCCGATCAGCTTCCGCGGCACGCCACCCACCCACGGCGGCCTGGCCAGCTCGGACGACGAGTTCGGCGCCGGCTTCGAGATCGGCCAGGAACACGCGCGCTACGGCGTGGTGCCGCCGGCACAGCACCTGCTGCCAGGTCACCCGGTGCGCCAGGGCTGGGCGCTGGCACAGCCAGGCTTCAGCGGTCGCACCCGCCGTGCCGACCCTGCCGTGCGCATCTGGCTGCAGCTGCGCCTGCACGCCTGGCAGCACCGGCAGGCCTTCGACACACTGCAACTGACGCCGCATTACCTGCGCCAGCTGGCCGTGAGCCGCTGCCCGGTGGCGCGCCGGTCGCTCAGCCTGGCCGAGGCCCACATCACGCCGCTGGCGCCAGCCGGTGCCTACACGGCCGGCCAACTGGTCGCGCTGAGCCCGGAGGCCGCCAAGGCCCGCGCCCAGCTCAGCCTGGCGCAGGTCCAGGCCCGCATCGGCCAGGCGCGCGCCGAGGTGGACGGCATGACCGAAGGCCTCAGCGCAGCTGAATGGACCCGGTTGGCCGCGCTGATGGCCCTGGTCACCCCGCTGCCAGCGGAAACACTGACGGACATGCCCATGGCCGCGCTGCCGCCGAACCGCGTGCTGCTGGCCAACCCGCTGCAAGGTCTGCAAGCGCTGGCCATGTTGCAGCTGGCGCAGCCCGATTGGGGCCTGCGCGTCGGCCGGTTGGTGGATGCCTTGCCCAATGCCGCGCTGCGCCGCGCCTTCCACCTGTGGCTGCACCGCCTGCTGCCGCGCGTCTGGGAAGGCGGCCGCCCGACCACGCCGGTGCAATGGCGCGAGCGGCTGGAAGATGCTGCATTGGATGGCAAGGTGCTGGTTGCCTGGCAACGCTTTGCTTCGCAGTTGAGCGCGACGCAAACAGAGGCTTTGCTGAATCAGGTCAGCCGGCTGCGGCTACCAGGCTGGCAGGTGCTGGACCACGCAGCCGGCACCGTCGATGCAAGCGCCAGTCCGGTTCGGCATCCAGCCGCCGCGGGTGCCGCGCTTCACTGAAGGTGGCCGCCTGCTCAGGCGTAGGTCTGCAGCGCGCGGCCTTCGGCGTCGTCCAGGTGCGGCAAGGTGTTGAAGCTCAGCAGCAAATGGCCGCGATGACCGGCGACCAGCTCGGTGACGGCGCTGTTGCGAATGCGCAGGTTCAGCTCGACGATGGCGGCTGAAGAGGCGCCGAGCAAATGGCCCACGGCGACCGAGATCGGCCCGCCGCTGGAAACGATCAGCACCTGACCTTCGTGGTGGGTTTGCGCATCGCGCAGCGCGAGCTGCACGCCGTCGACAAAGCCGCGGTAGGTCGGCATGCCTTCGGGCGAGCTTTCACCCTGCATCCAGGCCAGCAGCCCCTGGCGCAGCAGCCGGAAGTGAGCCCGCACCGCGTCGGGTGTGCCCACTTTCGGCAATTCGCCGGTATGCACTGCACGCACCAAAGCTTCGGGCAGGTACTCGTCCAACCCGGGTCGCATGCGCGGGGTCAACGGCGTGCCCATGCCTTTGGCGATGGCCGCCAGCGACTGTGCATGGCGCTTCAGCGTGCCGGTGTAGACCGCGTCGAAGCGCTGGCCACGCGCCGCGAAGTAAGCCCCCAGGCGCTGGCATTGCTGCTCGCCTAGGGGGCTCAGCTGGTCATAGTCAGCCGCGCCGAACGAGGCTTGGCCATGGCGAACGAGGTAGACACTTCCCATGGCGGCAAGTGTGCGCCTGTGGCGCTCCGGCAGCTGTCACGCGGGTGACCTGCCGAAATACCCGCAGGCTCAGCTCACGCCCAGGCTGCGCAGGAAGTTCTCGACAGTGTCGGTGTACGCACCCGGCTCACCCAGCTTGCCGTTGATGTCGCCATGGTTCATGCCCTGCGGCAGCACCGTGGCCTTGCCGCCCAGAGAGATGACCTTCTGCGCAAAGGCCTGGGCCTGTGGGCAGGAGTCGGCGCGGCCGGTGCCGCAGACCATCAGCACCGGGCCCGGCGGCGCCTTGGTCAGGCGGTGGTACGGCGAAACCTGGCGCCAGAAGTTCGGGTCGCTGCCGAAGACCTTGTCATAGAAGCTGTAGTGCTTGTCTTCCATGGTCTTGACCACGTCCATCGATGCACTGTCCAGCGACACGGTACCAAGCCAGGGTTTGGCCCCGGCGCCGTAGGCGATCTGCGGGTCGGCCGAGAGCAGCGTCACCAGATGTGCACCGGCCGAATGGCCCATCAGCACAAAGCGGGAGGCATCTGCCCCCCAGCTGACTGCGTTGGCCTGGGCCACGGACAGGGCCTTGGCGACGTCGCGGGCCTGCTGGTCGACAGGCGAATTCGGCAGCATCGGGTAGTTGACCGACACGATCACATAGCCCTTGGGCAGCCATCGCGCGGCCTTGTTGATGATGACCTTGGACATGCCCTTGTCACCGACCATCCAGGCGCCACCGTGCACCATGAAGATCACCGGCGCCAGCCCCGTGTGCTGGGGGATGTAGATGTCCATCTTCTGCGCCGGATCGCTGCCGTAGCTGAAATCCTTCTCCAGACGCGCGCCGGGCGGCAGCGGCACGGGCAGCATCTGCCCTTCCATTGCCGCGGCGCCACCTTCTTGCGCCTGCTCCAGCTTGCGCGTCAGCATGCGGTCGACGATGGCGTCTTTCAGGGGGCCAGCAAAGACAGGCATCAGCAGACTCGCGCCCAATGCGGCCAGGCCGCCCCGCAGGATGAATCGTTTTCGGACCAGGGACATGGTTCGTTCTCCAGGGTGCTTGCATGAGGAAGCGCCGGGCCGCTCCCAAGCTTCCTCATCCCCCTCGGGGGGCCTGCAGCGAAGCGGCAGGTTTGGGGGTATGCACTCGCAACGTCCCAGCGGGCGAAGATGGTTGACACGGTGACGAACTGTTTCGCTTCAGTCGCGCGGGCTGCCCAGGAACACCTCGCAGCCACCTCGCGGATTGGGGATGTAGCGGTCACCGTTGAGCGGCATGATCTTCGGACCAAACGGATTCGCGGTGCCGATGAACATCCCGTGGGGGGTAGAGATCAGCGTGCGCAGGCCCATGTTGTACGGGTTGCCCATGCCATCGGTGGTGACCGGCACCCAGTTCTTGCCGTCGCAGGTGCGATAGAGGTCGAAGCCCGAGGAATGGTCCAGCAGGAACTGCGGCGTCAGCTTGTTGATGATGGTCGTGAACGCTTCCGGCCAACGCCGCCGGTTGGCATAACCCAGCACCGAGCTCCACTCGAAGGTGCCCATGTACAGCCAGCCATCATGCACGCACATGCGCCAGAAGTAGCCGTTGAAGAAATTGTCGAACCCCGGCAGGTAGCCAGACAGCGCTTCCTTGCGACCCAGCGGCGTGTCGCGCGTCTCACCAACCAGCAGGTCCCAGCTGCCATCCGGCGCAATGCGCAGCAGCTCAGGCGGCGCAGGGCCGATGCGGTTTTGGGTGTCCACCCCCCCGCCCTGGATGCCACCGCCCACATAGAGGTGCCCCTTGAACGGGTACAGGCTGAGCACGCACTGGTTCAGCGGGCCGCGGTAGGCCCCCTTCTCGATCACGCGCTCCCAGTGGTAGGGCTTCTCCCCTTCCACCGTGCTGCGCCAGATCTGGAAGCCTTCCAGATTGAAGGTGCCGATGTAGAGATGGTCACCGAAGCCACACATCTCGAAGATCGTTTTGTTGCCGGAATCGCCGAAGCCGAAGTCCGATACCGGCTCCCATTCGCCGCTGGCGGGGTCGGTGCTCTCGTAGACCACCGAGTGGCCGGAGACGTTCGGATTGCCGCCGCGCGAGCCAGCCGGCGTCGTGAACATGCGGCCCTTGAACGGGACCATGGTGCGGATCGTCGTGACCGGCAGGCCCAGGCCGGGCTCGCAGGTCGGCTCGAAGTGATGCCCGTCGGTCGAGCGCAGGATGTTCGGGCCGGGGCCGCGCGCGGGCGACCAGGTGCTGACGTACAGCTCGGGCTCGTTCGGCCTGCCAGGCGGGGTGTAGACCACCATGCCGCGGAAACCCAGCTCACGCGGGATCAGCTTGCCATGGCTGCCGACGATCATCGGCGCCTTGAAGCGCTTCTCCCACACGCCTTCGTGCGGGTCGTAGCACCAGATCTCGGCACCCATGTCCAGATCGAACGGACTCTCGGGGCACTCCACCGGCCAGATGTCCATGCCGATCGGCAGGCGGGCCTTCATGAACGGGAAGTTGCCCCGCGTGGTCGCCACGTACAGCCGGTCCTTGTACCAGGCCATCGAATGCGCATAGGCATTCAGGCCATCGCCAAAACCACCGTGGGCAACCAGTTTGAAATCGCGTTGACCGAGTCCGGGATGAACGCCGAGCTTGTTCTTATTGCGAGACTGCACTGAGTTGTTCCGTTGCCATCGCGGCAATGAAAGAAGCCAGGACCTGTTCGGCCTCGGCTCGGCTGGCCGCAGGGCCGACACGGGCGTGCTCCCGGGTCGTGAAATACCAGGCTTCGCCAGCCTGGAAAATGCGGTCGCTGCGGAAGAAGTTGCGCTTGGGCTCGCCGGTGCGCAGCTCGTGGCGCACGCCAAACTCGCCGCCCCAGAAGCGGTTGCAGCCGGAAATCAGTTCCTGCGGCCGGGACGACGGGAAGAAATGCCCGCCATCGCGCACGCGGCGGAACACCGCGTGGCCCCAGACTTCCAGCAATTCGCGGCCGGTCAGCCGGGCTTGCGAATGGTCGCCGTACATGGCCATGATGGGGAACTGCAGCTTGCGCAGTTCGTCCAGCCGCAGCCCGTCGTCGCCCATCAGTTCGGTGCAGGCCTTGGTCTGGTCCATCAGGCGGATCCACTGGCTGGCCGTGCGGTTGCCGTACTTGCCGATGAACGGGCTGACCATCTCCTGCAGCACCGCGGGCACTTCCTCACTGCGCAGTTGCAGGTGGGCCACCTCGGTCAGCAGCTTGTAGCCGAAATACGGGTCGCGGGTGTCCAGCCCGATGCCGTGCTCGTCCAGCACGGCCTGCATCTTGGTGCCGAACTGGCCGGCTTCCCAGTGGTGTTCGTGGCGAGCGGCTGCGATATGGGTGTCTGCCAGCACCAGGCTGCTGAAGCGGTGCGGCGCCAGGCAGGCGGCGTTCAGCGCCACCACGCCGCCGTAGCTGTGGGTCAGGAAATGCGCCTTGCGGATGCCCAGGTGGTCCATCAGGCCCAGCAGGTCTTGCGCGAGGTCGGGCGGCTCGTAGCCGCTTTCGGTCATCTCCGAGCGACCATGGCCGCGCAGGTCGAACAGCGTGACGCGGAAACGCTGCGAGAAAACAGGCGCGTAGTGGAAGTACCAGAAGGCCATGTTGGTGGCCAATCCGTGCACCATGATGAGGTCTTCGACCTCATCGGTGGCATCTTCCGGCGCCATCTGAACATAGTTCAGCCGGGCTCCATTGACTTGAGCGACAGGCATGGCAATTACTCCGAAAGGCTCAACATCTGCGGTCGCATCACGAACCGGTGGTACGCGGCAAGCTTGCGCTCACGTCGACGTTGCCGAGGGTTCAGGGACGCTGATGCGTGACTGCTCAGACTGAAAGCAATAAACACACCTGCATGCCACCGCTCCGCCGGTCCGCGCACGGGGCGGGTTGAGCGGCAGTCGGCTGAAATACGAGGCGCGGCGATCCTGCTGTCACGCATGGTTACGCATTCTGCCGGCTCCACCCCTGCCTGAGCCAGGCCACTTACAAGCGTTTCCACCAGCGTCCCCACTTCAGTGGACCTCGACCCGGTCGCCGCTCTCTGTGGCCAGTGCGATCAGCGAGCCCTCGTCGCGATAAATCGTCACCGCCAGCAGTGCCTGGGCATGGCTCACACGGGCCTGCAGGCCGGCTGCATCGAGAAACTCCACCGCAAAGGCTTCCGGCTGGCCTTGCAGGCCCAGGCCCAGGCACTTGGCCGCAGCTTCCTTGGCGCACCACAGCGCCAGCAAACGGCCAGCCTGCTGATCGGCCGGCAATGCGGCCAGTGCAGCCCGCTCGGCCGCGGTCAGCGAGGTCGCAAACAGCTCGGGGTTCTGGATGCGGCCGTGTTGCTCCGCGTCCACGCCCACCGGTGCATCCGGGTGATTCACCGCCACCAGCGAACCAGCTTCGTTGTGTGACAGCGACACCTGCGGCGCCGGCACCAGATGGTCGCGCCACCAGCCGTCCACCCAGGGCGCGCCCAACTCGTCGTGACCAACCAGGATGTCGGACGAATACAGCAGCTGGCCGGTCTGCAACTGGATCCACTGGCGCACGGCTTCCTTCAGACAGGCACGACCCAGCAGCCACTCCCGCTTGCGACGCACGCTGCCCGTCAGCGCCGCCCACTCCTCGCGCTCTTCGACGCTCAGGTAGATGTGCGCCAGGATGCGCAGGAAGATGTTGCCCGACTGGGCGCAGAAGTCTTCCGGCAGGTGTTCCAGGCGCCACAGCAAGGTGCCCTTTTCAGCGCCAGCCGCCAGCGGCTGACCCAGCCAGCCGTTCAGCGGGTCACGGCGGACCTGGTAGAAGCGGTTGGGTACCGAGAAGAAGATGTTGACCAGCTTGTTGACGCGCACCAGCGGCTGGCCGCTGGCGTCCAGGCATTCGAACTGCCAGGCGCGCGGCGCCGACACCTCATTGTTGGACGCGTCCAGCGAGTAGTGACGCGCACGCAGCTGCATGCCAGGCTGTGCGTTCGGGCACGGCGTGTAGAGCTCGATGCGGTCGATGGTCGACGGGAAGCAGTTGAAGTCCGTGCCCACGTACTGGGCGATCCAGAAGGCTGCCAACTGACCCATTGCGTCCAGCAGCACCGGGTTCAGCACCAGCGTGGCCTGCTGGCCCGGGGTGAAGAAGCTGTCCAGCGAGACCGGCGACAGCGCGCAATCGATGCCCGCGTCGTCCCAACCGTGGATGTGCTCGATGCTGTGGAACACCGGGCCATGGAACATGCCGCAGGTGTAGAGCTCCTGGTCGTTCCACAGCGAGCTGCGCCACTCCGTCAGGTTGCTGGCGGCTGGCAGTTGCCACACCGGTGCAAAACGGAACTCCGCGCTCACCAGCCGGCCCGACGGCCCGGACAGCAAGGCGCTGAAGCGCTGCTGCTCGCGGTTCATCACCTTGGCCTGCACCTTCAGCTCGATCTCGCCATCGTCCAGCGCGATCCAGTCGAAAGCGCGCACGTTCTCGATCACGCAGACGTTGACGCTGCCGGCCAGTGCAGCGGCCGCCTGGGCCATGATCTCCAGGCTCACCATCAGCGGCACGCAGGACAGGCCGACCAACTGCGGGTCATCCGCGGAGACACGGCCGGACAGCACGTGGTCGCGCAGGAAGTTGTCTCGCTCCAGGCTCAGCGCGGAACGCGCCACCAGGTGTTCTTCGTCGAATTCCAGGATCTCGTCAAGGAATCCCATGGCAGCCGCCACCGGGTCCTGCTCCGCGGCGACAGCCTCGGCTGACTCGTCCCAGTCGGACTCGATCGGCAGGCGATCCATCACCGCGCGCTGCTGTTCCAGGAAGCCGCGCATCACGTCGAAGTATTCGCCCATGACCTGGCCACGCAGCGCGACCTCGCTGTCCAGCGGCGACAGCTCCTCCATGGGAGCAGGCGCTTCGACCGGCACAACGGCTGCAGCAACGGGCGCCTGCACTGCTGGCGGCAAGGCAGCCAGCACGGGTGCAGCCACCGGCACCGCTTCGGACGGCAGTGCGGCGAGGTCACGCAGGCGGCAGCGTTCACCTTCGTTCAGGTGCATCTGCGGCATGGTGTTGTCCAGTAACACGCCCTTGGGCGCCGGCACGGTCAGGTCCGTCAGCTCCACGGTGTTCAGCTTGCGGCCATTGAACAGCGTGGCCAGGCCCACCGGCTTCTGATGCACCCACAGCTGACCCAGCACGCTGAGCAGCTGTTCCATGCCGCTGCGGCGGCGCTGGTTGGTGGCAATGGCGGTGTATTCGCGGCCGGCCAGGATGTCGTTGACAAAGGCCGTCAGGTTGGCCGACGGGCCGACCTCGATGAACCAGCGCACGCCGTCGTCGTGCATCTTCTGGATGGTTTCGCGGAAGCGCACGGTGGTGGACCACTGGGCCGCGGCCTGCTGGCGCAGCGCGGTCGTGCCTTCGGGGAACAGATTGGCCGAAGCGCACGAGTACATCGGCACGCGCGGCGCGCCGAGCTTGATCGCGCGGTAGTACTTCAGGAAGGCCTTGGTGACGGTGTCGAACGCAGGCGTGTGATAGCCGCGGTCGAACGGCAGCATCATGCAGATCGCACCAACCTGCGTCAGCTTGGCCTGCAGCGCGGCCATGGCTTCGGCCGAGCCGTACAGGATCACCTGGTTCGCGCAGTTGTCCATCGCAACGTACACACCGGCACCGGCTTCGGCGACAAAGCCGTCCAGCTGCTCGCGCGGCAGCGCGCCGACGGCCAGCAGCGCGCCGGTCGGGATCGAACCATCGGCCAGTTCGGCACGGTAGACCTTGTTCAGCTCACGGATGAACTCGGCCAGTTCCTGCGGCGTGGCGGCAGGAATCGCACCCGAAGCCGCCAGCGCCGACGATTCGCCTGAACTGTGGCCCAGCATCACGTCCGGCTGCACGCCCAGCGTGCCCAGCAGCTGGTTCAGCGCCTGGCCGCCGACGAACACGGCTTCGGAGCCGACGTCCATGTCGTTCATGCGGCGCTCGAGCATCGCCCGGCGTTCGGCGCTCAGGCCAGTGGACGGCGGGTAGGCAATGTCGGTGCGGCGCTCGCCCGGTTGGTCCGGATACAGGCTGCACCAGAAGTCCAGCCAGTTGCGCACGTCGTCGAAGCACAGCGCCAGATCGCCCAGCATGCCGGGGTACTGCGAACCTTCACCCGGGAAGATGAAGGCCAGCTTGCCCTGCATCGGCTGGCTGCTGTAGACCATGCCATTGCGGGTGGACCAGTTCGGGTTGCCATCACTCAGCTTCTTGACGGCTTGTGTCAGCTGCTTGGACAGGCTGGCCTTGTCGGACGCGACCAGCGCCAGGCGGCAGGCGGCTTGCGCATCGGTGGCAGCCAGCGTGCCGGCCAAGTCGGACAGCGTCAGGTCATGGCGCGCTTCGATCAGGGCCTGCACCTCGGCCACGCGCGTCTTCAGCGCCTCGGCGGAATCGGCCGACAGCACGAACAGCTCGGCCGACCAGGGCATGAAGCGCTGCGGCGACAGGGCCGCAGCCGGCGCTTCTTCCAGCACCGCGTGGGTGTTGATGCCGCCAAAACCGAAGGAATTGACACCCGCGCGGCGCGGCGCGCCTTGCGGTGCAATCCACGGCCCGGTCTGGTTGTTGATGTACATCGGCGTCTGGTCAATGCCCAGATCCGGATTGATCTCGCCGCACAGCATCGGCGGCAGCACCTTGTGGTGCAGCGCCAGCGCGCTCTTGATCAGGCCTGCCATGCCGGCGGCCGGAATCGTGTGGCTGATCATGGACTTGACCGAGCCCAGCGCGATCGTGCCCTGCTCTGCCGTGCGTTCGCCGAAGATGCTCTTCAGCGCGCCGATCTCGGTCTTGTCACCCAGCGGAATGCCTGTGCCATGGGCCTCGATCAGGCTGATGGTGGATGGGTCCACGCCACAGTCAGAGTAGGCGCGCTTCATCGCCAGCGATTCGCCTTCCATGCTGGGCGCGAGCAGGCCGGTGCCACGGCCGTCGCTGGACTGGCCCACGCCACGCACCACAGCGTAGATGCGGTCGCCATCGGCCAGCGCTTCGTCCAGCAGCTTCAGCGCGACGATGCCCAGGCCTTCGCCCAACAACGTGCCGTCACTGCCTTTTTCGAACGGGCGCACCTTGCCGCGGCCGCTCAAGGCGCCGAGCTGGGTGAAGATGACCGAGACTTCCGCAGGCAGCGAAGCGTTCACGCCGCCCGCCAGCATCAGCTTGCTGCGGCCCAGGCGCAGTTCGTCCATCGCGGCGTTGACGGCCAGCAGCGAAGACGAGCAGGCCGCGTCGACCAGGTAGTTCGGGCCCTTGAGGTTCAGCCGGTTGGCAATGCGGCCAGTCATCACATTGGGCACCAGGCCAGGCGCGATGTCGGCGCTGGCGGCCGGCAGCTTCTTGGCCAGCATGCTGCGCACGGCCTCGATCTGCTCTTCCGTCATGTGCGGGCAGCTGGCACGCAGGATCTCGATGGTCTGGTCGACCACGATGTGATTCTGGATCAGCGTGCCCTGCCCACGGTGCAGGTAGGTGCTGTGACCCAGCACGATGCCGGTGTCGCGGTGGTCGTACTTCGGGTCGGCGTAGCGGCCACCCGCATCGCGCAGCGCATCACCCGCCACCTTCAGCGCCAGGAACTGGTCCGGCTCACCGCCGTCCAGCGAGTTCGGCATGATGCCGAATTCGCGTGGATCGAAGCGGTAGAGGTCCTTCAGGTAGCCGCCAAACGGCGTCTTGATGCGACCAGTGTCGAGGTAGCGCTGGGCGTCCCAGGACTCGACCGGCTCGGTGATCGCGTCGACCCCTCCGATGATGTTGCGCCAGAAGGCATGCATGCTGCCGGCCTGCGGGTACATGCAGGCCATGCCGATGATGGCAACGGCGGCAGGCACGTCGGCCTTGCTGGAGATGCCACCGGTGGCGGCGGCGCCTTGGGTCGATTCAGTCATGGTGCGCAATCAGGAGCTTCAGACAGAGGACTTGGCTGCCAGCCGGGCCGTGCCGCCCAGGCGGTTCAGCGCGTTGCTGGAGATGCACTGCATGTCCTCGATCATCATCACCACCTCGCCGGCGGTGTTGGTGTAGTAGACGTTGGCGCCGACCAAGCTGCTGTCTTCCAGCGGCACGATCTCGATTTCCATCGTCATCTGCGCCGGCAGCTGTTCCACATAGCGGGACACGCGGCCGAAGCGGGTCGGCAAGCAGGTCTCGTCACGGAACAGGCGGTCCCAGACGATGGCCAGCTGCGGGCCGGCATCGATCAGCGCCGGGTCGAACACCCAGCGGTCCTGCTCGGCCGGCACATGGCCCATCCATTCGGCCGGCTTGCTGGGTGCGACGGTGGCGGCCGCGGCATCTGCCGACAAGCCCTTGAGCGTCTTCATCACCTGGAAGCGCGGACCGTGGAACAGGTACTCGTCATAGGCCTGGGCCACCGGCAGCTTCTTGTCGAAGCGGGCACGCGGCGCCCGAGTGAAACCTTCGGGCATGCGCTGCTCCAGCCGCAGCACGGCCTTGTAGTGCACCACCGACTTGCCACCCTGCTGTTCGGACTGCAGCGTTGCGTTGACCTCGAAGCCTTCCGCGCTGCCATACGGCGGCGGGTTGATCACGATGTCGAACTTGCGGGTGGCCTCCTTCAGCTCCACGCCCTTCATCAGGCGGAAGTCGCGCACCTCGACCACGTTCCAGCCCGGCCACAGCGTGCGGCCGGCCTGGGCCAGCAACTCCAGCGCGGCGGCTGCCGGCAGCACCGGCGTCTTGTCGATGCAGTGTTCCTGCAGGTAGACGTGGTTCGCGTCGACGTTGAAGGTCACGACCTGGCCGCCCATCGGCAGCGTCATCATCTCGGCCGGGCCGAGCAGCGAGCCCAGCACCTCACGTGGGGCCGGAGGGTTCTGGCGCCGGATGCGGCCAAGGTCGGCCTCGCGCGCTTCCCACGGACCGGCGCCGCAGATGATCTCGATGTTGTCCACGCCGCTGCGCATCAGCTCGTCCTTGAGCAGGCGGCGGCCCATCTCGGCGGTCACCAGGTACACGCCCTTCTCGGCGAACTTGGCTTCGGTCTCTGCCGTCACCATGCCGGCGCCGAACATCGTCGGGCCCCATGGGCCCCAGCACAGGGCGTTGACGTTGACCTTGTATTCCCAGCGGCGCTGCAGCTGGCAGCACAGCCGGTTCATCAGTTCGTTGGCGGTCGCGTAGTCGGACTGGCCGCTGTTGCCGTAACGGCCAGCGACCGAGCTGAACACGCTCAGGAAGCGCAGCGATTCGGGCTTCAGGTACTTCTGCAGCAGCAGCAGGCCCATGACCTTGGTGCCGACCACACGGTCCCAGCTGTCCGAGGCCTTGTCGACCAGCAGCTTGTCCTCGATCACGCCCGCGCCGTGCAGCACGCCGTGCACCGCGCCGTGGCGGGTGTACAGGTCGGCCAGCAAGGCCTTCATGCCGTCGTCGCTGCCCACGTCGACCGGGTGGTATTCCACCTTGGCACCGCGCTGCTCGAAGTCGGCCTTGTTGCCGTGCATCTCGCGCGCGGCCAGCACGGCCTGCACCTTCTTCTGCACTTCCGCCGGCTTCATACTGAGCTTGCCCGCACGCACCAGGGCGATGAAGTGCGCACGCAGTGCGCCTTCCGTGGTCAGCGCGGCCTGTTCGGCCGGCTCGGCTTCGGGCCAGGCGCCGCGGCCGGTCAGCACCAGCGTATTGCCGGGCAACGCGAGCTCGCGCAACACTTCGGCCGTGATGCCGCGGGCACCACCGGTGGCCAGCACCACGATGCCCTTCAGTTTTTCCAGGTTCGCAGGGTCGGTCGGCACCACCACCGCCTCGGTGCGGAACACCGTGCGCTGGCCAGCCGGATAGCCAACTTCCTGGCGGCCACCCACGACTTCGAGTTCCGACATCACCGTCTGGATCTGGGCCGCAGCCGACTGGCCCGGGTCCAGGTCCACCGCCTTCACGCGCAGCTCAGGCCGCTCTTCGTGGAAGGACTTCAGCATGCCGACCGCGCCGCTCTGCAGCGACAGGCCGGCAGGCGTGTGCTCACCCGCCCGGTTGAAATGACCGCCCAGCGCGCTGACAGCCATCACATGCGAGCCTTCGGTCAGGCGGGAGGCCAGTTCCTTCAACAGCAGGAACAAGGACTTTTCATGCGTCAGCAATTGCTGGCGCCATTCGGCCACCGAACCTTGCGGCGCGAGCAGTTCCCCGCCCAATGCCGCCAGGTGGATGACACCGGCCAGCGGTTGCGCCTGCTGGCGCAGGGCCGCTGCCCATTCAATCAAGGCCGATTCGCTGCCCAGCACGGCCCGCCCGACCAGGACGGACTCGCGCCCCTGCTCGCGCAGGGCGCCAGCCAAGGCCTTGGCCTGGCCTGCGAGATCTTCTGTGATCACGAACAGGCCGGGTTGCAGCTGTTTCAGCGCATCGGCGTCGATGCTTTCGTGCGCAGGCACCATGACATGCCGAGGCGGGTGGCTGTCGCTGCTCGCAGCGATAACCTTTGATCCCGTCTCGGCAACATCAAAAGGGCTTGCCACCACGCTTCCTGCTTTGGCGGAGGACAGGATGTCCAACATGCCATTCAAGGTCGGCTGGGTGTTCAGCTTGCTGCGGCTTTCGGTCAGGCTGGCACGCAGCCCTTCCGGAAGCTTCTGCAGCATGGCGCCGACCACTTCGATGCGCTTGATCGAGTCGATGCCCAGGTCGGATTCAAGGTTCTGGTCCAGGCCCACCATGTCGCGCGGGTAGCCAGTCTTGTCTTCGACGATGGCAAGCAGCATGTCGATCATCTGGTCGCGGCCCATTGCAGCACTCGCAGCACCAGCAGCGGCAACAGGTGCCGGTGCGGGCACTGCCGCCACGGCAGGTGCAGGCGCCGGGGCGGCCTTGGCCACCACCGGAGCAGGCACGGCAACCGGTGCGGGCACCGGTGCCGGCATCGCAACGACCGGCGCAGGCGCAGCCACCACCGGTGCCGGAGCGGCAACCGGGGGCACCACGGCAGCGACCGGTGCGGGCGCGGCGTACTCCGTCACGCGCGGCAGTGCCATCGGCTGCGCAGCGCGCTGCAGACGGGGAGCTGCCGGGCGAGCCGCCATCGGCTCACCTTGACCGACAAACATGCCCATGACGCGTTCCTGGGTCTCCAGGAACTGACGCATGGTCTCGAAGTATTCCGACATGACGCCGGAAGATCCTGCCGGTGGCAGGGGACGTCGTTCATCCATACGGGACTCTTTTCTCCAACGTGGGGGGGTGACGGGCGGGATTGCTTGAACAGGGGTGTAGGCCACCGGCGCGGGTGCGATGGCGGTCGAAGCGGGGGACGCGGCAAGGGCCGGCGCGGCGGCAGTGGCCACAGCGGCAAGCACAGGCGCAGGGGCGGCCAAGGCGGCGTTGCGCACCTCTGCCTGCTCCAGCGTCATGCCGATCTGCTGCACCGGCTCGGTGACCTTGCGGGCACCGCTGCCATTCAGCATCCAGGCATGCTTGGGCACGGTGACGGTGCGCTGCAGCGCGGCCGGCTGGGTGGCATTGCCAATGCGGCAGTCGCGCTTCTCGAACAGCGGCGAAATGTCCAGGTCAACGCCGGCGCACAGCATCTGCGCCAGGCCGTTCAGCAGGCCAGGCAGGCCGCTGCCGTCGTCGATGGCAATGGCCTTGTGCGGCTGGCCTGCCAGGATCTTGCCGGTCAGCTTGCTCAGCACAGCCTTCGGGCCGATCTCGATGAAGGTGCGGGCACCAGCGGCGTACATCGCCTCGATCTCGGCCACAAACTCGACCGACTGCACCAGGTGGTCGGCCATCTGGCGCTTGACCGTGGCGACATCGTCCGCGTGCGGCTTGCCGGTGGCATTGGCATAGACCGGCATCATGCCGGTGTGCCAGTCGGTGGCCTCGATCAGCTCGGCCAGTTGGGCCTGGGCCGGGGCGACCAGTGCCGAGTGGAAGGCGGCGGCGACCGGGATCGGCGTAACGTCCACACCAGCGGCCTGCAGCTTCTCCAGCGCAGCCTTCACGCCGGCATGGGTGCCGGAGATGATGGTTTGCAGCGGTGCGTTGTGGTTGGCGATCACCACGCTGTCCAGGCCGGCGATGTGCTTCTCGACATCGGCGCGTTGCGCCTGCACCGCGGCCATGGTGCCCAGCTCGGCACCACCGGCCTTGGCGGCGTCGACGATGAAGCGGCCACGGGCTGCCGACAGCGCCATCAGCGCTTCCAGGTCATAGGCGCCTGCGGCATGGTGCGCCACGAACTCGCCGTAGCTGTGGCCTGCCGCCATGTCGGCCTTCAGGCCGAAGCCCTGCATCAGGCGCAGCAGGCCGACTTCCAGCGCACCCAGCGCGGGCTGTGCCACATCGGTGCTGGTCAGCGCAAGCTTGGCTGCGTCCTTGGCGGCGTCGTCATAGGCACCGCGCGGGAAGATGAAGCCACCCAGGCTGGCACCGCGGCCGAAGCGGGTCTCGAAGGCGCCCTTCAGCGCAGCGTTGGCACGCGACAGCGCGTCGGCGACGACCGGGAACAGCACAGCCAGTTCGCGGCCCATCATCGGGTACTGCGAACCCTGGCCGGGGAACAGCACGGCCACCTTGCCAGCGTCCGCACCGGCAGCACCGAAGTGAGCGCCCGGCGGCAGCATGGGCGCCTGGCCGCGCAGGAAGGCAGCAGCCTTCTCCAGCTTGCTGGCCAGGTCGCCAGCGTCCTTCGCGACGACGGCCAGCGTGTCGCTGCCGGCTTCCCATTGCTGGGCCAGGCTGGCAGCCAGGTCGCGCAGCACCAGGTCCTTGAGCGAAGGCAGTTGCGTCGAAAGTTCGGCGGCGCGGTCGGCCAGTTCAGCCTTGCTGGCGGCACTGAACAGCATCAGCTCGGCCGGCCATTGGCTCATGGTTGCGCTGCGCACCCACGGGCGGTACTCGCGGGTGTACTCCTCCATCACGACGTGGAAGTTGGTGCCACCAAAGCCGAAGGCGCTGCAGGCCGCGCGGCGCGGCTTGGCATCCACCGTCAACCAGGGCTGCGCATCTTCCAGCAGGTGCAATGGCGCGTCTTCGGCTTGCAGGATCGCGACCGGCTTCTTGACGTTCAGGTGTGGCGGCAGCACGCGGTGCTGCAGCGACAGCGCGGCCTTGATCAGGCCGGCCACGCCGGCCGTGGCCTTGGTGTGGCCGATCATGGTCTTGACCGAGCCGACCACGGCGCTGCGCGGCGCGCCGTTTTCTTCGCGCATCAGCGCGGTGGTGCTTTCCAGCTCCGCCGTGTCGCCGGCCACCGTGCCGGTGCCGTGTGCCTCGAACAGGCCCACATCGGACGGGCCGAAACCGGCTTGCGCGTAGGCGCGGCGCATCGCGCGCAACTGGCCAGCCGGCAGCGGTGCTGTCATGCCCTTGGCATTGCCGTCGCTGCTGCCGCCGGCGCCCTTGATCACGGCATAGATGCGGTCGCCATCGCGCTCGGCATCGGCCAGGCGCTTCATCGCGATCATCGCAATGCCTTCGGAGATCGCGATGCCGTCGCCGTTCTGGTCAAAAGTGGAGCAGCGGCCACGCGGCGACAGCGCCTGCGTCTTGCTGAAGCACAGGTAGCCGAACGGGCCCTGCACCGTGTCGACACCGCCGGCCAGCACCATGTCGCTGCGGCCATCCACCAGTTCGTTGACGCCCTGGTACACGGCAGCCAGCGAGGAGCCGCAAGCGGCATCGGTGGTGTAGTTCACGCCCCCAAAATTCAGGCGGTTGGCAATGCGGCCGGCGATCACGTTGACCAGGATGCCGGCGAAGGAATCTTCGGTCCACTCGGGCAGGCGATCGGCCACGTCGTCAGGCAGTTGGCCCTGGAAGCGCGGCAATTCCGACCGCAGGCCGTATTGCGTGCCCACGTCACCGGTACCACCGCTGGCGCCGATGATGACCGAGGACCTCTCGCGATTGAAAGCCTTCTCGTGATAGCCCGAGTCCACCAGCGTGCGCTGCGCGACTTCCAGCGCCATCAGCTGCATCGGATCAATCGCTTCGATGGACTTCGGCGGCATGCCGAAGCGCGTCGGGTCGAAGGCCATGTCGTCCAGGAAGCCGCCCCACTTGGAGTAGATCTTGTCCTTGGCGTAGCGGTTTTCGTCGAAGTACAGGCGCCAGTCCCAGCGGTGCGACGGGATCTCGGTGATCGCGTCGACCTTGCCCAGGATGTTGTCCCAGTACTGGCGGCTGTCGTTGGCCTTGGGCAGCAAGGTGGCCAGGCCGACGATGGCGATGTCGGCCGGACCGGCAGTGGCGGCGCGCGGTGCATCGCCCAAGCCGGCCAGGCGCTCGGCCATCATCGCAGCCGCGTCTTCGGTGACCTGCCGGTGCAGGTCTTCGATCTGCGTGACTTCGTTGCGCAGCGTGGCGACCTGGCCCAGCATGTACATGCCGTCGGCACGCTGCTGCTCCGGCGTCAGGTTTTCCAGCTTGCCGTTCAGGCCGACGCGGGTCGTGCCTTTGGAAGCCATGCGCAGGCGGCCCAGGATCAGGTCGTCCAGCACGTGACGAGCTTCATCGGCCGGCACCTTCGCGGCCTTCAATTCGTCACGCTTGCGGAAGAATTCTTCGGCGAATGGCGTGTAGCCGCAGCGGCTGGCGTGGCCCGGGCCGGATTCGAGCGCCACCGTGTGGTCGCATTCGATCACTTCCTTCTGGAACTGCTCGACGATGGCGCCGCTCTCGACGATTTCCCTGGTGAACAGGTAGGCGCTGCCCATCAGGATGCCAACCTTGACGCCCTTGGCCGCCAGCGGGGCGATCATGGTCTGCACGAAGGCGGACGACACAGCGTCGTGCACGCCACCGGCGAACAGCACCTGCAGGTCGCCGGGAGGCACCTTGCTGCCGGCCAGCTCGGCCAGCAGCTTGTCGACCATGGTGCTCCACAGCACGAAGCTGCTCAGCGGGCCGATGTGGCCACCGCATTCGCGGCCTTCGAAGATGAAGCGGCGCGCGCCTTCGCCGACGAACATCGGGATCAGGTTGGCCGACGGCACATGCAGAAAGGTCGGGATGCCTGCGCGTTCCAGCGTCACGGCCTGGTCGGGCCGGCCGCCGGCAATGATGGCGTAGCTCGGCTTGTACTCGGCCGCCATGGCCAGTTGCTCGTCGAGCAGCGACTGCGGCGCAAAGCCCAGCAGGCCGATGCCCCAGGGCTTGGTCGCCATGCGACGGGCCGAGTCTTCCAGCAGTTCGCGCAGTGCAGCGCCCTTGAGCAGCGCAAAGGCCAGCATCGGCAGCGCACCACCGTCGGCGACCGCCTGGGCAAAGGCTGCACTGTCGGACACGCGGGTCATCGGGCCCTGGACCAGCGGGAACGTAATGCCCAGGGCCTCTGCCAGCGGCGCGTCCTTGCTGATCGCATTGGCGGCGACTGCCGCCTTCAGGTGGCCGGCCACCGCCTCGTCGAACGCGCGCAGCACGGCGGCGAGGTGCTTGTACTGCTTGCGCCAGGTGCCGGCAAAACAGACGTCCTGGCCCAGCGGCAGCAGGCCGGCGCGCAGGTTGCGCCAGTCGGCCTTGCCCTTGACGATCTCGGCCAGCTTCGCAAAACCCAGGCCTTCGCCATCGACCACCAACTGCCGCGCGAAAGTGTGGCCAGGCCGGACCAGCACGCGAACGTATTCGCCATGTTCGCCGTCGCCAATCGCGGTGGCTTCGTTGCCGGACAGGTTGCCCAGCATCGCAATCAGCGCGTCGCTGGGGCCGGCTTCTTCGAGCAGCAGGACTTGCGAGTCGAGCACACCACCGGCCATGCCGATGGCGCTGCAGGCGGCCGCCACATGGGGCGTCAGGCCACCGCGCAGGTACAGCGGCAGCGCGCTCAGCTTGCGCCACTTCTGCAGCAGGATGAATGAAGCATCTTCACCGACAAAACCGCCAGCCTCGTTGCCCTTCAGCAACCAGCCTTCGACCACGCCTTCGGCAGGCAGCACCGGCAGCACCGGCGCGCAGACTTCCACCAGCAGGCGCACACCGCGGGCCTGCAGCTGCGTCATCAGCGGCCATGCGGCTTCGACCAGCGGCGCCTCGACGATCAGCCAAGCCAGGCCGGACAGCGCGGGCGATTGCAGCGCGGTTTCCAGCGTCAGGTCCAGCCGGTCCAGCTTGAGGCCGTAGCCTTCACCACCGTGGCGTGCCACCTGGGCCAGCATGGCCAGCACGACCTGGCTGTCAGGCTGCCATTCGGCATTGACAACGCCGACGGCGCCGGCACGACAGGCGGCAATCGCCAGACTGGCGTCGTCCTGACCTGCGGGGGTGAACACAAACTGGGTGAACAAAGGCTGCTGCATGTCTTCAGGCCCGTGCGACATGGCGTTCGTGGTGGGCATTCACGACACCGGAAACTTGGAACGGGACCGCCTTGCACAGCGCGGCCTCGACAAACAGGGCAGTGCGCATTGCGAACGCAGATGCGGCACCCAGCCTCACCATCAGATACCGACCGGCTTTCGCCAGCCTTGCCTTCTCCACCCATCTGACCACCGGTACGTGGCGCGGGTTTGACAGCTCTTCAACCGGGTTCATGCGCGCAGGTTCTAAGCAAATACCGCCAGTCGCTAATGTCACTTGGAGGCCGACCTAGCGACTATCCCTAATCTGTGTCGTTGAAGAACGTTGGCGACTCAAGCCGACTTATGCGTGGGGGAAAAGTCACATAGATAGGCTGTTAATGCACTTTGCAACCGCCATGCCAGCCACCGGACAGATTACGAGGCATTTTCGCGCGCAATGTCCCCAGAATGGTGCGTCTCCAGCGAAAAGAGGCAATATTTCCCCTTTTCTCACGCATATGCCGGAAACAAACGCGAAACCGGCGCCAACAAAAAAACAAGCCACCCCCCGAAGGAAGGTGGCTGTTGTGATGTCGCGCCTTTGAGGGACAACGCGCAACAGATCTGGCGCGCCAACAAGGCGCGCCATCCGTGTCATCAGGGAATCCAGGACCAGACCTGCACGTTCAGGAAGCGCTGGATGGCCAACGAGAAAGCTTTCCACACCGGCATGGTGCTGCCGTCGATCTTCGCGTAGCCCGTCATGCCGGTGCGCAGCGATTGATCCGGATTCTTGACCTTGGCCACGACCTTGACGACGGTGCCAAACGACTGCTGCGTGACATTGCGATCGATCGTGATGACCTCGCCGTCGAAGAACTTGTCGCTGAAGGCGATCGGCCGCACGCGCACCTTGGTGCCGACCTTGATGTAGGCCAGGTCGGTTTCAGGCACCTCTACCTCCACCGTCACATCGTTGGTGTTTTCCACCGACGCAAACGGCGCGCCCTTCTCGAGATAGCTGTTGGTGCGATCCTGCAGGTGCAGTGTCAGCAGGTTGCCATCGAAAGGCATGGTCAACTCGCCGCGGCCGACCTTGCTCTGGTACATGTCGCGCTCTTCGTTCAGGCTTTGCAGCTTCGCCACGGCAGCGTCGATCTGATCCTTGGTCGCACCGGTCTTGGCGAGCGCCAGCGCCGCCTTCTTTTCGGCCACCTGGCTCACGTCGACCTGGTATTCGCGGCGAGCCGAGTCCAGTTCCTCGAATGACACCGTGCCATCCTTGTACATGGACTCCAGACGCGGCACGCGGTCCCTGGTGAAGCGCTCATGCTCCTGGGCCACCTGCAGCTGGCGCGAAGCCACCTCCACCTCTTCCGGCTTCGGGCGCGCCTTCAGGTCGGCCACGACGGATTGCTGCTCCGCAATGCGGGCGTTGTAGACGCTGACTTCGGACTGGTAGTCCAGCGTCGACAGCGTCGCCAGCACGGTGCCTTTGGCAATGCGCTCACCACCGTCGAAGTTGACCTTCTGGATCACGCCACCGATGTCTGAAGTGATGATCTGCTTCTGGAACGGATAGACCAGGAATCGGCCACCCGGCTCGTACGGATACGGCATCACCAGCAACAGCAGCAAGGTGACCACCAGCGCGATCTTGCCGTAGTGGCTCCAGGCGCTGCGCGGCTTCAGCGTGTCCTCGGCCTCACCCACCGCATCGGGCAGCGTGCGCTTGCGCCAGCGGTCGAACTGCACCGAGCGGTCATAGGCCGCCTCTATCATCTGCAGGCGACGGATCGAACGCCGACCCAGGTAGATCGCCATCAGCGCCGCAAGGAACAGCGCGGTGCCGCCCAGCATCACCGACTGCAGGTAGACCCCGACGATGACGGCCGAGATCAGGATCAGCACGAAGGCGTACACCGTCGATGCCAAGGCGTAGGCCGCCAGCACGCTGTTGTCCGACTCCTTGAAGGTCTGGCCGCGCATGCGGTTGAGCAGCGTCTTGTATGACTTGCCGCGCAGGTGCGGCTCGTTCATGAAGGCCGACAGCAGGTGGTAGCCACTGCCCTTGACCAGCGGGTTGCCCGAGGCAAACACCAAGTCGATCGCGCAGATGATGCCCAGCGCCAGGCCGATCTTGGCCGCAGTGCCCGCGGAGTCACGGGTGTTGTACCAGATCAGCATGCCCAGGCTGAACAGGAACACGCGCACCAGCAGCGGGCCTGCGTTCAGCCACATGCGCTCGCGGCGCGTCATCTGCTCGGTGTGCGTGACAACGTTCAGGAAGCGCGGCAGGAAGCCCATGAACACCGAGATGCCGAACTTCGCCACGGTAGCGCGGTAGGCATGGGCGATGAAGGCCTGCGTCAGCGTCACCGCCAGATTCACCGTGAACAAGCTGAACAGCACGTGCTCGAACAGCGTGGTGTAGTTGTGCAGGTTGGCCAGGTCTTCGCGGATCAGGTGGCTGTATTCCAGCGACAGCAGCACGGCCGCGATCGCCATCAGCGGCATGATGTAGACGAGGAAGCGCAGCGGCGCGACCACCGGCGCCAGCAGCTTCAGCATCGGCCGCGGATCGAACAGCTTCAACATCCAGCGCGTGGCGCGCGGATCGAAACCAGCGGCATCGTTGACGCCGGCAGGCAGGTCGCCCCCAGGCGCGGCAGCGCCAGCGCCGGGTGCCTTCGGCGGCGCAGGCGGCGCGGCATGGCCGGCAGCGGAGGCCACCGCGGCAGCGGCCACCGTGGCCGCCTCGGCATGCGAAGCCGCCACATTCGCCACATGCGACTTCACCGTCGCCGTGCCGTCCTTGATGTCGTAGCCCTTGGTGCGAAAGCGCTGCAGCAGCTCATGCGTCGGGTTCTCCATGTCCAGCAACTGGCGGTCGGCCAGGCTGGCGAAGAATTCCTCGATCTGCTTTTGCGTGATCGGCCGGCCGAAACGGTCCTCGAAGACCGATTGCAGCTTGGGATAGGTCTCGCAGCCAGGCAGCACTTCCAGCAGGAAGAACTGCCAGGGCTCCAGGTCGTGCACCTTGTTCAGCAGCTTGTCCCGCAGCAGGTAGCTCGGCTGATCGTCCTTGGAGATCTTGAACGCCTCCAGCCGCTTCGGCAGGTAGGCAGGCAGGGCCACCTTCTTGGTTTGCTCACTCATGACCGAATCTTTCTGCTGTTAATTCGTGCTGCTGCTGACAACTGCAGCATTGCTGTCGAGGATGTCCGGTGCGGCCACCTTCCAGCCACCGCCCATGGCCTTGTAGACCTGGATCAGCGAGAGCTGCGTGTCGCGTTGCACATCGACCTGCAGCCGCTCGGCCGAGGTCAGTTGGCGCTCGGCTTCCAGGGCCTCGAAGACCGTGCCCATGCCACCTTCGTAGCGCTTGCGGGCGTAGCGCGCGCCTTCCTGCGCAGCCTTCAGCTGGCGGGTCAGCACGTCGGCCCGCTCGCGGGTCTTCTGGTAGAACAACAATGCGTCCTCGACCTCGAAGAAGGCGTTCTGAACCGCCTTGCGGTAGGCATCGACGTGCAAGGCCTGCACCGCTTCGGCCTGGCGCACGTTGGCATCCAGCGCACCGCCATCGAACAGCTTGGCCAGCACTTGCGTGCCGGCGCTGCCGAAGCTGGCCGGTGCGGTCAGCAGCTTGGAAAGGTCGGTGCTGGCGTAGCCGAACAGGCCGGTCAGCGAAATCACCGGAAAGTATTCGGCCTTGGCCACGCCGATGCGGGCATTGGCAGCGATCAGGTTCTGCTCGGCCATGCGCACGTCAGGCCGCTGCGCCAGCACCTGCGACGGAATGCCTTGCGGCACCGGCGGCGCCTTCAGGTCGTTCAGCGCCCTCGCCCGCGCCACCGCCGAAGGCTCCACGCCCAACAGGATGGACAGCGCGTTTTCGGTTGCGGCAATCTCGCGCTCTTTCGGCGGGATCGCTGCTGCGGCCTCTTCCATCACCATGCGCGACTGGAACACCGGCAGCATCGAGAAGCCGCCCTTGGCCTGGCGCGACTCGGTTAGGCGCGCGGTTTCCTGGCGGCTGGCCAGTTCCTTCTTCAACAGCACCAGATCCTGGTCCAGCGCCAGCAACTGCACATAGCTGGCGACCACGTTGGCCACCACGGTCAGCGTCAGCGCGCGGCGGTTTTCGTCAATCGCGGTCAGGTCGGCCAGGTAGGCCTCGTTGGTGCGGCGCACCCGGCCCCAGATGTCCAGCTCCCAGCTCACCTGGGCCTGCAGCTCGTAGGCCGCGCTGTTGACCGGCGTGCGGTTGGACAGCGGCACCTGCCGCTCCTCGCTCATCTTCTCGCGGTTGGAGCTGCCGCGGGCGCTGACGCTGGGCAGTTCCTGGGCCTTGGCGATGTCGAGGCGGGCGGCGTATTCACGCACCCGGCCAGCGGCAATCTTCAGGTCCTTGTTGTTGTCCAGTGCCAGCTGCACCAGCGCTTCCAGCTTGGGGTCGCCAAAGGCTTTCCACCAGGCCAGGTTGGCCATGTCTGCCGAAGCGACAGGGGCAGCAGCAGCGGGCTCCGCGGTGGCCTGGGCTGGCACGGGCAGCGTGGTGCGCCAAGCAGCAGGCTCGGTCACCTTGGGGCGCTCGAAATCCGGGCCGACAGCGGCGCAGCCGGACAAGGCAGCCGCCAGCACGGCGGCGGCGACAGGAAGTAGGCGCATGGTCGTTCCCTCGCCACGGCGCGGCATGTCTGCCAGCGGGGCGCTCTGCACAAGATGCGGTTGAGGAGGATGGATGCGGCGCATGCTCATTCCTCGGTGAACCGGTCGGCCAGCATGTCGAGCGCGTGGTCCTCGATTTCCTTGACGCGCACCAGGCGGTTGTGCAGCTCTTCAAGAATCGCCTCGAACCAGCGGATCTCATACTCGATGTGGCGCCGCTCGGCGATGATGTCCTCCATCGGCATGTTGGGCGGTGGCCGCCCTTCCTCGTCGAAGAGGAACTTGATGCCTTCGGCGATGCGCTGGTTCGTGTTGATGTGCTGAACCTGCTTCTCGACGAACTTCTTGACCTTCTTGGCCTTGAATTCCTTGATGACCGCCAGCCGCAGTGCGCGCTGGTTCTCGGACAAGGTGTCGAGTTTCGGATGGCTGGTCACCGGATCGCCATCGATGTGGCCGATCTTGGGCCGGTTGCCCGGCGGACGCTCGTTTGGATCGCTCATGCCAGCCCCTCGGCCGACGAGTACGCCGGCCGATCCCCCGAGGGGGCGAGCGCGGACGAGAGTCGTCCAGTGGACGACTCTCGCCAGCGAGCGGCCGGCTTGGGAGCGGCCCGGCGCTCGGCCCGCACGGAATAAGTTGACACGGGGTGTCTCATACTGAGTCGTTTCTCAATCTCTGGCGCCGCCGGTCAGCGGTAGCCGAATTCATGCGCCAGCTCGATCACGCGCGGGTCCAGGCCCTTGCCGTCGGGTCGCCAGGCCAGCGGCTTGTCCAGCGGCGGCACCTTGACCTTGTGGGCACGGAAGGCCGGGCCGCGGAGGAAGTTGGGGTCGTTGCCGAACAGCGCGGTGATGGGGCCGAAACAGGCAAAAGGCGAACGCTCGGGATGCATCATCGCGTCGATCGCCTCGGCATCGTCACGAATGCCCAGCCAGCGGCAGACCTCGCCCAGGAAGTGGGTCGGGTCATGCATGATGTCCTCGCCGCGCACCCGGATCTGCTGCTCGGGCGGCACCATCTGCAGGAAGTTGAAGATGTTGGTGTTCAGGTCGTGCCAGGCGAACTGCGGGTCGACGATGGCGCGGTCTTCCAGGAAGTCGATCGAGTTCACATACATCGCGAACGCGCCGTCGTTCAGCGCCATGATGGACTTGCAGGTCGCCACCGGGTGCCGCACCAGGTGCAGGAAGCGGGCGTCCGGGAAGGCCCGGTAGATCGCCTGCATGCGCTTGAGCGAAATCGTGTACGACGGACTCTTTTCCACCGCGATCAGCGGATCGATGTCGCGCACCAGTTCCTGGTAGACCTCGGCCGTGCTGCGGTGCTGGCGCGCGAAGCACCAGTGGTTGGCCATCTTGATGGTGGCCGTGGTCTGCTCGCCGCCATAGATCTCGGCGACCGCACGCAGCAGGCCCTGGCGGGTCTTGGAGAAGTTCTCGATCTCGTCGCTGGTCCGCGTCCAGAGCTGGATCAGCGTCTCGACGTTGAACAGGCACAGCTCCGGCAGACCGAAGGTTTGGGGATGCTGGCCGATCATCGCGTTCATCAGCGACGTGTACGACCTCGGCGGGGCGAGCAGGAACAGCGGGGCGGCCATGGTGCGTCCCGCTCAGGCGAACAGCGCGTGCGCTTCGGCGATGGCCCGGCCGGCGGCGCACATGCCATCACCAGCGCTGCCCACCTGGAAGTACACCTTGTCCAAAACCATGACCCCAACTCCCGCTGTATTCAGCCGTTCCTTGCCTGCACCGGCCGCCCGAGGGGACGACACGACACGCTGGAGGTCAGGAAACGCCCCTCCAGCCCCAATTCTTCGCTGCCAGCACACCCGCCAGCGCCGCTTTCGCCACGCCCGCCAGCCCAAGCTCAGCGCTTGCTCATGGGACATACCCGGAGCCGCCATGCAAGGCCGGCCGGAATGCCTCATGATGCTGGGTTGACCTTTTGCAGTATGCCCGCTCTTGGTGCCTGCCCCGAGGGCCTTCTTGGCACCCCAGCAACGCAACCCCTAGAAGCAAAGCCATCTGCAACCAACATCGGTCTCACGTCGCCATCCTCCGTCAGCAGCGCTAGGGTGCTACGAGTCCGGTGGCGTTCAGACCGGGTTTTCACCTGGGTTGGCTTATGCAATTTGTACGCCTGCTCATGCGAAAGATATGCATGAACCCCACGAATGCAGGGGGTCAGCCGATCTGAAAGAGAACTGCAACGGCACATGGGTCAACGTCCCACAGATGTGGCTTGACCGGAGACGGCCGGCAGCGCAGGCCCTTCAAGCCGAACGATGTCGGCCTGGCGAGGGCCGGACATGCTGGCCACCACCTCGCCCTGCGGCGTGATGGCAAACGAGCGATACAACCGAAGCTGGCCCGGTGGCAACGTGAAAGCGATCCGCGGCGCGGCGCCCAGCTCGTCCCGCCGCACCACCTGGTCCTGCTCGGGCCCACGCTCGACCAGCCACAGCGCACCGTCATGCCACTGCCAGTTGGCCCAGTCTTCCGAGCCCAGGGCGTCGGTGACCAGAGTTGGCGCACCAGTGCGGCCGACCTGGTCCAGCGGCCGCCGCCACAGCCCCGGCTTGCCCAGCCGCGCGTAATACAACCAGAGACCGCTGCGTGTGCGCACCTCGCGGCCGAAGTGGCCCTGGTCATCGGTCAGGCGCTGGAAATCGTGGCGCTGCAGGTCGAAGCGCCACAGGTCCCAGCCGCCGCCGCGGCCGCTGGCCACCAGCAGGCTGCGCCCATCCAGTGACCAGCTGACGCTGTTGTAGCCACCGGTTTGCGGCAGCACCTGCAGCGGCTCGTCACGGTCCAGGCGGCCGATGACCAGCGCGTCGTGTTGCGCCCCGGGCGCCCGCAAACTGGTCGCAAACCGCGGCTCGGTCGCCGAGCAGCCTGGAGGGTCTGGCGTGCCGGGCGGCAGCGCGACCTGGCGCGCCGCAGCACCCTGGCCGTCACCGGTCCACAGCGCAATTCGGCCGCTGCGCATCGACAGGAACAGCACGCGCCCGGCATCCGGGCAGGCCTGGGCGTACAGGTTGCGGCCGCTGGAGGCAATGGCCGACAGCAGGCGCCCATCGGCCAGCGAGCGCAGCTCGATGGTGTCGGAGAAATGGTGCAGGCTGGCAGCAACCGCCTGCGGCTCGCCCGGCAGGGTGGCCAGGTTGGTGGCGGTGCCGGCGCGGGCGAACAAGGTCGGCTCGCCGCCGGCGGGTGCCACGCGCCAGGTCGCAAAAGCACCATCGCGGGCCGAGTTGAAGACGATGCCGGCATCGCCCGACAGCCAGGCCAGGCCGCCCACCGGTGCCTGGTCGTGCGTCAGCCGGGTTTCGGCGCCAGTCTGGATGTCGACCACGTACAGGTCGCCAACGATGGCAGTGCCACGCATGAAGGCGACCCGGTCGCCGCGTCGAGAGAAGCTGATCTGCGCGTCGTCCAGCCCGCCGGCCGGACGGGTCAGCTGCCGCTCCTGGCCGTCTGCAACCCGGTGCAGCACCAGGGCCACGCCCGCCTCGCCCTGGTGCCGGGCCAGCACCAGCCACTGGCCATCCGGCGAGGCATCGACAAAAGCCTGGTTGCGCTCGTAGAAGCAGCTGGCCAGCCGCCGGGCCGGCCGTTCGGGCTGCGTCACGTCGACCACCACCACTTCGCAGTCGGCCGCCTCGCGCGCCCTGGCATAGGCCAGCCGGCGCGCGCCCAGCCACATCGGCCGCGCCAGCGTGTAGCCCTCGTCGCGGATCTCGACCGGCGGTGCGTCGGGCGCATGCCGGTCGACCACCTGAAGCCGCGCCGGGCTGCCGGCGCGCGACCAGAGGTAAGCCATCCAGCGCCCGTCGGCACTGAAGGCCGGATACTCCTCGACGCCATCCCGCATCGTCAGCGGCAGTGGCGGTGCCGGCAGCGCCGCCGCGGCCAGCACCGGCACCGAGTGCGGCCACCACAGGCCGGCAAGGCCCAAACTCGAGGCCAGCACCACCATCAGCACCGGCACCAGGCCCCACAGCGCTGCCCGGTGCCAGCGCCTGCGGCCCCAGGGCGCGGCCGGGTTCACCGAGACAGCCGGCGCGTCGGCGGGCTCATCGGCATGCGCCACGCCGGCCGCGGGAATCCAGGGCGCGGCCGGCAGCAGCAACTGGTAGCCGGCCTTGGAAATTGTCTTGATCGCGCTCTCGCCGCCCGCCGCTGCCTCGGTATCCAGCACCCGGCGCAGTTGCCAGATGGCCTGCGTCAAGGCGCGCGAACCGGTGTACGAATTGCCCTCCCAGACTTCGGCGATCAGGCGCTCGCGTGGCACGACCTCGCCAGCACGTTCGGCCAGGCGCTGCAGCACCGCTGCGGTCTTGACCGACAGGTTTTCGCTCAGCGCGATGCCGTCAGCACCAGGCCCGGCGCTCAGGCTGCGGGTTGCCAGGTCGAGGCGAAACCGGCCAATGGTCCAGAAACGGGCGGCTGTGGCGGCCGCTTCAACGGGAGCCGATGCGTTCACAGCGCCGGGCACGCCGCGTGAGCCGGCGCGTAACTGCTTGATTTCACGAGGAAAAATCTTTTCGTGAGAAAAATACGAGAAAAGCTTGGCAGCCCAAGCATTGTCGGTGCCAGGGTGGCCCCGTCAAATCGGCACAGCCCCTGCATTGCGGCACAAGGCCACGTTGCATGCACTTATGCGCCATCTTTCCGGAGTGTCCCGATGTTCCTTCCCCGCCCTCCTCGCTCAACTGCCAAATGGGCGCTGTGCCTGTCCTGGCTGGGCCTGGCTGCCCTGCCTGCGCATGCCGACGTCTGGGGCCGCCTGTTCGACGCGAGCACGCAGCAAGCCTTCGTGGCCGACGACTACCCATCCGTCGAACTGCACCGCTGCAGCGCGCCAGGCGACACGCTGTGCGCCGAATTCGTGGCCGGCGCCGAACCGGCGGCCGACGGCAGCTACCGCTTTGCCGCCGGCAGCTTCGACAGCCCCGGCCGCTACCAGCTCTGGGGCAGCGCGCTGAACCACGAATACACGCACTCGGCCCCGTTCTCGGTGACCGGCAGCGAAGACCATCCGATGGACATGCCACTGGACCTGCTGCCGCTTCAGGCCAGCAAGCTGCAAAGCTGCACCACGGTGGACGCCGAAGGCTTCTGCAGCGTCAGCTACACGCTGCGCAACGTCGGCAGCACCAGCCGCCAACTGCAGGCCTGGGTGCTCAATTCCACCACTGCCTTCATGCCGGCCGGATGGTCGCAATACACCTATGGCGACGGCGACACCAAGCGCGTGCAGCTGACGCTTGGCGCCGGCAAGCAGAAGACGCTGACTCAGAAGGTCTATGTCGGCAAACAGCTGCCGCGCGGCGCGTACGCCTCGATTTCGCTGTTCGTCTCGCCCAAGGACCTGCCGCAGCAGGCGCTGATCTGGGAAAGCCTGCCCACCGTGTTCTCCGAGGGCGACGGCACGCTGCGCCCGATCTCGGCCGCGGCCGAACAAGCCCGCGCCTTGCGTGCGCGGCGGCACGCCGGCCTGATCGCGGCCGGCACACCCGCCGCCCGGCCGGACGCCAAGCTCAGCTTCCTGTCCGGCCAGGTGCTGGCGGCGGACACTGGCGCGGCGCTGCCGCTGGAACTCGCGCCCTCGGTGCGGCTGATGAGCTGCGACCGGTCCGACGACGAATACTGCCGCTGGATCGAAGGCGACGGGCTGGCCCTGCCGGCGGATGGCAAGTTCTACCTGAACCTGGCCAAGCTGCCAGCCGGCCGCTACCAGATTCACGCGCTGGCCAATGCCCACTACGGCATGCAGTTCTCCAAGACCTTCGACATCCCCGGCACCAGCGCCAGCTCGTTGACGCTGACCATGCCGCAGGTGGTGGTGGACCTGGACGACGTGGCGCGCTGCAGCAACACGCCGGTGGGCGATTGCCAGCTGGCCTACACGCTGCGCAATACCAGCGCACGGGACCAGACCGTCTCGCTGTGGCTGTACCTGAATGCGCTGCAAAGCGAATCACAGGCCGGCAGCGTGGTCTACGACATTGGCAAGAAGGGCAAGGCACTGGGCCTGCCGGTCACCGTGACCCTTCCGGCCGGGCAGACCCAGGTGGTGACACAAGCGCTGGGCTTGACCGGTCTGCCTGGCGGCTCGACCGGCTGGCTGCGGCTGTTCGTTGCGCAGGCCAGCGACATCGCGCACGCCGAAGCCTATTTCTCGCTGGGCAACTACGCGCTGAGCACCGGCGACGATGGCGTCACACGGGTCACCGTGTTGCCACGCCCGCCGCTGCCGACCGGCGCGGCGCGCTGATCACTTCAGTGCAACAGGTCGCAGGTGGGTGGGCGACAGGCCGTCGGCCCACTGCGTGCCCTCACCCATGCCGCGCTCGGGCAGGATGTAGACCACGCCGGCCTGTTGGCCCAGCAGGGGTTGGACAACGTCCAGGTAAAACGACACCGGCACGACCACGCAGCCCGCGGAGGCGCGGTTGTCTTCCGGCGTGACCGATGCAAGCCGACGCAGCCGCTCGGCCTGCGAAGCACCGGGGCGCAGGCGGTGTATGGCCAGCGCAGCGGCATGGTCGACCCAGACCACGTCTTCGCCCACGCGATTGCGGCCGGGCTCGGACTCGAAACGGCCAGCCGGCGTGGTTAGGTCCTCGGGCAGCAGATGGCCGGTCTGCGTGCGCTCGCCAACCCCCGGCTGCGTCAGGTCACCCCGGGTGCGGCCCAACAACACCGTGGTGGCGCCGGCCAGGCTGCCGTCGGCGCGGTAGACACGCAGGCTCGCTGCTTGTTTGTCGACCAGCACAAACGGATGGCCGTGGTTGTCGCCGGTCTCGGCAATCCAGTTCACCAGTCGCTGCTGGTCTGCGCTGGCACCGCCAGCATCGGCCGCATCAGCCGCTTCCGCAGACTGTGCCGCAACGGCCGTGGACACCGCCACGCTGGCTTGAACGCCAGACGCGACACACAAAAGCACCCATGCCGAGGCCGCAGCCTTCAGCCAACGCCGAGCAAGCAAACCCATGCACCCCGCCTCGCCAATGGTCCAGCGACACGATTGACGCGGATCTCCGATCCGGTCGTGTCAGGCAGGAATACTAGCAGCGCAGGGTTTGCAGGCTTTACAGCAAATACTGGCGTTTTCTGGCGTTATTGAGTGTTCAGCTTCCTTGCTGTGCTAAGCGAATGCTGGAACGGGCGGCCCGCGCTGAAGGACATGGGCAGAAAGGGCATTGGACAAGGGCAAGCCGCCGGCCCGAGCAGCGCGCCATGTCGTTATCCGGCCGGCCGGCCCACTCAGCCCTTGGCGGCGAGTGCGGCCGCCGCAAGCGGCGCACGCAGCGAAGTCATCGTTGGCATCGTTGGCATTGCGGCCGGTGCTTCGGCCGTCGTGGCCGGTGCATCGAACCGATCGGGAATGCCGAATACCATTTGCAGGCTCTTGACCTCGGGCAGCACATAGACCACTGCGCGCTGTTTCGCGAAGGTCGGTGCCAGCACCTGTTCGAAGAAGGCCACCGGCATGTTGATGCAGCCGTAGGAGATGCGGTTGTCCGCGGTGGTCGGTGTGGCCAGGCGTTCCAGCCGGCGCTCGCTGGCGTTGGTGGTGCGCACACGGTGCATGGACACGGCGGCGTCGTAGTCCACCCACACCACATCCTGGTTGATCGCGTTCATGCCGCGCTGGCCGAGGAAACGGCCAGCGGGTGTGGTGCGCTCGTCGGGGCGCACGTCGGCAATCGGCTTCTGGCCAATGCCGGGCACCGAGTCATCGCCGACCTTGGAGCCCAGCAGCACCGGCGTGGCGCCCTTGAGCTGGCCGTCGGAGGCAAACACGAACACCTTGGTGTTGTGCTTGTCGACGATCACGAAATCCATGCCTTCGTTGTTGTGCGAAGCTGCCACCCATTGCGCCAGCTTGCGGGCCGGCTCGGAGGCGGATTCACCGTGCCAGTCCACCACCATCGGGCGCACCGGCGGCGGCGGCGTGACGGCAAGCGGTGCCTGCGGC
This sequence comes from Ideonella azotifigens, assembly GCF_021043325.1. Classification (NCBI taxonomy): domain Bacteria; kingdom Pseudomonadati; phylum Pseudomonadota; class Betaproteobacteria; order Burkholderiales; family Sphaerotilaceae; genus Ideonella; species Ideonella azotifigens. Next base: position 105,057 of record NZ_JAJNKD010000013.1, read on the forward strand.
TGCAAAGCCGCGGGCGCCTGTTCGGCACCGGGCGCCATCGCGACGGCCGCAGACCGCTGCGCTGCCAGCCGATGCTGGCGCAGTTGGTACTGCACCGGCAGGATGACGGCCGCCGCCGCCAGCCCGATCCACAGACCCCGTCGGATGCCATCGAACCAGGCAGTGTCGCGAGGCGCCACTGGAGCAGACTCAGGGCGACGCACGGAAGGATGCTCGGGGTTCGTGTTCATGGGGTCAGGACCGGGATGGCTGGACGAGTCGCTCAGTTGCGGTCGGCTTGCGGGGCTGGCATCGAGGTCGAGCCGCTGTTCATGGCGCTGTTGTCGGTGCTGCTGTTGTAGCCCTGGTCAGGCGTGGGGGTGGTCGTGCCGCTGCTTTGCGTGGCGCTGGGTTCCGGGGTGGCCGGGGCCATCGGCGCGGCTTGCTGCGCAGGCTCAGCGGTGCTGCTCATGTTGGCGCCATAGGTCGGCTCGGCCGCCTGGCCAGCCTGCGCCACCGAGGCTTCATTCGCAGCGCGCTGGGCTTCAGCGGCGTCCAGCGCCTGCTGGCGAGCTATCTCGCGCACCTTTTCACGCTGCTGCTCAAGGTCGTGCCATGCCTGCAACTGGGCCGACGATTCGGTCGTCGGGGCCTGCACCGAGGTCGGCGACGGGGCCGGTTCGGACTGGGCGTAGGCCATCGACAGGGCACCGGCGACGCTGGCGGCGGTGATGACGGAAAGCAGGGTCTTGTTCGTGTTCATGGGAACTCCTTTGAAAGTCCGCACAGGTGACTGCGCGGTTTGGGGAGGGAAGTGACACCCGGTGTTGACCGGATGAATGTCAGCGTACGCCCCTCAAAAGACCCCGGGTGTCAGGCGATGCCAACCGGACCTGTAGGACTTGGCCCACGGCCCCGCGGCATCACCGTCAGCCGCCAGGCGGCAGTTCGCTCAGGTCTTTGGCCAGGCGCAGGCCGCTGAACTGCCAGCAGGCGGTGGCCGGAAAGAAGTTGCGGTAACTGGGCCGGGCATGGCCGGCCGGCGTCGCGCACGAACTGCCACGCAGCACGTACTGGTTGACCATGAACTTGCCGTTGTACTCACCCACCGCGCCTGGCGCGGGCCGGAAGCCGGGGTAGGCCGCGTAGCTGGACTGGGTCCACTGCCACAGCTCGCCAAACCACTGGGCCTGGGCTTCTGCAGCGTGCTGGGGGTGCAGTTGGTCGGGGCCCCGCAAGCCAGGTCTAGCTTCCGCCCAGGCCGCGCCAGCGGCATGCTCCCACTCGGCCTCGGTCGGCAGCCGCGCGCCGGCCCAGCGGGCGAAGGCATCGGCCTCGAAGTAGCTCAGGTGGGCCACCGGCTCGGCGTCGCGCAGTGGCTGCAGGCCGCCCAGCGTGAAGGCCAGCCATGCGCCCGGTGCGCCGGGCTCCCAGTACAGCGGGTGCCGGTGCTGTGCCGCCTGGCGCCATGCCCAGCCTTCGGAGAGCCACAACAGCGGGTCGTCATAGCCACCATCCTCGACAAAGGCCCGGTACTCGCCATTGCTGACCAGCCGATCGGCAATCGCGTACGGTGCCAGGTAGACCTTGTGCCGCGGCGATTCGTTGTCGAAGGCAAACGCCGTGGCCTCGTCATCCAATGCTTGGCGCGCATGGCCGATCTCCACCAGGCCACCGGCAAACTGCTGGAAGCGCAATGGCCTGGCCGCCCTGGACGCGCCTGCGACCTCTGCCGCATCCACCGGCGCCGGCCTGGCCACATAGGCGGGCCGCAGCGGGTTGGCAAACAGCAGATGCTTCAGATCCGTCAGCATCAGCTCCTGGTGCTGCTGCTCATGCTGCAGCCCCAGCGTCACCAGTGCCTGGACCTCGGGGTTGGCATGCAGCTGCTGCAGCAGCGTGCCCATGCGGGCATCAACCTGCTGGCGGTAGATCAGCACCTCGGCCAGCGAAGGCCGGGTCAGCAGCCCACGCGCGGGCCGCGGATGGCGCTCACCCACGCTGTCGTAGTAGGAGTTGAACAGCATGCGGAAGCCGGGGTGGAAGGGCGCGAAGTCCGGCTCCCAGCGTTCCAGCACAAAGGTCTCGAAGAACCAGGTGGTGTGGGCCAGGTGCCACTTGGCCGGGCTGGCATCCGGCATGGACTGCGCGCAGCAATCCTCGGGCGAGAGCGGCGTGACCAGCCCCAGCGAATGCTGGCGCACGGCGTGGTAGCGCTGCACCAGCGGCACGACCGCGTGCGCGGGAGCCGTCGCCAGCACTTCATCGATCAGCATCGCGGCGCTCATCGCGAACTCAAGGCTGGGCCAGCACCACGGCGAACCAGCCGCGGGCATCGGTCCAGCAGCGCACGCGCGAGTAGCCGGCGGTGGCCAGCAAATCCTGCAGCCGGTCCGGCGTGTACTTGTAGCTGTTCTCGGTGTGGATGCGCTCGCCGGCTGCAAAGCGCCGGCCGCCGCCCGCCCAGCGCACTTCCAGCTCCCGGCTGGCCTCCAGGTGCATCTCGACGCGGCTGCGCTGCGCATTGAACAGCGCCACGTGCCGCCACTGCGCGGGCTGGAAGTCGCTGCCGATCAGCGTGTTCAGGTGCGTGAGCACATTGCGATTGAACGCCGCGGTGACTCCGCCATGGTCGTCGTAGGCGGCCTGCAGGATCTGCGGGTCCTTGACCAGGTCCACGCCCAGCAGCAGCGCACCATCGTCGCCGCTCAGGCCGCGGGCGCGGGCCAGCAGCGCACAGGCCTCGGCCGGCTCGAAGTTGCCGATCGACGAGCCCGGGTAGAACACCAGCCGGCGTTGCATGGGCAGCGCCGGCGGCAGCTCGAAAGGGCGGGTGATGTCGGCCACCACCTGGTGCACCTGCATCCACGGCAGCCCGGCCTGCAGCACCCGTGCATGGGTGGCCAGGAAGTCGCCGCTGATGTCGACCACGACCAGGTGGTCCGGGTCCAGCAACTCGCACAGCGACATGGCCTTCTTGCAGCTGCCGGCGCCCAGCTCGATGATGCTGCTGCACTCCCCCACCGCGCTGGCAATGCTTTCGTGATGGCGCACCATCACCGCCCGCTCGGTGCGCGTCACGTAATACTCGGGCACCTCGGTGATGGCCTCGAACAGCGCGGAGCCCTGCTCGTCATAGAAGTACTTCGGCGAAATGCTCGCCGCCGGCTTGAGCAGTGCGGCGACGATGGCCGCCCGCTCCGGATCCTCGGGGGCGGCATCCACGGGCGTGAGGCCCCGTGGCTGGGTGCGCGACACCACGTCGCGGAGGGTGGGAATCGAGTCGAACACGGCGCGCATGGCTCTCCCTGGGCTTGCGGTGGACTGGCGCAGCATCGCCTCTCGCGCCCGGAGCGCAGTGTAGGACTGCGCCGCGTTTGCAGCCTGACACGCGCGCGGGCGCCAGCCCCAAGGGAATACCCCAAAACCCGAGCCAGGCGATCAACAATGCGCGAAGCCCCGGCCTGGGCTCACCCGGGCTGAATCTGGCTGGCTCAAGGCCCCGTCCTACAAGCCGCCTGCGCCGCCACCGATGGCCCCCCAGGCTGCCGCTTTCTACAGTCCCACCATGCCGCAAAACGCTCGCCAGCGGCCCTGCCTGGCGAGCGGCTTCGCGGCCACCTTCGTCGACTCAAGAGGACAACATCATGCTCAAGTGGGCCCTTATTTTTGCGGTGATCTCGGTGATTGCCGGCCTGATGGGATTTGGCGGCGTGGCCGCTGGCGCCGCCGGCATCGCCAAGGTGCTCTTCTTCGTGTTCCTGGCCATCTGCCTGCTGTTTGTCGTGCTGGCCTTGCTGGGCATTGGCGCGCTGAGGAAGTAGCGCGTTCGCTTCAACCGCATTGCCAATTTGCGGCCGCGGCCGTGAAACGTCGCGCCCGAGGCGACGAAATGTGTCACGCCCGGTCGCCCTGGCGGCCGTCCACCGCAGTCCGGAGCCGGGCCGCAAGGCCCTGAAAGTGAAAAATCGTAACAGCGCTGGCGACGCAAAAACAGGACTCTCCCTCGTACGGCCCGGCAACATGCAGGCGGCACGCTGGCAGCAGGCCCGCGGCTGGCGCGGAACCTGCAATGACTTGCCTGCAATTCCTGTTTTTCGTTTGAGAAGGACCGGCGACGACGCTGGTTTTTTTGGTGGCCCGCCACGGCAACGTGGCGGGCCCCTTTTTATGGGCCTGCCGGGGCTTCAGAGCCCGCGCGGCAGCATCAACTCGAATTGCGTGCCCTCGCGCGGCCGCGAGCGGCCGACCAGCGAGCCGCCATGCGCGCGCGCCACCCGCTCCGGCAGCGACAGGCCGGACCCCACGCGCGGCGCGGCCATGCCTTCGACGGCCTCGCCGCCGCCAAACAGGTGCTGGCTGGCCGCGTCGCCGAGCAAGCCGGCAAAGCTGATGCGCAGCAGCAGCGAGCGCCGCTGGTCGCCATCCAGCTCGATCTTCAGCCCGGACTCGCCAGCATAGGTCGTGGCCTGCAGCAGCAGGTGGTCCAGCGCCTGCTGCAGCATCGCCCGGTCCATCAGGCCCTGGGTGTCGCCCAGCACTTCGAAGGCTGGCAGCTGGCTCAGCAAGCCATTGCCCTGGGCCGTCTCCAGCCGCTCCTGCGTCAGCGCGGCCAGGTCCGTCATGACGGGGCTGGGGCGCAGCTCGGCGCTGGGCAGCTGGGCCAGGTTCACCAGGTGGTCGACCTGCCGGCTCAGCATCGCGGTCGCGGCCTTGATGCGGGCACCAGCCGAACCGGGGCCCGGCTTGTCGGAGCGCAGCAGCAGCTCGGCATTCAGCGCCAGCGCGGCCAGCGGCGCGCGGATGTCGTGCGACAGCGCCGACAGCATGGTCGAGTTGAGCCGCGTCAGCCGCTGCAGTTCCGCCATGTTCTCGGCCAGCGTGGCCTTCTGGCGGTGCAGGTCGGCGAAGATCGCCACCTTGCTGCGCAGCACCCGGCCGTCGAAGGGCTTGTAGAGGAAGTCCACCGCGCCGGCCTCGTAGCCGCGGAAGCTGCGTTGCTCCTCCATCGAGCCCGCGGTCAGGAAGATGATGGGCACGTGGCGGGTGCGTTCGGCCCCGCGCATCAGCTCGGCCAGCGCATAGCCGTCCATGCCCGGCATCTGCACGTCCAGCAGCGCCAGCGCCACGTCGTGCTGCAGCAGCAGCTCCAGCGCAGCATCGGCCGAGTCGGCGGTTAGCACGTGCCAGTCGTCTGCGGCGAGCAGCGCGCGCATCGCCAGCAGGTTCTGCGGCACGTCGTCGACGACCAGGATGTTCAAAGGTTTGGCAGCCATCATCTCTCTCCCCCCGTCTGGGCCTGGCCCAGGGCATCACACATCATTTTCAGGCTCATCACCTGGTCTGCGCCGGCCAGGTCCAGCGCGGCCCGCGGCATCGTCGGGACCACGGCCTCGGCCGGATCCTGCACCCAAAGCCGGCCGCCGTGCGCGCGCACAGCCAAAGCACCGGCCGCACCGTCGGCACTGGCGCCTGTCAACACGATGGCCAGCAGGCCAGCACCGTACTCGTGCGCCGCGCTCTCGAACAGCGGGTCGATCGCCGGTCGCGACCACAGCACCGCATCGTCGACCGACAGCGCAGCCACCGGCCCATCCGGCCCCGGATCGACCAGCAGGTGGTAGTCGGCCGGTGCCAGCAACACCCGGCCCGGCTTCAGCGGCTGGCCGGCCCATGCGTCTTCGACCGGCAGCGCGCAGCGCCTGGCCAGCAGCGCCGCGGGTGAAAGTTTGCCTTCCGGCTGAGGCGCCCGGTGCAACACCACCAGCACCGGCGCCGGGAAATCGGCAGGCAAGGCTGCCGTCAGCGCCAGCAGCGCTTCGACGCCGCCGGCCGAGGCGCCGATCACCACCGCCTTGAGCGACAGGTCAGGCCAGTTCATGGACATGCTCCTTGGCTCACAGGCGTTGGTAGAGCCGAACGTCCGGCTGCGGGTGGAACGGCTGGAACAGGTGCGCATGGGCGCCGAACTGCAGCGACTCGCGGCTGCCCAGCCCGAGGAAACCGCGCCGCACCAGCGCCTCGCGAAACAGGCCGACCGCGCGGTCCTGCAGGTCGCGGTTGAAATAGATCAGCACGTTGCGGCAGGACACCAGGTGCACCTCGGAGAACACCGCGTCGGTCGACAGGCTGTGATCGGCGAACACCACCTGGCGCTTCAGCGCCCGGTCGAACATCACGCCCTCGTACGCGGCGGTGCAGTAGTCGCTCAGCGAGGCCTTGCCGCCGGCCGCCAGGTAGTTGCGGCTGAACAGCGGCATGCGCTCGCGCGGGTAGATCCCGGCCTCGGCGCGCTGCAGGGCCACCGGGTTGATGTCGGTCGCGTAGAGGATGCAGCGCTCCAGCAGCCCCTCCTCGTGCAGCAGGATGGCCAGCGACCACAGCTCTTCGCCATGGCTGCAGCCGGCCACCCACAGCTTCAGCGACGGATAGGTGCGCAGCTCCGGCACCACCTCCTCGCGCAGCACCCGGAAGTAGGCCGGGTCACGGAACATCTCGCTGACCTGGATGGTCAGGAACTGCAGCAGCTGAGAGAAGGCATCCGGCTCGCGCAGCACCCTGTCCTGCAGTTGCGACAGCCGCTCGCAGCGCATGGCCTGCAGCGCCTGGTGCAGGCGACGCCGCAACGAGCTGGGTGCGTAGTGGCGAAAGTCGTGCTGGTAGCGCAGGAACACGGCTTCGAGCAGCAGCTTGATCTCGATGTCGAACAAGGCATCCGCCTGGGCCACGGCGTCACTGCGCTCGCGCTGCGCAGCGTCGGCACTGCCCGCGGCCGACACCGCAGCCGCCGGCAGCTCCGGCGAAGAAACAGGGCGGCGCGGGCGTGTCATTTGGGCATCCAGACGCGGCACAGCGAAACCAGCCGGTCAACGTCGATCGGCTTGGCCAGGTAGTCGTTGGCACCGGCCTCCAGGCACTGCTGGCGGTCGTCGGCCATGGCCTTGGCGGTCAGCGCGATGATGGGCAGGTCGGCGCCATCGGGCCGGGCGCGGATCCGCCGCATCGCCTCCAGCCCGTCCATCTCCGGCATCATGATGTCCATCAGCACCAGGTCCACCGGCGGCTGGCGGTCCAGCCGTTCCAGCGCCTCGCGGCCGTTGCGGGCGATCTGCAGCTGCACGCCCAGCGGCTCCAGCACGCTGCTGAGCGCGAAGATGTTGCGCACGTCGTCTTCGGCCAGCAGGATCTGCCGGCCTTCCAGCACCGCGTCGCGGCTGCGCGCGGCCTGCAGCAGGCGCTGCTGCTCGCCCGGCAGCGCCGCCTCCACGCTGTGCAGGAACAGCGTCACCTCGTCCAGCAGCCGCTCGGGCGAACGTGCGCCCTTGACGATGATGGAGCGCGAATAGCGGCGCAGCAGCGTTTCCTCGTCGCGGCTCAGCGCCCGGCCGGTGTAGACGATGACCGGCGGAAAGCCTTCGCGCTCGCCGCGCGCCATGCGCTCCAGCAGGTCGAAGCCGCTGCCGTCGGGCAGTGCCAGGTCGGTCACCATGCAGTCGAAGGTGGTCGCGCCCAGCGCGGTCAGCGCGTCGGCCACCGTGCCCACGGTCGTGATCTCGACCTGCGGCGCGGCCAGCAGCAGTTGCAGGTTCTGCCGCAGCGCCACATCGTCTTCCACCACCAGCACCCGGCGCAACGGATGGTCCAGCCGGTGCCGCAGCCGCTCGATGGCCTCGACCAGGTGCTCGCGCAGCGCCGGCTTCACCAGGTGGCCGATGGCGCCCATGGTCATGGCCGCGTGGCTGCGCTCCAGGCCCGAAACCACGTGCACCGGAATGTGCCGGGTGCCGGGGTCGCGCTTGAGCCGCTCCAGCACCGACAGGCCGGACACATCAGGCAGCCCCACGTCCAGCAGCACGCCGCTGGGCCGCAGCTCGCGCGCCAGCGTCAGCGCCTGCTCGCCGGTGTTGGCCACCACGCAGTCGAAGCCCAGTTCCTCGACCAGCGTGCGCAGCGTGGCGGCAAAGGCGCTGTCGTCTTCCACCGCCAGCAGCACCCGCCTGTCCTCGCCCAGGCCAGGCGGCAGCTCGATCGGCAGCGCGGCCGGCGTGGGCGCGGCGGGGCCGGCGGGCCGCGGCGTCGGCGCGGCAGGGCGGGCCATGCGGGGTTCGTCCGGCGCCGGCTGCTCGGGCAGCTCGGCCGGCAGGTCCACGCTGAAGCAGCTGCCCTGACCAGGCTTGCTGTGCAGCGTCATCGTGCCGCCCAGGCGCTGCGTCAGTTCACGCGAGATCGACAGGCCCAGCCCGGTGCCACCGAACTGGCGGCTGGTCGAACCATCGGCCTGGCGGAAGGCCTCGAAGATCACCTCGTGCTTGTCGACCGGAATGCCCACCCCGGTGTCGCGCACCTCGAAGCGCACCGCGCCACCGGCCAGCGGCTTCAGCGCCAGCGTCACCTTGCCGCTGACGGTGAACTTCACCGCATTGGCCAGCAGGTTCTTCAGCACCTGCTGCAGGCGCCGGCTGTCGCTGAAGATGTGCTCGGGCAGGCCCTGGTCCAGCACCACCTCGAAGCCCAGGCCCTTCTTCTCGGCCAGCGCGGCAAACACCGTCTGCAGCCGCGTGGCCAGCTCCTGCAGCGGCACGCGCTCGCGCTGCAGGTCGGCATGGCCGGCCTCGATCTTGGACAGGTCCAGCACGTCGTTGATCAAGGCCAGCAGGTCGTTGTTGGCATCGAAGATCGCGCGGGCGAAGCGCACCTGCTCTTCGCTGAGCCGGCCGTCCTTGTTGGCCGCCAGCAGCTGCGAGAGGATCAGCGAGCTGTTCAGCGGCGTGCGCAGCTCGTGCGACATGTTGGCCAGGAACTCGGACTTGTAGCGGCTGGCCGCTTCCAGCGCCTCGGCATTCGCCTGCAGCGCCGCCTGCGACTGCAACAGTTCCTGCTGCTTGTCGGCCATGGCCCGCGCGTGCAGCGCCAGCTGGCCGTTGACGCGCTCCAGCTCGGTCTGCTGCGTCTCCAGCTCGGCCTGCGACTCGCGCATGATGCGGCCCTGCTCTTCAAGTTCCTCGTTCGACACGCGCAGCTCTTCCTGCTGGGCCTGCAGTTCCTCGGCCTGGCGCTGGGTTTCCTCCAGCATGGCCTGGCGCTCCAGCCGGTAGGCGGCGCCGCGCAAGGCCAGGCCGACCACTTCGCTGATGCCGCGCGCCAGTTCCTCGCAGAGTGCCAGGTCCAGCTTCGCGCGCGCCACGCCGAGTTCGATCACGCCGACGTTGCGGCCCTCGGCATGCAGCGGCATCAGCAGCAGGTGCTCCGGCAGGCTGCGGCCCAGGGCGGACTGCAGCCCCAGGTGGCCCTGCGGCGCCGGGCTCAGTGCATTGAATCGGTCCTGGCGTGCGGCCTCGCCGAGCAGGCCGTCCTGCAGCGTGAGCGTCGCCGGCAGCGTGGCCAGGTCAGCCGCGTGGCTGCCAAAGCGCCGCAGCCTATCACCGTCACGCCGATAGGCCGCCGCCACCGAAGGTGTCAGCCAGCCACACAGCATCGCGCAGCTGACCTCGCCCACCTGCTCTATCGTCAGCTCGCCGGCCAGGCGCTGCGCCAGTGCCGATTCCGCCTGCTGCAGCCACAGCTGCCGGCGAATGGCTTCGCGCTGGCCCAGCACCTTGGAGATCACCACCGCCATCACGATGAAGGCGGTCGATCCCATGCTGCGGTTCACATACAGCAGGAACGGCGAGGCCAGGCCCGGTGGCGACCACTGCATGCCAAGGAACGTGAAAACAATGGCCAGCGCCAGCAGCAGGTAGGGCACCCAGCGCCGCCGCTGCAGCAGCGAGAGCGACAGCGGCAGCAGGTACAGCACCCATTCGGCAAATCCAAGCGGCGTCAGGATGTCGACGACCAGCAGGCCCACCTCGAACAGCAGCGCAGCGGCCAGTACCAGGTGATCGCGGCGGTCTACGGTTTGGTACGACGAAAACGGCATGTAGGCAGGCAGCAGGCAGGGGCGATGCAGAGGAATTTTTGCCGACGGTCCACGCGAAGTCTGTAGGCCGGAGCCTACATGTCGCCGCGGCGGCCACCGGTGGCAGGACCATGCGGCTCAGCGTGACACTGCGATCACGCCAAAGGACCGGCTCATCACCTGATACCCCAACGGGTGATGAAGCAGCGGGCCACGGCAAGGACAGAAGGCGGGATGTGTGGCAACTGCATGGACCCGGGCCGACCCGGGTTCACCCGCCTGCAGAGCAACCAACCTCATCTAAGGACAACATCATGAAAACTTCCAAGCTGCTGAGCCAATCCCTTGTGGCCATTGCTGCGGTCTGCTGCCTGGGCGCCGCCCAGGCCAACAACTTCAGCAAGAGCGCCTACGACGGCGCCAAGAAGGACATCGAGACGACCTACAAGGCAGAAAAGGACAGCTGCGACAAGCTGTCGGCCAATGCCAAGGACATCTGCGTCGAGCAGGCCAAGGCCAACGAGAAGGTCGCCAAGGCCCGTCTCGAATACAACTACACCGGCAAGCCGACCGACGAAGCGAAGCTGACCGAAGCGCAGTACGACGGCCGCTACGACGTGGCCAAGGAAAAGTGCGATGACCTGTCGGGCAACGCCAAGGACGTGTGCGTCAAGGAAGCCAAGGCTGCGCATGACTCCGCCAAGGCCGACCTGAAGGCGCACAAGAAGATCGTCAATGCCGAGCAGGACGCGATCGACACCAAGATGACCGCTGAATACAAGGTCGCCAAGGAAAAGTGCGACGGCCTGTCGGGCGACGCCAAGGACACCTGCGTGGCCTCGGCCAAGGCCCGCTACAACCAGAGCTGGTGAACTGACAAGGTCATGCCCCCGGCCTGACCTTCACCCGCAACAAGGCGCCGCTTCCACGGCGCCTTTTTCATGGCCCGTCGGGCTTCAGGCCGCGAGCCAGTGCCAGGCGGCGCTGTAGCAGGCCAGCAGAACCGCGGCAATGCCGAGGTTCACCAGCAGCGGCCGAAGGCCGGTGCGCAGGTCCAGCCCCATGCGGGCGCCCAGGCTGAACCACCAGACCATCACCAGCAGCGCGCCGACCTCGTCGGCGCCCACCTGCGGGTTGGCCTGCACCATTGCGGCCACGCCGCACAGCCACAAGCCCAGGCCGATCACCGAGGCTTCGGTGAAGGCCTTGAAAGTCGGCTTGCGCCATTGAACGCCAAGGATCTGCATGGGCGGGATCTTAGCGACGGCCCGCCCATCGCAAGCCCGGAACACCGGCGTCATCCCGGGTCTTTCGGGGCATTTGCGGCACACCGCCTCTGCAAGTGGCCGGTGGTGCATGCATGCCCCTCGCCGAGGCGGCAAGGGGCGGCTGACGCTTCAGCTTGGTGCCTTGCCCTGCGCTTTTTGGCGCCGAGGCCTGGCACATCGCTTGCATGCCCGTCTGCCCGAGAGGGACGGCCGAGACAGCGCCGTTCTTTGAATGGTGGCTAGGGTTCCGATCGCTTCGGCGGTGTCTGGTCCGAGAGCTGCCGGCGGGCCGCAAGGCACGTTACACGGCGGGACAAAAACCCGGGAGGCGGCTTCGTCAGAGGTCCCTCTCGCCATTCGTCCCTACAACGCCGGAGTGCCCCGCCCATGTCTTCCGTTGCCCAATTTCCCGTCCTTGTCGCCGCTCGTTCGGCGCTGCGCCGCGCCACCTTTGCAGTGGCCCTGCTGGTCTGCACGGCCGCTGCCGTTTCGCCCCAAGCGGCGCAAGCCGAGGTCAAGGTCGGGCTGTCCGACTGGCCAGGCTGGGTGGCCTGGTACATCGCCGACCAAAAGGGGTACTTCAAGAAATACGGCGCCGATGTGAAGCTGGTCTGGTTCGCCAACTACACCGACTCGATCTCCGCCCTCTCCTCCGGCCAGCTGGACGCCAACAGCCAGACCTGGAGCGACACCCTGGGCCCGCTGGCCAAGGGCATCAAGCTCAAGGCCGTGCTGGTCAACGACAACTCGGCCGGCAATGACGCGCTGATGGTCTCGCCCAAGATCAAGGGCTATCCCGACCTGAAGGGCAAGAGCATCGCGCTGGAGCAGTACAGCATCTCGCACTTCGTGCTTGCCACCGCGCTGGCCAAGAACGGCATGAAGCCGGCTGACGTGAAGATCGTCAACCTGCCGGCCGGCGACGCCGCAGCGGCCTTCCTGGCCGGGCGCGTGGACGCCGCCGTGGTCTGGAACCCGTGGGTCAACCAGATCCAGCAATCCGGCAAGGGCCGCGCCCTGTTCACCTCCAAGGACATGCCTGGCCTGGTGCCGGACCTGCTGGTGGCGCAGGAGAAGGCCATCGCCTCCAAGCGCAAGGAGTTCGTCGGCATGATCCGCGCGTGGTTCGAGGTGGAGAAGTTCGTGCGCGAGCAACCGGCCGAAGCCGCCAAGATCATGGCCAAGGTCGTCAGCATGAAGCCCGACGAATACCAGGTCTTCCTGCCCGGCACCCGCTTCTTCGATGCCGCCACCAACAAGGCCGCCTTCGACGCGAAGAACCCGCAGTCGCTGGTCGCCGTGGCACCCACCATCGCCGCCTTCCTCACCGAGCACAAGCTGATCGACGGCAAGCCCGACGCCGCCGCCGGCGTGGACGGCACGCTGCTGCAGGAGGCCCTGGGCACAGCCACCGCGGCCAAGTAAGGGGCCGCCGTGTCACAGCTTCTGCAGATCCGGCAGGCCATCGGCCGCCGCGCCTACCTCGCGCTGGCGCTTGCCGGGCTGATCCTGCCGCTGGCCGGCTGGGCCCTGCTGGCGGCCAGCGGCCAGGTCGAGGCGGTGTTCATGCCGGGGCCGCAGAAGGTGCTGGGCCGCATCGTCACCTGGTGGTCCGAGGACGACCTGCTGGGCGATGCCGGCATCAGCATCCTGCGCGTGGTCGCCGGCTGGGCGCTGGCCGCGCTGCTGGCGCTGCCGCTGGGCCTGTTCATCGGCAGCTGGCGGGCGATGCAGGCGCTGCTGGAACCGCTGACCGACTTCATCCGCTACATGCCGGCGGTCGCCTTCGTGCCGCTGGTGATGCTGTGGGTGGGCATTGGCGAGGGCGCGAAGGTGGCCATCATCTTCATCGGCACTTTCTTCCAGATGGTGCTGATGGTGGCCGAGGACGTGCGGCGGGTGCCGATGGCGCAGATCGAGGCCGCGCAGACCATGGGGGCCACCCGGCGCGAAGTGGTCGAGCAGGTCATCGTGCCTTCGGCCAAGCCGGCGCTGCTGGACACCTTGCGTGTGACCATGGGCTGGGCCTGGACCTACCTGGTGGTGGCCGAACTGGTGGCCGCCAACTCGGGGCTGGGCTTTGCGATCCTGAAGGCCCAGCGCTTCCTGCAGACCGACAAGATCTTCGCCGGCATCCTGCTGATCGGCCTGATCGGGCTGGCCATCGACCAGTTGTTCCGCCTGCTGCACCGCAAGGCATTCCCCTGGCTATACGGGAGAAATTGATGACCCTCGCGACATTGGACGTGATGCCGTCCCTCTGCTGCCGGGCCCTGGGCAAGACCTACCCCGGCGGCAAGCAGCCGGCACTGGTGGACGTGAACCTGGACATTGCGCCCAACGAGTTCGTCACGTTGGTTGGCGCGTCGGGCTGCGGCAAGTCCACGCTGCTGCGCTGCATGGCCGGGCTGGAGCGGCATGACCAGGGGGAGCTGCGCGTCTGCGGCCAGCCCATTGCCGGGCCGGGGCCGGACAGAGCCATGGTGTTCCAGCACTACAGCCTCTACCCGTGGCTGACGGTGATCGAAAACATCCGCTTCGTGCGCCGCCTCTCCGCCCACACCCGGGACCGCAGCAGCAGCGATGTGGAAGCCGCCAGCGGCCGCGCCGATGCGCTGCTGCGGCTGATGGGCCTGGACGCCGTGCGCGACGCCTACCCCAACCAGCTCTCCGGCGGCATGCAGCAGCGCGTGGCGATTGCCCGCGCACTGATGAGCGCACCGCCCATCCTGCTGATGGACGAGCCTTTCGGCGCACTGGACGCGCAGACCCGCGAGGTCATGCACGACCTGATCGCCCACGTGCACCGGCAGGAGCGCAGCACCATCGTCTTCGTCACGCACGACGTGGAGGAGGCGCTGTACCTGGGCCACCGTGTGGTGCTGATGGCGCCCCGCCCCGGCCGCATCGACACCATCTACCCGGTGCCGCTGCCAGCCCGCCGCAATCAGGACATGAAGCTGGCCCCGGAGTTCCTCGCGCTCAAGCGCGAAATCCTCGAACGCATCCGCGACACCTCGGGCATGAAGACCGACCTGGAGCTGCTCGAAAAACTCAGCCAGGCCGCCGCGTAAAGCGGCACCTCATTTGGAGACCACCCCACATGAAAACCTTGGTCCACACCCTGGACAACCCGCCGGCCAGCGCGCCGGTGGACACGCCCGCGCTGTGGCGCGAGTTCGCGCCCACGCTGCCGGCGGATACGGTGATCTGGTCCGACATCGTGCCCGGCGGCTGCCACGGCGCGCGCCTGCTGCGCCGCGGCAGCTCGCTGCGCATGGTCGCGCTGGACGCCTCGGCGAATTTCAGCCTGGTGCTGTACGCAGCAGCCGACCTGCTCGAGCGCTACAACATGCCCGACACACTCAAGGCCCAGCACACCGCGCACCTCACCCGCGGCCATGTGCTGATGAGCGACATGGGCCGGGCGATGGCTTCGATCACCGAGGACACGCTGGGCTGGCACGACCCGCTGGGCGCGCTGCTGGACGAAACCCTGCTCGTCGCCAAATACCCGGCCCAGCGCTACGCCACGCACCGCAATGCGATGGCCCGCGCCGGCCGCGAGGGCCTGCAGGTCGAGCTGGCCAAGTTCGGCCTCGCGCCGCGCGACCTGATCGCCCCGGTGAATGCCTTCAGCAAGGTGCAGGTGGACCTCGAAGGCCGCTTCCAGTTCGCCGAGCGCCACGCCAAGCCCGGCAGCGCGCTGGAGCTGCGCTGCGAGATGGACCTGCTGGTCGCCTACAGCAGCGCACCGCATCCGCTGGACCCGGCGCCCGTCTACACGCCCGGCCGCATCGGCCTGGCCGCCTGGCATTCCGGTACCGCACAGGCGGACGACTTCTGCCGCAGCTTCCGCCCGGAAAACGCCCGCGCGCTGCACAACACCGAATTGCTGTACCTCTGAGGTCCGCCATGAGCCAAGCCACCGCATTCCGCATTCAAGAAAGCCTGCTGGACCCGGCCGACGCACTGCACGACCACACCGTGCCGGCCGGCGAGCCCTGCCTTCTGTCCATCAAGGCCGGCCAGACGCTGCGCCTGATCGACCTCGAAGGCAACCAGGCCATCGACGCCCTCTTCTACGCCCAGGCACCGCTGGGCGAGCGCTACAGCGCCACCAACACCATGCTGGCCCAGGGCGGCATCTACCTGACCACCGGCTCGGTGCTGATGAGCAACACCGGCCGCAAGATGGCCACCATCGTGGCCGACACCTGCGGCCGCCACGACACCCTGGGCGGCGCCTGCTCCACCGAGAGCAACCAGGTGCGCTACGCCCTCGGCAAGCGCCACATGCACGCCTGCCGCGACAACTTCCTCAGCGCCCTGCTGGCGGCCGACATCGGCCTGGGCAAGCGCGACCTGGCGCCCAACATCAACTTCTTCATGAACGTGCCGGTCACCCCCGAAGGCGGGCTGAAGTTCGACGACGGTGTGTCCGCCCCGGGCAAGTACGTGGAGCTGCGCGCCGAGATCGACCTGTGGTTGCTCATCTCCAACTGCCCGCAGCTGAACAACCCCTGCAATGGCTACGACCCGACACCGGCCCAGGTGCTCGTCTGGTCCTGAAGCCCTTCACAGCCTTCAGGACGACCTGAGCCCGGCTGCCCAAGACCGGCGGGACGACCCGCCCAAGCCTTGCAGACCATGTCTTTCAATACAGTCCTCATCGCCAACCGCGGCGCCATTGCCTGCCGCATCATCCGCACGCTGCATGCGCTGGGCCTGAAGGCCGTGGCGGTCTACTCCGAAGCGGACGCAGATGCGCGCCATGTCGCCATGGCCGACCAGGCCGTCTGCATCGGCCCGGCACCGGCGGCACAAAGTTACCTGAATGCCGAGCGCATCCTCGCTGCCGCACGCGACACCGGCGCCGGTGCCATCCATCCCGGCTACGGCTTCCTGTCCGAGAACCCCGGCTTTGCCGAAGCCTGCGAGGCCGCCGGCTTCGCCTTCATCGGCCCCACGCCAGCGCAGATGCGCGCCTTCGGCCTCAAGCACAGCGCACGCGAACTGGCGCTGGTGCATGGCGTGCCGTTGCTGCCCGGCAGCGGGCTGCTGGCGGACGCCGCCGAGGCGCAGCGAGAGGCGGCGCGCATCGGCTACCCGGTGATGCTCAAGAGCACTGCGGGGGGCGGCGGCATCGGCATGCGGCTGGTGCGCGACGAAGCCGAACTCGCGGCCGCCTGGGAGGCAGTGTCCCGCCTGGCGCGGGCCAATTTCAAGGACGCGGGGCTGTTCCTGGAGAAGTTCGTCGAGCAGGCACGGCACATCGAGGTGCAACTGTTTGGCGACGGGCAGGGCAAGGTGGTGGCACTGGGCGAGCGCGACTGTTCGGCCCAGCGGCGCAACCAGAAAGTCATCGAGGAAACCCCGGCCCCGCACTTGGCGGACGAGACACGCCAGGCGCTGCAGGCCGCAGCACTGCGACTCGGCGAAGCCGTGCACTACCGCTCCGCAGGCACCGTGGAATTCGTACTGGACGCGGCCAGCGGCGCCTTCTACTTCCTGGAGGTCAACACCCGGCTGCAGGTGGAGCATGGCGTGACCGAGCAGGTCACCGGCGTGGACCTGGTGGCATGGATGGTGAAGCTCGCGCGCGGCGAGGCCTTCCCGCTGGTCGCCCCCGCGCCGCAAGGCGCGTCCATCCAGGTGCGGCTGTACGCCGAAGACCCGGCGCGCCATTTCCAGCCCTGCGCAGGGCTGCTCACCGAAGTGGTCTGGCCAGACGACGTGCGGGTGGACGGCTGGGTCGAAGCCGGTACCGAAGTGCCGCCGAGCTACGACCCGATGCTGGCCAAGCTGATCGTCACCGCCGCCACGCGCGAGGAGGCCGTGGCCAAGCTGGCCGAAGCGCTGGACGCCACGCGCCTGGCCGGCATCGAGACCAACCTGCGCTACCTGCGCGCGGTGGTGGCCAGCGAGACCTTTCGCGAAGGCCGCGTCATCACGGCCACGCTGGGCCAGTTCAGCTGGGCGCCGCGCGCCATCGAAGTGCTGGAAGCCGGCGTGCAGACCAGCGTGCAGGACTGGCCGGGCCGGCAAGGCTTGTGGGCCGTGGGCGTGCCGCCTTCGGGCCCGATGGACAGCCTGGCAATGCGCCTGGCCAACCGGCTGGTGGGCAATGCCAGCGACGCCGCGGCGCTCGAATGCACCCTCGCCGGCCCGGCGCTGCGCTTCCATGCAGACGCGGTGATCGCACTGACCGGCGCCGACATGGGCGCCACCTTGGATGGCGCGCCGCTGGCGCCCTGGCGGAGCCACGCAGTGCGCGCCGGCAACGTGCTGCGGCTGGGCGCGGTGCAAGGCGCCGGCGCCCGTGCCTACCTGGCGCTGCGCGGCGGGCTGGACCTGCCGCAGTACCTCGGCAGCCGCAGCACCTTCACGCTGGGCCAGTTCGGCGGCCACGGCGGGCGCACGCTGCGCACGGGCGACCTCCTGCACATCGCGGACGACACGAGCCTGCCGCCAACCGGCACGGCCCTCAAGGAAACGCCAGGCCGCCCCAAGTTTCCTTGTCCCCCTGGGGGGGCGGGTCGGGTGCGACCCGGCCCTGGGGGCGCTGTTCGGCCGCCTGCCTATGCGCAGCACTGGGACATCGGCGTGCTCTACGGCCCGCATGGCGCGCCGGACTTCTTCACGCCTGCCGACATCGCAGCCTTCTTCGGCGCCGATTGGCAGGTGCACTACAACTCCAGCCGCACGGGGGTGCGCCTGATCGGCCCGAAGCCCGAATGGGCGCGGCCCGATGGCGGTGAAGCCGGGCTGCATCCCTCCAACCTGCACGACAACGCCTACGCCATCGGCGCGATCGACTTCACCGGCGACATGCCGGTCATCCTCGGGCCGGACGGGCCCAGCCTGGGCGGCTTCGTCTGCCCGGCCGTGGTCGTGGCGGCCGAGCGCTGGAAGCTGGGCCAGCTGCGGCCAGGCGACACGATCCGATTCCGATGCCTGAATGCCGAACAGGCTGCGGCACTTCAAGCCGCCGAGGACGCGCTGGTCGAGTCGCTGGACGCGCCATGGCCCCAGCTGCCCGATGGCACGCCAGCCGACCAGGTCACGGCCCTTCACAGCCCGGTCTTGTTGCGCGACCCGGCCGAAGGCGAGCTGCCCGAAATGGTGGTGCGCCAGGCGGGCGACCGCTACCTGCTGGTCGAATACGGCCCGCAGGTGCTGGACCTGGAACTGCGCATGCGCGTGCATGCGCTGATGATGGCACTGCAGGCCAGGCGCGATGCGGGCGAGTTGCCCGGCATCATCGACCTGACGCCCGGCATCCGCTCGCTGCAGGTGCACCACGACCCGACGCGCCTGAGCCGCAAGGCCCTGCTGCAACTGCTGCTGGCCACGGACCACGCGCTGCCGCTCAGCGGCGATTTCGAAGTGCCCTCGCGCACCGTCTGGCTGCCGCTGTCCTGGGACGATCCGGCAACGAAGCTGGCCATCGAGAAGTACATGCAGTCCGTGCGGCCGGACGCGCCCTGGTGCCCCAGCAACATCGAGTTCATCCGCCGCATCAACGGCCTGGCGGACATCGAAGCCGTCCACCGCACCGTGTTCGACGCGCGCTACCTGGTGATGGGCCTGGGTGACGTGTACCTGGGCGCGCCGGTGGCCACGCCGGTGGACCCGCGCCACCGCCTGGTCACCACCAAGTACAACCCGGCCCGCACCTGGACGCCGGAAAACGCCGTGGGCATTGGCGGCGCCTACCTCTGCGTGTATGGCATGGAAGGCCCCGGCGGCTACCAGTTCGTCGGCCGCACGGTGCAGATGTGGAACCGCTGGCGCGATGCGCGCAGCGGTGCGCTGGAATTCGAAGCCGGCAAGCCCTGGCTGCTGCGCTTCTTCGACCAGATCCGCTTCTATCCGGTCAGCGAGGCCGAGCTGCTGCAGATGCGCCGTGACTTCCCCGCCGGCCGGCTGCGGCTGCGCATCGAAGAAGGGACCTTCCGCCTGAAGGACCACCGCGCGCTGCTGGTCGAACACGCCAACGAAATCGTCGCCCACAAAACCCACCAGCAAACCGCCTTCGATGCCGAGCGAGAACGCTGGCGCGAGGCCGGCCAGGCCGAATACGTCGGCGAGCCCGAGGCCGACACGCCGAGCGACGACGGCCCACGCCCCCTCGGCACCCGCGCCGTGCACCCGCAAGTGCCCGGCAGCGTCTGGCGCGTGCTGGTCAACGAAGGCGACAGCGTGGCCGAAGGCGACACGCTGGTCATCGTCGAGTCCATGAAGATGGAGTTCGCGGTGGTGGCACCCTGCGCCGGGCAGGTGTGGCGCGTGGCTTGCCGCGAGGGCGGCGCCGTCAACGCGGGGCAGGAAGTGGTGTTGCTGGCGCCCTGACACGGACACCGAGAAAACGGAGGAAAAGGGCGGAAGAAAAACTCCGGGCGGCGGAACAAAGAGGCCGCGTGGTGGCGGCAAAGCCTCCGCTGTGAAGGGCGTTTGCGCTTCTACATTGAAGCCATCCCAACCACCCGGACAAGCCATGTTCCACCGTCTCTCTGCCGTCTCCACCGCCCTTATTGCAGCCACGCTGGCCATGCCCTGCGCATCGGCGCTGGCCACCAACGTTGACGTGCAGATCCTCAGCGCCACGGTGCGCGACCAGCATATCGAGGGCGCGTCGGTCACGCTGCAGAAGAACGGCGAGCAGTCGGCCAGCGGCAGCACCAACGCGCAGGGCCAGGTCTCGCTGCCGACCGCTTTCGCCGACGACACCAACGCGCTGCTGATCGTCAAGAAGCCCGGTTACTCCAACCTGGTCGTGAAGTGCCCATGCGCAGGCACGACCTACGCGATCAGCCCGGTGATGAACAACCTGGACGGCATGCGCATCGTGCTGAACTGGGGCGCCGAGCCGCGCGACCTGGATTCGCACGTGGTCTACCCTGGCAACCATGTCTACTTCAGCCACATGCGCGGGACGGACGCCATGCTGGACGTGGACAACACCCAAGGCTTCGGCCCCGAGACCATCACGCTCTCGCGCAAGCACGTGGGCGAACGCTACGTTTACGCGGTGCACAACTTCTCGGACCGCACCGATCCGCAGTCGGCGCGCCTGTCCATGAGCGGCGCGAAGGTCTTTGTCTACGTGGGGCAAACGCTGGTGAAGACCTACTACGTGCCACCGCAGCGGGTGGGCAACCTGTGGTCGGTGTTCGCGGTGACCGAGGCGGGTGAATTCCAGGACCTGAACACGATCAAGTACGTGCAAAGCCAGGACCGGCTGGAGCTTGCAGGCTTGCAGGAAACCGTGAGCCAAACTGCCGCAGCGGTAAGCTACAGCGCCGCCAGCCAGGCCGATGCCCGCCCGCTGAACGCGCAAGGTGAAGCTGCTTACCATGCCGGCAACCTGGACGAGGCGATCCGGCTGTACCAGGCGGCCATCGAGCTGGACGGCAACTTCGGCCAGGCCTGGAGCAACCTGGGGCTGGCCTTCCAGAAAGCCGGCCGCGTGGCCGAAGCCATGTGGGCCAATCGCAAGGCCATTGCGCTGGCCAACGGGCCCACGGCCGCCAAGGTGCGCGCCAGCTCGCACTACAACAACGGCAAGATCTACGAGGACGCCGGCCAATGGAGCGATGCGCTGCGCGAATACCGCGAGGCCAAGGCCGAGTCCCCGAACGCCAGCTACGACAAGGCCATGCTGCGCATGCAGCAGAAAGGCGCGCAATGAGCCGGCATCGCGAACTGGCAGCGGCTTGCGTGGCCTTGGCCGCCATCACCGCGGCCTGGGCTGCCGCCGTGCTGCTGCCGGCCCCGGCGCACGCGGCCCCCAGCGCGTCCGTCGGCCCGGCGGTCGTGGCAAAGGCGGACCTCTCGCTGTGGCCGGAGGCGATCGACCAGCGCGCCGGCTACGACAAGGCCTCGCGCGCCGCGATCCTGGTCTACGTGGGCGTGCTGGGCGAAATGCGCAAGCTTTCGGACGCCGACATGATGGCCGCGTTTTCGATCAAGAGCGTCAACCGCGCGTCGACAGACAAGTGGTTGCAACGCGAGCTTGAGCAGGCGACGGCCAACTACCGGGCGGCTGCAGCCAAGTGTGCCGAAGGCAGCGCCAACAAAGACTGGACCTGCCAGGCCACCTTGCCGCCTTCACCCCAGGATTTCTCCAGCGCGGCCATCGAATGGCAGGCGCGTGTGCCAAGCGCGTCGGCCGCCTGGCGGGCCAACCTGGCCGCCTTCTCACGCGCCTACCTGGGCGAGCAGATGCGGCTGGCCGCCCTCTTCCCCAAGATCAGCAGCGAGATCGACCGTTTCGGCGACAACGAATGGACCGGCGACACCCTGCCCGACGGCCAGTTCCTGCTGAGCTTCGACGACGGCCCGACGCCGCCCGGCGGCAGCACCGACGAGACGCTGCGCATGCTGGCGGCGCAGCAGCGCAACGCGGTGTTCTTCATGCTGGGCGGCAACCTGCAGGCCCGCGCCAGCAAGCTGGGCGCGCCGGCGCTCGCGCAGGCCTACCAGGGCCAGTGCGTGGCCTCGCACGGCTGGGAGCATCAGTCGCATGCACGCTGGGACGGCTGGCAGGACTCGGTGCGCCGTACGCAGGCGCTGCTGCAGGCCAGCTTCGGCAAGGACCAGGTCATGCCCTGGTTCCGCCCACCCTACGGCCAGCGCACGGCAGACAGCGGCGCGTTCTTCACCGAACAAGGCCTGCAGGTGGCGCTGTGGAACCTGGACTCGCAGGACTGGAATGCGCGTGTCACGGCAGCGGACGTGACGGACCGCATGGTCACACTGATGCTGATCAAGCGCCACGGCGTGATGCTGTTCCACGACGTGCATGCCAAGGCCTTCGTGGCCTTGCCAACCCTCTTCGCGAAGGTGGGCGAAGCGGTGGTCTGGCGCGACTGTCACGCCGGCCCGCGCTGAGTTCCGCCCGGGGCTCGCGAGGTCGGGCGAGCTTGGGGCGACCTTCGGGAGCAAGTCGGCGAAATCATGCAATTAAGAAGCATTCTCAATATAATTCATGGTTTTCCCGTAGTCGCCTTCTCACTTCATGCCCCATCGTTCCACCGCCTTCGCTGCGCCGCACCTGGCGCTGACCACCCTTGCTGCCACACTGATGAGCCTGGGCGCCCAGGCCCAAACGGCTGGCGATGCGCCAGCGGTCACCCCGCCCCCGACGCCTGAGCAGGTGGTGGTCACCGCCACCCGGGGTGGCAAGGCGGTGGAGAAGATCCCCGGCGCGGTCAGCGTGATCGGCCGCAGCGAGATCGAGGCCCAGGGCCTGGTCAGCGAAGACCCGAGCGCGCTGCTGGCCGTCCAGGTGCCGGGCTATGCGCCTTCGCGCCAGAAGCTGAGCAACTTCGGCGAGGGCCTGCGCGGGCGCAATGCCCTGCTGCTGCTGGACGGCATTCCGCAGACCAACCCGCTGCGCCTGGGGGGCCGCGAAGGCTATTTCGCCGACCCGATGATCGTGCAGCGCATCGAGGTGGTCAGCGGCGCTTCGGCGGTGCAGGGTATGGGCGCCACCGGCGGCATCGTCAACACCATCACCCGCACGCCACAAACGCCCGGCACCCACCAGACGGTGGAGCTGAAATACAGCACCCAGGGCCACAGCAACAGCCAGGGCTGGAAAGCCGGCTACATGCTGGAGCACCTGAGCGAAGGCGAGAACCCTTACGACGTGCTGCTCTACCTGGGCAAGCGCGAGCAGGACATCGGCGTGGACGGCGACGGCCGCTACCTGGCCACCGAGTCGCTGCACGAGGCCAGGGATGCCTACCTGAAGCTGGGCCAGCAGGTGGGCACGCAGCGCTTCCAGCTGATGCTCAACCAGTTCCACGCGGATGGGTTTGACGACTGGGTGGATGTGGACGGCGACCGCGCCACCGGCCTGCCCACCTCGGCCCAACACGGCACGCTGGACTGGCAGGCGCCGCGCAACCAGGTGCGCTCGACCAGCCTGGAATGGAGCGACAGCGATCTCGCCGGTGGCGTGGCCTCGGTGCAGTTGTTCAAGCAGACCTTCAGCGCCCGCTACACCGGTGGCGTGATCACCACCTTCCAGGACGCCAGCCTCGCCCCCACCGGCACGCTGGTGGACCAGAGCCAGATCGACGCCGACAAATGGGGCCTGCGCAGCAGCTGGGTGCGGCCGGACTTCGGCCTGCACGGCCTGGAATTCACCGGTGGCGTGGACCTGCTGCACGACACCTCGTCGCAGACGCTGACCATGACAGGCCGCACCTGGGTGCCGCCGCTCAAGTACCGCAGCCTGGCGCCCTTCACCCAGCTGGAATACACCTGGAACGACCTGACGCTGCGCGCTGGCCTGCGACACGAAAACAGTCACCTGAACGTGGACAGCTACACCACACTGGCTTTCTACGGCAACCGCGAGGTGCAGGGCGGCACGCGCGACTCGGCCAAGCTGGTCAAGAGCCTGGGCGGCGTCTGGCGCTTTGGCGACAGCGGCTGGTCCAGCTTCGTCTCGTACAACGAAGGCTTCGGCATGCCGGACGTGGGCCTGATCCTGCGGGCCATCAAGACGGCAGGCCAGTCGGTGGACAGCCTGGTGGACCTGCAGCCCATCGTGACCTACAACCGCGAGCTGGGCCTGGCCTGGCGCGGCGCCGGTGCGAGCTTCAGCGCTTCGGTCTACGACTCGCGCTCCTCGCTGGGCAGCCAGCTGGTGGTGAGCAACGGCATCGGCACCGTGCAGCGGGTGCCCATCCAGGTCAAGGGCTTCGAGTTCAGCGGCCAGTGGCGCGTGCTGCCCACGCTGAAGCTGGACGCCAGCTACGCCCTCACCCGCGGCCGCACCGCCGCCGCAGCCGGCCAGCCGCTGGACCTGGATCTCGGGGCCCGCTCGCAAGGGCCGGACAAGCTGGTGATGGCCGGCCAATGGGACTTCGCACCGGACTGGAGCAGCCGCCTCACCGTTTCGCACTTCCGGCCGCGCAATGCCAATGAAGACAAGCTCTCCGGCACCACCAGCCTGGCCGAACACTTCAGCGGCTACACCGTGCTGGACCTGGCCACCAGCTGGCATTCGCGTTGGGGCGATCTGGGCCTGGGCGTCGAGAACCTGCTGAACCGCCAATACTTCACTTACTACGGCCAGGCCAATTACTCCGGCGGCAATGACGACTACTACGCAGGTCGCGGCCGGACCTTCACCGTGAGCTGGAAGCGGCAGTTCTGATGAGGAAATGGTGGACATGGGGCCATCGCTGGGTGGGCCTGCTGGCCGGCCTGTTGATGGCGATGATGGGCCTCACCGGCAGCGTGATGGTCTGGCAGGCGGAACTGGATGCCGCCTTGAACCCGCACTGGTTCGGGCCCAGTGCCTGCGCCCGCGCCGGCACCGCGATGCAGCCGGACAAGCCGGTGGCGACAGTGCTGGCCGTGCTGGCCCGCGAAGCACCGCAGGTGCGCCCGGCCATCATCGTGGCGCCCAGCCGCCCTGGCGCCAGCTACCAGGTCTGGGAAGCGCGAGATGCGCGCACCGGCCTGCGCCGCGAACACTTCGTGGACCCGGCCTGCGGCCGCTACCTGGGCCAGCGGGACCGCGGCGCCTGGGTGATGGACCGCGCCCATGCAGTCCCCGCGCTTTATGAACTGCACAGCCGGCTGCTGGCTGGCGAGACCGGCCACCTGATCATTGGTAGCGGTGGCCTGCTGCTGCTGGCGCTGGCGATCAGCGGCGTGGTGCTGGCCTGGCCGCGCCGCAGCAGCCGCGAGGCCTGGCGCCGCACGCTGAGCATCAAGACCGATGCCTCGGCCGTGCGCCTGTGGTTCGATGCTCACCGCGCGCTGGGCCTGTGGTTGGCGCCGCTGCTGCTCTTGCTGCCGCTGACCGGCGCGATGCTGGTCTTCAGCGACAGCGCTCGAACTGTTGTGTCGGCGGTGCTGCCTACACAGCCGCGGCAGGCAAAGCCGATGACGGTCGATGCCAAGGATACAGGCCCATCTGCGCCCAGCCCAGCGCTGCCATTGGATGAGCTGGTGCAGCGCGCGCAGGCCCGCTTTCCCGCCGCCACCTGGTCACGCCTGAGCCTGCCGGCCAAGGCCGGTGCGCCCATCGAGCTTCGCTTGCTGCAGGCCGGCGAGCCACGGGTGGACACCGGCAACACCCGCGTGCGACTGGACGCCAGCGGCCGGGTGCTGAGCCAGTCGGACCCTCTGCACGCACCGGCAGGCAATGTGCTGCTGGACTGGGTCTTCCCGCTGCACAGCGCCGAAGCCCTGGGGCTGCTCGCGCGGCTGCTGTGGACGGTGTTCGGCCTGCTGCCTGCCCTGCTGTTCGGCACCGGCCTGTGGCTGTGGTGGCGCCGCAGGCGGGCCAGCGCAGCCAGCCGCGCGCGCAGCCGCCCGACATCTGCCTCGCCTGGCAGTTATTGATGTTTTCAAAATTCGTGATACAGCCCCCCGTTCGGGCTGAGCCTGTCGAAGCCGGCGCGTACCTCGACGCAGGCACTTCGACAGGCTCAGTGCGAACGGATTCAAAACTGTCTCGAACAAGGAAAGCCTCAATAAGGCAGCACTGAAGCAGCGTCCAGCCGGTCCTGCCGGTCGCACAAGTCCTCGGAAAAGCGCGCCACGAACATCAATGCCCGCACCTGGGCGGCGGCGGCCGGCCAGTCCTGCCGCTGGTCGATGAGCTGATCCAGCGTGGCCAGCATGGCGCGCTGATGCGCCTGCACCTCGCTGGCCAGCGTGGCCACCGCCTGCGCGGTGGTGGCGGCTTCCAGCGCTTCGCGCCAGGCCATCTGCTGCATCAGGAAGGCCACCGGCATCGCGGTGTTGCGCTCGGCGTCCAATGGCACGCCATGCAGCTGGCACAGGTAGGCGGCGCGGGACAGCGGCTGGCGCAGGCGCTGGTAGGCCTCGTTGACGCGCAAGGCCCATTGCATGGCCAACCGCTGCGCCGCCGCACCGGCGCTGGCAAAGCGGTCCGGATGCACCTGGGCCTGCAAGGCCTTCCAGCGCCGCGCCAGTTCGGCCAGGTCCAGCGCCTGGCGCGGGGGCAGGCCCAGCAGCCTGAAGTCGTCGTCTTCCAGCCGGACGACGGGCTGGGCCGGTGCGGCGTCAGAGGTCATCGGCCAGTGCCTCCACGGCGATCAACTGCTCGCGCAAGGCCCAGCGTGCGCGCCAGCCGCCGGGGCGGTCGTACAGCGCGTCGGGCTTGTCCACGGCAATCAGCGCGTGCGCTTCACCTTCATAGAAACGCCACTCGCCGCCGCGGGCGCGCAGCGCAGCCCGGCAGGCATCGACCAGGCGCACCGGCTCGGCCTGGTAGAGCCCGGGCGCCTGCAGGTAGTCCGCGCGGAAGAGCGGCGTGTCCCAGCCCTGCCCTTGCCCCAGCGCATGCAGGCCGGGCAGGCGCTGGTCCAGACCTGGGGCCTCGGGCAGCTCGTCGAACAGCGCCAGCAGTTCGCGCGCGCTGGCGCTGTCCCAGATCTCGAAGTCTTCGCGCGCGTCGCCGCTGGCCACCTTGCTGAGCAGGTCCGCCTCGTCAAAGGCAAACCAGGCCTGAGGGCGACCCGGGCCACCTTCAGGCGGCACTTCAACCACGTAGATCATGACGGGGCTCCCGCTTCAGCTCGTCAATCCGCGCCATCGGCCATGGTCTTCTGCCAGACCGCCTGGCGCAGCCGCTCGCTGACCGCCCGCGGGCTGCCGTCGTAAGTCTCGTGCGCCCGCCGCAGCGCGGCCTGTGCGACAGAGGCCTGCGGCAGCGTCAGCGGCACCCGGCCCGCCACATGCGTGGCCCCCGGCACCGCCTTCAGGATGGCCTGCCGGTTCGGGTGCTCGTCCAGCACCACCAGGTGGTCCGCCTCGGGCTGCCCCGCAATGCACACATGCCGCCCGATCACCTCGACCACGCGATCGTCGGAAAGGTGCTTGACATACACCGCTGCGGAATCGGCCATTGCATCCCCTTGACTGAAAGAACGCCCTTGAGAGTTCCCTCAATCGAAACAGTTTTGAATCCGTTCGCACTGAGCCCGTCGAAGTGCTTGCGTCGAGATACGCGCCGGCTTCGACAGGCTCAGCCCGAACGGGGAGCTGTGTCGCGATTCTGAAAACCTCGACGGAGTAGATCGGCCTCGCGACTGCGCGAGACCGGGTGCTCCATCCCCAAAGGGCCGAGCGCCGGGCCGCCCCAAGCCGGCCCGCATCCCCTCGGGGGATCGGTCGACGTACCCGTCGACCGAGGGGCACCATTCACCTGATGATGTCGTAGCTGTAGTCGGTCTTGCCCGGGACGATGGTGTTCGCGTCCAGGGTTTCGAAGAACTCGTCCAGGAACATCACCAGCGTGCGCAGCGCGCCGTCGTAGCCCCAGATGGGATAGCGGTGGTAGTGGTGGCGGTCGAAGATCGGGAAGACCATGCGGATCAGCGGCACGCCGGTGTCGCGCTCCAGGTACTTGCCGTAGGTGTTGCCGATCAGGAAGTCCACCGGCTCGGTGTGCAGCAGCGAGCGCAGGTGCCAGAGGTCGCGCTTGGGGTAGGTCTTGCAACCGGCGCCATAGGGCGAAGCGTCGAACAGCTTCTGCACCTTGGCGGCCCAGGCGTCGGTGCCGTTGGTGGCCAGCACATGCGCCGGCTCGGCGCCCAGCTCCAGCAGGAACTGCGTCAGGCCCAGCATCATGTCCGGGTCGCCGTACATCGCGTAGCGCTTGCCGTGCAGGTGGGCCTGGCTGTCGGCCATCGCGTCCACCAGTTGGCCACGCTCCTTCTCGAGCAGCGCGGGCACCGGCTTGCCGATGAGGCGCGACAAAGCCATCACGAAGGCATCGGTGCCGGCCACGCCGATGGGGCTGTTGAGCACCACCACTTCCTGGCCCTTCTCGCGCAGGTACTTGATGGTCTTCTCGCAGCTGTACTCCTGGAAGACGATGGTCGCCTTGGCGTTCAGCGCGCGGATCACCGTCTCCTTGGTGGTGCCGCCTTCGTACATGCGGAACTCGCCATCGGTGGGCGTGTTCCAGGTTTCCGACGGGTCGCACAGCACGTTGTAGTCGGCGCCGAACAGGTCGAAGATGCGCTTGATTTCCTTCATGTTGCCGACGACGAAGCCGTCGAAGCCGCCAATGAAGTTGATGCTCTCGTCGGCCTGGCGTTCCAGCGCCGGCGCGGTGCCGGCCTTGCCGTCCCAGAAATGCTGCAGGATGCCCAGCAGCGCGTTGTCGTAGCCGGTCACGTGGCTGCCGACGAAGGCGGGGGTGTGGGCAAACGGCACGTCGAACTCTGCCGGGATGCTGCCCTTTTCCTTGGAGGTCTTGATGAAGGCGTTCAGGTCGTCGCCAATCACCTCGGCCATGCAGGTCGTCGAGACGGCGATCATCTCCGGCTTGTAGAGGTTGAAGGTGTTGGCCAGGCCGTCGATCATGTTGTTCAGGCCGCCGAACACCGCCGCGTCTTCCGTCATCGAGGACGACACGCAGGACGTGGGTTCCTTGAAGTGGCGGCTGAAGTGCGAGCGGTAGTAGGCCACGCAGCCTTGCGAGCCGTGCACGAAGCTCAGCGTCTTGTGGAAGCCGTTGGCCACGAACACCGCACCCAGCGGCTGGCAGGCCTTGGCGGGGTTGACGGTGAGCGCTTCGCGGGCGAAGTTCTTTTCCTTGTATTCGACGCTCTTGGTCCAGTCGCGGATCTCGGCGATCTTGGCGTCCGGATGGTTGAACTCGAACTCGTTTTTCTTGCGCGCGAAGATGTCCTGGTACTCAGGCTCGCGGAAGAGCATCTCGTGGTCAATGACCTTGTCTGCGTTCTGGGGCATGGTGAACTCCTGGTGAGGCAGTGATTGGGTTCCGTTCGCCCTGAGCCTGTCGAAGGGTCCTTCGACCGGGCTCAGGACAGGCTTCGACAGGCTCAGCCCGAACGGTGAGGGGCGGCTCAGCGCGAACGGTGAAGGGTGGCTCAGCGCGAACGGAAGTGGGTCAAGCAGCGTTCTTCCACGGGGCTTTCGCCAGTGCCCACACCGGGCTGGCAATCGCCATGTCCATGTCGCGGGCGAAGATGGCAAAGCCGTCGTAGCCGTGGTACGGGCCGGAGTAGTCCCAGCTGTGCATCTGGCGGAAGGGCACGCCCATCTTCTGGAACACGTACTTTTCCTTGATGCCCGAACCCACCAGGTCCGGCTGCACCTTCTCGACGAACTTCTCGAACTCGTAGCCGGTCACGTCGTCATAGATCAGCGTGCCGTCCTTCACGTAGTGGGTGGTGCGCTGGTAGTCGTCGTTGTGGCCGAACTCGTAGCCTGTGCCCACCACTTCCATGCCCAGGTCCTCGTAGGCGCCGATCACGTGGCGCGGCCGCAGGCCACCCACGAACAGCATGACCTTCTTGCCCTGCAGGCGCGGCTTGTACTTGGCGATCACCGCCTCGGTCAGCGCCTTGTACTTGGCGATGACTTCTTCAGCCTTGGCCTTGATGGTGTCGTCGAAGTGAGCGGCGATCTCGCGCAGGCTCTTCTCGATCATGGTCGGGCCGAAGAAGTTGTACTCGACCCAGGGCACCCCGTACTTCTCTTCCATGTGCCGGCTGATGTAGTTCATCGAGCGGTAGCAATGCAGCACGTTGAGCTTGGCGCGCGGGGTGTTCTCCAGCTCGGCAATGGTGCCGTCGCCAGACCACTGCGCAATCACACGCAGGCCCATCTCCTCCAGCAGGATGCGGCTGGACCAGGCGTCGCCGCCAATGTTGTAGTCGCCGATGATGGCCACGTCGTAGGGCGTGGAGACGAAGTCCGGCCGCTTGTTCGGGTCCGCCTTGTCGAAGACGTAGTCGCGGATCGCGTCGTTGGCAATGTGGTGGCCCAGCGACTGGCTCACGCCGCGGAAGCCTTCGCAGCGCACCGGTACGATGGTGTGGCCGCCGTATTCCTTGGTCTTCTTCTTCGAGACCGCCTCGATGTCGTCGCCGATCAAGCCGATCGGGCATTCGCTCTGGATCGAGATGCCCTTGTTCAGCGGGAACAGCACCTGGATCTCGTCGATGATCTTGTCGAGCTTCTTGTCGCCACCGAAGACGATGTCCTTCTCCTGGAAGTCGGAGGTGAACTGCATCGTCACGAAGGTGTCGATGCCGGTGGTGCCGATGTAGTAGTTGCGGCGCGCAGCCCACGAATACTGGCCGCAGCCCACCGGGCCGTGCGAGATGTGGATCATGTCCTTGATGGGACCCCACACCACGCCCTTGGAGCCGGCATAGGCGCAGCCGCGGATCGTCATCACACCTGGCAATGACTTGATGTTGGACTTGACGCCGCAGTCGGGCTTGCCCTCCTCGAACTGGCCGAGGTGCTTGGCGCGTCGCTTGGCCATCTTCTCCGGATAGGCCTTCAGGACTTCATCGATCAAGGCCTTGTTCGCGGCCTTGCGGTCTTCAACCGTCATGCTCATGGTGTGTGCTCCGTGGGTGCTGCGCGAGGGTCAGCTGAGAGAGGAGCGGCACCGGTGGGCGCCGCTCCGGGGCGTGCCGTCAGGCGACGAGTTCAGCGGCGGTCTTGCCAACCTGGCTTTCGTCCACGGCCTTCATGATCCCGTGCTCCATCAGCAGGTCTTCCAGCTGGTCCATCGTGATGGGCGTGGGGATGGTGCCGTTGCCGGCGTTGTTGTGGATCTTCTCGGCCAGGGTGCGGTATTCCTGTGCCTGTTTGGATTCCGGCGCGTACTCCAGCACTGTCATGCGGCGAAGCTCTGCGTGCTGCACGATGTTGTCGCGCGGCACGAAGTGGATCAGCCGGCTGCCCAGCATCTTGGCCAGCGAGTCGGCCAGCTCCAGCTCCTTGTCGGTCTGGCGTTCGTTGCAGACCAGGCCGCCCAGGCGCACGCCACCGCTGTTGGCGTACTTCAGGATGCCCTTGGAGATGTTGTTGGCCGCGTACATGGCCATCATCTCGCCGGACATCACGATGTAGATTTCCTGCGCCTTGTTCTCGCGGATCGGCATGGCGAAGCCGCCGCAGACCACGTCGCCCAGCACGTCGTAGGACACATAGTCCACGCCGTCATAAGCGCCGTTTTCTTCCAGGAAGTTGATCGAGGTGATCACGCCGCGGCCAGCGCAGCCGACACCGGGTTCCGGGCCACCGGATTCGACGCAACGGATGTCCTTGTAGCCCACCTTCATCACGTCTTCGAGTTCCAGGTCCTCCACCGAACCGGCTTCCGCGGCCAGCGAGAGGATGGTGTCCTGCGCCTTGGCGTGCAGGATCAGACGGGTGGAGTCGGCCTTGGGATCGCAGCCGACGATGAGGATCTTCTGGCCCAGGTCGCTCAGCGCGGCCAGGGTGTTCTGGGAGGTGGTGGACTTGCCGATGCCGCCTTTGCCGTAGAAGGCGATTTGCCGCAGTTTGGACATTGCTTGTTGCTCCAGTTGGATTGAAGGAGGTAGACGAGACACAAGGGGTTCGTCGCGATCTCAATGCAGCCTTCGGTGCCTGTGTGGGTCTTCTTATGAAGGTCCCTCGGTGCTTGACATGGGGTCCGCGCCAACTGCTTATCGCAATGGGCGTGCCACCCCTTCTGAAGCGATACAACTCGTTGTTTTACAAAGGAAAAGTGCCATTCCACCAGGACTGAAGCGGGGTGGTGACCTTTGTCCGGAAACCGACAAATCGGGGGCTTGCGACAAGGCCGCAGCAACATGCAGGCATGCGCGCTGAGGGTCGCAGCGGCGGGTCCGCTGCGAGGAGAAAGCGGCATGCGAACACCGCCTCGGGCGCGCTGGTACGGGGGTTGCAGAGAAGGGCCCATGCAAGCCCTTCCTGCATCTGTTCCCAACGCCCCGCCCGCCCCCTCGCACCTGCTGCGGCTGGGCGGCCGCGAGGCCGTCGTGCGCCTGGTGAACGCCTTCTATGCGGCGATGGACACACGGCCCGAAGCTGCCGTCATCCGCGCCATGCACGAGGCCGACCTGACGACCACGCGCGCCGTGCTGGTCGATTACCTGACGGAATGGATGGGCGGCGAGAAGCGCTACAGCGCGCTGCACGGCGCACCCATGCTGCGCCGCCGCCACCAGCGCTTCGAGGTCGACGACGCCGCAAGCGATGCGTGGATGAACTGCATGCGCCAGGCACTGGCCGAGACCTGCGCGGACCACGCGCTGATGGCCGAACTCGACGCGGCCTTCGACAAGGTCGCCCGCGCCATTCGCAACAAGCCGGCCCCGGATCCGGCCGGCCCTCCCTCCATGGCTGGCACCACCCACCTGCCCGTCCTGCCCTCTTCCTTCCACCCCCACCGAAAGCCGCTTCCATGACCACCCTTGCCCAGACCGTGCTCGGCCGCCTCGAGACCGAAGGCCGCCTTCTCAATTGCGTACTCAAAGGCCCGACCAGGCAAGCCGGCCGCATCGGCTTTCGCGGCGACCTGGCGCTGAAGTTCCAGGCCAAGATGGCCGACGAAGCGCGCCCGCCCGAAATCAGCTGCGAACAGGTGATCGCCGTGGCGCACGAAGGCGAACCGCACCTGCGGTTCCTGGCCGGCTTCCTGCTGAGCTTCGAGTACCTGCAATTGCTGGCCGAGGTGCTGGGCGACGCCCTCTCACCCGATGGCAAGTACTTCCTGTTCTGCGACAACATCGACATCTCCAAGCGCTACCAGGTGGCGTACGGCGGCGCCACGTTCTACGTGCTGCCCATCGACGAAGCCACGGTCTACAACGAGACCCTGGAACTGCTGTACCTGGAGAAGACCGAACTCAAGCGGCTGGACACCGCCGGCAAGGTCGACGCCATTGCGGACAAGGCCAGCAGCTTCACGCAAAGCTTCCCCACGCTCAGCTTCGAGGAGGGGCTCAAGCTGATGGGCCCGGTGCGCAACGTCTACGAAAACCGGCCCGTCTGACCGCGACGCAGGAGGCTTGCGCATGCCGCTCTACGACTACCACTGCCCGGCCTGCCTGGCCGAGTTCGAAGTGCTGGTGCGCGCTGGCACCGTGCCCACCTGCCCGCACTGCGGCGCCACCACGTTGGAGCGCGCCGTCTCACGCATTGCGCCGGCCGGCAAGATCGAAGCCATCCGCATGTCCAACCGCCGCCAGGCGGCGCGCGAAGGCCACTTCAGCCACCTCAGCACCGCCGAGCGCAACAAGCTGCTCAAGCTGAAGTAGCGCCAAGACTGCGCTCGAAACCCGGACCCCAACCACACGCTTACTGGAGATTCCCATGGAGCTGGTCTACAAGGCCGTGATGCTGAGCCAGGGCGGCCGCAGCGGCACCGTGCAGAGCGACGACGGCAGCGTGAAACTCAAGCTGGCCGTGCCCGCCAGCATGGGCGGCAAGGGCGACGGCCCCAACCCGGAGCAACTCTTCGCCGGCGCCTTCGCGGCCTGCTTCGAGCAGTCGGTGCGGCACATCGCAAAGAAGGCCCACTTGCCGCTACGCGGCTGCTATGTCGAGGCCGAGCTGTCGATGTACATCACATTCGAAGAGGCCTACCGCATGGCGCTCACGCTCACGGTGCACATGGCCGGCCCGCTGGACCAGGCGGCGGCCGACAACCTGCTGGAACGCGCCAAAGGCATCTGCCCCTACGTGGACGCGACCAAGACCAACATCACCCTCAACCTGAAGGCAGTGCTGGACACGCCGGTCACGGCCTGAGCAAGGCCGGACTGACCCAGGTCAATGCCGGGCACCGGACCACGGCGCAGACTTGCATCACAAGCCGGCCCCTCGGCCGGTGTCAGGAGACTGCCCATGCCACGCAATGAAGGCACGCTGGATCGCGCTGTGCGCATCCTCTTCGGACTGGTGTTGATCGCCCTTTCGCTCACCGGCCAGATCGGCGTCTGGGGCTGGGTGGGCGTGGTGCCGCTGCTAACCGGCGCGCTGGGCTGGTGCCCGCTCTACACCGCGCTGGGCTTCAACACCTGCACCGTCAAGCAAGGCTGAGCGCCGCTGGTTGCAGGCCGGCCTGCTAGCGGGCCCCGGCTGGACTGCGGCCCTCACCCGTTCAGCCGGGCGGCCACCCCTTGCAACACCTCCCCAAAGTCCATGGGCTTGGCCCAGTAGGCTTCGGCGCCGGCGCGCCGGGCGGCCTCGATGTCTGCCGCCATGGCGCTGGCCGACAAGGCGATCACCCGAAGATGGCCGGTGCTGTCCCGGGCCCGCAGCCTGGCCAGCAGCTCCAGTCCCGTCATGTCCGGCAACTGCATGTCCAGCAGGATCAGGTCGGGCCGCAGGCACTCTGCCAGCGCCAGCCCCTGCGCGCCGGTGGAGGCGATGACGACCTGAACCTCCGGCCAGTGGCCCAGCAACTGCTCGACGAGCATCGCATTGACCGGGTTGTCTTCGATGTAGAGCACCCGCCCCTTGGGCCCGCTGCCGGGCGCCAGGCCGCCTGAAGCCCTCATGGGGTCAAGATCAGCGATGCGCACCGCGCCTGAAGCGCCCTCGCCATGGGGCAAGCGCAGCGTCACCTGCGTGCCTGCGTTTTCCTGGCTC
Organism: Ideonella azotifigens; assembly: GCF_021043325.1. NCBI lineage: Bacteria > Pseudomonadati > Pseudomonadota > Betaproteobacteria > Burkholderiales > Sphaerotilaceae > Ideonella > Ideonella azotifigens. The sequence goes on from NZ_JAJNKD010000013.1 coordinate 139,641, forward strand.
GCAACAGTGAGCGTGCCACCCAACAACTCGACCAGCTGACGCGAGAGGTTCAGCCCGATGCCGGTGCCCTCGATGGGGGTGTTCTCCCGGCCCAGCCGATTGAAGGCCTGGAACAGGCCGGCCATCTGGTCCTGCGACATGCCGATCCCGTGGTCGATCACCCGGATCTGCAGTTGCGTGTCCAGCTGGTCAACTTCCAGCATCACGCGCCCGCCGGGCCTGCTGTACTTGATGCCATTCGAAACCAGGTTGAGCAGCACCTGCCGCAACCGCGTCGGGTCGGTGTTCACGCACAGCACCGGCGTGTGCGCATACGCTGCCTGCAAGGCAATGCCGGTCTTCTCGGCCAGCGGCTCGCTCATCCTCAGCACCCCGTCGAGCAGGGGCTGCAATCCGGTTTCCATCATTTGCAGCGAGAGCTGCCCGGCCTCGATCCTGGACACATCCAGCACGTCGTCGATCAGCGCGCGGAGCTGCGTGCCCGCCAGGAACACGTTGTCCAGCCGCTGGCGGGCCGTCTCGTCCAGCGCCTCGCGGCTGTGCAGTTGCAGCAACTGCGTGAAGCCGAGGATCGCATTCAGAGGCGTGCGCAGTTCATGGCTCATCCTCGACAGGAATGCCGTCTTGGCCTGATTGGCGGCTTCGGCGTCCATCAGCGCCACTCGCGCCGCCTTGCGCTTGTGCGAGTCGAGCGCGAGGGTGATGTCATGCATCATGTTTTCCAGCAGCGCAACCAGGGGCTCGTCGAAGATGTCGCCCCCGCCCACGCCGAGCCCGAGCACGCCGACCACCGCACCGTCGCACATGAAGGGCACCACGATCAGCGTGCTCAGCGCATGGCGCCTGCGGAACTCGTGCCACCCGGCGCCACCCTCGGCGCCCGCCAGGTCATTCGCAATCGTCGGGCGGCCCAGGCGCAGTGCGGTCGAGATCGGCCCTTCCTGCGCCTGCGAGTCAGCATCGAGCGTGATCAACAAGCCCTCGGTGCCGCCCTCGCCACGGCCCACCCAGGCGACGGGCGCCACCACCCAACCCTGCGTTGTGCCCCGCACCTCACCGATCCACGCCACCTCGGCCAGCCGCGTGCGCACGCAGATGCCGCACACCTCCTCGAACAAGGCCTGCGGCTCCGGGCCGCGTGCAATCGCCTGGTTCATGCTCGACAGCGCCTCGTACAGCTTGCTGACCCGAAGCGCACGCCGCTCGGACACCCGGAGTTGCGCTGCGCTGTCCTCCTGCCGGTTCATCAGCCGGTTGAACTCCACCGCCACCTCACCGAACTCGCCGGGCAGGGTTTCGTCGGCCCGCATGCCTAAGCCCCCTGCTGCAAGCTCGCGGGTGGTCGCTGCCATGCTGTGCAGTGGCAATGCCAGCCTGTGAGCCCCAATGAAGGCCGCCAGAAGGCCAAGCAAGGTGACGAGCCCGACGGTCGCGGCGCGCCAGAAGATCTCGTGATTCGAGCTGGCATACAGCAGCGAGGCCGGCGTCCCCGCCCACACGCTCAGGTCGTACTTCGCAAGGTTGGCCGTTGCGTAGGTGCGCTCAATGCCATCGGCCCCGGTGGCCACGATGATGCCGGTGGGCGACTTCCGGCGCTTGTCCTGGACGTCCTGTGACACGGTGCGGCCGATCCAGAGGTCCGGGTCGGGGCTGCGCGCCAGGAACACTGCGCGGGACTGCACGATGGCAATCGTGCCCTGCGCCGGCAGGTCGCCCCGAGGCAGCAGCTCGGCCAGCTGACGCAGGTCGATCGAGGCCGTGAGCATGCCAACCTTGGTTCCCAGGCGAGACTGGACCGGCAGTGTCAACACCGCCGCCTGCTTGCCGGTGAGCCGACCGATGACGGGCCGGCCCAGGTTGAAGCCATCGGTCGCCATGCCCTGCTTGAACCATTCGCGATCAGCAAAACTGACGGGGACGGCCGCCCCTGCCGCCGCGCAGACGAGCTGCCCTTCTGCGTCGACCAGCAGCACGTTGTTGAAAGGCTGCCCGATGTCGGCGCCGCCACGCAGCAACTCGACACAGCGGCTGGCACTCATGGCCTTGAGTTCCTCCCGCGAGGCCAGGAAGGTCAGCAGTTGCTCGGCACGCCCCAGCACCACCTCCAGGCGCCCGGCCACGATGGCCACCCTGGCTTCCAGATTTCGATGGACTTCGGCCTCTGCCGCCTGCTTGTCGCGCAGCAGGCCCACCACCTGCAGCGCGGTCAGTGGCACGACCACGGACAGGACCACTAGCACCAGGCGGGAGAGAAGGTAGCTGCGCCGCCAGGGAAAGCGACGGGCCGGGGAGTCACTGGCAAGCGGAAGGACTTCCCCTCCCAGCACGACCGGAGCGCCTCGCCACCACCAGCGCCGATCGGCTCTCATCCCGCTGGACCCCTTCAGTTGGCACAGGCACTGAATGTATGCGAACCATGTCGCTCATGCCGATGCGCGAATTGCATCAGGGATGGGGCTTTTTCACCATGGGGCAACTCTGGAGCGGCCTGGGCACGCCGCTGCCCCAAGCTCAGCTGAGGGACAGCGCTGCAGGCGGCAACCCGGCCTGATGGCGAGCCCACATGGCGCGGTAGAGCGTCTCCAGGCTGCGCGCATGGCCAGGCACGTCGAACAGTGGCGCATGCACCCGCAGAGCCGCCAGCCTGAGGCGCAGGGCCCGCAGCCGGGCCGGGTCGGTCGCCAGCGAGGCGGCCAGTGCGGCATAGGCCACCAGGTCATGCGTGACAAGTTCCGGCAGGCCCACTGCGCGCAGCAGGCTGCCCGCCACGCGGGAGGCAAAGGTCTCGCCCGCACAGGTCACCAGCGGCACGCCGGCCCACAGCGCATCGCTGGCCGTGGTGTGGGCGTTGTACGGCGAGGTGTCCAGCGCCAGGTCTGCCAGTTGCAGCCTCGCCAGATGAGCCGCGTGGGGCTGGTCCTCGGCAAACACCAGGCGATGCGGCGCAATGCCGCGCTGCATCGCCTCCTGCCTCAGGTTGCCCTCGGCCTGATCGCTGTGCAGCAGCCACAGCACGCTGCCGGGCACCTGGGCCAGCAGCTGGCACCAGATGTCGAACATCGCCGGCGTGAACTTGTAGGCCTGGTTGAAGCAGCACAGCACCAGTCCCTGCTCGGGCAGCCCGGCCGCGGCACGGCTGGGCGCTGGCGGCAACGCCATGCTGCGGCCGTGCGGCTGGTAGCTGTGCGGCATGCAGGCCAGTGCCTCGCTGTAGTCGCCTGCCCGGTCCTGCGGGGTGATGAAATGGTCGCTGATCAGGTAGTCGCAAAAGCCGCCGCCCAGCGTGCCTGGATAGCCCAGGAAGCTCACCTGCAGCGGCGCCGGCCGGTAGGTCAGCAGCGCGGTGCGGGTCCCGGCGGTGTAGCCCTTGAGATCGACCAGGATGTCGATGCCGTCGGCATGAATGGCGCGCGCGGCCTGCAGGTCGTCCAAGCCGCTGATGTCGTGGAACTGCGCGAAGCATCTGGCCAGCCGCTGGCGCATGCCCAACCCGTCGTCCGCGCCATGGCTGTAGGCGTGCAGCTCGAAATCGGCCGCGTCGTGCGCCTCCAGCATCTCCACCATCAGCAGCGCGGTGGCGTGCTGGTGAAAGTCGCAGGAGAGGTAGCCGATGCGCAGCCGGCGCGTGGCAGGCCCAGGGCCGGGCGCTGCCAGCAGATCGGTGCTGGCGAATTCCCGCGCCAGCAAAGCGCGCTCGTCGGCACTGGCTGCAAGTCGCGCGGCCATCCACTGGTCTGCGCAGTCACGTTGATCGGCTGCGCTGATGCCCGGCAGCGACAGCAGATGGAAGGGTGGCAACCGGCCCTGCTCGCCAGGGTCTGCCAGCATGGCCAGGGCCCGCGCTGGCCACTGCGCAAAGTCTTCCCACTCGCACCAGGCACGACTGCGCGCGTAGTGGTGCATGGGCGAGCGGGGCGGCGTGCACGCGATGGTCATGCGGGCAAGCCGCAAGATCCGCGCCGCCAGCGCGCCTGCCCATGCGACAGCGCCTTGCGCAAGGTCAAGACCGGGACGACAGGCCGTGCCCAGACTCGCTTCATTCTTCAAAGCATGACTGCAGTGCGCAAGCGCGTGTGTCCCATGACCACCACCACCCCGAACACCACCAGCACCAACACGCCTCTTCCCCCATCGACAGCAGCAGCGCCAGCCGCAGGCAAGCGCCTGCTCGTCCAACGCGCCGGTCTCCTGGCCGGGCTCGCCGCCCTGCTGGCGGTGCTGCTGATGCCTGCTGCCACCGGCCTGCCGCCGGCCGGCCAGGTGATGCTCGGCATCCTGGCCTTCGCGGTGATCGTCTGGATCACCGAAGCCCTGGACTACGCCGTCAGCGCCGTCGTGATCGGCGCCTTGATGACATTCGCACTGGCCCAGGTGGCGGAACCCGGCAAGGCCGCGGCCAGCGCCATGGGCACCAGCGCGGCACTGAATCTCGCGCTCTCTGGCTTCTCCAACAGCGCCGTGGCCCTGGTGGCCGCGGCCTGCTTCATCGCTGCCGCGATGAGCGCCACCGGGCTGGACCGACGCATCGCGCTGCGAGTGCTTTCGCATGTGGACGCCAACTGCCGCCACATCGTCATCGGTGCCATGGTGGTTGGCTTTCTGCTGTCCTTCATCGTGCCGAGCACGACCGCCCGCGTGGCCTGCCTGGTGCCCATCATGATGGGCTTCATCCGTGCGTTCCAGGTGGACCGCAAAAGCCGCTTCGCAGGCTTGCTGGTGATCACCGCGGCGCAAACCGCCAGCGTCTGGAACATCGGCATCAAGACCGCCGCCGCGCAGAACATGGTGGCCATCGGCTTCATCGAGAAACAGTTCCAGACCAGCATCACCTGGCTGGACTGGTTCATCGCCGGGGCGCCCTTCTCTGCGGCGCTCACCATTGCGCTGTACTTCATCATGACGCGCATGATGAAGCCCGAGATGGACGAAGTCCCCGGCGGGCAGGCAGCCATCCGCCAGCAGCTGGCCGAGATCGGCCCCACCACCGCGCGCGAGTGGAAGCTCCTGGGCATCGTGCTCGCGCTGCTGGGCCTGTGGTCCACCGAGAAGGTGCTGCACGACTTCGACACCTCTTCCACCACCATTGCCGCCGTTGCGCTGATGCTGATGCCACGGATCGGCGTGATGGACTGGAAGGAATCCCAGCGCGGCTTTCCCTGGGGCACGGTGCTGCTGTTCGCCGTGGGCATCAGCGTGGGCACCGCGCTGCTCAAGACGCAGGCGGCCAGCTGGCTGGCCCAGCTCATCGTGCAGCACCTGGGCCTGCAACAGGCCAGCGCCTTCGCGATCCTGATCCTGCTCTCGCTGTTCCTGATCGTCATCCACCTGGGCTTCGCCAGCGCCACCGCACTGGCCTCGACCATGATCCCCATCGTCATCAGCGTGCTGGGCGCAGTGCAGACCCCAGGCATCAACATCATCGGCATGACCATGCTGCTGCAGTTCGTCATCAGCTTCGGCTTCATCCTGCCGGTCAACGCCCCGCAGAACATGATCGCCTACGGCACCGACACCTTCGAGGCCCGCGACTTCGTCCGCACCGGCCTGGTCATCACCGCCGCGGCCACCGCGCTGCTGCTTCTCTTCTCCCTCAGCTACTGGCCGTGGATGGGGTATCTGACGGTGAAAGGCTGACCGCCAGGGATTGCCGAGTAACCGCCCGCCAATCTTCGCGTTCGGCCACGGCGGACCCACGCGATAGACTTCTTGAGTTCCAACCACCGCGCGTCTTCGATCAACCAGACCTGAACGTCGATTGGCGACTTTCGGCCATGCCCAACGCGAGCGTGGCCACAGCAAGGTCAGAAGCGCGGCTCATCGGGTTCAAGCTCGGATATGCCATGACGGAGTCCAAGTACCAGGGCAATGCTGAACAAGTCCTGCGTGCCGCGGCGGATTCAGGCGGGATGCCGGACTAGGCGCGTGCCTGGGCAAGGTTCGCAACGACGCCTGGCGCCCGCCTGAACCGCCCTGGAGGACTGGCGAGATAACGGGCCGCCTCGGTCGTTGCGCCGCTCGGCGTCGGGCAGAGAGCCCGACCTTCGCGCCGCGCCTACGATCCGGCCTGTTCTCTCGCCAGCGCAGCACGCAGGACTTGTTCAGCATTGCCCCAGAGCTGGCTTGGCGGGGTGGATGAAATGTCGAGCGGAAACGGCGTCGCGCGTCAACTCATGCGGCTGCAACATGAGTGGGTGCGAGGCCAGGGATACGCGCTGCTGGAAACCTCGACGGACCAGGGCAACCTGGCGATGGCGCGCCTCAATCTGCAGGAAGGCTTCGAGGTGTGCGGGACGCGCGCGGAGCCTCACCGCTTGCAGGTTCTGTACCTCAAACAGCTGCGAGAATTGCTCGCGTCCTGATGCCTGCAGTCGGCCAGTAGCCGTCCTTCCCGACGCGCTCGAAGACCTTGCCTCACGCGCCGCCGTGGCCGTGTTCGGCAATTGGCCCGGCGAAGTCCAGCAGGTGCCGTGTGAGCAAGCAGCTGCGAGGCCGCGTCTGCTTCGATCAGGCCTGCCAGGCCTGCCGATGGTCACGGGCGTAGCGCTCGAAGCTGCCCGGCGCGCGGCCGGTGATCTGCGCCATCGCGTCGGTGGTGCGCTCGGCGTAGCCGGCCTTGAAGAAGCCCAGGAGCATCACCATGAGCTCGGCGTTGGGCTTCGGCAACCCGGCGCCCAGCAGCCCGTCGAGCATCGCCTCGGGCGGGATGTCCTGGAACGTGATGCGGCGGCCGCTTTCGCGCGACAGGATGGCAGCCACCTGGTCGTGGTTCAGCGCCTCGGGTCCGGTGAGGTCGAAGTCGCGGTTGGCCAGCGTGTCGCTGGTCAGCAGCACGGCGGCGGCGGCGGCGATGTCGCGTGTGTCGATGAAGCTGCCCTTGGCCGTGCCCACCGGCAGCAGGATCGTTCCCTGCGTGACGATGCTGGGCAGCCAGAAGGTATTGAAGTTCTGCATGAACCAGTTGGGGCGCAGGATGTTGTAGGGCAGGCCCGAGGCTTCGAGGTAGCGCTCGGCCCTGCGCAGCGGCGCGTTGTCGTCGGCGTTGGCGCCCATCATCGACATCAGCACCACCTTGCGCAGGCCATGGGCGCGCGCGGCGTCGATCAGCGGTGCCAGCAACTCGTCCTGGTTGGCGTGCCCCGGCAACGCCAGCAGGAAGGCAGCATCGGCGCCGGACAGGGCTTCGTTCAGGCCGCGTCGCGCGACGACGTCGAGCTGCACCTGGTCGGCAGCGGTCGGCGCGCGGCTGGTGGCCTTGCGCAGCTGATGGCCCTGCGCCGCGAGCACGCGGGAGAGTTCGGATCCGACGGTGCCGCTGGCGCCGACGACAAGGATCTTGGACATGATGACGGTCCTGTGGGGATTGAAGACACATTCATCGTCCATCCATTTGGTTGAACCATGAATGGACAAACGTACATATTTCATGTCCTGTAGTACGCGATTCATGGATAATTGATCAATGACAGCCGACCTGCTTGCCGACCTGCTGCGCGACAGCGGACTGCACCGCCGTGTGCTCGACCTGCATGTGCTGGAGTCCACGGTGGCGCTGCGCTTCCCCTGCGACCGCAGCATCGGGCTGCACCTGGTGTTGCGCGGCCCGGTCTACGTGCACGCGGCCGCACTGGCCGAACCGCTCGCGCTGGACAGCGGCGACGTCGCGGTGATAGCACGCGGCTGCGACCATCACCTCAGCGCGCAAGGGCGGATCGAGGGCCTGGAGGTGCGGTTCATCGGCGCCCCGGCCGACGCCGACGACGTGCCGGCGGCCGACGCCGGCTCGGTGATCAGCGGCGTCTACCAGTTCTGGAACACGCCGCTGCATCCCTTCTTTGCCGAGCTGCCAGCGTGGACGGTGCTGCGTGCCGCCATGCTGCCCAAGCTCGGGCCGCTGGCGCTCAGCACCAGCCTGGTCGAGGCCGAGCTGCGCGGCAGCCAAGCCGGTCGCTCGATCATCGTGCACGGCCTCCTCGACGTGGTGTTCGCCTATGCGATGCGCGAGGTCTGCGCACGCTGCGCGCAGGCCGGGGCCGGCTGGAGCCAGGCCTCGCGCGACCCGCAGCTCCAGCGTGCGCTGGCGCTGATGCACGAAGACTGCGCCCACCCCTGGACGCTGGGAGAGCTGGCGCAGCGCGCAGGTCTGTCGCGAACCGCGTTCGCCCAGCGCTTTCGAGACACCATGGGCGACACGCCGCTGAACCACTTGCGCACGCTCCGCATGCAGCGCGCGATGCAGCTGCTGTCCGAGACCGAGCAGCGGCTGGAGGTGGTAGCCGCAGCAGTGGGCTATCAGGACGCCTTTGGCTTCTCGAAGGTGTTCAAGCGCACCCTGGGCCTGTCACCGCGCGAGTTCCGCCAGCGCGACGCCGCCGAGCGCCAGCTGCCTTGGCGCTTTCGCAACGGCTGAGCGGGCCGCACGCCAGGCTTTGCCGGCTGGCGGCGGGCTCGTCCGTTGTGCAACAGGCCGGCGACGGCCCGCTTCCTCGTCCACTCTCGGCCAGGAACTTCTGGCCGTGGCGGGATAGCTTGATACCCCGGCACACGGCGTTCTTGACCGCTATGCCCTATGGCAGACGACCTTCGCCGACAAGCGCTTCTGGCCGGTTCCCGGAGGCCGTGGGCGGCTGCTTCCTGGATGCGCAACGCGTAGAGCCGTGGTTTGACTGTCGGGCAGCATTGGAGAGAACCGAAGGGCAGCTGAGGGTCGATAGCAGCTGACCGATCGCCCCGTTTGACCGGCCCTGCAGCAGCCGCCATGCCCTCAATACCCCACCTCAAACCACACCGGCTGCTTGCGCCTCAGCTCACGCAGCAACTCCAGGGTCTGTGGCACCAGGCCGTTGACGGCGTACCAGATTTCTTCGCGGCGGGGCTGGATGCCGTGGCGCAGCTTGTCGTGCAGGGTGGCCCAGCCGGGCCAGTCGACCTGCAGCAGGCGCTGGTGCAGCGCGGGGGTCATGTTGCCCATGGTGTGGGCCATGATGAGCAACTGGGCTTCGACGGCGCGCAGCGTGAGCGTGCTGGCGAAGAGTTCGTCTTCGTTCTGCATCTCGTGGGTGAGCGTGCCGATGGCGCGGCCGGTGTCCATCAGGATGTCGAACAGCGAGCGGTGGTACATGGTTCAGGCCGAGCTGCCCGGCACCACGGCGCAAGCGTCGTTGGCAGCGGCTGAAGGGCGCGGCAGCGGCTCTGGTCGCGCTGCGATGCCTGCCGGCGCCAGCTGGCTGCGCAGCCGGCCCGCCGCCACCAGCGCACCTTCGAGATAGCCGCAGCCCCGGTGCGCCGTCTCCGAGCCACCGAAGAACAGCTTGCCGCCCCAGTGCGGCTCGGCCAGCAGCGGCTCGCCCTGTGCGGGGTGCCCGGGGTGCGCAGGGTGGGCGGCGGATGGCTGGTCCTCCTCGGCAATGTCGGCCGGGCTGCAGGTCCAGCGCTCCTGCGCCCAGTCCTGCCAGAAGCGGCCGGTGCACAGGGCTTCGTCCACCGCCTGGGGGCCGAAGAGCTGGGCCATCTGGCTGCCGAGCAGCAGCTCGCGGCCCTTGCTGAAGCGCTCGCGCTGCGTGGCGCCCAGCGCGGCGAAGCCGGCCAGGGCACCGGCTGAAGACAAGCCTTCGGGCCCGCTGGCGTCGAAGACCTCGGCCAGCATGGCTTGCGCATGGGTGACCCAGGCATTGCCGCTGAGCCCGGCCTCGCGCCAGAACGGGCGGCGGTAGGCAAAGCCCGCCTTGGCGGCGGTGGCCATCCAGGTGGGCGTGCGCCGCAGCGCGGCCTGCACCGGCGCTGGCAAGGCGGGCGTGAACTGCAGCAGGGACTCGGCCACCCGGGGCGGCAGGGCCAGCACCACCCGGCGCGCGTGCACGGCCTGGAGGCGCTCGCCCACCTGCAGCCGCAGCTCGATGAATTCGCCGTGGTCGACCAGCGCCAGCGCGGCGTGGCCCAGGCGCAGGCGCTCGGGCGGCAACGGCCGGGCCAGCGCGCCAATCAGCGCCCCCATGCCGCCTGCCAGGCGGCGGGCGCCGCCATGTACCGCGCCGGACGTGGCGGGGGCGGTGGCGTCAGCGGCCGGGCGCTGGTCCGGCCCCAGGGCGACGGCCTGCGGCACGCGGTTGGGGTCGGCCAGGTGCAGCACCCGGCCATCGTCGACCTGGGCCAGGTCGGCCAGGCCCAGGTCGGCCACCAGGCCGGCCATGGCCGGCTGGGTGGCCGGCCAGTACCAGGTGGCGCCCAGGTCCAGCGGCGTGCCGTCCTGCGACTGCGCGGTGAGCACGCGGCCGCCCAGGCGCTCGCGCGCCTCGAACAGCCGCCAGTCCCTGCCGCGCGCGTGCAGGCTGTGGGCCAGCGCGAGGCCGCAGGCGCCACCGCCGACGAGGGCCAGGTCCAGCATGGCCACTCCCTCGCTCAACCCGACAGCGCGCCGAGCAGCTCGACGGTGACCGCCTCGGTGCCCAGCAGCGTGACCTGGCAGGCCAGGCGGGACTTGCTGCCGATGCCGATCAGGCTGTCGAGCCGGGCGTTTTCGGCCGGCGTCATCTTCGAGATGCCCTTGCGGCCCTCGGTGACGAACAGGTGGCAGGCGCCGCACTTGGCTTCGCCGCCACACTTGCTGACCAGCTTGACGCCAGCGTCCAGGATGGCCTGCAGCAGCGAGGTGCCGGCGGTGAATTCGGTGGTGGTGCCCGAAGGCAGGATGGTGAGCGTGGTCATGGCGATGGCTCCGGATGGGGCGGGTGGGGAAAACAGGAAGGAAGCGGCGCGCTCAGGCCGGCTGCGGCACACCAGCAACGAGCTGCGCGGCCACCTCGGCCAGCGGCAGCGCAATGCGGGTGATGCCCTGCTCTTCGAGGAAGCGCTGCTCCATGCGCGTGGGCTCGTCTGGCAGCACCGCGAAGTGCGGGCCGGCCGAGCGCTTCATGATCTGGCGCGCGAAGGCCCGCGGCAGCTGGTCGTTGAAGCGGCAGCCGAGGAACACGAAGCCCAGCGCAGCGCGGCGCTGCTGCACCACGGCGGGGATGGGGGTCTGGATGTCGATCTCGGTCAGCACCTCGACGTAGTCGGTGTCCGAGACCAGGTAGTTGCCGGCCGGCGCATGGCCGCCCCAGGGCTTGTAGAGCACGGTGGTGGGCGCCAGCGGGTCGGGGCTGAGCTGGCCGTCCGGCTGGTACCAGCCGGTCCAGGTGCCGAAGTGTTCGGACTGCGACAGGCCCTGAACCTCGGCCCAGTCGGCCCTGCCAGAAAGTGCGGCGCGCACGGTGTCGTCGTACCAGGTATCGACGATCAGCGGCGCCGGCAGCGAGGCCAGCCAGCGGTGCAGCGGCGAAGGCTGGGGCGTGGCGGCAAAGGCCTCGTTCATCGCGGTGACCAGGGTCTTGCGGTGCTTGAAGTTCTCGATGAACTGGGCCACTGCGGTGAGCCGGTTGCGGATCTTGCCGGGCACCGAGGTCTTGGCATTGAGAAAGCCGGCCAGCGCCAGCGGCGTGGCGGGCACTGGCTGCGTGGGGCACAGTTCCAGCACCAGCGGGCCGAGATAGGGGGCGAGCTGGCCGCTGGCCAGGCCTTCGATCAAGGCCGCGGGAAGGGTGTGAAGCGGGTCGGACATGGCAATGCTTTCCAAAGTCGGTGTCAGTAGATGGCGGCACCGGCGCCGACGTTGACCGAACTGTCCTTCATCGTCTTGACGATGAACTTGACGTGGTCGGCCGCCAGGTGGGCGTGGAAGGGCAAGGAGACGGCCCTGTCGGCAATGCGCTCGCACAGCGGCAGCTGGCCGCGCTGCCAGCCCTGCTGGATGTAGTGGAACTGCTGGTGCAGCGGCTGGCAGTAGAGGACGGTCTCGATGTACTGCGCGGCCATGTCGTCGATGATCTGCTCGCAGGTGCTGACCGAGAAACGCTTGCCCAGGTGCACCGTGTAGAGCATCCAGTGCACCTCGTCCACGTCCGGCGCGATGTACGGCGGCTTGATGCCCTCGAAGCTCTGCATCTGCTCCTGGTACCAGCCCTCGACCTGCTTGCGCGTGGCCAGCAGCTCGTCCAGCCGGGCCAGCTGGCCGGCAGCGAGTGCGGCGGTCGGCTCGCTGATGGCCGCCTGCAGCGGCACCCTTGAGCCGACCGAGACCGAACGCCGGTCGCGCAGCGAGCGGGTGCGCAGGTAGCGCAGCTCGCTGGCCAGCGCGTCGTCGTCGGTCAGCACCATGCCGCCTTCGCCGCAGCACAGGGCCGAGGGCTGCGAGAAGTCGAACACCGCCAGGTCGCCGAAGCTGCCCACCTGCCGGCCCTGGTAGCGCGAGCCGATGGCCTCGGTGGAGTCCTCGATCAGCGCCAGGCCGCGGGCGTCGGCCAGCGCACGGAATTCCTTCCACGCAGCCGGATGGCCGTTGACATTGCCCACCAGCAAGGCCTTGGTGGCCGGCGTGATGCGGGCCTCGGCGCGCACCGGGTCCAGGCAGCCGGACCAGTAGTTGATGTCGGCGAACACCACCCGCGCACCGACCAGCGCGACGGCGTGCGCCACCTGGTGCCAGCCATAGGGCGAGGCGATCACCTCGTCGCCCGGGCCGATGCCCAGCGCGCGCAGCGCCAGCCAGGTGCCCAGCGTGCCGCTGGCCACGGCCACGCCGTGCTTGCGGCCCACGCGCTGGGCAAAGCGCTGCTCGAAGTGCTGCACCATGGTGCCGGCCGACAGGCTGGGCTGGGACAGCGCCGCCTGCACCAGCTGCTGCTCGACCTCGCCGATGTCTGGCGCCGACAGCAGCAGCCAGTCGTCGGGCAGTTGCAGCTCGGGCTCATCAGCCTCGGCCGCTGCGGCGTGCGGCAAGATCACCATCGGGTCCATCAATTCGGGCGCGTTCATGCCGGCCCCCTGTCGATACATGCCGGAGCCCTGTCGGTCAGGAACAGCCCGGCGGCCTGCGCCGGATCCTGGGTCACGGTCCAGCAGTGGCCGTCACTGGCGCCGTAGTACAGGGCGCGGGTGGGGCCCAGCGCGGCGGGGGTTTCGTCGCGCATGTCCAGCGCGTCGACCACCACCACGCGCAGCGGCGCGAAGCGCTGGCGCAGCGCCTGGGCGGCCTCGCGCACGGTGGCGGCGGCCTCGGCCAGGCCCAGGGCTTCGGAGGTGGTGGAAGCGTCCATCGAGGGCCGCCTCAGTCCGCACCGCCGGAGAGCCGGCGCGCCTCGACGGTGATGGGCAGCGAGGTGCCGGCCGCCATCTCGGGCAGGGCCAGCACCCAGCCATTGGCCAGCGTGACATTGCCGCCCCAAAGCTCAGGCATGTCCTGCGAGACGATGGGCTCCTCCAGGTCCTTCTTCGGCACATAGGCGGAGAGCACCCCGGCGGAACTGCGGCGGATCATGACTTTCATGGGGGATCTCGGGTTGGGGTGACGGACAAGGAAGAAGCTCAAGCGGGCACGGCCTCGGCAAGCGCCGGGCTGGCCTCTGGCAGCAAGGGGCCGATGGCCTGCACGACCGCGGCAATGGCGCGGGCGACATCGGCCTCGCGGGTTTCGCGGCCCAGCGACAGGCGGATGCCGGCGCGCGCCAGCAGCGCCGGCTCGCCCATGGCCAGCAGCACATGCGAGGGCTGGGTGCCACCGGCCGAACAGGCCGCACCGGACGAGGCCAGCACACCGGCGCGCTCCAGCTTGCCCAGCACCTGCTCGGCATCGAGCTGGCCAAAGCGCAGGCAGCTGGTGTTGGGCAGGCGTTCGGCTTGCTCGCCGTAAAGATGCAGGCCGGGCAGCGCAGCGCGCAGGCCGGCTTCGAGCTGCAGCTGCAGCGCGCGCAGCTGGGCCAGGTCTTCGGCCAGCGTGCGCAGGCAGCGCTGGGCCGCGGCGGCAAAGCCCAGCGCTGCGGGCAGGTTCTCGGTGCCGCCACGGCGCTGGCGCTCCTGCCGGCCGCTGATCAGCGCGGGCCAGCTCAGGCCCTTGCGCACCACCAGCGCGCCGATGCCCTTGGGGCCATGCAGCTTGTGCGCCGAGACCGACCACAGGTCCGCCCCGCTGCGGTCGAAGCGCTGCAGGCTCTTGCCCAGCAGCTGCGTGGCGTCCACATGCAGCAGCGCACCGGCGGCATGCGCCAGCTCGGCCAGCGCCTCGGTGGGCATCAGCACGCCGGTCTCGTTGTTGGCACCCATCACGCTGACCAGCGCCACATCGGGGCCGATCAGGGCCTTGGCCGCGTCCAGGTCCAGCCGGCCCTGGTGGTCCACCGGAATGAGGTCCACCGCATGGCCCTGACCGCGCAGGCGCTCGGCCAGCGCGAGCAGGCCGGGATGCTCCACCGCGCTCAGCACCAGGCGCTGCCGTCCTTGGGCACGGCCCAGCTCCAGCCCGCCCACCACGGCCATGTGGTTGGCCTCGGTAGCACCGCTGGTGTAGACCAGCTCGGCGCCCTGGCAGCCGATCAGGCTGGCCGTGCGGGCCCGGGCATCGGCCAACGCGCGGCGCGCGGCCTGGCCGCTGGCATGCGTGGACGACGGATTGGCCCACAGGCGCTGCAGGCCATCGAGCATTTCCTCCACCGCTTCGGCGCAGGGCTGGGTGGTGGCGTTGTGGTCCAGGTAGAGCCAGTCAGGCATGGGGGGTCTCAAGGCCAGAAGATGCGAGATGGGTCTTGCTGCAGGTGCAGCAGCACGGCGGGCAGGCTGCGCTCGTGGTGGCGCAGTTGCCAGCAGTCCTCGGCGTGGTCGCGGGAGAACAGCAACCAGCCGCCGTCGTCCGAAGGGGCCAGCCAGGCGATGTCGATCTCGCCACCGGCCTTGTCGACATTGCGCGAGCAGTTCGGGCTGACGACCTTCCAGCCCTGCCCTTCGGCCAGCAAGCGCGGCTGCACATACTTGTAGCGAGCCCGCTGGGCCAGCGCCCGGCGGATGCGGCGCGCATCCAGCGAAGCGACCGGCTCGGCCCGCACGCCAGGCTCGCTTTCCCGGGCCCGAAGCGCGCTCACAAAGGCACCTCTTCTGGCATCGGCGCGAGGGAGGGAAGCGCACAGAAGTCCGCGCCCTCCACGGCGATCTCGTCTTCCAGGCAGCCGATCACGGCCACGCCGAAGTCCACCATGTAGACCGGCGCCTGGCTGTCCACATGCTGGCCGACCTGGACGATCTCGCCCGGCCCGCCGGCCACCACCAGCAGCTGGTCTTCTTCGGCTTCGGGGTGGCTGCCATCGTTGTAGAGGTCGACCGCGGCGATCACGGCCTGGCCCCATTCGTAGCGGGGAAGGCGTTGGTCCATCATGGCGAAGCTCCGGTGAGGGAAAAAGTTCAGCGCAGGCTTTGCAGCTCGGCCACGCGATCGCCGAGCTGGGCCAACACTTCGTCTGGCAGGTGGTCCAGCGTGCACAGTTCCTTGGCCCGCATGCCCACGCGGTGGCCCGAGTCCACGAACTCCACCGCGTAGATGTAGAACTGCTGCAGGAAGGTGCCGATGGAAGTGACAAAGCCGATCTCGCCCTTGTTCACCAGCACCTCGCCGATGTCCCGGCCGTTGTAGGTGCCGTCATTGCGGATCACGGTGCGGCTGATCACGCGCTCGCCCATGGCAAAGCGCGGCGGCTGGGCCACTTCGATCACGTCGTCGTCGCGGTTGATGTCAGCCATGCTGGGCCTCCTGGCTGGCCAGCGCCTGGCTTTGCATCAGCCGGGCACGGGCACGTTCACGAATCTCTGCATCGGGGTCGCAGGCCAGGCGCGCCAGCAGCGAAGGCGCAGCCCGGCCGGCCACCTCCCAGCGCACCAGCAGGTCCGGGTCGTCCGCGAAGACCGGCAGCAGCGGCACAGGCAGGTGCTCGGCAACGATGCGGCGCACTTCAGGCTCGCGGTCCTCCACCATGCGCCACAGCGAAGGCATGCGCACCCGCCGGGCCACCTCTCGCCGTACGGTCAGGTCCGGGTCGCTGATCAGCAGCGGCAGCAAGGCCTCGGGCAGGCGGCGGGCCACGGTGGCGCGCACCTGGTAGTCCTCGTCATGCAGCATCGAAGCCAGTTGCTCGGGCGCCAGGCGCTGGGCCACGCGGATGCGCACCTCGCGGTGCGAGTCGGCGCGCATCTGCATCAGCTGGCGCTGCGGCAGGCGCAGGGCCAGTTGCAGGCGCACGGTCTCATCGGGGTCGTCCATCAGCGGCGGCAGGCAGAACAGGTCCGCGTAGCGGGCGGCGATGGCGCGCACCTCGAAGTAGCCGTGGCCCAGGTGCTGGGCGGCCAGTTCGGGGTGGCTGCGGAAGAAGCGGTCGATGCGGCGGGCGTAGGCGTCCTGCATGCAGGACACACCAGGCTCGCAGCCGCCTTGCGAACGCAGCACGGCGTGCGGGCAGCTCGCACAGTCCAGCGCGCCGCCTTCCCAGTGCAGGGCCGGGATGTCCTGCCAGGATGCGGTCATGAGCGCCCCCGCACGGCCGCCCGAAGGGGAGCGCGCCGTCCCTCTTGGAGGGACCCGCGAAGCGGAGGGTGCACCAGTGAGCCCCGTCCCAGGCTGGCGGTGGCCGCCACGCGCGCCCAGGCGGCGGCGCCGAACACCGGCAGCGCCGGGCCGTCATCGTCACCCTCCAGGCCTTGCCGCTGCCGCACGGCTTCGAGCAGGGCCGCGCCCACGCAGTCCTGCGGGTCCAGGCAGCGCAGCTTGGCCAGCGCATCGCGGGCCTCCACCGGGTCGTCCATGCGCAGGCTGAGGTAGGCGTAGCCCTTCAGCACCCAGAGGTAGAAACGCGTGGCGGGCTCATCGCGTGCGCCGGCCAGGGCCTGGTCGGGCACCTCGCGCCAGAGCGCCGGCAGGCCCAGTGCGCCCGCACCCACCACCAGGGCCTTGCGCGCCACGGCCCGCGCCAGGCGCAGGCGGTGGCTGTAGAAGTAGTGGCGATAGAAGGCGATCAGCACGGCCGGATGCTCAGGCGCCAGCACGCAGGCCCGCATCAGCGCCGCCATCACCTGCAGCGAGTCGCCCCGGGCCGCGCCGGCCTCGGCCAGCGCCTGCTGCGCCTCGGGCGGCAAGCCGCCGCCAAGCACGGCGTCATCGAAGTCCAGGCGGCTGTCCATGGCGGTGGCGTCCGGGGTGGCGAGGCTGCGCTCAGTGGCTGGACGTAACCGGCGGACGCCGGGCGATGGAGGCCACCGAGACGGTGGCCTGGGCGGGCGCTGCGGCGCTGTCGCCGGACGTGGAGCAGCCGCAGGCGGCAGCGTTCGGGTTGAAGAAGGTCAGGCCGCTCTGGGTCGGCGTGTCGGCGAAGTCCACCGTCACCCCGTCCAGCATCAGCCGGCTCTCGGCCGGCAGGAAGACCTTCACGCCGTTGACCAGCAACTCGCTGTCGCCCTGCTGCGCGGCAGGCACCACGGTGAACTCGCTGTTGTAGCCCGAGCAGCCGCCAGGCGACACGCTCAGGCGAAAGCCGCCCGAAGGGTGCTCCGAAAAACGCACCATGCGCTTGATGAATTTTTCGGCGGCGGGGGTGACGGTGACGTTCGGTTGGATCATGAGGTCTCCTTTGAAATCGGGTCAAGCTGCTTTGATGCAGTTGTCGACAGGGCAGACGGCAACGCATTGCGGCGAGTCGAACTGGCCTTCGCACTCGGTGCATTTGTTGGGGTCGATGATGAAAGTGCCGCCCTTTTCGCGGATGGCGACGTTGGGGCATTCGGGCTCGCAGGCGGAGCAGCCGGTGCACATGGAGGCGATGATCTTCAAGGCCATGGAAAGAACTCCTTCGGGCGGGGGCTGGAGGGATGGAAATGCTGCTCAGGCAGCCTGTTCGGTGGCGCTGGAGAAGGCGCCCTGGCGGATCTGCGCGTCGCCTCGCGCCTGGTGCTTGACCTGGCCGGTGGCCACGCGGCTGCGGTAGTCCGCGAACCAGGACAGCGCGGCCTTCTCGATGAACTCGTGGGCATAGGCGTCCACCGGCTCGATGCCGGCGGCACTCAGCTCATCTTTCGGGCAGGCGCCGATCTTGGACACCAGCACCGCGTGGCAGTCGTTGATGGCATTGACGACCGAGGGCAGCGCCTCGTCTTCGCCGTAGCCGCCCTGGCAGTACAGGTCCACCCGGCGGTGGCCCACGAACAGCGCCTGGCTCTTGCTCACCTGGAAGATCTGGAACTCGGTGGCGTGGCCGAAATGCTGGTTGACCTTGCCATGGCCTTCGGTGGCCACGGCCACCAGCACGGTCATGTCCGGGTCCACGCCATCGTCCACGCCGGCGGCTTCCAGCGCGGCCACCTTGGCCGCGTGCTGGGCCTGGCGCTCCACTTCCACGGCGTCCTGGTAGCGCTTGCGCTTGTCCAGGTCGTAGACGACTTCCATCTCGTCGATCTTGTCCAGCGTGAATTCGGCGCTGCGGTCCTCGCCCAGCAGGCCGACCGCGTCAGCCCGGCACTGGCGGCAATGCCGCATCAGGTTCGCGCCCCCCATGCAGGCGTCCTGCACGGCCTTGAGCTCCTGCGCCGATGGGCCGCGCTGGCCGGTCAGGCCGAACACCGTGCCGTGCTCGGGCTCGCTGATCAGCGGCATGATGTTGTGCAGGAAGGCGCCGCGCTTCTTGACCTCGCGGTTGACCTCGATGAGGTGCTCGTCGTTGATGCCGGGGATCAGCACCGAGTTGATCTTGGTGAGCACACCGCGCTCGGTGAGCATCTCCAGCCCCTTCATCTGCTGCTGGTGCAGGATGGTCGCGGCCTCGATGCCGGTCACGCGCTTGTGGTCCCAGAAGATCCACGGGTAGATCTTCTCGCCCACCGCCGGGTCCACCATGTTGATGGTGATGGTGACGTGGTCGATGTTGTACTTGCAGATCTCGTCGGCCATCTCGGGCAGCGCCAGGCCGTTGGTGGACAGGCACAGTTTGATGTCCGGCGCCTGCTCCTGCAGCATGCGGAAGGTCTCGAAGGTCTTCTTCGGGTTGGCCAGCGCATCCCCGGGGCCGGCAATGCCCAGCACCGTCATCTGCGGGATCTCGCTGGCCACCGCGACCACCTTCTTCACCGCCTGCTCCGGCGTGAGCTTCTGGCTGACCACGCCCGGCCGCGACTCGTTGCTGCAGTCGTACTTGCGATTGCAGTAGTTGCACTGGATGTTGCAGGCCGGCGCCACGGCCACGTGCATGCGGGCATAGTGGTGATGCGCCTCTTCCGAGTAGCAGGGGTGGTTCTTGACCTTGTTCCAGATCTCCTCGGGCATGTCGCCGGGGCCTCCCGAAGAACCGCAGCTGGCCTTGCCGTCGCCGCCCGTCGTGCCGCAACCGCCGGACGCGGCGGTCTCCAGGATCTGGCTGACGGCCTGGCGGGATTTGCCAAGTTGAGAAGCATCTACATAGGCGGTGTTGGTTGACATCGGCAGGCCTCTTGAATCGGGGGTGGATGGCCCTCTATTGCGAGACGCGTGCCAGCGCGATTTCCTTTGGAATCAATCACTTGCGTGTGTCGCATGGTGTGGGGATGCCGACAAACCGGACACGTCGTGGAGCGACACACCGGCCTCGTCCGCGAGCGCTTCCCGGCAGCGCGCCACGGCATGGGGACGGCATGGCAATTGCAGCCGGCACGCCCTACCGCTTCATTCCTTCAGGAGACCGTCATGCAGATTGGTGTGGACACCCAGCGCGCCGTGGAGACCAAGCGCGCCTTCATCATCGACAGCGATGACATCAGCGCCATGGGCCTGCAATTCATGCTGGCCGACGAGCTGGAGGTCAATGTCGTGGCCAGCAGCGCCGAGGCGATTGCGCGCGCCGCGGGCGCGCCGCTGGACGTGATCCTGCTGGGCGCCAGCGTGATCGAAGCCGAGGGGGCTCAGGTGGTGAGCCAGCTGCTGGCCGCGCTGCCCGGCGTACCGGTGATCGCCTGCGGCCCGGCCGGCGATGCGGGCGTGGCCGAGGCCCTGGCGCTGGGCGCGCGCTCGGCCATCGTGCGGCCGTTCAAGCTGGAAGCCGTGCGCCAGCGCGTCAACGCACAGATCGGGCGCCGGGCCGTGTTGACGATTCCGGTGGTGCTCGGATAGGTGATGGGACCGGGGTCAATGCCCGGTCCATCCCGCAGTCGTCAGTCGACGCGGATCATCACCATGGTCTGGTTGAGAAGCTGATAAGCGATCTCACCGAAGGTGGCCGGACCCTGCACGCCCCCGATGGCCTTGCCCTCGAGTTCGCCGAAGACGAAGTTCAGGATGCAGTTGCAGCCCATCACCACGCCCTTCGAATCGACCTCGGCCAGGCGCGCGCGAAATGCTGCGGCATAGTCGACCACCGGCTTGGCGAAGCGATAGTCCACGCCCGTGAACACAGGCGCGTACAGATTGACGACCCCTTGCGCGTCGTCGATGCCCTGCAGCGAGACGTTCAGGTGCGCACCAGCGAAATCACCCACCATCGGCAGCTTGCCGTGGTCCAGGCCGACACGACGCACATAGTCGACAAAATTCACGCGCTCGCCGTTGACCTCGCACTCGCGCACATGGAACGAGGTGTCATGGAAGCGCAGCACGTCGCCACTGCCGGGCTCGAACAGATTGACGATTTCCAACGACGCCATCTTGTCTGCCGGCAGCTCGACATAGGCCACGACCGCGCGATCCTCGTGCTTGGCGGCAGTGCGCCCGTCGTAGACCTTCGGCGTCGCGTGCGCCAGGTCGGAGAGGTGCACGCCGGCAATCCAACCCACCGTGGGCTTGAGGAAGGCGTCCGGGTAGTTCGCGGCCTCGGCAGAGAAGCGCTGGAGCGTCTGCCCGCCCGCCGGGATGATGGTCAGCGAGAAACCGTTGTCCGGCGCATGGCCGACGATGCCGGCCAGTTCGTCGGCACCATAACAAGCAATCCGGACCTGACCGATGTGCGACAGGTCGGTGACGAACACCCTGTCATCGGTCACGACGGTGCCGCCATCGGCGACCATGAAGTAAGGAATCGTGCCACCGATCCAATTGCCTGCGGGCAGTTGGTCAAGTGCGGCCTCCGGGCCCGCCACGCTCAGTGGCACACCGCGGCGGATGAGTGCGGCGGCGGCCGCCACAGTAATCAGTTCATTCATGGCGGTATCCGATCAAAGATGGGTGAGTTGCTGGATTTCATTGGGGAGGACGCGCTCCCACTTGGCGAAGAACGCGTGAAGCTCGCTCGCCTTGACCGAGAGCGGATCGGTGCTGCGCTGAAGCCGCTTGGTCAGCAACTGGATGCCCAAGTGCTGGGTTTTCAGATTTGCCAGGGCACCGCCTGCAAGGCGTTGCCAGCAGGCGTGTGTGATCGTTGGAACAGCCATGATGTGCCTCCTTCTAAGGATGTTGTCCGGATGCGTGATGTCGCTTCGCTGGGGGACATCGGGCATATCGTCGCGGGGGGCCGACGAGTTGATGGGTCAGTCCAACAAACAGACTCGCTCTTGCGCCAGATCAAATGTCGAACGATTTCGGCGCGGTGAGGTGAACGCAGTCACCGCGCGAGCACCACCGGCGCCGCCGCTCAGAGCTTGCGCACTTCAATGCGGTGCTTCTGCAGGGCATAGCCCAGTTGGCGCGGCGTGACCTTCAGCAGCCGCGCGGCCTTGGCCTGGACCCAGGCGCATTGCTCCATGGCCCAGATCAAGCGCTCGCGTTCACCGTCCGGCGGCTCGTTGCCGAACTGGCGCTCCGTGCCGTTGAGGTGGGCCGTCGGACCGATGCGCAGCACCTCGTCGTCCAGTTCGCCCGCGTCGAAGTCCTCGTCCTCCGGTTCGATATCCGCCGGGCGCACGGGCGCAGGCAGGCGGGCGTCGCGCGCGCCGGGCCGGCCGGTGCCGGGCACCGGGCCGCTCATGCGGATAGGCGCCACGGCATCGTCCTTGTCCAGGTGATGCAGGGTCTGGGTCAGGCAGCGGTTGTGCCGGCACGGGAAAGCCAGGCCGCGGATCACCTCGCCCTGCACCATTGTGGCGGTGCGCTCGATGCAGTTCTCCAGCTCGCGGACGTTGCCTGGCCAGTAGCAATGCGTCAGCACCTCCATCGCGTCCGGTGCGATCTTGAGCTTGCGGCGGTTGTCCTTGTTGTAGCGCTCCACGAAGTGGGCGACCAGCGGGGCAATGTCGTCGCGGCGGTCGCGCAGCGGCGGCAGGAAGATGGAGACGACGTTGATGCGGTAGTAGAGGTCAGCCCGGTACTCGCCGCGCTTGACCATCTTCTCCAGGTCGCGGTTGGTGGCGCAGATCAGCCGCACGTCCACCTTGATCGAGCGGTTGCCGCCCACGCGCTCGAACTCTCGCTCCTGCAGCACGCGCAGCAGCTTGGCCTGGAACGAGGGCGAGATGTCGCCCACCTCGTCGAGGAACAGCGTGCCGGTGTGGGCCTGCTCGAAACGGCCGCGCCGGTCGCCCACCGCGCCGGTGAAGGCGCCGCGCTCGTGGCCGAACAGCTCGCTCTCCAGCAGCGACTCGGTGAGCGCTGCGCAGTTGACCTTGATGAAGGGCGCATCCTTGCGCGGCGACAGGAAATGGATGGCCCGCGCCACCGCCTCTTTTCCGGTGCCTGATTCGCCGCGCAACAGCACCGTGGCGCGCGAGGGTGCTGCCTGGTGCACCTCGCCGAAGACCTGCTGCATTTCCTTGGACACGCCCACCACGTTGTCCAGCGCGTAGCGGCCTCGTGGCTCGGGTGCCAGGGCCTTCTGCAACCGGGTGGTCTCGGTCTGCAGGCGCTGGTGCTCCTCGGTCACCGCGCGCGCCAGCACGATGGCCTGCGCCAGCAGCCCTGCCACCATGTGCAGCAGGCGCTGGTCGTCCGACAGGCGCGCATTGCCCTGGACCTCGCGCTGCGCGGCCAGCACGCCCAGCACCGTGTGCTCGGTCTTGATGGGCTCGACCTGGAAGGACATCATCTGCCCGTCGCGCTGGCTGAAGGCACCGGTGCGGTCGATGAATTCGGCCGACTGGGTGACGTCCGGCACCGTGACCGGCACGCCGGAGCGGAAGGTGCGGCCGATCACACCCTCGCCGCGATGCCAGACACCGCGCGCCAGTTGCTCACGGTCCAGGCCCACGGCGCTGTGCACCCGCAGCAGCTCGTCGTCCTCGTCGACCAGCACGATCATCGCGCGCGACAGTCCGATGTGGGCCGTCAGCACGTTGAGCACCTCGCGAAAGCTGCGTTTGAGGTCCAGCGAGGCGCCCAGGATGCGGCAGATCTCGTAAACCGTGATCAGCTCCACGTGGGAGCGATCTTCCTGACTGGTGCGGGCCATGGTCCACCTCACTCACGGTTGCGCACCGGGTGCATGCATGTCGACGCACACCGGTGCATGTTCGAACGCCACGAGGCGCAAATGCCGGCGGCGCGGGCCGCTGTGTCTCGCGCTGCAAGAAATTGGCCTGTTTGCCCTCGGCGCAGGCGCCTGCGCGCGGCTTTGGCACGCGGGCTGATGCACATCAAGGAAATGCCATTTCGCCAGCCATGCCGGCCCAGGTCACAGGCAGGCATTGGCCAATGCGAAGACCGAGTTCGGGCCGCGCGGCAGCCGCGGTGGGCGCGGGCCGCCGGTGCCGCCCAACAAGGATGCGCCCGCCAGCCCGGTGCCGGCACCAGCCTCGTGCTGCCGCGCCTGCATGGCGGCCCGCTGCGCGTCCACCAGGGCCAGCAGCGTGAGGTCCGACAGCCAGGCCATGGACTGGGTGTTGAACGCCTCCCAGAGCGCCTGGGTGCAGGCCTCCATCGGGCTGGCAGGCCGGCTTCCGGCGCCGCCAGGCACGGTGCCCGTCCGGTCTTCTTCATCGAGGAACGGCGCCGCTGTGGGTGGCTCCACCGCGCGCACGATGTCGGCCACGCTGATGGTGCCGGCCGGCCTGGCCAGCACGTAGCCACCGTCGCGCCCGCGCAGCGAGCGCACCAGGCCGGCCCGCCGCAGCTTGCCGAACAGCAGGTCCAGGTAGGACTTGGAACTGGCCGGCTGCGGCTGAAGGCGATGCAGCGGCACCGGCCCGCCGCGCGAGCTGAGGGTCAGCTCGATCATCGCGGCCACCGCGCGCGAGGCCGAGCCGCTCAGGCAGCGCTGCATGGGGTAACGTTCATCCGAACTTGAACAGCACACCGTGGCCGCCGCGCGGGTACTCCCAGGCGACGTTGGCGTGTTCGGTGCAGATCACGCGGCAGCTGCCGCATTCCAGGCAGCCGTCGGTGATCAGCGTCACGGCCCCGTTGCCCTCGGCCTTGTAGCAGGCCGCCGGGCAGACGAAGGTGCATTGCTGCGCTTCGCATTCGTTGGCGCAGACGGCGGCGTCCTTGATCTGGATGTGCGGCCGGCCGGGGTCGACCTTGTAGCGGTTCTGGAACAGCTTGTCTTCGACATTGACGGTCATGGCGGCCTCTTGCGTCGGATGCGTGGTGTGGGGTCGGTGGGAAGGCAGGCTCAGCGCGTGGCGCGCCAGAGCCGGAAGGCGTCGCCCAGCAGGCCGCGCAGGCTGCGCGCCGCCGTGAAGCTGCCCATCACCTCGCGTTGCTTGGTCATCTTGTCCACGCCGTCCACGGTGAACAGGGTCTTGGCGGCGTTGTTGACCAGGCCGGGGTAGGCAGTGAAGAACTGCGGGCTCTTCTCCAGCACCTCGGGCAGCCGGCGGTACTTCTTCAGGTCCTTCATCACGAAGCTCTGGTCCAGCGCGTCCTTGTAGGCCTTGAGCGTGCGCGCGCTCATGGGCTTGCCGGCGGCCTTGGCCTGGATCACCGTCTCGGCAGCCAGCCGGCCACTGGTCATGGCCAGGTTGGAGCCTTCGCGGTGGACGGCATTGACGAAGCCACCCGAGTCGCCCACGATCATCCAGCCCTCGCCATAGACCTTGGGCACCGCGTTGAAGCCGCCTTCGGGGATCAGGTGGGCGCAATACTCCTTCATCTCGCCGCCTTCGATCAGCGGCGCGATGGACGGATGCTGCTTGAGCTTCTCGAGCAGCGCATACGGCGCGGTGCGGTTCGGGTTGGACTTGAAGTCGGCCAGCATGCAGCCCACGCCAATCGTCAGCGAGTCCTTGTTGGTGTAGAGGAAGCCGGTGCCCACCATGCCTTCGGTGACCGAGCCCATCATCTCGATCACCACGCCCTCTTCCTCGTTGATGTTGAAGCGGGCCTGGATGGTCTCTTCCGGCATGAAGAGGATCTCTTTCACCGCCAGCGCCACGTTCTTGGCCGACAGCTCGCCATGGAAGCCGGCCTTGCGCGCCAGCGTGGAGTTCACGCCGTCGGCCAGGATCACCACATCGGCGAACACGTCGCCGCCCAGGCGGTCGCAGTGCACGCCCATCACCCGCTCGCCATCCATCAGCAGGTGCTCCACCGTGGTCTCGCAAATCAGCAGCGCGCCGGCCTCGCGCACCTTGGATGAGAACCACTTGTCGAACTGCGCGCGGATGATGGTGTAGCGGTTGTAAGGCGGCTTGTTGTAGTCGTCGCTGCGGTAGTGGGTGCCGACGAAGCTGTGCTCGTCCAGCATCCACATGCGCTGTTCGATGATGTGGCGCTCCAGCGGCGCATCGTCGCGGAAGTCCGGGATGATCTTCTCCAGCGCGTCGCTGTAGAGGATGGCGCCCTGCACGTTCTTGCTGCCGGGGTATTCGCCGCGCTCGATCTGCAGCACCTGCAGGCCAGCCTTGGCCAGCGTGTAGGCCGCGGCATTGCCCGAAGGGCCGGCGCCGACGACGATCGCATCAAACTTTTCGTTGGCCATCTTCTTGCTCCTGTGGGGTCGGCGTTCAGGCGACTTTGCGGATCTGCGGCGTGAGCCGGGCGCGGAAGGCTTCGGTGAGCGCCGGCAGCACCTGCAGCGCATTGCCGACGATGCCAAAGTGGGCGAAGTCGAAGATGGGCGCGTTGGCGTCGGTGTTGATCGCGACGATCACGTCCGCCGCCTCCATGCCCACGCGGTGCTGGATCGCCCCCGAGATGCCGGCAGCGATGTAGAGCTTGGGCCGCACCGTCTTGCCGGTCTGCCCCACCTGCCGCTCGGCCTCCACCCAGCCGGCCTGGACCACCGGCCGCGTGGCGCCCACCTCGGCGCCCAGCACCCGCGCCAGGTCCCAGACGAGCTTGAAATTGTCCGGGTGCTTCAGGCCCTTGCCGCCGGAGACGATCACGTCGGCATAGGCCAGGTTGACGGTGTTGCGCTTGGCGTCCGGGATGAAGGCCAGCAGCTTGGTGACGATGTCGGTCTCGATCATGCCCAGCGTGGCTTCGGTGATCGTGCCGCTGCGGCTGGCATCGCGCCGGGGCATGGGCATCACGCGCGGGCGCACGGTGGCCATCTGCGGCCGGTAGGCCAGGGTCATGATGGTGCACAGCAGCGAGCCGCCGAAGGTGGGCCGGGTGGCGGCCAGCGCGCGGGTGGTGCCGTCGATGTTCAGCTCGGTGCAGTCTGCCGTGAGGCCGGTGGCCAGCGTGGTCGCCACCGAGCCGGCCAGGTCGCGGCCCATGGTGGTGGCGCCCAGCAGCACGATCTCCGGCTGGTACTGGTTGACCAGGTCGGTCAGGCCCTTGGTGAAGGGCTCGTTGCGGTAGCCCTTGAGCACCGGGTCGCGCATCACATAGCAGGTGTCGGCGCCGAAGGCGTAGGCTTCCTTGGCGAAGCTGTCCAGCGGCTCGTCCGGCCCACCCAGGATCACCCCATGCAGCGTCACGCCCAGCTTGTCAGCCAGCACCCTGCCCGCGCCCAGCAGTTCCCAGCTGACGGTGTGCACCTGCCCTCGGTCATGCTCGATGAACACCCAGACGCCCTTGTAGGCCTTCAGGTGCTCGGGCAACTCCATGTTGCGGCCCGCACGGCCAGCGGGACGGGGGGCAGCGGGTTTGGCGGCTTCAGCCATGGCAGCGTCCTTGGTCAGACAGAGAGTTGAGACACGATCTCTTCTTCCAGCAGCGGGTGCTGGGTGAAGATCTTGTCGAGCAGGTTCAGCGTGACGTCGTTCAGGCTGGTGTCAACCACGCTCATCAGGTCGGCCTTCTGGCTGCGCGGCGTGGGGCCGAAAACCTTGCTGACGACGGTGGGCGAGCCCTTCAGGCCGATCTTCGTCAGGTCCTCGATGCCGGCGTCTTCCTTGTTCCAGCGGCGCACCGGGAAGCGCGCGGCACGCAGCATGTCGTCCATGCCGGCAAAGCGCATTTCGTTGGTGCCTTCGAGCATCGTGATCAGGCTGGGCAAGGTGGTGTCCAGCAGTTGCACACCGCCTTCGGCACGCCGCTCCACCTGCAGGCGGCGGGCGTCCAGGTCCACCTTCACGACGCGGCTCACGTAGGTCAGCAGGTTCAGGCCCAGGCGCTTGGCCACGCCGGGGCCGACCTGGGCGGTGTCGCCGTCAATCGTCTGCTTGCCGGTGAACACCAGGTCCACCGCCTGCTCCTGGGCTATCTTGCGGATGGCCGCGGCCAGCGCGTAGGAGGTGGCCAGCGTGTCGGCGCCGGCGAAGGCGCGGTCGGTCACCAGGATGGCGTCCGTCGCGCCGAAGCTGATGCATTTGCGCAGCGCGTCTTCGGCCTGCGGCGGGCCCATGCACAGCATGGTGACGCGCCCGCCGAATTCGTCCTTCAGGCGCAGCGCCTCTTCCAGCGCAAACAGGTCGTAGGGGTTGACGATGGCCGGCACGCCCTGGCGCATGATGGTGTTGGTCACCGGGTGGACGCGGATCTGCGCCGAGTCCGGGACCTGCTTGATGCAGACGACGATGTGCATGGGTGCTCTCCTGTGCTGCGGCCAGCGGTGGGGGATCAGGCGGCGCGGCGCTGCGCCAGGCTTTCGCGCAGCGAGCCCAGCGACACGTGCTGCTGGCCCTGCGCGTCCTGGAAGACCTTGAAGACCTTCTCGGTCACGGCGTTCGAGGTGGTGAAGTCCTGGTAGGCCCGGCCCAGCAGCGCGCGGTAGCGGCTGAACAGGCCGATCTCGTCCAGATCGGCCAGTCCCTCGGCTCGGTGCAGGTACTGGTAGAAGCGCTTGAGGATGTGCAGGCGGTTCACGTTGACGACCTGCTCGTCGTACGCGATGCCGAAGAACTCCAGGAACTCGTTGGCACTGGAGAGGGCCTTCAGGCGGGTGGTAAGGTCGGTCATCTCGGGTCTCCGGGTGGCGTGGGGTCGGTGGGCTGAGGCGGAAAGTCGGTTGACTGAGGCGGCGTCAGAGCGCTGGCTGGAAGGCCTGGTAGAACTGCAGCAGCTCGGCCCGCCCCGGTGTGCGCTTGGTGGCCAGCACATGGCCGCGGATGCGCTCCAGCAAGGCCGGCACCTGCTCGGCAGCCAGGCTCAGGCCCAGGCCCTGGTAGGCCGCCTGCACCGCATGGCTGCCGCTGTGCTTGCCCAACACCGTGGTGTGCTGCCGGCCCAGCTCGGCCGGGTCGAAGCCCTGGTAGTTCAGCGGGTCCTTGAGCAGGCCGTCCACATGGATGCCGGACTCGTGCGTGAACACCGCCGCGCCAACGATGCTCTTGTTCGCCGCCACCGGCCGGCCCGAGGCCCCGGCGACCAGGGCCGAGATGGCCGGCAGCGCACGCGCCTCGACGCCGGTGTGCACGCCGTGCAGGTGGCGCATGGCCATCACCACCTCTTCCAGCGCCGCATTGCCGGCCCGCTCGCCCAGGCCGTTGACGGTTGTGCTGGCATGGGTGGCGCCGGCGCGCCAGGCGGCCAGCGTGTTGGCGGTGGCCAGGCCCAGGTCGTCGTGGGCGTGCATCTCGATGTCCAGGTCCACCTCGCGGCGCAGCAGGCCGATGCGATGCGCGGTCTCGAACGGATCGAGGATGCCCAGCGTGTCGGCATAGCGCACGCGCTCTGCGCCCGCGGCCTGCGCGGTGGTGGCGGCGCGGGCGAGGAAGGCATCGTCGGCGCGCGAAGCATCCTCGAAGCCCACGCTGATGCGCGCGCCAGCGTCCGCCACGCGGCGCACGAACTGCGTGATCGTGGCCAGCACCCAGGCCCGGTCGCGCCGCAGCTTGCGCTCGATCTGGATGTCGGAGGCCGGGATCGACAGGTGCACGATGTCCGCGCCGCAGCGCAGGGCCGCAGCAAGATCGGCCTCGCACATGCGGCCCCAGACCATGGTGCGGGCGTTGAGCCGCAGCTGCTGGATGGCTCGGATCACCGCCTCTTCATGCGGCCCCATCGCCGCCACGCCCACCTCCATCTCCGGCACGCCAGCGGCGTCGAGTGCGCTGGCGATGGCCAGCTTCTCGTCGTCGCTGAAGGCCACGCCCGCGGTCTGCTCACCGTCGCGCAGCGTGGTGTCGTTGATTGTGAAGGGCCGGGGAGATCCAGGGGCTTGCATGTGCCTTCCTTGCATTGCTGAGTGCTTCATCGCAAGCGGTGTGCCATGCCACTCAGGTCACTCAAGTCATTGATTCACAAGGAAATCTCTGACTTGTTCGGGCGCGCGGAGGGCCTGTGTCATTTGTCGCTTGTTCGACAGCCGACGCGCAGCGGGTGAGGCTCGGCTTCTTAGCGCTCACGCGCATGGTTCTTGGTGTAGCGCGGTAGCTCAATCACCAGGGCCTCGCCCTTGACCCGCACGCAGCAGGACAGGCGCGACTGCGGGTCCACGCCCCAGGCGTCATCGAGCTGGTCTTCCTCTTCCTCGTCGGCCGGGGCCAGGGACTCGGCGCCAGCGCGCACGTGCACATGGCAGGTGGCGCAGGCGCAGACCTTCTCGCAGGCGTGCTCGATGGCCACGCCAGCCGCCAGCAACTCGTCCACCAGCTTGCGCCCTCGCCTGGCCTGCAGCACCAGCCCTTGCGGGCACAGCTCGGCATGCGGCAGCACGGTCACCTGGGTGCGCTCCGGCGTGGCGGCCGAGGTGGCGGCGGCGTTGGCAGAAGGGACGGACGCAGGCAGGGCCTGCGGATCGGCGGAGGAGCTCATGGCAGGCCTTTTGGAGAACGGAGATGAAGAGGCGCCTCAATCGGCACCCGGATGGGCGCGACGCCCTATGCAGCGAACTGGTCCAGCGAGCGGCCGGACAAGGCCTCGCGCACGCGCAGGTCCATGCGGCGCGCGGCAAACGGCGTGGTGGCCGCGTTGAGGCCTTCGGTCGCGTCGCGCAAGGCCTGGCGCAGCTGCTGGTGCGCCGTGGCACCCGTTCCTTCGTCGCTGGCGCATTGTTCGAGCAGGTCGGCCACGTCCTGCATGGCGCGCAGGATGAGGAACTGCTCGCGCGGCAGCAGCAGCGCCTGGTCGGCGGCCAGCGCACTGTCCACCGCGTCCAGCAGGCGCCTCGCATCCAGCTCGGCCTCGCGCAGCATGCGCGCGGCTGCATCGGCTTCGGCGCTGTGCATCGCGCTGCGCAGCATGTCGGCCACGGTGTGGTGCGCCAGGCCGTAGCTGGGCTTGACCTCCACATGGGTCTGCACCCCGGTGGTCTGCTCGCTGGCGCTGACGGACAGCAGCCCATCGGCATCGATCTGGAAGGTCACGCGGATGCGCGCCGCGCCGGCCACCATCGGCGGAATGCCGCGCAGCGTGAAGCGGGCCAGCGAGCGGCACTCGCTCACCAGCTCGCGCTCGCCCTGCACCACGTGGATGGACATGGCCGTTTGCCCATCCTTGAAGGTGGTGAATTCCTGCGCGCGGGCGGTGGGCACGGTGGTGTTGCGCGGGATGATCTTCTCGGCCAGGCCGCCCATGGTTTCCAGCCCGAGCGACAGCGGGCAGACGTCCAGCAGCAGCAGGCCGGTTTCGCCGCCAGGGCCGCGGGCATGGTTGCCTGCCAGCTGGTCGGCCTGGATGGCGGCGCCCAGCGCCACGGCCTGGTCGGGGTCGATGTTGGTCAGCGGCGGCTTGCCGAAGAAGTCGGCCACGGCCTGGCGCACCAGCGGCATGCGGGTGGCGCCGCCGACCAGCACCACGCCGTCGACCTGGTCGACCGTGAGCCCGGCGTCGCGCAGCGCGCGCCGCAGCGGGCCCAGCGTGCGCTGCACCAGCGGCTGGGTCAACGCCTCCAGCGTGGCACGGTCCAGCCGCGCACTGGCTTGCTGGCCCGAGGCATGGCGGCATTGCATCCACACCTGGTCTTCTGCGCTGAGGGCTTCCTTGGCCTGGCGCGCCGCGGAGTGCAGCGCGCCGGCATCGGCCTCGGCCCAGATGAGGCCGGCACCGCCGGTCTGCGCCACGAACCAGCGGGCGATCTCGGCATCGAAGTCGTCGCCGCCCAGCATGGCGTCGCCATGTGTGGCCAGGACTTCGAAGACGCCGCGGCTGAGCCGCAGCACCGACACGTCGAAGGTGCCGCCGCCCAGGTCGTAGACCACATAGGCGCCCTCGCTGGCGTTGTCCAGCCCGTAGGCCACGGCCGCGGCGGTGGGCTCGTTGAGCAGGCGCAGCACCGTCAGGCCGGCACGTTGGGCGGCGTCCTTGGTGGCCTGGCGCTGGGCATCGTCGAAATAGGCCGGCACGGTGATGACGGCGCCCACCAGCGGCCCGCCAAGTGCGGCCTCGGCGCGCTCGCGCAGCGTGCGCAGCACCTCGGCCGCCACGTCCACAGGGCTTTTCAGGCCGGCCCGCGTGGGCACGCCGATGGCGCCCGGCCCCAGCGCCTCCAGCGCGTAAGGCAGGCTGCCGGGCGCTATGTCCTGCAGCGCGCGGCCGATCAGCCGCTTGGCCGAAGCCACCGTGTTCTGCGGATCGGCCGCGGCCATCTCGCGGGCCTCGTGGCCGACCAGCGGCGCGGTATCGGCCCCGTAGTGCACCACCGAAGGCAGCAGCAGCCGGCCCTGCGCATCGCCCAGCACCGTGGGCACGCCGCTGCGCAAGGTGCCCACCAGCGAATGGGTGGTGCCCAGGTCTATGCCCACCGCCAGCCGGTGCTGGTGCGGCGCCGCCGCGCGGCCGGGTTCGGCAATCTGCAGCAAAGCCATCATGTACCTCTTGGAGTGAACAGGGAACAGCCGGCGATCAGGCTCCCCCAAACCCAGCGACCGCCGCAGGACGGCTTTGCCGGCCTGCCAGCGGTGCCCCCCTTGAGGGGGCGCGCGAAGCGCGTAGGGGGTGGGCCCGTCTAGACCGCGAAGGACTCGCCGCAGCCGCAGTTGGCGGTGGCGTTCGGGTTGTGGAACTTGAAGCCTTCGTTGAGGCCTTCGCGCACCCAGTCCAGCTGGGTGCCGTCGACCAGCGGCAGGCTCTTGGCGTCCACTAGCAGGGTCACGCCTTCGCTGGCGAACTGCAAGTCTTCCGGTGCGGGGGACTCGGCGAATTCCAGCGCGTAGGCATAGCCCGAGCAGCCGCTGGTCTTCACGGCCACGCGCAGGCCGAAGCCGCCGCCGCGCTGCGCCAGCGCCTTCTGGATCTGCCTGGCGGCCTTGGGCGTCACACTGAGTGTCATGACGGCCTCACACGCTGAAGGAGCTGCCGCAGCCGCAGGTGCTGGCGGCATTCGGGTTGCGGATGATGAAGCGCGAGCCGTCCAGGCTTTCCTCGTAGTCGATCTGCGCGCCCATCACGTACTGCAGGCTGGAGGCATCGACCAGCACCTTGATCGCGCCGGCCTCGACGCAGAGGTCGTCGTCCTTGGCCACGTCGTCGAACGCGAAGCCGTACTGGAAGCCGGAGCAGCCGCCGCCGGTCACGAAGATGCGCAGCTTCAGCTCAGGGTCGCCCTCTTCGGCCAGCATCGCGCCGACCTTGCCGATGGCCGCGTCGCTGACCTGCAGCTTGGGCGCGCCCTCGGGCAGAACGAAGGGCTCTGACGGCGGGCGAGGCGTGGTGGCGCAGCTGCTGCCGGCGTTCGGTTGGGATTGGCAAGCGGACATGGTGGGTTCCTGTTCGGTGAATGGCCACTGGGGCCAGGGAGGCGAAGGAAATCCGCGGCGCTCAGGCGACGGCAGTGGCGTTCGCGGCGGACGGGCTGCAGGCGGGCTGTTCCAGCGTGGTCGCGGCGCCCGCATCCGTGGCGACATGGCGCTGCCGGTAGTCGGCCACCGCCGCCTTGATGGCGTCTTCGGCGAGGATGGAGCAATGGATCTTCACCGGCGGCAGCGCCAGCTCCTCGGCGATGCTGGTGTTCTTGATGGCCAGCGCCTGGTCCAGCGTCTTGCCCTTGACCCATTCGGTGACCAGCGACGAAGAGGCGATGGCCGAGCCGCAGCCATAGGTCTTGAAACGTGCGTCCTCGATCAGGCCGGTGGCCGGGTTCACGCGGATCTGCAGCTTCATCACGTCACCGCAGGCGGGCGCGCCGACCATGCCGGTGCCCACGCCATCGTCGTCTGCGCCAAAGGCGCCCACGTTGCGCGGGTTCTCGTAGTGCTCGATGACTTTTTCGCTGTAGGCCATGGGGGCTCCTGGGGCTCTGGGAATGAAGGGGCGGGTTGGGTGGGGTTCAGTGCTCGGCCCACTGCACGCTGGCGAGGTCCACGCCGGCGCAGTGCATGTCCCACAGCGGGCTCAGCTCGCGCAGGCGGGCCACCGTGGCTTTCACGCGGGCCAGTGCGGTGTCGATGTCGGCCTCGGTGGTGAAACGGCCGAACGAGAAGCGGATCGAGCTGTGGGCCACTTCGTCGGACAGGCCCAGCGCGCGCAGCACGTAGCTGGGCTCCAGGCTGGCCGAGGTGCAGGCCGAGCCGGAGGACACGGCAATGCCCTTCATTCCCATCAGCAGCGACTCGCCTTCGACGAAGGTGAAGCTCAGGTTCAGGTTGTGCGGCACGCGCTGCTGCAGGCTGCCGTTGACCAGCACCTCGGGGATCTCGCGAGCCCCCGCCAGCAGCCGGTCGCGCAGCGCCGCGATGCGCTGGTTCTCGCTGGCCATGCTTTGCCGCGCCAGCCGGTAGGCCTCGCCCATGCCGACGATCTGGTGCGTGGCCAGCGTGCCCGAGCGCATGCCGCGCTCGTGGCCGCCGCCGTGCATCTGCTCCTCGATGCGCACGCGCGGCTTGCGCCGCACGTAGAGCGCGCCAATGCCCTTGGGGCCGTAGGTCTTGTGGGCCGACAGGCTCATCAGGTCCACCGGCAGCGTGGCCAGGTCGATCTCTACCTTGCCGCTGGCCTGCGCCGCGTCCACATGGAACAGCACGCCCTTGCTGCGGCACAGCGCGCCAATCGCGGCCACGTCCTGGATCACGCCGATCTCGTTGTTGACGAACATCACCGAGACCAGCAAGGTGTCTGGCCGCAGCGCGGCCTTGAGCACGTCGATGTCCAGCAGGCCATCGGGCTGCACGTCCAGGTAGCTCACCTCGAAGCCCTGGCGCTCCAGTTCCCGCATGGTGTCGAGCACGGCCTTGTGCTCGGTCTTCAGCGTGATCAGGTGCTTGCCCCTGGCCTGGTAGAAGCGGGCCGCGCCCTTCAGGGCCAGGTTGTTGGACTCGGTCGCGCCCGAGGTCCAGACGATCTCGCGCGGGTCCGCGCCGATCAGCCCGGCCACGTGCTCGCGGGCGATCTCCACCGCCTCTTCGGCGGCCCAGCCGTAGGCATGGCTGCGGGAGGCCGGGTTGCCGAACTGCTCGTACAGGTAGGGCACCATCGCATGGACCACGCGCGGGTCCACCGGCGTGGTGGCGGCATAGTCGAGATAGATCGGCTTGCCGTCCAGCTTCAGATCCAGCGAACCCCGTGTCGAGCCATTCATCGCACCACTCCCAGTCAGGTCAGGTGCTCCTTCTTCTCAAGGAACGTGCCAGTTCCGGCGGCTCGTATTCCGGCACCGGAAACATCAAACGAATCAGGCACTTGGCGCCATTCGAGCGGGCTGGGAATCGATGCCGCACGACCACCGGCCCCTGTCGTGCGGACAGCCGCTGTCGGCTTTGTCGGATGTACGACGCAGCGGCGCCGGGCCGCCCGGGGCCCTGCCCTGCGAAGGCGCTGCGGGCCCGTTGTTTGCGTCAGCAGCAAGGCAGCACCCCGCGCAAGACGCAACCCGACAAGCGACCGACCATGAACCTCTTCACCGGCGAATCAGCAGACGAATTCTTTGGCGGCGAGATGCCGGCGGCCGCTCGCCAGGCGCTTCGCCTGGCAGCCCACGCGCCGCGCGAGGAAGTGGCCTCGCTGCTGTGGACCGCGCAGGCCATGGCGCCGCAGGCGCTGGGCGTGTATTACGTGCTCTACAAGCACCACGCCAGCCAGCGCGAACTGGCCGAGGCCGAACGCGCCGCGCGCCGCGGCCTGCAGGAGGCCGCCCGCCAGGCCGGCCTGGCGGCAGACTGGCGCTCGGTCACGCCGGCCACGCTGCCGGCCGGCGTGGACTTCCAGGGCAGCGGCCCGGCGCGCTTCTGGCTGTTCACGCTCAAGGCCCTGGCCTTCCTCAGCCTGCGCGGCGGCCACCCTGAGGAGGCCCGTGAACTGCTGGCCACCATCGCCGCGCTGGACCCGCAGGCGCGCATCGGCGACGAGGTGGTGGCCTCGCTGCTGGCCTCGATCAGCGGCGGTGCCGGCGTCTGAAACAGGCGCCTGAATTCACCGAAGCCCGGTGTCCCTCACCCTTGCTCACCGGCAAGGGCTGCGACGTCCGACAGGCAAGTCGACACCAGCCTGCTGCTTCAAGCCGGCACCATCAGCATCAGCCCGGAAGCGGTGTTCGAGATGGGGATGTGGTAGTTCCGGTGCAGGCAGCGCACCGGGCCGCCGAGCGCTGCGCGGGTGGCCAGCCACATCAGCAGCTCCACGCCCTGAGTGCCGGCCTTCTCCACCAGTTCGGGGATGCTGAACCGGGTTGCCCATTCGGGATCGTTCACCAGGCTGTCCATGAACTGCAGGTCGAAGGCCTTGTTGATGAAGCCGGCGCGCTGGCCGTCGAGTTGGTGGCTCAGCCCACCGGTACCGAGCACGGCCACGCGGGCATCGCCAGGCCAGCAGGCAATGGCCCGGCCCACCGCCTCGCCCAGCGCCCAGCAGCGGCGTGCCGAAGGCAGCGGGAATTGCACGGTGTTGATGCAGATGGGCACCACCTTCACCGGCCACTGCTGGTCCGGCCAGAGCAGCGCCATGGGCAGCGTGAAGGCATGGTCCACCACCATCTCCTGGCAGGTCGTGAGGTCGAAGTCCTCGGCCATCAGCTGCTCGATCAGGTGCCAGGACAGCGCCGGGTGGCCCTCGAAGGCCGGCAGCGTGGGCAGGCCCCAGCCTTCGTCGGCATTGCGGTACTGCGGCGCGGCGCCCAGCGCGAAGGTGGGCATCTTGTCGAGGAAGAAGTTCAGGCCGTGGTCGTTGTAGAAGACGACCAGCACGTCCGGCCGGGCTTCGGCCAGCCAGCGGTGCACCGGGGCGAAGGCGTCGAAGAAGGGCTTCCAGTAAGGGTCTTGCTGCAAGCCTTTGGCAATGGCGCGGCCAATGGCCGGGACGTGGGACGTGCAGATGCCGCCGATGAGTTGGGCCATGGGGTTCTCCTTCAGCGCGCGGCCAGCAACTTGGCCTGGAATTCGGCCTTGGTGGTGCCGGTCTGCTGGGCGCCGATGTCCTGCATGTCCAGCCCGAAGATGCCGGCCAGCTTGGCCAGGTAGTAGGCATTGCCGCCGGCCTCGATCATCTGCAGCACCTGGCGGCTGCGCACCGCCTCGCGCTGCGGCGGCGTGAGGCCGTAGCGGGTGCAGTAGGCATCCTCGTCCTGCAGGAAAGCGGCGCGGTTGGCGGCTTCGTTGAACGAGAAGCACATCTTGTTGAGCGCGTAGCCCTTGATGGCCTGCCGGCCATCGAACAAGGTGGTGCCGGGAATGTCGGGTGTGCACATGGCGAGCCCTTTCTCGGGGTTTCAGCACGGGGTTTGATGCCGCTCAGTATTCCGGCGCCCCGGCGCCGGATAAAGGCCGCCACACTCATGCAACCCATGAACGCCATCGATCATTTGGACCTGGACGGCCACCTGCTCGCGCTGCTGTTGGCAGTGCATGAAGAGGGCTCGGTGACGCGCGCTGCGCAGCGCCTGGACCTCACGCAGTCGGCCGTCAGCCACGGGCTGGACCGGCTGCGTGCCATCGTCGGCCACCCCTTGTTCGTGAAGTCGGGTCGCGGCATTGCACCCACCGCGCAGGCGGACCTGCTGGCCGGCCGTGCGCGCCGGCTGCTCGACGAGCTGCGCGGCTTCAGCCTGGCCGCAGGCTTCGAGCCGGCCCGGCTGCAGGCCTGCATCACCGTGGCGGCCAACGACCTGCAGCGCGACCTGCTGCTGCCGCGGCTGCTGCGCCGGCTGCGGTCGCAGGCACCGGGCCTGACGCTGAGGGTGATGGATTCAGGCGCGCCAGAGCCAGCGACGCTGCGCGAGCAGGCCTGCCAGCTGATCCTCACGCCGCGCCCACCTGAAGGCGCGGACCTGATGCAGAAGCGCTTGTTCGAGGACGCCTACCGCGTCTTCTACGATCCGGCCTGCCGCGCCGCACCCCAGGGGCTGGCGGACTACCTCGCGGCCGAGCATGTCAGCGTGCTGTACGCGCCGCGCCGCACGCTGGCGGTGGACGACTGGCTGGCTGCGCAAGGCGTGGCGCGCAGCATCGTGGCCACGGTGCCAGGCATGGCCGGCCTGGGCGCGATGTTGCGCGGCAGCGCCTGGCTGGCCACGGCGCCCAGCCTGTTGGCACAAGGCGCACTGGCCAGCCTGGCCTCTGTCGCGCCGCCGCTGGCCACGCCACCGCTGCCCATGTATGCCGTGTGGCACCTGCGGCACCAGGAGGACCCGGTGCACCGCTGGCTGCGCGCCGCATTGGCAGCGGAAGTTGAAGCGGCATTGGCCGCCGCGATCAATGCCCAGGACTCGGGCGGTGAACCCAGGTCCTGAAGATGGGACTCACTCCGCCTGCGGCGTGATCTTTTCAAACCTCAGGATGGCCGAACCGGTGTTGTCGTAGCAAGGCTCGTCGATGACGATGGCCGAGAACTTGCCAACGCCCTTCACCTTGAACTGCTGGGCTTTGCCAGCCTTCACGGCCAGGCCCCACCCCGTCTTGGCCGCGCTGCCACCGCGGATGACGACGGTGTCAATGAGGCAACCACCGGTGGGATCTTCACCGCCACAGCTCATGTCGTTGTCCACCAGCGAAACGGTGTAGCTGCCGGCGTCCAGCTGGAAGGTGGCCCGGCCGCCGGTCATCGTGTCCAGGCTCAGGCAGGCCGCCTTGGCGTCGATCAGCACGTCCTGCGCGATGGCACTGGTAGCGGCCACGGCCGCAAAACCCACAACAGCAATTTTCTTGATCGCGTTCAACATTTCGATTCCCCTTGATGATTCATTCCAAATGACGGCGGCCTGCACTTCCTGATGCTTGTCAGAAGCGAGGGGCCGCAGGGCTGGCAGCCGCATGTGCTCGCCTCGAAGGCGGGAGCCAGCAGTTGCCATGGCTGCGCATGCTAGGCAGCCTGCGTAGTCGGCCCGTAGTCAGAACCTGCGGGGATGGAAGGTTGACGGACCGTCAGGCCACCGGACCCGCCACGACCGACAGCAAGGTCTCGCCGGTGGCAACGAGCTTCTCGGCACCGGCCGCCTGGGCATACAACTCACAGGCGGTGAACACCTGCGACTTGCCTGGCTTGACGACACGCGCCCTGGCCACGAACCGCTCGCCCGTCGCCGGGCGCAGGCAGTTGACTGAAAAGTGCGAGGCCAGCACCCGCCCGGCGACGGTCGCCGCGGCGAAGCCGCAGGCCGTGTCGATGAGCGCGCCGATCAGTCCGGCATGCAGGAAGCCAGCGTACTGCCCGACTTCCGGCCGCCATGCCATGGCAATTTCGACCTTGCCAGGCTCCGCGCTGATGACCTCGATGCCGCACCATCGATTGAAGGCCGCAGTCTGGTTGATGGCTCGGATCTGGGCCAGCGGGTCAGGCAGTGAGTCCATTGCGATGCGTCCCGAGAAGGTAGACAAGGGCAATGTAGGCCGCGGGTTCGGGCGCGGCTGTCAAGGCGGGGACAATTGCCGCACGGCCCTTCCCGCTACCGGCCAACCAGCACAGGCGTGTTGCCTTGCACGATCACGCAGTTCTTGCTTTCCTTGCAGGCCTCCGAATAGCGTTTGATGCCCTCCAGCTGCACGAACTGCGCCGCGTCCAGCTTCATCTGCTCGCGGTAGGCGTTGTCCGCGTTGGCGCGGCTTTGCTCCGCCTGCAACCGTGAATCCTCGGCAAGCTTGCGCTGTGTCTCCGTCTTCTTGCGCTGCTGCTGCACCGCAGTCGCATTCATCTCGGCGATCACCGGTGCATCGGGCAAGGCCTTGCCCATGTTCACGTTGAGCAATTCGACGTGCAGGCCGGTCGCCTTGATGTGCTCCCGAAACTGCCGCGCGATTTCCTTTTCGATCGCCGCCAGGGTCTCCGGGTCCGTCATGATGGGCGTCATCGAATACTTCTTCGTCACGTCCCGGACGATGGTCCGGTATTGCTCCTTCAGGTTGTTCTCATACCAGCCGCTGGCACCGAACTTCTTGACCAGCTCGGCCGGATCCTTCCATTGGATGACGACGTAACTCGCGTAGTTGATGAAGTTGTTGTCCCCCGTGGCCAGATGCTCCAAAGGTTCGTCGCGTTTCGTCGGCACCAGCGAAACCTCCAAGCCATCGGTCGTCAGCCAGTACCAGGACAGACCCGGCTTCTGGGTTTCGTCGCGCGGGCCGCCGTGCCCGAAGAACCAGGGGTTGTCGATCAAGACGGTCTCCGACCCCGGCGGCGTCACGATGCGGTGACAGCCCGACAGGAGCAAGACGGAAAGAAGCAAGTTCAAGTGCCGCATGTTGGGTCCATGATGAAGAGAATGTCGGATTGCATCGCGGCGCAAGATCATTGCGCTGGTTGTTCGCAGGACGGCGTCGCAGGAGCCTCGTCACCTGAACCTTGCGCGCCCAGGGCGGCAGTTCGGCCGCCCGCGGAGACCGAAAACGGTCGGCAGTGCCCATTCTTCACCGTTGGCTGAGCAAGCAGGCAGGCCGTGTTGAACTGAACCATCACGGCGCCCCCGGCCTGGAGATGCGGTGAGCCATGCGCGGGATCGCCCCCCGGCGCTTTTTTCGGGCCATTATGGTCACTGGCGGGGTCGCGTAAAGCGCTGGTGAATGGCCAATCGGCATCAAGCCTTGCGCTCGAACACCACCTTCACATCTGCGGGCGCGGGCGAGACAGGGCGCTGAACTGACGAGGAAGTCGGCGCCGGCTTGGGCGTTAGCCAGGGCGTTGGTGGCGCTGACGCCGCCTGCGGGGGCAACGAGGGGCGCAGGCCGCGCTCGGCCAGGGCTTGGGCCTAGCTGCCCCACTTCCACGACCAGGCGCTTTTCGGGCTGGGCAGCGCGCAGCGCGGCGGGCCAGGAACAGGCTGCGTTCAGGGAAGACCAGCAAGGATTCGGACAGGCCCAGGCGGGGCATCACGGCGCCACCCGCGGCCACCGCACGCACGGCCGGCGCGCCGCTGCAGAGTGGCGCGTCTTCCGCCACCAGCAGCGCAGCAGTTCGTCGCTCAGGCGGTCCATGGCGCGGGCGCCCCACGCAGGTTTCAAAGGCGGGGAATGTGCTGCGGCGGCACGATCTCGAATCCGCTGTGGTGAGCCCGGCCGCCGCAGCTGCCCTCGCCTTCGATGACTTCCACGGTGCGCAACCACTGGCCGTTCAGGCAGCGCCAGGCCTCGAAGTCTTCGGCGCGCAGCATGCGCATGCAGGGCTGGTCTTCGTCGTCGAAGCTGTAGTCCCACTGCGAGAAGTGGTGGCGGTAGTAGCAGAGCAGGCCCAGCGCGTCGTAGCCGCGCCACTTGGAGGCAGGCACGCCGTCGTCGTGGTGCGATTCGATGCGCACCGGCCAGCAGACCTGGGCCTGCAGTTCGGCCGGCAGGCGCGCCTGCCAGCTCTGGGGTTCACGCTCCATGGTGTGTCTCTCCTTTGACCGGCCCTCAGCGACATTCAGCGCCCTTCAGCGCATCAGCGAGACGGCCTTGATCTGGGCGAAAAGGGGCTGGCCCACCGCCAGTTGCAGGCCTTCGAACGAACGCCGGGTGATGCGGGCAAGCAGGCGTGTAGCGGCGGGCATGGCTTGGGTGGCATGGCCCAGGCGCAGGCCCAGCAGCGCGGTGGCGGCGCCCAGCTGCACCTCGGCCAGCGTGACGGGCAGCACGTTAAGGATGCTGCTGTCGGCCGCGGCGCTGCGGGCCACGCTCACGTCCCGCGCCAGCACGCGGGCGCGCACGGGGCTGCCGGGCGGCTGCGCCAGCGCGCCTACCCACAGCCCCAGTGCTTGCTCACCGCCGCCTTGCCCGGCGCCGTCCAGGCCGAGCAGGCTGAGGCCGAACGGCGGGTCATGCGCCTGCACCGTAGCCTGCAGCACCACGCCGGCATCCTCGGCGGAGGCCAGTGGCAGGTCTGTGCGGGCCAGCAGCTCGGCCAGCGGGCCGGAAGCCTGCACCCGGCCGGCGGCCATCAGCACCAGGTGGTCGGCCAGGCGGGCGACCTCGTCCAGCGCGTGGGTGACGTAGACGATGGGCATGGCCAGCGCCACATGCAGGCGCTCCAGGTAGGGCAGGATCTCGGCCTTGCGGGCAGCGTCCAGCGCGGCCAGCGGCTCGTCCATCAACAGCAGCTGCGGGCTGGTGAGCAGTGCGCGGGCAATGGCCACGCGCTGGCGCTCGCCGCCCGAGAGCGTGACGGGCTGGCGGGCCAGCAGGTGATCGATGCCCAGCAGTGCCGCGGCCTGCGCCAGCTCGATGCGGGCGCTGCCAGGCGCCACGCGCCGCAGGCCGTAGCGCAGGTTCTTCTCCACGCTGAGGTGAGGGAACAGCGCGGCTTCCTGGATCACGTAGCCGATGGGGCGCTGGTGCGGCGGTAGGAAGCGGCCGGCCGCATCGTCCTGCCAGACCTGCTCGGCGGCCTGGCCCACGGCGACGCTGCCCTGCGCGCGCTCCAGCCCGGCCAGCGCGCGCAGCACGGTGGTCTTGCCGCAGCCCGAAGGGCCGAACAGCGCGGTGATGCCGCGCGCGGGCAGTTGCAGCGCCAGGTCCAGCGTGAAGTCACGCCGGGGCAGGCGCAGCCGCAGGCTGATCATGGCGCGCCCGCCACGGTGGACGCGACCCGCGCCGCTGCGCGCGGCCGGTTGACCAGCTGCAGCGAGACCAGCACGGCCAACGCGAACACGACCATCGCGGCGGCCAGGCGGTGCGCGTCGGCAAACTCGGTGGCTTCGACGTGGTCGTACAGCGCCACGCTGAGCACGCGCGTCTTGCCGGGGATGCTGCCGCCCAGCATCAACACCACGCCGAATTCGCCCAGCGCGTGGGCAAAGCCCAGCACCAGCGCGGTGACCAGGCCGGGGCGGGCCAGCGGCAGCGCGATGGAAAAGAAGCGGTCCAGCGGGCCGGCGCGCAGCGTGGCGGCGGCCTCCAGCAGGCGCGGCGGAATGGCCTCGAAGGCCTGCTGCAGCGGCTGCACCACGAAAGGCAGCGAGCACAGCACCGAGCCCACCACCAGCCCGGCGAAGGTGAAGGGCAGCCGGCCCAGGCCCAGCGCCTGCGTGGCCTGGCCCACCGGCCCTTGCGGGCCCATCAGCACCAGCAGGTAGAAGCCCAGCACGGTGGGCGGCAGCACCAGCGGCATGGCCACCAGCGCCGTCCACAATGGCTTGAGCGCCGATCGGGTGCCCGCCAGCCACCAGGCCAGCGGCGTGCCCAGCAGCAGCAGGAGCACGGTGCTGAGACCGGCCAGTTGCAGGCTCAGGGTGATGGCCTGCCAGTCAGCCGGGGAGAAGGCCACGGAGAAGGACAGCGTGGTCACAGGTGCCTCAATGGCCGTAGCCGTAGGCGGCGATCACGGCGCGGGCGGCGGGGGTCTTGAGGTAGTCCAGCAGTGCACGCGCGGCGGCGCTGCCCTCGCCGGCCTTGAGCAGCACCGCGTCCTGGCGAATCTCGCCATACAGCGTGGGCGGCACCAGCCAGTACGAGCCGCGCGGCGGCTTGCCGGGCTCGGCCACCTGAGAAAGCGCGACAAAGCCCAGCTCGGCA
The DNA here is from genome assembly GCF_021043325.1 of Ideonella azotifigens. Classification (NCBI taxonomy): domain Bacteria; kingdom Pseudomonadati; phylum Pseudomonadota; class Betaproteobacteria; order Burkholderiales; family Sphaerotilaceae; genus Ideonella; species Ideonella azotifigens. The sequence continues at coordinate 182,478 of NZ_JAJNKD010000013.1, forward strand.
TTGCCTGTGAGCACGAACTGGTAGGCCTGGGCGATGCTCTCGGCGGTGATCAGCCTGGGCGCCACGGCCTCGGTGAGGCCGCGCGCCTTCAGCACTTCCATGCCAGCCGCGCCATAGGGCGCGAGCTTGGGATTGGCCACGGCCAGGTGCTGGAACCTGCCGCCGGCCAGCACCTGGCCCTCGGCGTCCACCAGGCCGGGCTGGGCGCTCCACAGCACCAGCTTGCCCAGCGCATAGGTGAAATTGCTGCCGCGCACCGCCAGGCCTTCCTGGACCAGCTTGCGCGGTATTTCGTCGTCCGCCGCGAGCAGCACCTCGAAAGGCGCGCCAGCCTGGATCTGCGTGTAGAACTTGCCGGTGGCGCCGCTGGTGCTGAGCAAGGTGTGGCCAGTGGCGCTGGCAAAGCCCTCGGCGATGCGGGCCAGCGGGCCGGCGAAGTTGGCGGCGACAGCCACCTGCACTTCGGCCGCACCGGCCTGCGCTGCCAGCAGGCCGGCGAGCAGGGCAAAGACCAGGCGGCATGTAGCAGGCATGGCGGGCCTCAATGCGCAGCCTCTTCCGGACCGAAGCACAAGGCCTGGTCGGTGCACACGCCGCAACTGGGCGCGCGGCACAGGCTGATCTCGGCCTGGTCGCACAGTTGCTTGTAGAGGAACTTCTTCCACTTCATGTCGCGGTCATTGCGCGCAGCAAGCCGGGGGAAGCGGGCCTGCATCAGGGCCGAGAGCTCGCGGCGCGACGGCAGGTGCAGGTCCTGCCAGAGGTGGTCCTGGCCCAGCGTGGCCTGGGCCAGCGCATGGGCCAGCCAGCGGTCTTCGGCAGGGCACTGCGCCCCGGCCTCGCCTGCGCAGGTGGTGAGCAGGCCCACCAGGTCCTCGATCTCGTCTTGCCGCGGCTCCGGCCGCGCAGCGCTCTCCAGCGCGGGCCAGTCCAGTGCCAGCGCACGGTCCACGCCGGGGAACCAGCGCGCGAGCAACTGCCGGGTGTCGGCCGCGCCGAGGTCGGTCAGCGGCAGCCAGGCCAGCCCGTGGCGGGACCAGGCGGTGGCCAGCACGCCTGCCATGGCCTGCACCTCGGGCGCCTCGCCCTCGGGTGCATGGCACATCAGCGTGGTCCACAGGCGCAGGCGCTCGCCCGTGGGCAAGGCGCCGTGCGGCGGCAGCGAAGGTCGCGTGGTGCGTGCTTCGGCAGCCATGGCTCAGACCGGCAGCGCCGCGTGCGTGTAGCACTTCTTCGGGCAGATCTTGGCGCAGGCGGTGCAGCCGATGCACAGCTCGCCGTGCGCGATCGTCATCACTTTCTTCTCGTATTCCTCGTCTTCGTCCTCGTCCTCGCCGACGGCCACGCGCTCGCCGTCTTCGTTGAGGCCGACCATGGCCAGCACGCCGCGCGGGCAGACCTTGAAGCAGCGGCCACAGCCGATGCAGCTGGCCTCGTTGATCTGCTGGACGAACGTGGGCACCCAGACCTTGCCGCTGGGCAGCGTGACGGAGAAGTTGTTCATGTCATCTGCTCCCCCGGCCTCAGGCCTTGGCGGACGCGGCCGCTTCGGCCTCGGCCACGCGCGCCCGTGCGGCCATCAGCGCGGCGTGGGCGTCGTGCGCGACCTGGGCCACGGCGAGGATGCGCTCCCAGTTCGTCGGTAGGTCCTCGGACAGGTCGTGCAGGTCCATCTTGGCTTGCGTGGCCTTGGCGTTGAGCTTCCTGGCCTCGGTCTTGAGTTGGTCCAGCTCAGCCATAGGTGGCCACCTCCTTGTAGCGCTCGACCATGCCCACACCTTCGTCGACCAGCTTGGTCCCCGCCTCGGCCAGCTTGGCCAGGCTGGCGTAGCCGAAGCGGTGCACATCGCGCAGGTGGCGGTTGACAACGATGAGCCGGCCGGCGGTGAGCACGGCACGGCCAAAGCCTTCGTGGCTCATCTTCATCATCGGGCTGACCATGCAGCCGGTGGCCCGCTCGATGCACAGGCCGATGGCGTTGTGGAACAGGTCCAGGCGCCACAGGGTGTCCGGGTCCGGGTCGCCCATCATGGGCAGCGCGCGGCGCTGCTCGGCGCTGAGCACGTAGGGGGCGAGCAGCGTGATGTCGCGCTTGCCCTCCCAGGTGCCGTGGGTGTCCTGCGCGCGCAGCTGCTTGACGAGTTCGCGCAGGAAGGGGGTTTGCAGCAGTGCTTCCTCGGCTGCGGCTTCGGCCGCGGGTTCTGTGGCGATGGCATCGGTCATGGGGTCACCTCTTCGTCTTCAAAGTCGGGGCGCAGTGCGGCGTCTGGCGCTTGGTCCTTCAGCAAGGCCTTGCGCAGCCAGGGCGGCGGCGTACCTTGCAGCACCACCTGCATGCGGTCCAGCAACTCGGCAATGGGCTCGGGCTGGTTGACCTTGATCGGGTGGATCTTGCTGGCCACGACGCGGGCCGCGGCCGAGCCGCCGATGGCGGCCACGTAGACGATGGCGCAGTCCCGGATGGCTTCGAGCTTGGGCGCGAGCTTGTCTTCGTTGCCGTCCTCGGCCAGGTCGTCGCCGAAGGGGAAGTCCTGCACGAAGTTGTGACCCTGGGCGTCGATCTCATAGACGGCCAGGTGCTTGGCCCAGCCGAAGTGCGCGTCCACGCGCTGCTGGTCCTGGGTGGCGAAGGCGATTTTCATGGGCGCTCCTGGAAGGGGATGGAGGGGACGACTCAGACCGAGGCTTCGGCCACCGAGCTGCCGCGCGGGGGGTGGGAGATGCGGGGGATCTCGGTGCTGAGGTGCTGCACGGCCGGGTCAGGCAAGGTGCTGAAGACGGGCATGGGCTGCGGCTGGCCCTGGGCGGCGGCCAGCGCGGCGGCGGGCAGCGGCCAGTCGGCCGGGCCGTGGTGGGGGATCTGTTCCATCAGCAGGTTGCCCACTTCGTAGACGAACTGGCGCGTGCCGCGGTAGCCGACGTAACAGCGATGCGCATTGCCGATGCGGTCGAAGATGGGCAGGCCCAAGCGGAACAGGGGCTTGGCCAGGCGCTCGGCCGCCTGCCTGCCGTGGGAATGGGTCATCAGCAGGTCGCAGCCGGCCGCCTGCGCAGCCTGCTCGAAGTCCTCCAGGTCGCCGATGACGACCTCGGCCGACGGCATGCGGGCCAGCAGCGGCGAGGCGGTGGTGGTGACGCAGACCGCCAGCTCGGCGCCCATCTCGGCGAGCATGCTGCCGGCGGCGAACAGCAGGTCCGGCTCAGCGCCCAATGCGACCTTCACGTTGCCGAAGTGGAAGTGGCCGTCCAGCATCGCGTCCACCAGTTGGCTGCGCTGGCGGCGGATGCGCTCGGGCACGGGCTGGCCGGAGAGGCGGGCGAGTTGCTGCACCAGCGCGTCGGTGGCGGTGAGGCCAGTGAGGCGCTCGAACAGCGTGAAGGGCACGCCGCAGCGGGCCTGCAGGGCCTCGGCGGCCGGCCGCATCTGCTCGCCAATGGCGAGGGTGTGGGCCGCCGTGCCCAGCGTGCGCAATGCAGGAAGTGGCGTGCCGCCCAGCGTGGTGCCCAGCCAGTCTTCGGGGATGTGGCCGTCCAGCGAGCCGGACAGGTCCGGCACGAAGACGGGCTGCAGGCCGAAGGCTTCGATCAGTTCGCGCAGCTCGTCGATGTCGCCCGGCGTGAGGTGGCAGCCGGGCAGCACGTTGATGCGCTGCGGGTCTCGCGGTGCAGCCTCTTCCTGCGGCACCTGCTGGACCAGCGCCGTGACCGCCTTGGCCCAGCCGTCCTGGAAGGCGCCGCTGTAGTCGGGCGTGGAGACGTAGACGATCTCGGTGTCGGCCAGCTCGGGGTGCTTCTTGCGGGCCAGCGCGATGTAGCCCAGCACGTCATCGCCCTTGGTCTCGGTGAGGCCGGTGGAGCAGATGGCGATGAGCGCGGGGCGGGTGCGGCTGCGGATGTTGAGCAGCGCCTTCTCGAGGTTGTCGTAGCCACCCATGATGGTGGTGGCTTCGTTCATCGCCGTGGTCTGCAGCGGAATGGCCTCCTTGAAGTGGCGCACGAGCAGCACCAGGCCGAAGGAGGTGCAGCCCTGCGATCCATGCATCACCGGCATGCAGCTGGCCAGGCCCATGAAGGCGAAGCTGGCGCCCAGCGGCTGGCTCATCTTCAGCGGGTTGACCGCGCAGGCTTTCTTGCTCTCGCTGACATGGGCCATGGGTGCTCCTGAACCGACTCAGGGGCTGCATTTGCAGGTTTGATGCCAGCGAATATTCCCTTATGAATCAGCCACTTGCGGAAATCATCAAGAGCCGCTGGCAGTCCACTCCAGCATGGCTTTTGAAGGGTTTGAGACAAACCGACGCTGGCTCGGCGACACTGCGCCCCTTGTTCACCTCTGGTCCGCCCTGAGCCCCTTGCCCGTGTCACTGCCTGCCCTGCCCGCCCCCCATCTGGCCACCTTGCCCAACGGGCTGCGCGTGGTCGCGCTGCCCATGCCGTGGCGCTCCACCGTGTCGCTGAGCGTGTACATCCGCACCGGCAGCCTGCATGAGAGCCAGCGCCTGGCCGGCATCAGCCACGTGGTGGAACACATGGCCTTCAAGGGCACGGCCACGCGAGACTGCCAGCGCATCAACCTGGACGCCGAGCGCCTGGGCGCCGAGGTCAATGCGCACACCGACAAGGACCACACCGCCTTCCACATCGAAGGCCTGGCCGAGGACCTGCTGAGCTTCGTGCCGCTGCTGGCCGACATCGTGCTGAACCCCAGCTTCCCGGCGGACGAGCTGGAGCGCGAGCGCCAGGTCATCCTGCACGAGCTGGCGGAGGTGGAGGAAGACCCGGCCGCCGTGGCCTTCCAGGCTTTCGACCGCGCCTGCTACGGCCGGCGCCATGCGGCGGGCCGGCCGGTGATCGGCCTGCGCGCGAACATCGAGCGCTTCAGCCGCGAGGACCTGCTGGGCTATGTGCAGGCGCAATATGGCGCCTGCAACGTGGTGGTGGCCGCGGCCGGGCCGGTCGAACCCGATGCCTTCCTGCGCGCCGTGGAAGCGGCCTTTGGCGGCATGCCGCGCGGCGAACCGAACCTGGCCACGGCGCCGGACTGGGTGGGTGGCATCCAGCAATGCCGGCTGGCCGGCAGCTCGCAGTGCCAGGTGGTGCTGGGCTTCGAAACCCCCAAGCTGACGGACAAGCGCCACGTGGCCCATGTGCTGGCCGCTGCGCTGCTGGGCGAAGGCATGAGCTCGCCCTTGCTCGACGAAATTCGCGAGCGGCGCGGGCTGGCGTACTACGCGGCCTGCACGGCCGATGTGCTGCCGATGACCGGGCAGTTCGTGATCGAGGCCGCCACCGCTTCCAGGCAGGCGGCCGAGCTGTTCACCGAGGTGGCGCGCCTGCTGCGCCGGCAGGCAGACGAGGGGCCGAACAAGGTGGGCCTGGCGCGTGCGCGCCGGCAGATGCAGGTGCGCTTCCTGCGCGGGCTGGAGCAGCCGAGCCGGCGGCTGGAAGCGGCGGCGCAGGAGCTGTTCACCTTCGGCGAACTGCGGGACGCCAATGAAGGGTTGGAGCGCCTGCTGGCCGTCCGCCCGAAACAGGTACAGGAAGTCTTCGAGAAGATGCTGGCCCGACCGGCGGCGGTGGGCCTGGGCGGCAGCGTGCCCACCCGCCTGGCCGACCAGGCGCGGGAACTGTGGACCTTCGCGTGACCCCCAGCGCGGGCCTCGGCTGATTCAGGCAGCCGCTTCGGCGGCAAGCTGTGCGGCGTCCTGCTCGACCAGCAGCGGATCCACCGTTTCCCAGGGCGCGGGCGTGCGCACCTGGGCCCACATCGGGTTGAACAAGGCCTTGTCGATCTCGGCAATCATCGTGACCATGCCTTCGTAGCCGGCAAAGGCGTGGTGGCGCTCCTGGTTGATGTCCATCCAGGGCATGCGGGCCTTGAGGGCCACGAACTGGCTGCGGCCACCGCTGAGCATGATGTCCGCTTTCGCCTCGCGCAGCATGGCGTACATCTGGCGCGGGGTCATGTCGTCGATCATGTGGGCATCGGCCTCTTCGCCCATGATCTGCTTGATCTTTTCCTTGTCTTCCCTGGTGCTCTTCTTGATGCTGGTGCCCACCACTTCGAGGCCAGCTTCCTGCAGCGCGGCAACCACGCTCCAGCTCTTCACGCCGCCGGTGATCAGCAGCACCTTCTTGCCGGCCAGGCGCTGCTTGTAGGCGCGGATGCGCTCCCAGGCCCTCGCCTCTTCCACCGCAATCAGGGCCTCGGTGCGGTCCTGCAGCTCCGCCGGCGCGCCGCGCTCCACCAGCAGCCGGGCGATCTCGCGCAGCGTCTCGCTCATGTCGCCAATGCCGTAGAACGAGCCCTCGAAAAACGGGATGTCCCAGCGCTGCTGCATGCGCGTGGCGATGTTGATCATGGACTTGGAGCAGACCATCATGTTGGCCCGTGCTCGGTGGGCCGAGGCCACCTCGGCGTAGCGCCCATCGCCCGAGATGCAGCTGAGGATGCGCACGCCCAGGGCGTCCAGCAGCGGCTTGACCTGCCAGAGCTCACCCGAGAGGTTGTACTCGCCGATGATGTTGATGTCGTAAGGCGTCGTGTGCGTGGGCTCGACGGTGCCGATCACGTAATCCAGCAGGGCCTCGGCGCCCAGCTTGTTGCCCAGGTTCTTGGGGCCGGCAAAGCCGGGTGCGTTGACGGGGATGACCGGCTTGCCGAACTTCTCGGCGGCGCGCTTGCACACGGCTTCGATGTCGTCGCCAATCAGGCCGGTGACGCAGGTCTGGTAGACGAAGATGGCGGCCGGGTCGTACTTCTCGCAGATCTCGCGGATGGACTTGAACAGGCGCTTCTCGGCGCCGTAGATCACGTCAAGCTCGTTGATGTCGGTGGTGAAGCCGGTGCGGTAGAGCTGCGAGCCGGAGGACGCGCTGTGGCGGTTGTCCCAGGAGTTGCCTTCGCAGGCGATGGGGCCGTGCACCAGGTGGGCCACGTCGACGATGGGCTGCAGCGCAATCTTGGCACCGTCGAAGGCGCAGCCGCCGGCCGCAGCGCCAGGCGTGAGCTGCTTGGTGCAGCCCTTCTTGCGTTCCTTCTCGCTCTTGCCCTGGTTCTTGTCGCAGCCGGGTTCATCGAAGACCTGGGCAATCTTGGCTTGGAGCGATGCGGACATGACGGGCCTCCCGGCTGAGCGACGAACAAACAAGGCGGTTCGTGCCTGCCATTGCAGCTTCGGTGCCAGGCGTGCCGGGCCGCGCCAAGGTCTTGCAAAATCAAGGGCTTGCAGCGCCGGCATGGCCGGCATCCGCCGGTGCGAGGCCTGCCGTGATTGGCGGCTTTGCGACAAAGGCCGCAACAGTGCCTCACTTGACCCGCTGTTTCTCCAGCTTGCGCGCCAGCGTGCGGCGGTGCATGCCCAGGCGGCGCGCGGTTTCGGAGATGTTGAAATTGGTCGCGGCCAGCGTGTCGTGGATGTGTTCCCACTCCAGCGTCTTGATGGACGTGGTGCGCTCGGTCAGCTCCACTTCGGTGTTGCCTTCGCTGCGGTCGAAGGCGGCAATGATGTCGTCGGTGTTGGCCGGCTTGGCCAGGTAGTGGCGCGCGCCCAGCTTGATGGCTTCGACCGCGGTGGCGATGCTGGCATAGCCGGTGAGGACCACCACCACCATCTCCGGGTTGTGCGCCAGCAGCACCTGCACGCAGGCCAGGCCTGAAGAGCCGTTGGCGAGCTTGAGGTCGACGACGGCGTATTCGGGGCTGTGCAGCGGCAGCAAGGCCTGCACGCCGTCCAGGCTGGCGGCGCGGCGCACCTCGTAGCCGCGGCGCTCGAAGGAGCGGGCCAGCGTGCGCGCAAACGCGTCGTCGTCCTCGACGATCAGCAGTTGCGGTTCAGTGTCCATGGCGGCTTCTTTCGGATTTCTGCAACGTGAGGCTGGCCAGCGGCAGCGTCACGCTGACCTCGGCACCACCCTCGGCCGGGTTGCGGGCCATGATGCGCCCGCCCAGCAAACGGGCCACGTTGACCGACAGGAACAGGCCCAGGCCACGACCAGGCTTGTTCTTGGTGGATTGGTAGGGCTGGCCGAAGTGGGCCAGCATGTCCTCGGCAAAGCCAGGGCCCTGGTCCTGCACGCGCAGCACCAGCATGTCGTCTTCACAGCTCGCCAGCAGGTGCAACAAGCCCTGCGGCGCGGCTTCCAGCGCGTTGTCCAGCACATTGCAGATCATCTGCTTCAGGGCGGTATCCGACACGATGGGAAGGTCGGGTGCGTCGCTGCGCTCGTAGACGAATTCGGCTGGCTGGCGCGTGAGCTGCCATTCGGTGGCCAGTTCGTCCAGGAAGGCATGCAGCGTGGTCAGCACAGGTGATTCACCGCGGGCCTCGCCGGCGGCCATCAGGATGCCGCTGACAATGGTCTTGCAGCGCTTGAGCTGGGCCTGCATTTCCTCGATTTCCTCGCGCAGCTCCGGGTCGCCGGCAAACGGCGCCATGCGCGACCAGTCGCCGACGATGACCGACAGCGTGGCCAGCGGCGTGCCCAGCTCGTGGGCCGCGCCGGTGGCCAGCAGGCCCATACGCACGATGTGGCCCTCTTCGGCGGCGCGCTGGCGCAGGTCGGCCAGGCGAGCGTCGCGCTGGCGCAGGTTGCTGCCGATGCGGCCGATGAAGATCACGAGCAGCGCAGCGTTGATCAGGAAACACATCAGCAGGCCGCCGATGTAATGCATGGACAGCGGCGAGTCGTCCAGGTCCGGCAGGATCAGCAGGTGATGCCATTGGGTCAGCGCCACCAGGCACAGCGAGGTGAGGCCGACCATGGCCCAGACAAACGGCGTGCTCAGCAGCACGGCAGTGACGACCACCTGCAGCAGGTAGAGGAAGACGAAGGGGTTGGTGATGCCGCCGCTGAAGAACAGCTGGCCGGTGAGCACCAGCACGTCCACCAGCAGGCCGGCGAACAGCTCGGCCTGGCTGATCTCGCGGCTGGCGCGGGCCCGCAGGCCGCAGGCCAGGTTGAACATCGCCAGCGAGGCCAGCAGGATCAGCATTTCGCGGATCGGCAGCGCCAGGTCCAGCACCAGCTGCACGGTGCCGATGGTGGCGAGCTGGCCTGCCACGGCGACCCAGCGCAGCTGGATCAGCTGCAGCAGGTTCTTGCGGCCGGCCAGGCGTTCGGGCGCACGGCCGATTTCGGCAGTGGGCCGCGTAGGCTCAGCCTCGGCGATGGTCAGCGGGGTCAGGAGCGGCATGGGCGGTGGTGGCGGCAGGAAGTTGCCGCTGCCAGGCCCGGCGGGACAGCCAGATCAGCGCTGCGGCCAGCATGGCCGCCAGGGTGAACCAGGTGACGGCGTAAACCAGGTGATTGTTGCTGAAGTTCAGCACCGTCAGGCCTGCGCGCGGCCAGGTCTCGGGTGTGCCGTCGGTGCCTGCAGCTCCGGGCGGCAAGGCCTGGTCGACGAAATACGGGGCAACCAGACCGTTCAGGCCACGCGCGGCGGCAATGGCCTGCACGTCACGCGAATACCAGCGCCCTGCCGCCGGCTCGTTGGCCTGCAGCAGGCTGCCCTTGGGTTCGGTGAGCCGCAGCAGGCCGGTCAGCACCTGCGGGCCTTGCGGCTCGGTGGCCAGCCGGCTTTCGCGGCTGCGGAACTCGGGCGGCACGTAGCCGCGGTTGACCAGCAGCCAGAAGCCCTGGCGGGTGCGCAGCGGGGTCAGCACCCAGTAGCCGGTGCCGTATTCGGTGCTGGCACGCACCAGGGTTTCGCGGCTGTGGTCGAACTCGCCCTGCAACTGCAGGCGACGATATTCGTCGGCGTTGCGGTTCAGCGCCGGCCAGTCGGCCTGGACCGGTGCAGCCACCGGCGGGGCGACCTGCTGGCGCGTCACGCGGGCGATCAGGTCCTGCTTCCAGGCCAGGCGCTTGACCTGCCAGGTGCCCAGCGCGAGCAGCCCGGCCAGCACCAGCCCGCCGGCCAGCAGGGCCACGAACAGCGCCAGCCGCCCGCGCGGCGTGTGCGCGGCGTCAGCGCCCTGCGTCATGTGCCTGGCGTGCGCTCGCACGAGGAAACGCCGGGCCGCCCCAGGTTTCCTCATCCCCCTCGGGGGGCCTGACGCCCAGCGACAGGTCTGGGGGCACCGTTACGGCGCGGTGCGCATGTCGTGCATCGGCATCATGTTGGTGTTCAGGTGGTACATCACCCAGATCGAACCCGACAACATGATGAAGACGACGCCAGCGGTGAAGATCAGCGCCAGCATGGACCAGCCGCCTTCGACCTTGGCATTCATGTGCAGGAAGTACACCATGTGCACGACGATCTGCACCGCGGCAAAGCCGAGGATCACGGCCGCGGTGGCCCCGGAGGACGGCAGCACCTTGGCCATCACCAGCCAGAACGGAATGGCGGTGAGCACGACCGACAGCAGGAAGCCGACCAGGTAGCCCTTGAAGCTGGCGTGGTAGGCGATGTCGCCGTGGTGGTCGTCATGGTCATGGTGACCCTGACCGCGCTTTTGCAGGTGGGAGTTCGTCTCGACGACGTGGGTGCGGTGGTCGCTCATGGCAGCGTGCCCATCAGGTAGACAAAGGTGAAGACGCCGATCCACACGACGTCCAGGAAGTGCCAGAACATCGACAAGCAGACCAGGCGGCGCTTGTTCTCGAGGATCAGGCCACCCCGGTTGACCTGCACCATCAGCGTCACCAGCCAGATGATGCCGAAGGTGACGTGCAGGCCGTGGGTGCCGACCAGCGTGAAGAACGAGGACAGGAAGGCGCTGCGCTGCGGGCCGGCACCTTCATGGATCAGATGGGCAAATTCATACAGCTCCAAGCTGAGGAAGGCCAGACCGAACAGGCCGGTGATGCCCAGCCACAGCAGCACGCCGTTCTTGCGGCCAGCCTGCATCTGCAGCATCGCGAAGCCGTAGGTGATGGACGAGAACAGCAGCATCGCGGTGTTGGCCGCGACGAGCGGCAGGTCGAACAGGTCGGCGCCCGACGGGCCGGCCGCATAGCTGCGACCGAGCACGGCGTAGCAGCCGAACAGCACCGCGAAGATGAGGCAGTCGCTCATCAGGTACAGCCAGAAGCCCAGCAGCGTGCCCTGCTCGGGGTGGTGGTGGCCGTCGTCGTAGAAGACCGGCGCTTCGGCGCCGGCGGCTAGCGTGGGGGAAGAACTCATGTTGGACTTCTCAGGTGATCGGTCGGCTTCAGGTCAAGCCAGCGCGGCCAGGGCCTTGGTGCGGGCGTCTTCGGTGCGGGTGACCTCGTCAGCCGGGATGTGGAAGTCGCGCTTGTAGTTGAAGGTGTGCACGATGACGGCCACCAGCATCGCGACAAACGACAGGCCGGCGAGCAGCCACATGTGCCAGATCATTGCGAAACCGAAGGCCGCGCAGATCACCGAGATCACGAAGCCGGCGGCCGTGTTCTTGGGCATGTGGATGGCCTTGAAGCCGCTGGTCGGGCGTTGATGGCCGCGCTGCTTCATGTCGTGCCAGGCGTCGTTGTCGTGCACCAGCGGCGTGAAGGCGAAGTTGTAATCCGGCGGTGGCGACGAGGTCGACCATTCCAGCGTGCGGGCGTTCCAAGGGTCGCCGGTCAGGTCGCGCAGCTGTTCGCGCTTGAGGTAGCTGACCAGCAGCTGGATCAGGAACGAGCCGATGCCCAGCGCGATCAGCACCGCGCCGAAGGCAGCGATGACAAACCAGATCTGCAGCGACGGGTCGTCGAAGTGGCTCATGCGGCGGGTCACGCCCATCAGGCCCAGCACGTACAGCGGCATGAAGGCGAAGTAGAAGCCGATGACCCAGAACCAGAACGAGCACTTGCCCCAGAACGGGTCCAGCTTGAAGCCGAAGACCTTGGGGAACCAGTAGCTGATGCCGGCGAAGGCACCGAACACCACGCCGCCAATGATGACGTTGTGGAAGTGGGCGATCAGGAACAGGCTGTTGTGCAGCACGAAGTCGGCTGGGGGCACGGCCAGCAGCACGCCGGTCATGCCGCCGATCACGAAGGTGATCATGAAGGCCACGGTCCACATCATCGGCAGCTCGAAGCGGATGCGGCCACGGTACATCGTGAACAGCCAGTTGAAAATCTTCGCCCCGGTCGGGATCGAGATGATCATCGTCGTGATGCCGAAGAACGAGTTCACGCTGGCACCGGAGCCCATCGTGAAGAAGTGGTGCAGCCAGACCAGGTAGGACAGGATGGTGATGACGACGGTCGCGTAGACCATCGAGGCATAACCGAACAGGCGCTTGCTGGAGAAGGTGGAGACGACTTCAGAGAAGATGCCGAACACCGGCAGCACCAGGATGTAGACCTCCGGGTGGCCCCAGATCCAGATCAGGTTCACGTACATCATCGCGTTGCCGCCAAGATCGTTCGTGAAGAAGTTGGTGCCGACGTAGCGGTCCAGGCTGAGCAGCACCAGCACGGCGGTCAGGATCGGGAAGGCCGCGACGATCAGCACGTTGGTGCACAGCGCAGTCCAGGTGAAGACCGGCATCTTCATCATCGTCATGCCGGGCGCGCGCATCTTGATGATGGTGGCGATCAGGTTGATGCCTGACAGCGATGTGCCCACCCCCGCAATCTGCAGGGACCAGATGTAGTAATCCACCCCCACGTCAGGACTTGCCAGGATGCCCGACAGCGGCGGGTAGGCCAGCCAGCCGGTGCGGGCGAATTCGCCGACGAACAGCGAGGCCATCACCAGCGCACCGCCGCTGGCGGTCATCCAGAAGCTGAAGTTGTTCAGGAACGGGAAGGCCACGTCACGGGCGCCGATCTGCAGCGGCACCACGTAGTTCATGAAGCCGGTGACCAGCGGCATCGCCACGAAAAAGATCATGATCACGCCATGGGCGGTGAAGACCTGGTCGTAGTGGTGCGGCGGCAGGAAGCCGGCCGAGTCGCCGAAGGCCATGGCCTGCTGGGCCCGCATCATCAACGCGTCGGCGAAGCCGCGCAGCAGCATGATCAGGCCCATCACGATGTACATGATGCCGATCCTCTTGTGGTCGATGCTGGTGATCCAGTCGCGCCAGAAGGGGCCCCAGACGCGGTAGCGCGTCATCAGCGCCAGCAGCGTCAGGCCGCCCAGCGCGACCATGATGAAGGTGCCTATCAGGATGGGCTCGTGATAGGGGATCGCCTCAAGACTGAGGCGACCAAAGATGAGCGTGCTGAGGTCGTGTGGATCGGACATCATGATCTCGGAAAACTGGTGCCGCGGCGGCCGTGCGCATTGTCACGGCCGAGGCGCGCGGCGGGCAGATGGAAAAAGCGGGGTCTCTGGCCTCAGGGGCGGGCCGCGCCAGCCTCAGGGGCGGGCCAGCAGCGGCCGGCCGTCCGGATTCTCCGGCGTGCAGATGGCCGCGACATAGGTCTGGTCGGCTTCGCGCCAGGTGCGGCTGGCCAAGCCGGTGACGCTGCCCTTGCCCAAGCCGCCAGCGGCGTCGATCGCCATCATCTGGCCGGTACACATCTTGTTGGTGTCGACGCAGCGGTTCAGGATCGCGTCGTACAGCGCCTTGTCGACACTGGCGTAGCGCCGCACCGGCTCGCGCTCGCTGGGCTTTTCCAGCTCGGTGTAGACCGCGCGGTCCAGCGGCGTGCCCTGGGCCTTGTTGCTGTCGACCCACTTGGTGAAGTCGGCGTCCGACAGGCCCTGGAACTTGAAGCGCATGTGCGAGAAGCCGGCACCGCTGTAGTTGGCCGAGAAGCCGTCGTACACGCCGGCCTGGTTGATCACGGCGTGCAGCGAGGTTTCCATGCCGGGCATGGCGTAGATCTGGCCAGCCAGCGCGGGCACGTAGAACGAGTTCATCACCGTGGAGGCGGTGATCCGGAAGCGGATGGGGCGGTCCACCGGCGCGGCCAGTTCGTTGACCGTCGCAATGCCTTGCTCGGGATAGATGAACAGCCACTTCCAGTCCAGCGCCACGACCTGCACTTCCAGCGGCTTCACGTCGGCCGGCAGCGCGCGGGCGGCGTCGATGCGGTCCAGCGGGCGGTACGGGTCCAGCTTGTGTGTGCTGATCCAGGTCAGCGCGCCCAGCGCGATGATGATCAGCAGCGGTGCACCCCAGATCAGCAACTCGAGTTTGGTCGAGTGGTCCCAGTCGGGCGTGTAGATTGCCTCCTGGTTGGACTGGCGGTAGCGCCACGCGAACAACAAGGTCAATGCGATCACCGGAATGATGATGATCAACATCAGCAGCGTGGACGTGACCACCAGCTGGGCTTGCTGGGCGGCAATGTCGCCCGAGGGCTTCATCACGACCATGTTGCAGGCCGCCAGGGGCAGCGCAGCAAGCGCAGCAGCCAGGCGGGCGAGAGTTCTAGGCTTTGGGAACAACATCAGGAGAAACCAGACCAACGGGTAAACGACAGTTGTGCAGCGCGGCCGAATGTAAGCGGATTGCGCAAAACAAGCCATTGGACGTTTTGTCCAAGCCATGACCTTTCTTGCCGCAATGTCCGACTGTACTTTTTGTGGTAAGGACCCGGGGTATCCCCAGGCGTTCAGTGCAGTGATTTCAACCTATAACACCTCATGAGCAGCACACCTACCCAAACTCTGTCGCACCCAGGCCTTTCAACGCCCAGCCGCGGCCATGTGCCGATGGTGGACCACCAGAACGAGCCGAGCGTCGCCCCTGGCGACATCGCGGTCGGCGTGGTCATCGGACGCGCCTCGGAATACTTCGACTTCTTTGTCTACGGCATCGCCTCGGTGCTGGTCTTCCCGTCGCTGTTTTTCCCGTTCGTGGACCGACTGGAAGGCACCTTGCTGGCATTTGCGTTGTTCGCAGCCGCTTTTGTCGTGCGGCCCGCAGGCACGCTGATCGGCATGCAGATCCAGCGCCGCTTCGGCCGCAGCACCAAGCTGACGGTCGCGCTGTTCCTGCTGGGCACGTCCACTGCGGTGATGGCCTTGCTGCCCAGCTACGAGCAGGCGGGCACGATGGCCATCGTGCTGCTGGCGCTGTGCCGGCTTGGCCAGGGACTGGCAATGGGCGGCTCCTGGGACGGCCTGCCCTCGCTGCTGGCCATGAATGCGCCCGCAGGCAGGCGCGGCTGGTACGCGATGCTGGGCCAGCTGGGTGCACCGCTGGGCTTCCTGATCGCCTGCAGCCTGTTCGCCTACCTGTGGAACGGCCTGACGACGGTGGACTTCCTGAGCTGGGGCTGGCGCTACCCGTTCTTCGCGGCCTTCGCGATCAACGTCGTCGCGCTGTTCGCCCGGCTGCGCCTGGTGGTGACCCATGAATACGAGCAGGAACTGCAGGCACGGGAACTGGAACCCTGCAATGTGGCCGACCTGGTCGGGCTGCAAGGACCGAACCTGTTCATTGGCGCCTTTGCCCCGTTGGCCAGCTACGCGCTGTTCCACATCGTGACCATCTTCCCGCTGTCGTGGATCCTGCTGTATTCGCAGCAGAACGTCGGCAGCTTCCTGTCGCTGCAGATCGTCGGCGCACTGCTGGCAGGCGCCGCGATGCTGCTGTCGGGCCGCCTGGCCGACCGCATTGGCCGGCGCCGCACGCTGGGCCTGCTGGCCGGCCTGATCGCGGCATTCAGCCTGTTCATCCCCTTGCTGCTCAATGGCGGCAAGAGCGGACAGGACTTGTTCGTGCTGATCGGTTTTGCACTGCTGGGCCTGTCCTACGGCCAGGCCGCCGGCACCGTGACCTCGAACTTCCTGCCGCGCTTCCGCTACACCGGCGCTGCGCTGACCGCAGACCTCGCCTGGCTGATTGGCGCAGCCTTCGCGCCGCTGGTGGCACTCGGCCTGTCGGCCCGCTTCGGGCTGGTGTCGGTGACGGTCTACCTGCTGTCCGCGGCGGCCTGCACGCTGCTGGCGCTGCGCTTCAACCGCATGATGCGTGACAGCGGCGAATGAAAGCCGTGGGCATGCGCTCTTCGTGTCTGTGGGCAGCGAAACGGCCGCCCTGTCACCTGCGCTTGCAAAAGTAGGCTTCGTCCTACAACCCAGCGCCGCGCAGGGGGCTAGACTTCTCACGGGGCCGACATCCTCCCTCCCTCCCTTTCAGTCGGCCTCTTTGGCACCCTCGCGGTGCCATTTCTTTTTGTGCCGCGCGTTTTGACTTTTCAAGCGGGAACGGGCGATGCAAATCGCCTCCAATCGCCTCCCTCCGGCCCAGCAGCTTGGCTGCTGCCCATTCCACCGGTTTTCCGAAAGCGCAAAGAAAAACGCCTCAGAGCCATGAGCTCTGAGGCGTTGATCTGAACCGAAGTTCTGGTGCGGCTGGCAGGATTCGAACCCACGACCCCTTGGTTCGTAGTTCCCTACTTGTCCGCAAATAGTTGATTTATATGGGGAAAGACGCCGTCCGTTCCAACATCTCTACTCTATCGCGTACTGTCCGAGGCATGGCAGTCCCCCCAAAATCCCCCGGCCATCGCCGCCTGCGAATGCCAATTCAGCGGGGCTCCGCCCGAGTGTGGCGCTCGAGTAGTCATGTTGTGGCGGCTCATTGCAGGCCGGAGACGCTCTGCATGCGTCCCAATGCGTCATAGGTTCGGGTGACCGTGCGCACCAGGGTGCGGGTGGCCGGGTCGGTGCCCTTGTAGTAGCTCTCGCTCGTCCGGTTGCCGGCGTTGTCGAGTTCGTAGTGCTCGCTGT
>NZ_JAJNKD010000014.1:0-178922 GCF_021043325.1 Ideonella azotifigens
CCGGCCAGACCGCCTTCGACGACAAGACCTCGGGCAACAGCTTCGGCGCCCAGATCGAATGGTGGTTCTGATCCGGGCCTGATCCGCTCGCGAGGGGCCGCCGCGTGCGGCCCCTTTTTCTCTTGGAGTTCTTCAAGCCAACGATGACTGCTTCCGCTTCCTCCTTCATCGGCATCGACTGGGGTACCACGCACCGCCGCGCCAGCCTGCTGGGCGCTAATGGTGAGCTGCTCGCGCAGCAGCACGACGCGCAGGGCGCACTGGCCAGCGCCGGCCGCTTTGGCGCCGCGCTGGATGAGTTGCTGGCCGCATGGCCCGACCTGGCCGTCGACACCCCCGTCGTCATGGCAGGCATGGTTGGCTCGGCGCTGGGCTGGCAGGAAGTGCCTTACCTGGACGCAGCCGAGCCGCTGCGTGAATTGCCCGCGCATGCGGTGCCGGTGCAGGGCGCCGCAGCAGGCCGCGACTGGCGCCTGGTGCCCGGCCTGCGCTGGCGCGGCGAGCGCGGCCAGGTCGACGTGATGCGCGGCGAAGAAACCCAGCTGCTGGGCGCCCTGCAACTGCTGGGGCCCGCGGCCGATGATGGCTGCTACGTGCTGCCCGGCACGCACAGCAAATGGGTGCAGCTGCAAGGCGGCCGCATCCGGTCGCTGCGCACCTGCATGAGCGGCGAGCTGTTTGCGCTGCTGCGCCAGCAAGGCACCTTGTCGGCCGCGATGCAGGCCGCCCCGGCTGACGCTGAACCCGATCCACAAGCCTTTGCCGCCGGCGTGGCCGATGCGGCGGAAGGCGTGCTCAGCCACACGCTGTTCGGCGCCCGCGCCCGCGTGGTCACCGGCGCGATGCCCGCCGCCGCCGCCGCGGCCTATGTCAGCGGCCTGTTGATCGGCGCCGAGTGGCACGACCAGGCCCGCCTGGGCGCGCTTTCCGGCGGCCCGGTGCGCGTGATCGGCGAGCCCGCGCTGGCGGTGCTGCACGAACGCGCTGCCACCCAGCTCGGCCACAGCGTCGAGTCACTTTCGGCCAAGGCCGTGCAACTCGCCGCCTGGCAAGCCTTCCAAGCCCATTCCGATTGAAGCCACGAGGACGCCCGTCATGAGCACCCCGACAAGCACTGCTGCGGCCTGGCCGCCCACGCCACCGCTGGTGGCCATCCTGCGCGGCCTGCAGCCCGAGCGCGCCACCGCCGTTGGCCAGGTGCTGTTCGACGCCGGCTTCCGCGCCCTCGAAGTGCCGCTGAACCGCCCCGGTGCGCTGGAAGCCATCTCGCTGCTGCAGGCCATGAAGCCGGCCGGTACCTGCGTCGGCGCGGGCACGGTGACCACGGTGGCCCAGGTAGAAGCCGTGGCCGCCACCGGCGCCCGGCTGATGGTCTCGCCGCACTTCGATGCCGCGGTCGTGACCCGCGCCGTGGAACTGGGCTGCTACAGCGTGCCCGGCATCTTCACGGCCAGCGAGGCCTATGCCGCACTGCGCGCCGGTGCCTACGCACTGAAGATCTTCCCGGCAGAAGCCATGCCGCCCGCCGGCTTGCAGGCCATCGCCAGCATCCTGCCGCCCGGCACCGCACTCTGGCCCGTCGGTGGCATCACGCCGGAAAGCCTGGCCGGCTGGCGCAAGGCTGGCGCCACCGGCTTTGGCATTGGCGGCGCCCTCTTCAAGCCAGACACCTCGCTGGAAGCCCTGGCCGCCTCCGCCAAAGCCTTCATCGAGGCCTGGGGCCGCTGAGCTCGGGCAGGGCGGTCAACACGGCGTGCAGGATCTCCTGCGAGCGCCGCTGGCCGTAGCCGCGCCCGTAGGCGCTGGAGGCCACCGTCACCACCAGCGCCTGCTCCGGCAGCACGTAGACCTTGTTGCCGCCATTGCCCGAGGCGAACCACACCGGCAGCCGCCGCTCGCCCACGGGCATGGCCTTGAAGTACCAGAAGTAGCCGTAGCCATCGGCATACGGGTCGACCGTCGAGATGGCAACGCGCGGCTGCAGCATCTGCGCGACGCCGTCCTCGCTGATCACACGCCGGCCCTGGTACTCGCCCTTGTTGCGCACCAGCTCACCCAGCGCCGCCATGCCGCGGGCGGTCAGCCACAGGTTGCCCTGGCCCTTGGTGTGGCCCGCCACATCGGCATCCCAGCGCCACTGCCGAATGCCCAGCGGTTCGAACAGGTTCACCCGCGCGAAGTCCCGCAAGGGCAGGCCGCTCGCCTGTTCGACGACCAGCCCTGCGACATACGCCGTCAAGGAGTTGTAGCGATAGACCGTCCCCGGTGGGTCTGCACGCGGCACGCCCAACGCAAAGCCCAGCGGGTCGGCGGCATCGTCCAGCTTGTCCTCCTGGCCAGCTGAGACCGGGTCCTCGTCAAAGGCTGCGAGGCCCGAGCGCATCGTCAGCACATCGCTCAACGCCACGTCGCCAATCGCACTGCCCTTGGCCGCCGTCCAGTAGGCTTGCACCGGATCGGCCAGGCTGCGAATCTTCCCTTGGTCCACCGCCATCGCCACCAGCAGCGAGGTCACGCTCTTGCCGGCCGAGCGCACGTCATGCAGCGTCTCCGCCGTCTCGCCGTTGAAATACCGCTCGGCGACGATGCGGCCCTGGTGCATCACGACCACGCTGCGCAGGTCGTGGTGCGGCTCTTCATCCCAGCGCTGCAGCACCTGGGCCAGCAGCGGCGCTTCCGGCGGCACGCTCTGGCACCCCGCCAGGTCCAGCCACAGTGCTGCCGCAGCAGCTGCCTTGATCACCCTGTTCCAGCGCATCGCTCACCCGTTCCTGTAAGCCGGACGGCGGGGCGCCGTCCGAGCAGGCATCATGGCGCGTTTCGATGACGCCTCCGGGCAAGCCCGCCTTTCGCATTCGCGACATGCAGCCACCCTCGTTCCCGGCGCCCTAGATGCGCACCGTCACCAGCGCCAAGCTCATGCTGGAACCGCGGACTGCTGAGCACGCCGAAGCGATGTTCGCGGTGCTCAGCGACCCGGCGATCTACACCTGCGAGCGTTTTGGAGTGGCCTCGCCTTCACCGCAACAGCAGAGCGCCGGGCAGCTTGGAAGCGCCCACGTCGAAGGTCATGAACTGCAGCCGGCCGAGTTGTGCGGCGCGGGCTTTCTGCAGGCAATTCGCGAAGTCAGCTGATGCATGATGGCTCCACAGGTACAGCGCTTCCTCCACGGTGGGCACATGCTCGAAGCTGAAATCGGTCGATTCGAGCAACTTGACGAAGACGTCGGCGATGACCACACGATCCAGCTTCATGCGACTGCGCAGCACCCACTCGGTTTCCAGCAGCGTGCACAGCAGGATCAGAACCGGCGTGCCGGCGGCGGCTTCGGCCGTCACCAGCCGCAGTGCGGCCGCAAACTGCACTTCGTCATCGCGAACCAGCAAGCGCACCAGCACGTTGGTATTGATCGCGACACTCACAGGTACAAGCCCCGCTTCGCAGGTTCCGCCAAGAGGTACGCAGCAGCAGACCGTGCAGTGGCGCTCATGCCTTGAACGGGTTCATGTCCTCCACGGCAACGGTCGGCTGCCCCGGCCGCTGCAGCAGGCCGGCCACGTCGGCGACGCTGCGATTCTTGGGCCGCATGACGACCGTGCCATCGCTTAGCAGCGTGAAGATCATCTTGTCCCCGGAACGCAGGCCCAGCCGCTCGCGGATCTCCCGCGGCACCGTGACTTGCCCTTTGCTGGTCAACGTTGTTGGCTCGGCCACTGCGTGCCTCCCGGTATTACGTTATCAAACATCGTAATACCGATGGCCGAGTGAAGCAAGCGTGCTTCAACCGGTGTCAGGCCGCCGGCCGCCACACCGGCGACTCCGCAATGCTGACCTTGCGCGGCAGCACCTGTGCCTGCGTGAACGCATCGGCGATGCGTTGTTGTTCGGCGAGGGATTCGGCGTCCACGGGCTGGACCTTGTAGCTGCGGCGGAGGTTGGCGGCCTCTACCGTGGCGGCGTCCAGGCCGATCAGCGGGCCCTGCCATTCGGCGGCTGGCTTGGGGTTCTGCTTGATCCAGTCGCCGGCGCGCTGCAGCTCGCGGTAAACGGCGGCGAGCACGTCGGGACGGCGCTGGGCGAAGGGCGTGGCGGCGAGGTAGAAGCGGCGGTAGCTGGAGAGCCTGGTGCCGTCGACCAGCACCTTGGCGCCGGACTGGCGCTGCACTGCGGCGAGGAACGGGTCCCACACGACCCAGGCGGCGACGCTGCCGTTTTCGAACGCGGCGCGGCCGTCGGCCGGGCTGAGGTAGGCCGGCTCGATGTCCTTGAACGTCAGCCCGGCCTGGGACAGGGCTTCGAGCAGCAGGAAGTGTGCGCCCGCCCCCTTGGCGAAAGCCACCTTCTGGCCCTTCAGCTGGGCCACGCTGGTCAGCGGCGAATCCTTCTTCACGACGATGGCCTGCGCGGTGGGCGAGGGCGTTTCGATCGCGTAATACGTCAGCTTCGCGCCGGCGGCCAGCGCGAACGGTGGCACCGCATCGGCCACATCCGCACTGAGGTCGATGGCGCCGACGTTCAGCGCTTCCAGCAGCGGCAGACCGGAGCTGAACTCGTGCCACGAGACTTGCACGTTCTGCGCGGCCAGCGCCTGCTCCAGCGTGTTGCGCGACTTCAGGAAGATCGTCAGCGTGGACGACTTCTGGTAGCCGATGCGCAGCTTCTCGGGCTCGGCCGCCAGTGTTGGCAATGAGGCCAGTGGCAATGCCGCAAGCCCGGCGGCCTGCAGCAGTTGGCGACGGGACAGGGCAGGGGAATCGTGGGACATGGCACCTCGGCAACAGCGGCGAACAACAAACAGCGCGCCAGCCTAGGTGCGCGCAGGCGGCGGCCGAACGAACCAATCGTCAGATCGATATGCCGCCACCGAGCGGACAGGGCGCAGCCACGAGGGAAGCGAGCCAGTGACCGCGCCGAAACGCATATCCAAGCGTCGCATCATCATTTCCAATCGGCATGATCATTGGTTAACTTCATGCACTGTTTCAATGACCTGCAGGGAGTGCCCGTGAACCCAGTCGAACCCAAACCCGGCCTTGTCACGCTGCCGCGCCGGCGCCTGATCGGCGGCGGCACCGCGATGGCGGCTGCCGCTTCGCTGGGGTTGCTGAGCCGCCACGCCTGGAGCGCACCGCGCAAGCTGACCTTCGCGTGGAACGCCAACGCCTTCTGCCTCTCGCCCGTGCTGGTGGCGCTGGAGCGCGGCTACTTCGAGCGCAACGGTCTGCAGGTGGAGCTGGTCAACTACACCGGCTCGACCGATCAGTTGCTGGAGTCGCTGGCCACTGGCAAGGCAGACGCCGCGGTCGGCATGATCCACCGCTGGCTGAAACCGCTGGAGGCCGGCTTCGACGTGAAGATCGTCGGCAGCTCGCACGGCGGCTGCGTGCGCTTGATCGGCGCGAAGACCGCTGGCGTCACCGACCTGAAGAAGCTCAAGGGCAAGACCATCGGCGTGAGCGACCTGGCCAGCCCCGGCAAGAACTTCTTCGCCATCCTGCTGGCCAAGAACGGCATCGACGCCGAGCGCGACGTGAACTGGCGCCAGTACCCGGCCGACCTCTTGGGCGTGGCGGTGGACAAGGGCGAGATCCAGGCGATTGCCGACGGCGACCCCAACCTCTACCTGTTGGAGAAACGCTCGCCCGGCATCTACACCGAGCTGGCCACCAACCTCTCGGGCGAATACGCCGACAAGACCTGCTGCATCATCGGCGCCCGCGGCGAGCTGGTGCGCAAGGAGAAGCCGGTGGTGGCCGGCCTGGTGCGGGCCATCGTGCAGGCCTCGGACTTCGTGGCCGACAACCCGAACGAGACCGCCGAGATCTTCCACAAGCACGCGCCCAACGTCGCTGCCGAAGACCTGCGCAAGCTGCTGGGCACGCTGACGCACCGCCACCATCCGGTGGCGCAGGACCTGCAAAAGGAAATCGAGTTCTACGCCAACGACTTCCGCTCGGTCGGCGTGCTCAAGCAGAGCACCGACCCGGCCCGCTTCGCGCAGCACGTCTACTACAACGCACTGGGCTGAGCGCCATGGCACTGCTGCGCATGTTGGATCAGTTCTATGGCCTGCCGGGGCCTTCAGGCACCTCTTCGACGGCCGCTTCGGCCACGCCCGCGAAGCCGACCTCCCTACCGGCCACCGAGCCGGCGCTGCCGGCTGCCGGGCGCTGGCGCGTGGGCCTGCTCGCCGCACTGGCCTGGGGCGGCCTGGCGGCGCTCACGCTGCTGTGGCCCAACCAGGTCAGCGGCTTTTCGGACTGGGCTTACACCCGCGAGTTCGGCCTCCTGGCCGGCGCGGTCGGCGTGCTGCTGCTGGCCGTCGTGGGCCTGAATCCGGCCAGGGCCAGTCGCTGGCGCGTGGCCGGGCCGTGGCTGGTCGCGCTGCCCTTGCTGCTGGGCTTGTGGCAGGTGTTGACGGCCAAGCTGGCCGTGCTGCCCACGCCCTTCTTCGCGCCGCCGCAAAGCCTGGCCGAGGTCTACATCGACGACTGGAAGCGCCTGGGCGAAAGCACCTGGCACTCTGCCCTGCTGCTGGTGCAGGGCGTGAGCATTGGCGCGGCGGTGGGCTTCCTGGTCGGCGTGTCCATCGGCTGGTCGCGCCAGGTGGGCTACTGGGTGCATCCGGTGATCCGCTTTGTCGGGCCCATCCCGGCTTCGGCGCTGCTGCCGCTGGCATTTTTCTTCTTCCCGTCCAGCCACGCCGCGGCCGTGTTCCTGATCGCGCTGGCCACCGGTTTCCCGGTCGCGGTGCTGACCTGGTCGGGTGTGGCCAGCGTCAACAAGCAGTACTACGACGTGGCCCGCACGCTGGGTGCATCCGAATGGTTCCTGGTGCTGCGCGTGGCCATCCCGGCTGCGCTGCCGCAGGTCTTCGTCGGCCTGTTCATGGGCCTGGGTGCGTCGTTTTCCATCCTGGTCACGGCCGAGATGATGGGCGTGAAAGCCGGGCTGGGCTGGTACCTCAGCTGGGCCCAGGGCTGGGCGGCCTACACCAACATGTACGCCGCGCTGATCGTCATGGCGCTGCTGTGCTCCGGCCTCATCACGTTGCTGTTTGCGGTGCGGGACCGGGCGCTCTCCTGGCAGAAAGGCACCGTCAAATGGTGAACGCCGTGATCGACATTGCGCCCGTGGCCGACACATCGCCCGCGCGCGGCGCCCGCATCGGCATCGAGGGCGTCAGCCACCGCTTTCCTGGCCACGGCGGCAAGCCGGCGTTGCCGGTGCTGGACGGCATCGACCTCAGCGTGGCGCCTGGCGAGTTCGTCGCGCTGCTGGGCCCCAGCGGCTGCGGCAAGTCCACGCTGCTGCGCCTGGTTGCCGGGCTGGAGCCGGCGAGCATCGGCCGCCTGACGCAGGACGGCCAGCCCATCACGCGGCCGGACCCGTCGCGCATCGTCGTCTTCCAGGACCCGACGCTCTACCCCTGGCGCACCGTGTGGGACAACGTGGCGCTGGGCCTGCAGGCGCGTGGCGTGCTGCGCGAGCAGCGTGGCCGCGTGGATCAGGCGCTGGCGCTGGTGGGCCTGACCGAGTTCGCTGGCGCGCACCCGCATGCGCTCTCGGGCGGCATGGCGCAGCGCGTGGCGCTGGCCCGCGCACTGGTCAACGACCCCAGCCTGCTGGTGCTGGACGAACCGCTGGGCAAGCTGGATTCATTGACGCGCCTGACCATGCAGGGCGAGCTGTCCGAGCTGTGGCAACGCCAGCGCTTCTCGGTGCTGCTGGTCACCCACGACGTGGAAGAGGCACTGTTCCTCGCCCAGCGCGTGGTGGTGCTGAGCCAGCGGCCGGCGCGGCAGGTGGCCGAGATCGTGGTGGACCTGCCGTACCCGCGCCACCGCGGTGACGCGCGCCTGGCCACGCTGCGCCACCAGGCCCTGCGCGCACTGGGGCTGGACGCGACCTGGTGACCGGCGCTTGAGTTCCAGCGGCGACTGGCTGCTGCGCTGGCTGCAGGCGCTGGACCAGGGCCAGCGCGGCCTGCTGCAGGCCTTGCATGCGCTGGGCCTGGTGGGCGAGCAGGACGGCCAGCCCGCCTGGCCCTGGGCGAGCCGGCTGGCCATCGAGCTGCTGGCGATCGACCGTGCGCTGGCCCGCTCGCTGCTGTTGACGGTGGCGGTCGCGCTGCTGGCCATGCTGCTGCTGTTGCTCGGCCTGGCCTGGCGGCGCGGCCGCCGGCCGGTGTGGACGGCTGCGGCGCTGGCCGCGTTGCTGGTGTTCACGCTGGCGCCCTGGGGCGAGCGCAGCCTGCTGCTGGCCGACGCGGTGCCGACCAGCTTCCAGTCCTCGCCCCATGCCTTCAGCGCCGCCGCCATCGTGCAGGGCGAGTCGCTGTACCGCCAGCATTGCGTGGCCTGCCATGGCAGCGAAGGCAGTGGCGACGGCCCGCGCGCTGCGAGCCTGGCGATGTGGCCGCCAGACCTCAACAGCGGCCTGCTGGGCCGGCGGCGCGAGGGTGAACTCCTGCGGCGGGTGTTGCAGGGCCTCAAGGACAAGCAGCAGCGCCAAACCATGCCGGCCTTTGCCGGTACGCTGAGCACCGCGCAGGCTTGGCAGGTGCTGGACTACCTGCAGGCGCAGGCGGCCGGCCAGGCACTGCGCGAGCGCGGCGTGTGGGCCCAGCCGGTGGCGCTGCCGGACCTGCCGGTACACTGCGACGGCGGCCCGCCGCGGCCACTGCGCAGCTGGACCGGCCAGCGCCCGCGGCTGGTCGCGGCCGATGCGGCCACCGCGCTGCGCGAGGACCCGCGCTTCGTGACCATTGCGCTGCGCGCGCCCGGTGACTCGCGGCCGGCTGCGGGCTGCGAAGCCACGGGCGCGGACGCCTGGATCGCCTTCGCACGCATCGCCGGCGTGGCGCCCGAGGCGCTGGCAGGCACGCAGTTCATCGCCGACCGCGAGGGTTGGCTGCGCGCGCGCTCGGCGCCCGGCCAGGCGGGTTGGCGAGCGGACGACCTGGTCTGCCGCGCGGACGACGCTACGAAGGCTGCACCCATGCCCGGCGACGCGCTGGACGGCTTGATCGCCCGCATGGATCAGGAACCGGTGCGCTTTGTGCGTGCCGGCGTGCCGCATTGAAATACCTCTTGTCAGAACGCTGGCAACACCTTGAGTCGTCTCCGGCGCTCCGAAACTACAGTGACTGCGTGCCAGCGATCTGACGCCCTCGCTGGACAAGCCTGAGTCGTTTATATTGCGCGGCGGTCACGCAGATCGCATGACGTGATAACCCCTTCAGGGAGAAATGAATGAAAAAACGCGATTTCGGGGCCATTGCAGCCCTGGCTATGCTTGCCGCCTGCGGCGGCGGTGGGGATTCCCCAACAGCGGCGGCCGCTACCGCTGACGCCGATAAAACAAATGCGGCAACCGTACCCGCCAAGATGCGAAAGGGCTATTACGCTTTCGATGATGGTCCGGTTGAAGAAATCACGTTCGAAGACCGCGACGGCCAAGCTGTGCTGGAAGGCGACATCGTGCTCGGGCGTACAGAGGACATTCTCCAGCGGCCATCGACCGATCGCGTCCACGCCGAAGGCATCTACGTGACCAACAAGAGCCGCTGGCCAAGTGGTGTTGTCGTGTATACCCAGCCCAACTTGTCCAGCTCGAATGTCTATGCGGACGCGTTCTACGCGATGCGCCATATTTCGCTGCACACCCGTGTGCGCTTCTCGCGCACGCTCAGCTATGCGGCCTCGTTCAAGCCAAACGATTCCCAGACCATCTATGACATGGTTAGCTTCTATGGCATCACTGACCCGAATCTCGGCGGAAGCTCAGCTGTCGGTCGGGTCGGCGGCCTGCAAACCGTCAGCATCAACACGAACGAGGCGGGCATCGATGGCGCCTCCGTGGCCACGCACGAGTTGTTGCATGCGATTGGTGCCTGGCATGAGCAATCGCGCGGTGATCGGGACAGCTACATCACCGTTAACACCGCCAATGCCATACCTACATACATCAGCAATTTCGACAAGCACACATCAGACGGTGCCATGTTCGGCGGCTACGACTATTGCTCGGCAATGCACTATGGTCCTTTGGCATTTTCCAATCCGCCAGCCTACCTGGAAACCATGCACGCATTGCAGCCGGTCTCATGCCAGGTGTTTGTCGCTTACAACGAAGGCACAGCGACGTGGAACAACATTGGGCAGCGTTCTGGACTCAGCGCTGGCGACATCGCCATGGTCAACGGTCTCTACGCTAGCGCGCAGGCTGACCGACCTTACGTGTATGCTGGAGCCGACCAGCACATAAGTAGCACAGTCGCCTCCTCAAATCCGGTAACCGTCAAGATCAATCTGGACGGATCGGCTAGCCAAGCCGTCGGCGGTGCCTCGATCGCAAAGTACAGTTGGAAGCCGAGTACCTGGACAGCCAATTCATGCCAATATCCACCGTGTCCAGGAAACCCGCTAGGCAGCTTCACAGGCCCCACAGCAAATACCAGCGTCACGCTGGCGCCGAATCAACGATCGGGGACGTTCCAGTATGACTTGACAGTCACTGATACGTTGGGTCGCGTCATGACCGATACAGTGACTGTTGGTGTCTCGCGTTGATCGGTGCGGCCGTGCTGCGCTGCGACGCTCTATGAGCGTTCGGACTGGTGTCTGCCTCCATTAGTTGCATCGGTGGCTTGTTGCTGCGTTGGTTGCAGGCTTGGCATCTTGCCGGACTAGGGCGTGTTAACACATCCGGAGCCCATCGGCGACAAGCACAAAGCTGATGAAGCCAAGGAACATGATGTCAAGCTTCTCGAAGCGGGAGAAGATCCGGCGGTAACCCTTGAGCCTGCGGAACAGGCGCTCGACTTCATTGCGGCGCTTGTACATCTCTCGGTCGTACTCCCAGGGATCCAGCCGCGTTGTGGGCGGCGGAACGACCGGAACGTAGCCGAAGTCCAGCGCAAGTTGGATCGTCTCGTTGCCCGCGTAGGCCCTGTCCATCAGCAAGTGAAGTGGCCTGTTCGGTGGCCCCAGGCTGGCCAATAGTTCGCGGCCCATCGGGCCATCGCCAGTTTGACCTGGCGACAGTGCGAACGTTATGGCCGTTCGAGCATCCGCGGCAACCATATGAATCTTGGTGTTCCATCCGCCGCGGGACTTACCGATGGCTTGGGGGCCGTTTTTTTGAGCGCACCCGTGCCATCCGGGTGGACCTTGATGCTCGTGGAATCCAGGGACACGGCCTCGATCTTGATACGCACGACCTGTGCCTTCTGAAGCTCTTCGAACATCCGATCAAGAACTCCTGCCTTGGTCCAACGATTCATGCGGGTGTAGATCGTGTGCCAGTTGCCGAAGCGTTTGGGCAGGCCTCGCCACTTGCAGCCGTGCTCGGCCACGTACAGGATGGCATTGACGACCTGCAGGTTGCTCAAGCTGACGTTGCCGCGTTGAGTGGGCAGGCAGTGCTCGATCCTGGCGAATTGCTCTGGCGTGATCTCCATGCCTGCAGTTTGCCGGCCCAGCGATCACGGATCAATAGTGTTAACACGCCCTAGGCAATGTGTGGTGGGCAAAGCAGCCAGTCGGGTTGCCCGCCGCGTGACCCTGCCCAAACCCTTGCTGCAACTGACTGGACGTCTTGACCGCAGCATGGAACTGGCGCTGGTGCGCTTTGCGCGCGCCGGCGTGCCACATTGAGGTGCCTGGTTTCAGCTCGCCGGCCCCAGCACCTTGAAGCCGTGCGTGCCATCGCTCGCCAGCTGGGCCACCAGGCCGTACTCCCAGTCCAGGTAAGCCTGCATCGCTTCGCGCGGGTTGTCGGTGCCCTCATACGGGCGGCGGTAGCGGTCGGTGCGGGGGCTGGCCAGGCGCTGGGTGCCGGTTTCGGCCGGCTGGCCGGCGGTGAACCAGGCGGTGTTGCCGCCTTCGAGCACCAGCACTGGCGTGTCCGTTTCGCGCGCCAGGTCGGCGGCGGCAAAGCGCGCCAGCTCGCTGCTGCCGCAGGTCAGCACGATGCGGCTGGGCGGTTGCGGCAGCGCTGCGGCGATCTGCGGCAGCACGGCCGGCAGCTCGGCGCGCAGGGCCCACCAGGCGCCGGGAATGTGGCGCTGCACATGGCGTGCGCTGGCCGTGAGGTCGATCACCACGGTGCGGCCTTCGGGCAGCGCCTGGGCCAGTTCAGCCACGCTGATGCTTTGCACGGCGGGCGACGGTGTCTTGGGCGGCCAGGGGCTGCGGTGCGCAAAGCGTGTGGGTGAAACGTCGGCCACATAGGCCACGTCCCAGCCCATCTGGGCCAGCCAGTGCGCGGTCATGGGCGCGCGCACGCCGTCGTCGTCCACCAGCACGATGCGCGCGCCGCGCACCGGCGCGAACACGTCGGTCTCCTGCACCAGCTGGCCGCCCGGCGCGCTGCCAAAGCCGGGCAGGTGGCCGGCGGCGAATTCCTCGGGCGAGCGCACGTCGTAGCGGTAGACGGTGCGGCCCAGCGGGTCCGGTGCCAGCAGCGCCGCTTCGTCCAGCCGCTGCACGCCTGCGCGCGCGGCCAGTGCCTGTGCGGCATCGCGGGCTGCGGCGCGGTTGCTGCGGTCCACCGGGCCGGCCTGCCTGGCTTCGCCATGCGCCAGTTCGAAGCCGGCCAGGGTCCAGCCAATGGTGCCGTTGCGCAGGGCGGCCACCGGGTTGGGAATGCCAGCGTTGATCAGCGACTGGGTGCCGATCAGGCTGCGCGTGCGGCCGGCGCAGTTGACGATGACCTGCGTCGTTGGATCGGGCGCCAGCGTGCGCACCCGCAGCGCCAGTTCGGCGCCCGGCACGCTGATGCCGCTGGGAATGCTCATGGTCTGGTATTCATCGAAGCGGCGCGCGTCCAGCACCACCATGTTGGCGCCCTGGTCCAGTAGCGCCTTTACCTCTTCGGCCGCCAGCGAAGGCGTGTGCCGCTCGTGCTCCACCAGTTCGCCGAAGGACTTGCTGGGCACGTTCACGTCCCGGAACAGCTCGCCGCCGCTGCGCCGCCAGCCGTCCAGCCCGTCGGCCAGCAGCGAGACCTGGGTGTAGCCCAGGGCCTTGAGCTTCGCGGCCACCGGCAAGGCCAGGCTGCCGCCCTGGTCGTCATAGAGCACCACGGGCACCTCGCGGCGAGGCAGCCGCCACGGTGCGTCCATCTCCACCCGCGACAGGCTCAGCTGCGCGGCAAACAGCGGGTGCGCCTGGGCGAACGGGTCTTCCTCGCGCACGTCGATCAACGCGATCTCGCGGCCGGCGCGCAGCGCTTCGCGCACGGCTTCGGGAGAGGTCAGGGGCAGGGCGTGGTCAGCGGGCATGCGGGGCTTTCGGGGCAGTTTTTGGATGGGATTCGGAAAGCATCAGTGTTCTTTGGACACGTCCCAGAGATTGGGCAGCCAGCCGTTGGAGTAGCCGGAGACAAATGGCTTGCGGCCCCCTTCGGCGGGGTAGACCGAGCGCCGCACCGCGCCGATGTTGGCGCCATAGACGTGGATGCTGACGGAGGTGCGGTCCGCGTGCAGGTTGCGCACGCGGTGCACGTCGCCCAGCGTGGGCGACACGGCCTCGACCTGGCCTGGGCTGAGCCGCACCGGCTCGCCGCTGGGGCGGGCGGTGCCAGCGTCGTCCAGCACGTAGCCCTGCGACTCCTCGTCGCCGCGCAGCATGCCGATCAGGCCCCAGACGGTGTGGTCGTGCACCGGCGTGGCCTGGCCCGGGCCCCAGACGAAGCTGACGATGGAGAAGCGGCCCAGCGGGTCGGCGTAGAGCAGGAACTGGCGGTAGCGCACCGGGTCCGGCTCGGCCAGCTCGGGCGGCAGCCAGTCGTCGTGGCTGACCAGCCCGGCCAGCAGCGGCCTGGCCTCGGCCAGCATTGCAGGCTCGGGCAGGCGGCGCTCGGCCAGCCGCGTCAATGCGGCGATGAATTCGCAAAGCGGGCGCGGGTTCGGCAGCTCGGTGGAAGTCATTTTCAACGCTCCGTCTCGTTATGATGCAACGCCTCTTTCATGCTGATGCCACATGAAGTTAGAAGACCTCGAAGCCTTTGTTGCCGTGGTTCGCATGCAGTCCATCAGCGCGGCGGCCGAGTCGCTTCAGCTGACGCAACCCACCATCACCCGCCGGGTGCAGAACCTGGAAGAGGCGCTGGGCGTGGCACTGCTGGACCGCAACGTCAAGCCGCCGCGCGTCAATGCGATGGGCCGCGAGGTGCATGCGCAGTGCCGCGCCGTGTTGCGCGAGGTCACCGCGCTGCGCGCGCTGGTGGCGCTGGACACGCGGCCTTCCGGCAGCCTGCGCCTGGGGCTCACGCAGGGCCTGGGTGACTTGGTGCTGCCGGTTGCGCTGGCCCGGCTGCGCGAGGCCACGCCCGAGCTCACGGTGCAGGTTTCCGTCGGCTGGGCCGGGCAGATCGTGCAGCGCCTGGTGCATGCCGAGCTCGACGGTGCGGTGGTGCTGCTGCCCGAAGGCCACGCGCTGCCGCGGGATGTGCAGGGCGAGCCGCTGGGCGAGGCGGTGCGGCTGGTCGTCGTGGGTCCGCGTGGCGCCGCGCGCAAGTCCAGGCTGCGGCTGGCTGACGTGGCGCCGCAAGGCTGGGTGCTGAACCCGGACGGCTGCGGTTTTCGTGCCGGCCTGCAGCGCGCACTGGCCGCGCAGGGCGTGCCCATGGACATCCGGCTGGAAACCTTCGGCCGCGAGCTGCAGCTGCAAATGGTGGCCGAAGGCCTGGGGCTGGGCCTGGTGCCCGAGCCCTTGCTCACGGCCAGCGCCTGGCGCGAGCAACTGGACGTGCTGCCGCTTTCCGACTTCCAGCCGCGCGTGGCGCTGTGGCTGCTGCACGCGCGGCTGCTGGGCAAGTTCGAGGCGCCGCTGCGGCGCTTCGCGGCCGATGTGGTCGAGGTGATGGGGCTGGGCACCAAGCCGGCGGTGCGCCGCCGGGCCTGAAACCAGGTTGCCGATCCGGTACTGCGGTGTCGGCATGGCTTCAGCTGGCGGCCTGCAGCGCCGCGCGGCCAGCGGCGATGCAGGCGCTGTCTTCCTGCGGCGTGTGGATGCGGCCGCAGAGCACGTCGCGGTGGTAGCGCTCCAGCGGGTTGGCGCGCGCCATGCCGTGGTTGCCGGTGAGCTTCAGCGCGCGTTCCACCACCTCGATGGCGTTGCGCGTCACGGCGGTCTTCAGCAGCCCGCTGTCGGCCGGGGACCAGGGGTGGCCGGCGTCGCCGTCGCGTGCGGCGGCGTCCAGCTGCAGCCGGTTGGCCTGCAGCAGCAGCTCGATCTCGCCCAGCGCCTCCTGCGCCCGTGGCAGCGTGGCCAGCGGCGCGCCCAGGCTGGCGGGCGCGCGGGTGCGCAGGAAGTGGATCAGCCAGTCGCGCGCGTTGAGCGCAATCGCGTCGTACAGCGCGCCCAGCAGCACGTGCATCCAGTGCTGCTGCTCGGCGTCCGGTGCGCGTGACCAGTCGGCCGGCTCGCGCAGTTCCAGCGCATGCGAGGCGGGGATCAGCACCTGTTCCAGCAGCACGTCGTGGCTGCCGCTGGCGCGCTGGCCCAGGCTGTCCCAGGTCTTGACGATGCGCACGCCGGGTGCCTGGCGCGGCACCAGGAAGGCGCCTGTGCGCACAGGGGTTTCGTCGCTGCGGCCCCAGACCACCAGCCAGCTCAGGCCTTCCACGCCGGTGCTGTAGAGCTTGTGGCCGGACACGCGCCAGCCTTCGGCGCAGCGCTGCGCCACCGTGGCCGGCAGCCCGCCGCGCGCGGGCGTGCCCAACTCGGGCTCCACGCGCAGCGCGTTCAGCAGCGCGCCGTCGTGCACCACGCTGTGCAGCACCTGCCGGCGCAGCGCCTCGGGCCAGCCGTTGCCGGGGTGGGACAGCGCGCGCGTCTGCAGGTACTGCATGGTCAGCACCAGCGCGGTGGCCGGGTCGCCGCGCGAGACGGCGGCAATCACCTCGCGTGCCCGCTGCAGCCCGGCGCCGGCGCCGCCATCGGCCTCGGCCACGGTCAGCGCGAGCAGGCCGTGGCGCTGCAGCAGCGCGAAGTTGGCATGTGGGAAGCTGGCTTCGGCGTCATGCACGGCACTGGTCGCGGCCAGCGCGGCGCTGAGCGCCTGCAGGTCGACCTCGGCGGCCCGGCTGGCGAGGGTTGCCGCCTTGGCGTGGGAGTCGGGCGCGAATTGGGCCGGTTCGGCGAGCAAGGTCATGGCGACTGCAGGGAAAACGAGTGACGCTGGCTGCGCAGGCTAGAGGCCTGCGCGAGGCGGGTCAAGCATGCGATATGAGCATGTTCATTCGAAATCATCATTTGATGTGCGCATGATCTGGGGCTAGCGTCCGGGGCCTGTCCAGACCCTTCTTCAGGAGACGCCATGTCGCTCGAGATCATCGGCATGATCAGCACGCAGCACCAGTCGGAGACGCACGCCCCGAGAGGCCCGGTGATTGACCGCGATTACACCCGCCGTTTCGCCCAGGCCCATGAGTCTGCCGGCTTCGACCGGGTGCTGGTGGCGCAGCACTCCACCGGCCCGGACGCCAGCCAGGTCATTGCCTACGCCGCGTCGGTCACCGACAAGCTGCAATTCCTGCTGGCGCACCGGCCCGGCTTCATCGGCCCTGCCTTCGCGGCCCGCCAGCTGGCCACGCTGGAAAACTTCACCGGCGGCCGGCTCGCGGTGCACGTGATCTCCGGCGGCTCGGATGCCGAGCAGCGCCGCGACGGCGACTTCCTCGACCACGACAGCCGCTACGCCCGCACCGACGAATACCTGCAGGTGCTGCGCCAGACCTGGACCTCGGACAAGCCCTTCAACCACGAAGGCGCGCTGTACCGCTACGAAGATGCGTTCTCAGAGATCAAGCCGCTGCAGCAGCCGCACATCCCGATCTTCTTCGGCGGCGCCAGCGAAGCCGCGCTGCGCGTGGCCGGCAAGCACGCGGACGCGTATGCACTCTGGGGCGAGCCGCTGGCCGAGTCCGGCGAGCTGATCCGCCGGGTGCGCGGCGAAGCGGCGCGGCATGGCCGCAAGGTCCGCTTCTCGGTTTCGTTCCGTCCCATCATTGCCGACACCGAAGCCAAGGCCTGGGCCCGGGCCGACGCCATCCTGGCCGAGACCCGCCGCCTGCGCGCGGCCAGCGGCGCCGGCCAGGGCACGCCGCTGCAGAGCGAAGGCGCGCGCCGGCTGCTCAGCGCGGCCGAGCGCGGCGACGTGGTCGACGAGCGGCTGTGGACGGCCATCGCCCGCGAGTCCGGCGGCCGCTCGAACTCGACCTCGCTGGTTGGCACGCCCGAGCAGGTCGCGCAGGCGCTGGCGCGCTACATCGACCTGGGCGTGGGCACGCTGCTGATCCGCGGCTTCGACCCGCTGGAAGACGCACTCGACTACGGCCGCGAGCTGATCCCGCGCCTGCGTGAACTGGCCGCCGAGCGCGAGGCGCGGGGGCAGGATTTGCACAAGGAGGCGGCATGAGTGCGCCCGCCCGGCCGCCCGAAGGGCGCGCTCGCGTCCCTCTCGGAGGGACCCGCGAAGCGGAGGGTGCTCCAGTGAGCCCCGCCCGGCCGCCCGAGGGGGCTCATCCCCGCTTGGCGGGGCCGACCGTAGGTCGTGGGGTGCGCCAATGAGCGCCGTACTGAACGAAGCGCCGGGGCTGCAGGTCGACTTTGACCCGCTCGAAGGCCTGGCCGTCAACACGCCGCCGCGCCAGCACTTCTGGTGGGATGAATCCGCCCTGCCCGCGCGCAACGTGGCGCAGGAGCGCCGCCACCGCCAGGAGAAGCTGGCCATCACCTTCCGGCTGTTCGCGCGCCAGGGTTTCGACGTCGGCCTGGCCGGCCACGTGACCGCCCGCGACCCTGCGCTGCCGGACCACTTCTGGGTCAACCCGTTTGGCCTGCACTTCAGCCGCATCCGCGTGTCGGACCTGCTGCTGGTCAATTCGCGAGGCGAGATCGTCGTCGGCCGCGGGCCGCTGAACCAGGCTGCCTTTGCGATCCATGCCGCGATCCACGAGGCGCACCCGCAGGTCATCGCCGCGGCCCACACCCATTCGCTGCACGGCAAGGCCTGGTCCACGCTGGGCCGGCTGCTGGACCCGCTGACGCAGGACGCCTGCGTGTTCTACAACGACCACGCGCTGTTCGACGACTTCACAGGCGTGGTGTTCGAAGAGGACGAGGGCCGGCGCATTGCCCAGGCCATCGGCACCCGCAAGGCGCTGATCCTGAAGAACCACGGCATCCTCACGGCGGGCCCCACGGTCGAGGCGGTGGCCTGGTGGTACATCGCACTCGAAAACGCCGCCCGCACCCAGTTGCTGGCCGAAGCCGCCGGCACGCCGCAGCTGATCTCGCCGGAGGTCGCCGAGCACACGCATGCGCAGATCGGCCGTGCCACCGGCGCCCGCCGCGCGTTCGACAGCCTGGCTGCCGTGCTGGTCGAGGACGAGCCGGAGGTGCTGACGTGAACGGTGACATTGGGCGCCGTGCTTTGCTGCAGGCGACGGGCGCCGGCGCCGCACTGCTGGCGGCGCCGGCCTTCGTGCGCGCCGCCGGCAAGCCGGTGCTGAAGGCGGGCGACCAGAAAGGCGGCCTGCGCGCGCTGCTGGAATGCGCCGACGAGCTGAAGAACCTGCCGTACGAGATCCAGTGGGCCGAGTTCCCGGCCGCCGCACCGCTGGCCGAAGCGCTGAACGCCGAGGCCGTCGAGCTGGGGCCGATTGGCGACGCGCCGCTGATCTTCGCGCTGGCGCAAGGCGTGCGCATCAAGGCTTTTGCCGTGAACCGCAGCGATGCCTATGGCACCGCGGTGCTGGTCAAGACCGACTCGAGCCTGCGCACCGGCGCGGACCTGAAAGGCAAGAGCGTCGCGACCAACCGCGGCTCCATCGGCCACTACGTGACGCTGCGCACGCTGGCCGCCGCCGGCCTGCAGCCCGGCGACGTGCAGTTCCGCTTCCTCGCCCCGTCAGACGCCAAGCTTGCGCTGGTCGGCGGCTCGGTGGACGCCTGGGCCACCTGGGAGCCGTACACCGCAGTGGCCGAAACGGTGGACAAGCTGCGCGTGCTGAGCAACGGCCGCGGCCTGTGGTCCGGCCTCAGCTACATCGCCGCGACCGACACTGCGCTGCGCGACAAGCGCGAGGTCCTGGTCGACTTCCGCGCCCGCACCGAACGCGCCCAGCGCTGGGCCAACGCCCACATCGGGGACTATGCCGACACCCTGGCCCGCATCGTCGGCATCCCGGCACCGGCCGCCCGCCTCGCCTACGAACGCCGCCAGACCCGCTACCTGCCGATCGACGCCGCGCTGATCGCCGAGCAGCAGAAAACGGCCGACGTCTACTTGGACGCCGGCCTGCTCGCCAAGCGGCTGGTGGTCAGCGAGACGTTTGTCAGCGTGTGAGGCGTCGGGCGCCTGCGTTCGAGATCGGCTTGAGCACCGCGTAGGTCTCCGAATCCTGGTTTTGGCGGGTGGTGTTGCGGACTTGGGCCAGGATGTCGCCCTGGTCGTTGATGGCCAGCGTGAGCTCCACGACCCAGCCGGCGGCCTGGGTGTCCGCACTCAGCAGGCTGGTGAGCAGGGTCGGCACGCCGTCCTTCCAGATCACCGCCCTGCCGTCGCAGGAGCCAACCGGCAGGTCCAGGTTGTTGATCGCGCTGACGCTGCAGCCCTGGTACTGGGCCGTGGCCAGCAACTCCAGCTGGCCGGCCTTCCAGAGCATGGGCATTTCGGTGTCCCGGCCGAAGTCGATGTAAGAGCCGGCCGCCGTGCCGTGGTCGTTGATGTCATCGAAGATGGAACCGGTGAGACCGGACAGTGCCGACATGTCCTGCAACTGGCCGTCCTTCCAGACCATGGTGCTGTAGTAGCCGTCGCTGCCAAAGCCGAAGCCGATCACCCAGCCGTTGGCCGCCGTGCGATAGGCCTCCGGGAAGCTGACGCCGGCAGGCGCGGGCAGCACGGTGGGTGGCAGCGCAGGGTCGGTCCACAGCACTGGCTGCTGCACGCCATTCTTGTACGCCAGGCCCACCGCGTGGCCCTGGCTGTCCACGTCCAGTGCCATGCAGCCACAAGGCTCGCCGGCCGGCGCGAAGGAGGCAAAAGGCGTGATCGAGCCATCGGGTCGCCACAGCACGCTGAGGCTGCGGTCGTACGCATAGGCCACCATGTAGTTGTTCTGCGCGCTGAGCCTGGCCATGTCGAACGACCACTGCTCCGGGTTCTTCAACACCTTCGCGCGGCCGTTGGTCCACAGCACCGGGTAGTACATGGACTCGTTCTTCCTGCGGCCCGCGCCCGACGCCACGCCGGCCTCGTCGATGGCCTCCGGCCAGGCATAGGCCAGCTTGCCAAACGGTGCCAGCACTTGCAGCGTGTAGGTCTGCGCGCTGGCAGACTGCGGCGCGCCCAGCAGCGCAGCGGTGGCGGCAAAGCTGGCCAGAACGGTGTTCGAAAACAATGACATCGGGAACCTCCTTGATGTTTGAAAACAGAGGCTGCCGACGCTTGTACTACTGCGGTGCGTTGCCGGCAGCGGCGCGATCGTAGTTCGATCCAGCGCGCGGCCGACGGGGGCCCCCTAGAACCCGCGGCGGGTCGCGACAGGGCTTGATGGCGATGGCGAGCGGGCCGGTGTCAGGCCGGCAGCCGCATCGGCATCTTCTTGTGGCACTGCGGGTAGCCGGTGCAGCCCCAGAACGGGCTGCCGTCGGTGCGGCGGGCGCGTTCGGTCATCTTCTTGCCGCAGCTCACGCAAGTCGGGCGCCAGTAGTCGTTTTCGAGCGCGAGGGTCAGCAGCAGTTGTTGCTCCTCGGGCGAGCGCTGGGCGATCAGCGCGAGCAGGCGTTCGCTGTCCAGCAGGTTGATGCGGTGCTCGCGGGCGAAGGCTTCGGCTTCGGGGGTGAAGCCTGAGGTGGTGGCGAACTGGCCGCGGCGCACGTCGCGGGCGGCCATGGTGCCGCTCAGCGCCTGCAGCCGGTCCACGCCGACGCGCCGGCCGTGCCAGTGCTTGCACTGCACCACGCTGACCGGGCGGCCGGGCTGGTGGCGCGAGTACAGCCAGAGGTCCACGCCGTCGTCGTCGGCATGGGACTTGGAACGGGTCTCGAAACCGGCCTGCTGGAACAAGGCCTCGACCACGGCTTCGAAACGCCGCCATTCAATGGCCTCGAAGACGGCCACGCTCCAGGCAGTCGGCCGCTCGGGCACCAGGCTGGCGGTGGCGGGCAAGGTGCCGGCGACGCGGCGCGGGCTCAGCTGGTTGCGGGTGGAAATGGCGCCCGGCGCAGGCGGGGGTGCGGGAGGGCGGGCCGGCTTGAGCGGCAAGACCGAGGCTGATGCTGGCGGCAGGGTGGACGGCGGTTCCGCGTGCCGGCTCTCCACGCCGATGCCGGGGCCGGCTTCCTCGAACAGCGAAGGTTCGACCCGGTCGCCCTCGCTGCGTTTGCGCGAGCGGCGGGTCGCGCCGTCGCCCATGCGCTGGCCGTCCCATGGGCTGACGCTGGCGCGGTGCTGGTAGCGCAGCCACAGGAAGCCCGCAACGCCCAGTGCGAGCAGCCCCCAGCCGACGGGCGCTGCGCTGGCGAAGGTCGGTGCGTAGGCTGTCTTGCCCAGCAGCAGCGGCAGCAGTGTGAACAGCAGGCCCAGGCCGGCGACGACGATGGCGGTGTCCTGCTGCCGCCTGGCGCTTCTTGCCTGTTGTCGTTTCGACGAATGCTTGCTGGCCACTGGCTTGTCCTACTGCTGCTGCGCTTGCGTGTGCGCAGCCATGATAGGGGCAGCCACCGGCCGCTGGCAGCCCCCAAAGGACGGGCCAGCGACCGCCGGGCCCTGCGGCCCGACCAGTCGTTCAGAAGATTTCAGGCACGATCATCTCGTCCGGCACCGGGTTGCGCGAGTAGTCCGCATGGCGAACGCGCGCGGGCAATTCAACCGGCGGGTGCGGCACCTCGCTGTAGTCGAATTGCGACAGCAGGTGCGTCATGCAGTTCAGCCTGGCCTTCTTCTTGTCCACCGCCTGCACGATCCACCAGGGCGACTCGGGGATGTGGGTGCGCTCCAGCATGACTTCCTTGGCCCGCGTGTAGGCCTCCCAGCGGCGGCGCGACTCCAGGTCCATCGGGCTCAGCTTCCACTGCTTGAGCGGGTCGTGCATGCGGCCGAGGAAGCGCAGGTGCTGCTCGTCGTCGGTGATCGAGAACCAGTACTTGATCAGCTTGATGCCCGAGCGCATCAGCATGCGCTCGAACTCGGGCGCCGAGCGGAAGAACTCTTCGTACTCGTCGTCGCTGCAAAAGCCCATCACCCGCTCGACGCCGGCGCGGTTGTACCAGCTGCGGTCGAACAGCACCATTTCGCCGGCAGCCGGCAGGTGGGCGGCATAGCGCTGGAAGTACCACTGGGTGCGCTCGCGGTCGTTGGGCGCCGGCAGGGCGACCACGCGGCAGACGCGCGGATTCAGCCGCTGCGTGATGCGCTTGATCACGCCGCCCTTGCCGGCTGCGTCGCGGCCTTCGAACAGGATCACGACCTTCTGGCCGGTGCTGGCGACCCAGTCCTGCAGCTTGACCAGCTCGCCCTGCAGCTGGAACAGGGTGCGGAAGTACTGGCGGCGTTCGTCGCGGCTGGCGTCGGTGTCGGCGGGGCGGGTGCCGTCGACGTCCAGGCTGGTGAAGCTGTCTTCGGATTCGAGCTCGAAGGCTTCGTCCAGGCTGTCCAGCATGTCGGCTTCGATGCGGCGAATCAGCTCGCCATGGTCGGATAAAGGCAGGGCCATGGGCGCTCCGTGGGTAGGATGGGGACGGCCTGGCATGCTCGGCTGCATGCATGTCGGCACTGTGACAGGCGGCCGGGCCGTCGCGCCAGTGTGACAGCCCGGCCGGCCCGGGCACCGGCCTCGCATCGGACCGGCACCATGCGAGGCCGCCAGCGCTGCTTTACTGATCCCAGGATTCCCGATGAACCCTCGTTACGGACCCGACGAAAAAGGCCTGATCTGCGGCTATTTGTTCGCACCTGGCCAGCCCGGCCAGCCCATCGGGCCGGACCAGGCGCTGGTCTGGCTGACCGGCAGCGACCAGGCCAGCCGCGGCGAATTCGTCTGGCTGCACTTCAGCCTGGCCGACGCGGCGGCCGAGCCCTGGCTGCGCGAGAACCTGGACCTGCGCGACGAGTTTTTCGAGGCGCTGCACCAGGGCTCGCGTTCCACGCGGCTGGAAGACGTGCAGGACCAGCTGCTGGCCGTCATCAACGACGTGGCCTACGAATTTTCGTTCGACCCGTCGCAGATCGCCACGCTGTGGCTCAACGTGGACCGCCGGCTGCTGGTCAGCGCGCGGCTGCATCCGCTGCGCTCGATCGACCGGCTGCGCCAGGCCGTGCGCCAGGGCGAGCAGTTCGCGTCGCCCGTCGCCTTGCTCACGCATTTGCTGAACGACCAGGCCGACGTGCTGGCGCGCATCGTG
The DNA here is from genome assembly GCF_021043325.1 of Ideonella azotifigens. NCBI lineage: Bacteria > Pseudomonadati > Pseudomonadota > Betaproteobacteria > Burkholderiales > Sphaerotilaceae > Ideonella > Ideonella azotifigens. Next base: position 23,425 of record NZ_JAJNKD010000014.1, read on the forward strand.
CGCGACGCAGCGGTCAAGGTCGACGACATCGAGGACGGTCTGCTGCACGACCGTGTGCGCCACACCCGGCGCGAGCTGGGCCAGCTGCGCCGGGTGCTGGTGCGGCTGCAGCGCCTGCTGGCACCCGAGCCGGCGGCGCTGTTCCGCCTGCTGCGCCAGCCGCCGCGCTGGATCGCGCAGGACGACCTGGAGGAGCTGCGCCAGTCGACGGAGGAGTTCTCGCTGGTGATCCGCGACGCGGCGGCGCTGCAGGAGCGCATCAAGCTTCTGCAGGAAGAAATGGCAGCGCTGGTCGACGAGCGCACCAGCCAGACGCTGTTCACGCTGACCATGGTCACGGTGCTGGCGCTGCCGATCAACATCACCACCGGCTTCTTCGGCATGAATGTTGGCGGCATGCCGCTGTCCGACAGCCCGCACGGCTTTGCGATCACCGTCACCGTGGTCACGGTCTGCACGCTGATTGCCGCGTGGATTGCGTTTCGGCGCAAGGATTGAGGTGCCTCATCAGGAGGCTTCGACAGGCTCAGCCCGAACGGGAGTTTGTGCTCGGGCTGAGCCCACACGCCGTTCACCCTGAGCCCACACTCCGTTCGCCCCGAGCCTGTCGAAGAGTCCATGACCCGTGCCAAAACCCTTCCGTTCGCCCTGAGCCTGTCGAAGGGCTTCGTGATCAATGCTCAGTTCATCCGAACTTCGGCATCCTTGCCCAGCTTCGGCTGCTCGCCAGTCACGGCCGCCTTGGCCATCTTGTAGAGCTGCACGATCTTGCTGTCGTCCACGTCCCAGTAGTGGGCATGCGAGATGCGGACTTCGACCAGCGCGGCGTCCGGGTCGTCCACGCCGCCCTTGAAGTAGGCGTCGTTCAGCTTGGACCACAACTCGCGCTTCTTGGCTTGGTCCGTGCTCACGCTGGCAATGCCGGAGACCGAGACGTAGCTGTCATCGCTCGGGTTGGCATAGCCGATGTTGACCTGCGGGTCGGCCAGCAGGTCGCTGACCGAGTCACCGCTGCGCGACATGAAGAACCACAGCCGATCGTCTTCGTCGATCGTCTTGTTCTGCGTGGTCATCGGCCGGCTGTGCAGGTGGCCGTTGGCGTGGCGGGTGGTGAACAGGCCGAACTTGGTGCCCTTGATCAGCGACCAGAGTTTTTCGCGGGAATGAGTGTCGGAGGTCATCGTTGTGCGTCCCTTGGCTGGGGCGCGCCCGGGGCGGGCACGCAAGACCGTCAGGGTGCCGCGCCTGGGTGGTGACGCGTATCGGCTCACCGGCCGCAGTGGCGTAGGCGCAGGCCTGCAAGGCCCGGGACTCGCATTGGACCGGGGGCCGTCCTGCGCCTTCGATCAAACGACTGGGCTGCCTGCCAACGGCTTGGACGGGGGGCTCCCGAGATGGTGCCTCGGACGATCTCAAGGCTCGCGCTGGTGGTTTAGTTAGTCCGGCCTTAAGTTCGTCGCAAAGATGCCGAAAAGAGTCCACCCACCTTTTCGATGTGCCGATGAAATTCTCATCCCTGCTCGTCGCCATTGCGGCGGCTCTTCTTCATCCCGCCGCGAATTCGGCTGACGAGTCCGTCTCCGGATGGGTCGCTGAGTTCGTCAATGAACACTCGGGTCAAGTGCAGCTCATGGCGATTCCTGCTTCCGGGGCTGCTTGCACCATCACCGGGCCTGTTAGTGGGAAGATTTTTGCCGGAGAGACTTCGGTTCGGCCTGGACTCTCTCCCGATGGAAGAAAGGTTGCCGTTCCACGGCTAAGAGACATCTTGTTGATGAGGCCCGCAACCGACGAGGAGATTTCGGGAGTGAAAGCTGCACCGCGAATCCTTGGAGATGTTCAGAACTCCAAGGGCCCTCTGTGGGCATTCGAAACGGTACAGGGAGCCACGTGGATCACTGATGGTACGTCCGCTGGGCGCTCCGGTATTCGGTGCGATGGGCCAGGCTTTACGCTTCCTGCCCGCGAATTTCCAGGCATTGAATGGGGGGTGTCGAAACTGATCGGATACACAAGTCCTGCAGCTTATGCCGCATCTGCAGCAGAAGTAGACCGGATTGTTCGCGAAGAATCACTTGCTCGCGACCGTAAGGACCGAGGCGAAATGCGTGCCTTGGCTGCCTTTCAATCGGGCTTAAAAGCCGGCGACATGACCAACTGTGGCATGGTCGTCGAGGTGAGGCCGTCAATTTTGCAAGTCCAGATGCGCGAAACACTGCGATGGGTCCGTCGCGACCAACTGCGCCAGTCGAGTGTCAAGTCTTGCAATGTCGAGGGTTGACATTTGAGGAGCCTCTAATTATGGCGAGCATGCGTCATCCACCGTGGTCATCTCCGATGCCCTGACTAAGCGCCTGCAAGAATGCGAGTCGCTCGCGCAAGGCCTTGGCCTTGCCCACGAGCATGGGCGGCAGAACTCCGCCGAACACCCGGTGGACTGGTGACCACCAACCCTCATGTTGGCCAAAGCCGAACGGGAAATATGAGGCACCTTAAAATCCAGCCGGCCAAGCAAGCTGCCAGTCCGCCCGGCCGCCCGCAGCCTCCACCAACCGCGCATTCGGCTCATCATTCCCCAGCGCCCACGCCCGCGCTTCCTCAGCGCTGCGGCCATGGCGCTGGTGGCGCGCAATGAGCTGGGCCAGGCGCTGGTCCTGCTCGACCGCCACGTGCCAGCATTCGTCCAGCAGCGGGCGTACGCCGGCCCAGTCGCCCTGGTCCAGCAGCAGGTAGTTGCCCTCGACGATCAGCAGTGGCGTGTCGGCGGCAATCGGTAGCGCACCGGCAATCGGCTCCTCGATCTCGCGCCGAAAGTCGGGCGCGTAGACGATGCCGTCGCCAGGCCGCTGCTGGCGCAGCCGCTGCAGCAGCGCGACAAAACCTGCCGCATCGAAGGTGTCTGGCGCGCCCTTGCGGCCGGCGCGGTTCAGCCGCTGCAACTCGGCCTGCGCGAGGTGGAAACCGTCCATCGGCACGACTCGCGCAACAGGCCCGAGCTCGGCCTGCAGCCGTGCAGCGACGGTGGACTTGCCGGCACCCGGCGGCCCGGCTAGGCCCAGCAGCCGCCGGCCGCCGCGGGCCAGCAGGGCACGGGCGCGTTGCAGGGCTTCGGCCGGGAGCTGCATGGTCAGCTGACCTCGCTGCGGCGCGGCAGGTCGGCGCCGCGGCGCGAGCAGGTGATGGCTGCCGCGCGGGTGGCCAGCGCCAGGATGCGGGCGGTCTGCTCGGTGCTCAGGCCGCGCACGCCGTCTGGCGTCAGCAGGCCCATCTCGTTCAGCGCGGTCAGCAGCATGGCCTGGAAGGTGTCGCCAGCGCCCACGGTGTCGATCACGTCGACCTTCACCGGCGCGGCCTTCACATGGCCGGCGGCGGACCAGGCCTCGGCCCCCTCGCCGCCGCGGGTGATGACGACCAGCGCAGCGCCGGCCTGGAGCCAGCCTGCTGCCAACTCGGCCAGCGGCACGCCTGGGTAGAGCAGGCCCAGGTCCTCGTCGCTGACCTTCAGCAGGTGCGTGCGCGGCACCATCCAGTCCAGCACCTCGCGCCAGCGCGCCAGGTCCGGCTCGACATTGGCGCGCACGTTCGGGTCATAGGCAATGACGCTGCGCAGGTGTTCGCGCTCGACCAGCGCACGTTGCGTGCTGCCGGTGGGCTCGATGACCATCGCGTACGAGCCGAAGTGGTAGGCCTGGGCGGCGGGCTGCGCGGCGGCCACGCTGTCCAGCGCAGACAGTGGCAGCTGGTACTCGGCGGCGCCGTGGGAATAAAACGCGTAGTCCGGCACGCCGCTGGGGCGCACGCCGACCAGGCTCAGCGTGGTCGGCGCATCGGTGCGCTGCACGAGGCTGGTGTCCACGCTTTCAGCTTCCATCGCAGCCATCAGCCGCTCGCCGAGGAAGCCGCGCGAGATGCCGCCGAAAAAGCGCACCGGCTGGGCCAGCCGCGCGAGACCGATGGCGACGTTCAGCGGCGAGCCGCCAATGCGCGCGTCCAGCGTGTGACCGGTGGCGGTGCTGCCGAGGTCGAACACGTCCATCAGCGCTTCTCCGCTGACCACGATCATGGAAATCTTCCTTTGCTTGCTGGCCCGCGGGCCGGGTTGGGAACGAGGCGAATTGTGAAGACAGCCCGCCGGCCCGGCACAGGGCACACGGGCCAACGATGACGGGGAAAACGCGGTGACCGCTGGCGGCGACCAGGCGTAGAACGGACAGCGCGACGGGACCGCCATGCCCGGGGCCCGGGGCTGGCCGGCGTGCCGCTGACGCGCCGGCACGGCAGGTCCGCAGCATGCCGCTCGCGTCGCGGCGGGATGCTAGTGGTTTTCCATTAATCAATCTACTTGATTTATTTATCCACTGTTTCCAGAATCCGCTCCACAACAAGCCGCGCCGCCTTCGGCGTTTTTTGCCCCAGGAGACCCATCCCGATGTCCTGCTTCCGCTCCGCTCCTCTGACCACGCTGGCCGTCGCCGCCTGGCTGTCGCTGGCCGCATCGCCTTCGCTGGCCGAAGACGCGCCGGTGATCGGCCTGATCACGAAGACCGAGACCAATCCGTTTTTCGTCAAGATGAAGGAAGGCGCGGCCGAAGCCGCCAAGGCCAAGGGCGCGAAGCTGCTGACCGGTGCCGGCAAGGCCGATGGCGACAACGCCGGCCAGGTCACCGCGATGGAGAACATGGTCGCGGCCGGTGCCAAGACCATTCTGCTGGTGCCCAGCGACAGCAAGGCCATCGTGCCGGCGATCAAGAAGGCGCGCGACAAGGGCGTGCTGGTCATCGCGCTGGACAGTCCGAGCGACCCGCCCGAGGCGGTGGACGCGCTGTTCGCGACCGACAACTACCAGGCCGGCGTGCTGATCGGCCAATACGCCAAGGCCGCGCTGGCGGGCAAGACGCCGGTCATCGTCACGCTGGACCTGTTCCCAGGCCACCCGGTGGGCGCGCAGCGGCACAACGGTTTCCTCAAAGGCATGGGCCTTGCCGCCCCCGAGGCCAAGAGCAACGAGCTGGGCAAGGGCGCCGAGATCGTCTGCATGGCCGACAGCTATGGCGACCAGGCCAAGGGCCAGACGGCAATGGAAAACTGCCTGCAGAAGGCGCCCGGCGTGAACCTGGTCTACACCATCAACGAGCCCGCCGCGGCCGGTGCGTACAACGCGCTGAAGAAGGCCGGCAAGGAGAAGGGCGTGGTCATCGTCTCGGTGGACGGCGGCTGCCAGGGCGTGAAGGACGTGGGCGCCGGCAAGATCGCCGCGACCAGCCAGCAGTACCCGCTGAAGATGGCCGCGATGGGTGTGGAGGCCGGCGTGACCTTCGCCAAGACCGGCAAGAAACCCAGCGGCTACACCGACACCGGCGTGATGCTGATCGCCGACAAGGCCGTGGCCGGTGTGAACAGCCAGACGGTGGCCAAGGGCACCGAACTCTGCTGGGGCAAGAAGTAATGTCTGCGCCGCTGCGCGCAGGAGGACCTGCGATGACACCCGATCCGACCGCCGCCGCAGCGGCGCCCGCCACGTCTTCTCCCACCGGACCGACCTTGGTCACAGTGGCCCCGGCCGCACCAGCAGGCGCCATCAGCCACTTGCCGCCCGGGCTGACCCTGGCCTCGCTCGGGCCGTTCATCGCGCTCTTGATCGCCTGCGTGTTCTTCGCGACGCAGAGCCCGATCTTCCTGACCGGTGGCAACTTCTCGCTGATCCTGCAGCAGGTCGCCGTGGTCGGCGTCATCGCCATCGGCCAGACGCTGGTGATCCTCACGGCCGGCATTGATCTGTCCTGCGGCATGGTGATGGCGCTGGGCGGCATCGTGATGAGCAAGCTGGCGGTGGACGCCGGCCTGCCGGCACCGCTGGCGCTGCTGGCCGGGCTGGCGGTGACCACGCTGTTCGGCCTGGTCAACGGGCTGCTGGTCACGCGGGTCAAGCTGCCTTCGTTCATCGTCACGCTGGGCACGATGAACATCGCGTTTGCGATCACGCAGCTGTATTCCAGCTCGCAGACCATCACCGACGTGCCGCCGCTGATGACGGCGCTGGGCAACACCTTTGCCATCGGCGGCACCGAGTTCGCGTGGGGCACGTTGCTGATGCTCGCGCTCTATGGCGTGGCCTGGTTCGTGTTGCGCGAGACGGCCGCCGGCCGGCATGTCTATGCCGTGGGCAACAACCCCGAGGCGACGCGCCTGGTCGGCATTCCGACCCAGCGCGTGCTGCTGGTGGTCTACGTGACGGCCGGCTTCTGCTATGGCCTGGCCTCGCTGCTCAGCGTGGCGCGCACGGGCGTGGGCGACCCGAATGCCGGCCAGACCGAGAACCTGGACGCCATCACCGCGGTGGTGCTGGGCGGCACCAGCCTGTTCGGCGGGCGCGGCGTGGTCATCGGCTCGCTGATCGGCGCGCTGGTGGTCGGCGTGTTCCGCAACGGGCTGACGCTGATGGGCGTGTCGTCCATCTACCAGGTGCTGGTCACCGGTGTGTTGGTGATCCTTGCGGTCGCTGCCGATCAACTTTCCCGCCGAGGCGCACGCTGATGTCCACGTTTTCGACCCCGACCAATTCGCACATCGCGCCCACGTCCAAAGCCAAGATCGTGATGCAGGCCACCGGCCTGGTGAAGCGCTATGGCCAGGTCACGGCACTGGACGGTGCCGACTTCGAGCTGCGTGCCGGCGAGATCCTCGCGGTGATCGGCGACAACGGCGCCGGCAAGTCCTCGCTGATCAAGGCGCTCTCCGGCGCCACGTTGCCGGACTCGGGCGAGATCCTGCTGGACGGCCAGCGCACGGTGTTCAAGAGCCCCATCGACGCACGCCGTGCCGGCATCGAGACGGTCTACCAGGACCTCGCGGTGGCGCCGGCGATGACGATTGCCGAGAACCTGTTCCTTGGCCGTGAGCTGCGCCGGCCTGGCCTGCCAGGCACGCTGCTGCGCATGCTGGACAAGCGCCGCATGCTGGCTGAGAGCGCGGCGCGGCTGGCGGAACTGAAGGTCGGCATCCGCTCGATGTCGCAGGCGCTGGAGACGCTTTCGGGCGGGCAGCGCCAGTGCGTGGCAGTGGCGCGTGCGGCGGCCTTTGCGCAGCACGTGGTCATCATGGACGAGCCGACCGCGGCGCTGGGCGTCAAGGAAGGCAACATGGTGCTGGAGCTGATCCGCCGCGTGCGCGACAAGGGCCTGCCGGTGGTGCTGATCTCGCACAACATGCCACACGTCTTCGAGGTGGCCGACCGCATTCATGTGGCGCGGCTGGGCAAGCGAGCGGCGGTGCTGAATCCGAAGAAAATCAGCATGAGCGACACTGTGGCGGTGATGACAGGCGCGCTGCGGCCGGATCAATTGCCCGCCGAAATGCTGGCAGCTTGAGTTCTGTTTTCCCCTTTTGTCTCGCCCCTGAAAGAGCCCCTTGCCTGCGTTGACCGCCGACCGCGAAAGCTTTGCTGAAGCCGATGCCGAAGCCGCGACGGCACGTGGCGGGGACACCCGCCTGTCCACCCGCGGCTCCAACCAGGGCGGGCTGCGCCAGTACAACGAGCGCGTGGTGTTGCAGGCGGTGCGCTTGCATGGCGCGATGCCGGGCGCGGACCTGGCGCGGCTGACGGGGCTGACGGCGCAGACCGTTTCGCTGATCAGCAAGCGGCTGCTGGACGAGGGCTACCTCGTGAAGGGTGCGCCGGTGCGCGGCAAGGTCGGCCAGCCTTCGGTGCCGCTGTCGCTGAACCCGCAGGGCGCGTACGCGGTGGGCATCAAGGTCGGCCGGCGGCAGATGGACACGCTGCTGGTGGACTTCACCGGCGCGGTGCAGGCCCGCTGGTCCTGGAACTACGACTTCCCCGATCCCGACGAACTGCTGGCCGAGATCGGCCGCCGGCTGGCCGGCATCCGCCGCAAGCTGGGGCCGGGCGCGCGGGAGCGGGTTTGCGGCGTGGGCATTGCCGCGCCGCTGGCGCTGGGCGGCTGGCAAAGCCTGCTGGGCGTGGCGCCCGAGCTGGCTGCGCGCTGGGCCGGGCTGGACCTGCGCGAGGCCGTGGCCCAGCGCTGCGAATGGCCGGTGCTGGCGATGAAGGACACCGCGGCCGCCTGCGTGGCCGAACTGGTGGCCGGCCGCGGCCGCAGCCTGCACAGCTTCCTCTACGTGTTCGTCGATACCTTCATCGGCGGTGGCCTGGTGATTGACAGCCACTTGCGCACCGGCGCCACCGGCAATGCCGGCGCGGTCGGCTCGATGCCGCTGGGCCCGGCCGGCAGCGGGCCGCAGGGCGCGGCAGGGCAGTTGCTCAGCGTGGCGTCATTGAACACGCTGCAGCAGGCCTGGGCCGCCGCAGCATTGGCGCCTGCGCTGGGCGAGCAGTCGCTGCAGGCGCCGTGGCGCAGCGTCACCGAAGCCTGGCTGGCCCAGGCGGCACCGGCGCTGGCGCATGCCATCCAGAGCGCGGCCTGTTTGCTGGACCTGGACGGCGTGATCATCGACGGCGTGTTCGACCGCGCGCTGCTGGCCGCGCTGATGCGGGCCACTGAAGCCGCGATGCGCGCCCACAGCTGGGAAGGCGTGACGCTGCCGCCGCTGTTCGAAGGCGCGGTGGGCGCGGACGCCGGCGCGCTGGGCGGCGCCCTGCTGCCACTGCACGCCAACTTTGCGCCGGACCGCGAGCTGTTCCTGAAGGAATTGACGGCCTGAATCAGGCCTTGGCCGCGGCGACCGCGCTGACCGCAGCCCGCAGCCCGAGCAGGTAGCTCTCGGCCCCAAACCCTGCGATCTGGCCTTTGGCGATCTCGGCGAAGACCGAGTGATGGCGGAAGGCTTCGCGGGCATGGATGTTGGACATGTGCACCTCGATGATGGGCGCCTTCAGGATCGCCAGCGCATCGCGAATGCCGTAGCTGTAGTGCGTCCACGCGCCGGCGTTGATGATGACGGCGTCCACCGCGTCCCGGAAGGCCTGGTGGATGCGCTCGACCATCTCGCCTTCGTGATTGGTCTGGAAGCTGGTGACATCGGCGCCAAGCTCGCTACCCAATGCCTTGAGCTTGGTGTCGATCTCGGCCAGCGTGGCGCGGCCGTACTGGGCCGGGTCGCGCTGACCGAACATGTTCAGGTTGATGCCGTGGAGGACAAGGATGTTCATGAGGCGTAAGCCTACACGCTGCCGAAGCCTCGGGGTCTTCCCTCGTTCGGTGCGGGAATTGCGCGTTACCAAGAAGTTACATGCAGCGGCGGTCTTGCCACCCACCGGCCTGAAAACCATACTGCGCCCGCGACAAGCAAGGCCCGCGGCAGAGCGCTGACGGGCGACAACAACAGGAGACATTCGGACATGGCAGGCAAGGGCAGTTGGGGGCTCTGGTGGGCCGGCGCTTGGGCGCTGGCAGCCAGTGCGGTGGCGAGCACGGCGGCAGCGGCAGACCTCGCGGTGCTGCAGGTGGCGCCGCTCACGGGCGTGAGTGGCGGGCTGGGTTGGCACATGCAGGTCGGCGCGCAGGTCGCGTTCGATTCGGTGAACGCCGCTGGCGGCATCAATGGCCAGCGGCTGCGCCTGGTCTCTGTGGACGAGGACCCTGGCCACGTGGCGAACCAGGTGCGTGCGTTGACCGAAAAGGAGAACCCGGTGGCGATGCTGGGCACGGTGCGCAGCGCCACACTGGACGAACTGCTCAAGCGCAACCTGCTGCAGAGCCTGCAGCTGCCGGTGATCGGCGTGGGCTCGGGCGCGCTGGCGGTGCACCGCCAGCGCGACCCGCTGGTCTACCTGACCCGCGCCAGCCATGGCGACGAACTGGAAACCGTGTTCCGCCAGATGGAGACCATGCAGACCAACCGCGTGGCACTGCTGACCACCGACGACAAGGACGGGCTGGAGCTGCAGGAGCTGGCCAAGGAACTGGCGGCCAGGCACGGCATCAAGCTGGTCGCCTTGGCCGCGCACCCGGCCGACACCGCAATGGTCGAGGATGCAGTGCGAGCCATCCAGAAGGTGCCGCACCAGGCGGTGGTGCTGGCGTCCAACACCGCGGCAGTTGCCTACTTCTGCAAGCTCTACCGAAAGGACAGGGGCACTGGCCAGCTGGTGGCGCTGTCGTCTGCGGAGGCCACGCAGCTGGCCCAGGTGGTGGGCAAGGAGGCGGCGCATGGCGTGATGATTTCGCAGGTCGTGCCCAACCCGCGCAATGCGCGCGTGGAACTGATGCGCGAGTTCGAGGCGGCCTACCGCAAGTACGGCCCGCAGGACATCGAGCCCACGCTGACGATGACCGAGGCTTACGTCAACGCCCGCGTGCTGATTGCCGCGCTGCAGCGCATGCCCGGCACGCCCACGCGCGCCGCGCTGGCCAAGGTGCTGGCCGCCGGCGACGTGATGGACCTCAGCGGCTACCGCATCGCGCTGCACCCGGAGCAAGGCCCGCGCCGCAGCACCTCGGTCTCGATGATCGACCGCGACGGCCGCGTCGTGTACTGAAAACAGGTGACGGCACCCCCAGTCTGACCCCTTGGGGCGCCGAGACGTGGCGCTCATACTCGCCCCCTTGGGGCGCTGTGGCTTCAGAAGCATGGACGCTCCACTGTTTGCGCTGGTTGGCAACGGGAGGAGACCCATGCTGTACACGATTCGAACGCTGGCGTTGGTGGGCGCGGCCTGGCTGCTGTCTCCCGCGGCCTTCGCCGGCACTGCGCGGCTGGACTGTGGCGGCAATGGTGGCCGCTACGACGCGGTCTACAGCGCCGACCGGCTCTATGACGCCAGCAACGGGTCTGGTGCCATTGGCGGCACCGCCAGCACGCCCTCGCTGCTGTACTACGGGCAGGTGATCGAGAACACCGCCTATTCGCCGCTGGTCAACAGCGTGCGCGAGGGCGCCAGCGAATACCGCTTCGACGTGGCCAACGGCAGCTACCTGCTGACGATGCAGTTCGTCGAGCTGCTGCAGAACGGGCCCAACCTGCGCAAGTTCTCGGTGCTGGCCGAAGGCGTGCCGCTGCTGCAGGATTTCGACCTCTACGCCCGCTTCGGCCGCAACTACGCGGTGACCTACCAGTTCGCCGTCACCGTGGCCGACGGCCAGCTCAACGTCACCTTCCCGGCCAGCATCGGCCAGTCCACCATCGCGGCGATCTCGGTCCAGTCCACCAAGGCCGACACCCGCGCGCCGAAGGCGCCGGCCTCGGTCGCCGCGCTGGGCGGCTACTACCGCAACATCGTCACCTGGCCCGATTCGACGGAGGCCGACCTGGCCGGCTACCTGGTGAGCCGCGCGGCCTCGTCCGGCGGCCCGTACACCACGCTCACCGCCCAGCCGGTGCCGAGCAGCCGCTACTTCGACGACGCGCTCGCGCCGTTCACTGCCGGCTTCTACAAGGTGGCCGCGGTGGACGTGTTCGGCAACCAGAGCGCCTGGTCCGCGCCCGTCTCGGCTGCGCCGCTGGACCGCACGCAGAGCACGCTGCCGGCCTTCCAGCTGACCATCCCGGCCGACCAGTACGCCATCCTGCAGGCCAACCCGGACTCGGATTACGTGACGGCCGACTTCGCCGGCGACAACCTGCTCTTCCCCGGCATTGGCGTGAAGTTCCGCGGTGCCACCAGCCTGAACAACCAGAAGAAGTCCTGGAAGGTCAACTTCAAGAAGGGCGTGCCCTTCCAGGGCCGCGACAAGTTGATCCTCAAGGCCTCGGGGCTGGACACCACGCAACTGGCCGAGTGCCTGTCTGCCGCGCAACTCGCAGGCGTGTCCACGCTGTTCTCCAGCTGCAGCTTTGCGCACCTGGACGTGAACGGCGAGTACCTGGGCCTGTTCAGCCACCTCGAAGACGTGGACGACGACTTCTTCAACGCCCGCGCCATCAACCCCAAGGGCCAGCTGCTGGAAGCGCAGGACGTGGTCGCGTCCAACTTCCGCGTGCTGGACGACTACTCGACCGCCTGGGACGACCACAGCGACAACGACGACGGCTACCCCGCGCTGGCCGCGCTGGTGCAGACGGTCAACGTGACCTCCGACGCCGACTTCCCGGCCGTCATCTCGTCTGTGATCAACGTGGACAGCTACCTGGACTACCTGGCCGCGATGCAGCTCACCGGCGATTGGGACCACGTGGGCCACAACTACTACATGTACCGCAGCCCGGACAGCCCCGTGTGGGAGCTCATTCCCAAGGACTTCGACCAGGCCTTCTACCAGACCACGCTGTCGCTGCTCAAGGGCGTCAAGACCACGCCGCGGCAATCGATCAACACCTACAACGTGCTGACCTCGCGGCTGCTCACGGTGCCGCTGTTCCGCCAGCAGTACGTCAACAAGATCGCCGAACTGCTGGCCACGCAGTTCACGCCCGCCATCCTGAACCCGCGCATCAACGCCCAGCACCAGGCCGTGCTGGAAGACACGCACCGCGACGTCTACAAGCGCTTTCGCGAGGACAACACCGGCTTCGACGCCTCGCCCGCCGCGCTGCAGGATTTCGTGACCCAGCGCATTGCCTACATCAATGCCAACCTGGCCGGCATTTCGCCCAACCTGGCCCAGCCGCTGCTGCTCAACGAAGTGCTGCCCGACAACCGCAGCGGCATCGTCACCGCAGCCGGCAACCACAGCCCCTGGATCGAGCTCTACAACCCCGGCAGCCAGGCCTACAGCCTGACCGGCCACTTCCTCACCAACAACCCCGCCCAGCCCACGCTCTGGCCGTTCCCGGCCGGCACCAGCGTGCCGGCCCATGGCTACCTGCTGGTCTGGCTGGACAACCTGCCCGCCGCCGGTGAACTGCACACCAGCTTCAGCGCCAACCCCAAGGGCCAGGCGCTGGCGCTGTACGCGCCATCGGGCAGCAGCGTCACGCTGCTGGACACCATCGCCTGGCGCGCCCAGCCGGCCGACACGTCCTACGGCCGCCGCGCCAGTGGCTCGTCACTGTGGGGGCGGCAGGCGCAGGCCACGCCGTTGGGAGCGAACGGCGGGCCATGAGGCTGGCGCTTTCCCCGGGCTTGATTTGGCCGCTTTGTGCGCCATCTTCAGGTCTGGAGGAAGTCTCATGAACCCTACCGGGTCCGACCCGGCCAGCCTGCTGGCCATGAGCGCCGTGCTGCTGGCGACCGCCTTTTTCGTCGCCGGCCTGCTGCTGCAGCCGCGCTGGCAGGCCTGGCGCCGCGCGCGGCTCGCGCGGCAACCGTTTCCGCAGGCCTGGCGGCGCGTGCTGCGCAAGCGTGTGCCGCTGGTCGCCAAGCTGCCGGCGGACCTGCAGCTCAAGCTCAAGCAGCGCATGCAGGTCTTCCTCGCCGAGACGGCCTTCATCGGCTGCGCCGGCCTGAAGGTGAACGACGAGATGCGCGTGACCATCGCCGCCCAGGCCTGCCTGTTGCTGCTGGGCCGGCCCGAGGTCGCGTTCGACCGGCTGCGCCAGGTGCTGCTGTACCCCGGAGCGTTCATCGTGGACCGCGTGCACAGCGGTGCGGCCGGCGTGCAGCGCGAGGAGCGGCGCGTGCTGTCGGGCGAATCCTGGCAGCAGGGCCAGGTCATCCTGTCCTGGCAGGACGTTGTCGCTGGCGCAGCCGACGCCAGCGATGGCCACAACGTCGTGATCCACGAATTCGCCCACCAGCTCGACCAGGCCAACGGCCCGGCGAACGGCGCGCCACTGCTGGGCACCCGCGCCCAGTCCCGCCGCTGGTCACAGGTCATGCAGGCCGAGTTCGACGCACTGCACGCCCGCCTGGCCCGCGGCCAATGGGCTGAACCCGGCACGCCCGAAGCCTCACCCGGCCTGCTCAACCCCTATGGCGCCACCGACCCCGCCGAGTTCTTCGCCGTGACCAGCGAAGTCTTCTTCGAGCAGCCCCAAGCGCTGCTGGACCAGCACCCGGCGCTGTATCAGGTGCTCAGCGAGGCTTACGGCCAGCATCCTGCCAGCTGGTGAGCCGGCTCGGCGCGCTCATTCGGGCGCTCGGCCAGAGGAGATGCGCCGCCATTCACGTCGGGTGTCCAGCAGACCCAATACCGTGACGGTTTGCGCCATGTGGTCCGGCACGTAGAGCACCGCAAAGCCACGGTGATGCGTCACCAGCAAGTCAGGCATGGTCGAGTCCATCGCCGTGCCGATCGCATGGTTGAGCCTCAGGATCTTGACGACCTGCTGCTGCAAGTCGTCGATGAAGGCGAGGGTTTCATCTTCCGTGAAATGCGGATGTGGCTGCGTCAACAGATCCAGGATGTCCTGTTCGACAGCCTCACCAAACAAGACCTCGTACTGCGGAATCAAGCGGCGCTCTTCGGGCTGGCATTGGGTGCTTTCAGGCGTGCACGCACGCGGCTCATCAACTCGTCGCCGCTGATGGTGGGCAGGGTGCCGCTCTTCAGTCGGGCATGGCGCTCGGCGCCTTCGGATTGCAGCCAATTGGCGACGGTGGTGTCGCGGTCGTCCAGCGCGAGGATGGCGGCCTCCAGCACGGCATCTGCGCTGGGGTAGAGGCCTGCGTTGACCTTGTGTTGCACCGAGGCGATGGCCTCGTCGCCGAGATTGAAAGTGACAGTGCGGCTCATGGCGGCGTCCCCGGTGATGTGTGCTGATCCTAACGCAGCACATCTCCGGCCGCCCACCTTGCCACCTGCTGCGCCACCCAAGCGGCGTCGTCCAGCGGCAGGTCATGCCCGGCAAGCGAGTGGACCTCGAGCGGCAGTTGCCAGGCTTGCGCCAGGCGCTGTGAGCAGGCGGGGTTGACGAGGCGGTCGGCGGCGCCGTTGAGCACCAGCATCGGCACGGCGGGCGGCTGCAGTGGCGCCCGATAGCGAGCTGCCGCCCACAGTTGGCGAAGCGTGTTGGCGGCGCTGACCGGGTTGGCGCGGCGCAGGGCTTCCCAGTGGGTCAGCACGGCGCGGGCACGCAGGGGTTGGCTGGCGGCCAGGGCACTGGTCAGGCCCATCAGCTCGGCTTCCCAGGCCGGACCTGCCAGGGCCCGGCCGCGGGCGCTGCGAAGGCGCCAGAGCCAGCGCAGCAGGGCCAGCGGCACGGCGGGGCGCAGGCGGTGATGCAGGGGGCTGAAGGGGCGCAGGCTGGTGTTGATCAACACGGCGCCGCGCAGCTCCTGCGGGTGGCGCGCGGCCCAGTCGCAGGCGACCATCGCACCCAGTGACAGGGCCAGCAGGTGCACCGGGCCGTCCTTCAGCACGGGCTGCAATGTCGCGCGCAGCGCTTCGGTCATGGCCGGGACGCAAGTCGGGCTGGGCTCGCGATGGCGCACGCCGTTGCCGGGCAGCTCGGGCAGCAGCAGGTGGGCGCCGGGCAGGGCTTGCTGCAGGCGGGCCGGGAAGTCGCCCCAATGGCCAGCGCCGCGCGTCAGGCCGCGCAGCAGCACCCATGTTGACGGTGAGGCGGGGGCGTTCATGCGCGCGGCGTGCGGTACCAGCGGTTCAGCGCCAGTTCGAGCTGGGTGTGGCGTTCAGTGGGGGCTGGCAGCCAGTGCGCATGGCCCAGCGTGGCGCGGGCGATGAAGTCCAGCCACGCGACGTGACGGCGCAAGACACGCTGACGGCGGTGCTCGATCAGCGGGTTGAACGCCCCGTGCCGGCTGAACAGCTGGCGCGGGTTCTTCTTGACCCACAGCCAGGAGCCCATCTCCAGCGTGAGCGGCAGGAAGATGCTGCCCGGGTGCTGGCGCTGGCCCTGGTCGTACAGGTGGTCCCACAGGTCGCCATGGGTGCGGTACTGCCGGCTCTGCGGCTCGAACACATAGCGGTGGTGCAGCTGCGCGCGGTCGAACACCTCGCACAGCGCATGCAGCTCAGGCAGGTGTTCGACGGGGCGCGCGGTGTGCGCATACGGGAACCAGATGCGGTCGTGCAGGCCGAAGCCGGAGTGGCAGTCCACGGCGATGCTGAAGCCGCGGCCCAGCAACTCGCTTTCGACCAGCGCGCACAAGGCCTGGCTCTCGACCTCCATCGGCTGGCCGGCGCGGCCGCGGTACCAGGGCAGCACCGGGCTGATGCGCTGGCCTGAGACCAGCCAGGGCACGGGCGGCTGCGCGTCCACCGGCGCGTTGCGCATCAGGTCCACGCCGCGCGGGTTGGCGCGGCTGCCACGCCAGTAGCCGCCGGGGTTGACCAGCGGCATCAGCACCAGCCGCATGCCGGCCAGCAGGTGGTGCAGCGTGTCGTCCCAAGCCAGCCGTTCGACGAGGCTGCGCAGGAAGGCCATGGCCACCTCGGCGCCAATGCGCTCCAGCCCGTGCACGCCACCGAACACGCCGAGCGCCGGTGCGGCCGGGTCGCTGCTGCCCATGCTCACGGCCAGCAGCGGGAAGCGCTCGCCGTGGCCGGCGTCGATCTCCCCCAGCGTGTGCAGCGTCAGGTAGGGCGCGCCTGTGTCGACCAGCCGGCGGATCGCGCTCAGTTCCGGCAGCAGGACGGGCATGACAACTTGGGTGGTGACCACAACATCTGCAACGGCATCGCGCGAGGGTAGGCCGTTCGTGTGTCATGCGGGTGTCATGGCCCGCGGACCAGTTTGACGCGGGGGTTTCACCGGGACTTCACGGGCACGTCATGTGATCTGACGACCATCGCGGCATTCAAGCATTTCCTCAGGAGCAGACCATGAGCTTTCCCCGTTTTGTGCTGAGCGCCCTGGCGCTGGCCTCGCTGTGTGCCGCGGCCCAGGCCGCCGAGCTCGTCGGCTACGCCAGCATGCCGGCCGACACCTTTGCCAAGGGCCCGACCGCCGGCCAGTTCGTGTCGTCGGCCAATGGCCGCACGCTGCCGCTGGTCGACAAGCAGGCGGTGCAAGGCTTCTCCGCCGTGCTGCCCGGCCCGGTCGCCGGCACCTACCGCGTGATGCCGGACAACGGCTTCGGCAACAAGGCCAACTCGCCGGACGCGATGCTGCGCACCTACACGCTGCAGCCCAACTTCCGCAGCTGGGACGGCGCGGCGCTGGTCGGCGAAGGCAATGTCGTGCCGGTCAATGAGAAGACCGGTGCCGTGGTCGCCGCGTTCACCGACGAAACCTTCACCGCGCTGAAGGACCCGGACGGGCTGATCGGCTTCACCAAGGTGGCCGACCGCGAGTTCTACCCGTACTCGGGCAGTGGCCCTGGCGCTGCCAACATCCCCGTGCCGCAGAAGGTGCGCGACGGTGGCTACCTGACCGGCAGCGACCTGGACATCGAATCGATGCGCCGCGACAAGAACGGCTACTTCTGGTTCGGCGACGAATTCGGCCCGTTCCTGGTCAAGACCAACAAGAACGGCAAGGTGCTGCGCGCTGCCATCCCGATGGCCGGCGTGCAGTCGCCTGACAACCCCTTCCTGAACGGCGCGCAGCCCACGCTGAACGGCTCCAACGGCTTCGAAGGCATGGCCATCAATGCAGCTGGCGACCACCTCTACACGCTGCTCGAAGGCAGCGTGGTGGGCGACACGCCCAAGACCCTGCGCATCAACGAGTTCAGCGTGGACGACGAGGCCTACACCGGCCGCCAGTGGCACTACAAGCTCGACGACGCCGGCACCAACATCGGCGACATGACGGCGGTCAACGCCCACCAGTTCATCGTGCTGGAGCGCAACGGCACGCAGGACCCGCGCTTCAAGCGCGTGTTCCTGATCGACCTGAACGTGGTCGACGCCGACGGCAATGTGCAGAAGACCGAGATCGCCGACCTGATGAACCTGGCCGACCCGCACGACCTGAACCAGGACAGCAGCCAGACCTTCACCTTCCCATGGGTGACGATCGAAGACGTGCTGGTGCTGGACGCCAGCACGCTGCTGATCATCAACGACAACAACTACCCGGGCAGCAGCAAGACCGCCGGCGTGCCGGACATCACCGAGTTCCTGCAGGTCAAGCTGGACCAGAAGCTGGCGCTCAAGGACAAGACGCCGCTGAACTGAAGTCCTGTGAGCCCCCAGGACCGGGCTGTGCCCGGCCCGCCCCCCGAGGGACGTTTCCTTGGCCCTTGAGGGGAGGACGCCCACGCCCATGAAAAAGGCCGGCCCCGCTGCGAAGCGGACCGGCCTTTTTGTCGTTGATTCAGATGCTCAGTTGACGACTGGCGGCGCCTTGGTCACGCGCACCTTGCCGCCGGTGGTGACGATGACCACCGCATCGCCAGCCTGCAGGTTCTCGTTGCCCTTGGCCTGCACGATGGCGCGGCGGTCGCCGTTGCGCAGCTGGATCAGCAACTCCACACCCTCTTCCTTGGTGGAGGAGCGCTCGACGGCATTGCCGATGGCCGCACCGGCCACCGCACCGATCACGCCGACGATGGCCGATTCGCGCGAGCCGCCAACGCCAGAGCCGGCCACGCCACCCACGACGGCACCGGCGGCGCCGCCCAGGCCGCTTTGGCTGCCATCGATGGTCACCGGTCGCAGGCTGAGGATGGTGCCGTCCTGCACGGTGGACATGCGCTGCGCGTCGCCGCGCTGAACGACGTCAGGGCTGGAGGTGGCGCAGGCGGCCAGTGTGGCCACCATCGTGGCGAGGATCAGGCGGGAAGCAAGGCGTTGCATGATGTATCGAGTGTGTTGAGCGGAACAGAACGCCTGCGGCCGAGGCGGCGTTGACAGGACTTGTCCAGGGCAGCGAGGCCGCCTGGAGCCAATGCGAATTGTGCGCGCCACCAGTGTCCCCGGCTTGAGCGCGGACAAGCGCAGGCGGGCGAGAAGTCTTCAGCGCTGGACACCCGGCAATGCACGCTGCATTGCCGGCAGGTGAGCGGAAGTGAAGACCTGTCGTGGCGCGGCCAGCGCCGGGCCGCTCCCAAGCGGCCGCGCACCCGCTTGGCGGGTGGTTCGCGGTATTCCCGCGAACCGGCTGCGCCATTCAGCCTGCCGGGTAGAGTGCGCCCAGCACTCGGGGGCCGCGGGCGCCGGTCACTTCGGCGCGGTTGCCGGGGCGGCGTTGCATGAAGGCCCGGGCCAGCCAGGCGAAGGCGGCGGCTTCGACCTGCAGCGGTGGCAGGCCGGCGTCGTCGCTGCTGTTGACCATGACACCGGGCAGCGCGGCGGACAGCCGGCGCATCAGGTCGTCGTTCAGCGCGCCGCCGCCGCAGACCAGCAGGTCGGCGCTGGCCGGAGCGTGCTGCAGCAGCGCCTGCGCGGTGCTTTGTGCGGTGAACTCGGCCAGCGTGGCCTGCACGTCCTGTGGCGCGGGCAGGGCCGCGGCCTTGCCCAGGCCGGCGAGCTGGCGCATCAGCCAGCTCGCGTTGAACAGGTCGCGGCCGGTGCTCTTGGGCGGCGGCGCGGCGAGGAAGGGTTCGGCCAGCAGCCTGGCCAGCAATTCGGGCTGGACCTGGCCACCAGCGCTCCAGCGGCCGGCTTCGTCATAGGCCTGGCCCAGGTGCATCTGGGCCCAGTGGTCCAGCAGTGCATTGCCAGGGCCGCAGTCGAAGCCGCGCACCGGCGTGGCCGGGTCGCGGCTGCCGGGCAGCAGCGTCAGGTTGGCAATGCCGCCCAGGTTCAGCACGGCACGCGGCCGTTCGGTGCCGCCGAAGACCATCGCGTGGAAGGCCGGCACCAGCGGCGCGCCCTGGCCACCGGCAGCCACGTCGCGGCTGCGGAAGTCGCAGACCACGTCGATGCCGCAGCGCTCGGCCAGCAGCGCGCCCTGGTTCAATTGCAGCGTGTAGCCCAGGCCGTCGAACTCGCCTGGGCGGTGGCGCACCGTCTGGCCATGCGAGCCGACGGCAATGACTTGGTGGGCGCGGCAGCCATGCTGGCGCAGCAACTGCTGCACCACGCCGGCCTGCAGCGTGGCCAGCGCGTTGGCGGCCAGTGCTGCGCGGTGCAGTTCGTCCGCGCCGCGCTGGTTCAGCGCCAGCAGTTCCTCGCGCAGCACCGTGGGGAAGGGCGCATGGGCGTGGGCCAGCACCTGCATCGTGGCGCTCTCGCGCTCGAAGGCGGCGAGCACGCCATCAATGCCGTCCAGCGAAGTGCCTGACATCAGGCCGATGTAGAGATCGGCGTTGTCCATGTTCCTCAGCTCGTTGCTTGGCAGCGCGGCGTCATTCGACGCGAGCGGTCTGCTGGCCACGCGTGTCGTTGGCCACGGTCAGCTGGATCTTGGCGGCTTGTGCCAGCGCGGTGAAACGGGCGCGCTGCGATGGGTCGAGCTTGATGGTCTCGGAGGACTTGGCGATCTCCAGCGGATCCTTCTGCAGGCCGCCCACCTTGAACTCGAAGTGCAGGTGCGGTCCGGTGGCCCAGCCGGTCATGCCGACGGCGCCCAGGCGGTCGCCCTGGCTGACGTGCTGGCCTTTCCTCACGTCGATGCGGCTCATGTGGGCATACAGCGTCGTGCGGTCGCCTGCATGGTGGATCTGCACCACGTTGCCGTAGCCGTTCTGTTGGCCGGCGAATTCGACGGTGCCGTCGCCGACGCTGCGGATCGGCGTGCCCATCGGTGCACCGTAGTCCACGCCCAGGTGGGCTTTCCAGATCTTCTGGATCGGGTGGAAGCGCATCGAGAACCCGGAGGTCACACGCGAGAACTCCATCGGGCTGGCCAGGAAGCTGCGGCGCTTGCTCTCGCCGTTCAGGTCGAAGTAGCCGCCCTTGCCTTCGCCGAACCACACCGCCTGGTGCGGATGGCCGTCATTGATGAATTCGGCGGCCAGCACGCGGCCGCTGCCCTGGTTCCAGGTGATGGGTTCGCCGTCGGCCGTCAGGTGCTCGTAGACGACGCTGAAGGTGTCGCCCTTGCGCAGCTCGCGGCGGAAGTCGATGTCGGTCGAGAACAGCTCGGCGATCTGGGTGGCGACCGCGTCCGGGATGTTGGATTCGTCGGTCGCGGCAAACAGCGAACTGCGGATCGTGCCACTGGCCAGGCGCTGGGTCGATTCCAGCGGCGCCTGTTCCAGATGCGATTGCCAACGGCCCTGCGCGTCGCGCTCGATGGTCAGCCGGCTGAAGCGGGCCTGGCCCTGGCTGTCGTCGTCGGTCGCGAAACGCGCGACCAGCGATGCCAGCCGGCCGCTGCCGCTCAGCGAGGCGGTGATCATCTTGCCGGGCCGGCCCTCGACCAGCTTGCGGCCGATCGGGTCCAGGCGCAGCCACTGGACCGCGGCCGCATCGGCCACGCCCAGGCGCTGCATCAGGCTGTCCAGTGTGTCGCTGGGGCGGGTGATGTCGCTGCGGTTGAGCTGCAGCTCGGCGTCGGCCAGGGCCTCGAGCTGAGGCGCCAGCGCTTCGGGGGTGACGGTTTGCACCACCAGGCGCTTGGGCAGGTCGGCCGCGTCAGGCGCCATCGGCGCGATGCCGAAGGCGGTCACGCCAGTGCCGGCCAGCAAGGCCAGGATGGCGGCGGAAAAACCGCGGGGATGCGAGTGGATGAACTGTGCTGCGGGCGCCAGGGCGCGCTGCAGGGCGGAAAGAGAGGGTGTGCCCGACGACTTCAATCTTCAGCGGAGCTGCATGCTCCGTCCTGTGTGCGGCGTGCACGCCAAAGCGTGCACCATGTGCCAAGACGGCAAAACCGGGCGCCATGCGCCTGCCGTCATCCACCATCCTGCAGCCCCGTAGAATCGCGGTCCTTGCTCGGAAGCAAGAACTCCTTCTCCACTCGTTTCCACCCGCTTTTTGTCCGTTGTTCGTGCGGTGCTGCCGGCTCGAAAAAAGAATCGGCGGAGTATACCTGTGACACTTCCGCCAAAAGGCGCGCCCGAACCGGGCAAACACCTGCTATTTACACCGATGTCCGAATCCGCTGCCATGCCGGCGCCCGTTGGCGCCAACCCGTCTGACAGCGCAGCTGCTGCGGCCGTTTCCCTGAGCGACGGCGTGCGCGAAGCGCTGGCCATCAGCCAGCGCGGCTGTGCCGAGCTGCTGCCGCAGGCGGACTGGGTGAAGAAGCTCCAGCGTTCCGAAGCCACCGGCCAGCCCTTGCGCATCAAGCTGGGGCTGGACCCCACTGCGCCTGACATCCATATCGGCCACACAGTGGTGCTGAACAAGATGCGCCAGCTGCAAAACCTGGGGCACACGGTCATATTTCTCATCGGCGACTTCACGTCGATGATCGGCGACCCGTCCGGCCGCAACGCCACCCGCCCGCCGCTGACGCGCGAGCAGATCGAGGCGAATGCCAAGACCTACTACCAGCAGGCCTCGATGGTGCTGGATCCTGCCCGCACCGAGATCCGCTACAACAGCGAGTGGAGCGACCCGCTGGGTGCCCGCGGCATGATCGAGCTGGCCGCCAAGTACACGGTGGCCCGCATGCTGGAGCGCGACGACTTCACCAAGCGCTTCCAGTCCAACACCCCCATCTCGCTGCACGAGCTGCTGTACCCGTTGATGCAGGGCTACGATTCGGTGGCGCTGAAGAGCGACCTGGAACTGGGCGGCACCGACCAGAAGTTCAACCTGCTGGTGGGCCGCGCACTGCAGGCCGAATACGGCCAGGAGCCGCAGTGCATCCTGACCATGCCGCTGCTCGAAGGCCTGGACGGCGTCGAGAAGATGTCCAAGTCCAAGAACAACTACATCGGCATCACCGAGCCGGCCAACAGCATGTTCGCCAAGACGCTGTCGATCAGCGACGAGCAGATGTGGAAGTGGTTCACGCTGCTGTCCTTCCGCTCCGAAGCCGAGATCGCGCAGCTCAGGGCCGAGGTTGAAGGCGGGCGCAACCCCAAGGACGCCAAGGTCATGCTGGCCAAGGAAATCACCGCGCGCTTCCACAGCGCTGCAGCGGCCGACGCTGCCGAGGCCGATTTCCAGAACCGAGCCAAGGGCGGCATCCCGGACGACATTCCCGAACTGACGCTGAGCGGCGCGCCGATGGGCATTGGCGCGCTGCTGAAGGCGGCCAACCTGGTGGCCAGCAACGGCGAAGGCCTGCGCATGGTCGAGCAGGCTGGCGTGCGCATTGACGGCACCGTCATCAGCGACAAGGGCCTGAAAGTCCAGCCCGGCACTTTTGTCGTGCAAGTCGGCAAGCGCAAGTTCGCACGTGTCACTTTGAGCTGAAACAACATGCAGCCCGGGTAAGCTCGCGGCTCCTCCGGCCGAGCCGGAATTTTTCAGGACCGACGAGATGACCCGTTCCCTGCGTTCTTCGCTGACCCTTGCCGCGGCCTGCGCCGTGGCCCTGCTGTCCGGCGCCGCACATGCGGCCGACCCCGCGCCCGTGACCACGGCCTCCGGCCTGGTCTACACCCCGCTCAAGGAAGGCACCGGCGCCAGCCCGTCGGCCACCGACAAGGTCAAGGTGCACTACCGCGGCACGCTGATGGACGGCAAGGAGTTCGACAGCTCCTACAGCCGCAACGAGCCGGCCGAGTTCCCGCTGAACCGCGTGATCCCTTGCTGGACCGAAGGCCTGCAGCGCATGAAGGTTGGCGGCAAGGCGAAGCTGACCTGCCCGCCGGGCATCGCCTACGGCAGCAAGGGCGCTGGTGGTGGACTGATTCCGCCGAACGCCACACTGAACTTCGAAGTCGAGCTGCTGGGCATCAACGGCAACTGAGCAGGAAGTTTCATGGGTTGACCTGGCGCAGCGTTTGGCCCACCGCGTCGGCCCAGGCGGGCTCTGCCTGCTCGGCGCGGCGCCAGGCCTGCTGCGCCGCCTGCCTTGCGGCTTCGGGCTGGCCCAGTTCCCAGCGCACCTGGGCCAGGTTGTTCCAGGCCGCGGCGCTGTCCAGTCGCGCGGCCAGTGCCTCGAACTGGCTTGCCGCCTCGGCCTTGTCTCCGCGGGCATACAGGCTGTTGCCAAGTCCCATGCCCAGCACCAGGTCTTGCGGCCACCGCGCCGCGGCAGCGCGCCAGGCCGGCAGGCTGGCTGCGGCACCCTGCACGCGCTGCAACGCCAGCACCGCTTCGCGCGAGGCCGGCAGTTCGGCAGTGGCTGGCAGCCGACTGGGCGGTGTGACGGCCATCGCCCAATGCCCGCTGCGGGCCCAGGTGTGTTCGAAGGTGGCCATGGGCCAGCTGGCATGGCCGTCCATGCCCGAGTGCAGCCGCAACTCGCCGCGGCCCAGGTCGTAGCCCACCAGCACGGCGTAGTGCCAGCGCGGCCAGAACGGCAGCGCCAGGTTGACCAGCACCAGCACCGGCGTGCCCGCGGCGAGTTCGCGCAGCAAGGCCAGCAGTTCGGGCGCCATCCGCGTGGCCAACGCGCCGTGCCGCGCGGCGGCAGCCAGCATCTCGGGCTGCAGGCTGCCTTCGCGGGCTGGCAGGTAGACCTGCGGCGCGAGCTCGGCCGGCGTGGCTGCGAAGCCGGCAGCCTGCAACACGCCGGCCAGCGTGGCGGGGCCGCACAGCGTGCTGTCGTCGGCAAAAAAAGGCACCCCGGCCAGCTCGACGCGCGGGGGCAGGCCTGCCGGCGCCTGGGCCTGCAAGGCAGCCGTCATGGGTGGCGTCAGGCTGGTGCAGCCCGCCAGAGAGGCGATGCACGGTGCCGCCAGCGCGTGGAGCAGCCGTCGTCGCCCCTGGGCGTGGCTCATCGCCGCGGCTTCAGCGCACCGAGCGTGTGAACGGGAAGACCTTGGTCAGGCCCAGCACGTCGGTGATCAGCAGCAGCACGAAGATGAAGACCAGCGCACCGAGGATGTCGCCGGCGCCGGCGGGGGCCTGGTCCACCTGGGCGGCCAGCCACTGCGCCTGTTCGTCGCTGAGGGCTGCCACCCGGGCTTTGGCTTCGTCGGCGCTGAGACCGCGCTGCTGCAATGCAGCAACCACATCCTCGCGCTGCAGGGCTTGCGTCAGGAAGGCGCGGCCATCCGCCTGGTTGCCACCGGCCTGTTCCGCCGCCTGTACTGCGGCGACGGTTTCGGTGCCGATCAGCGCGGCTTGCGCGCTTTGCATCAAGCCGGCAAACGACAGGCTGCTTGCGAGCAGCAGGCACAGCCAACGGGTGGCACGACGGGAAGAGGGCATCAGGGACTCCAGTACAGCGGGGTGCAGGCCGTACCGCAGGCCTGCCAGTTCCCCATGCTACCGGCGCCTTGGCGAGGCCGTGTACCGGTCTGTTACCGCCGCCGCACCTATCGCCGCACCTATGATCGCGGGCCCTGCCATCGTGAACTTCTTGAGAGGAAGCTGCCCCGTGATTGCCGTTATCCAGCGTGTCAAGCAGGCCCACGTCGAGGTGGCCGGCCAGACCATTGGTGCGATCGGCCCCGGCCTGCTGGTGCTGCTCTGCGCCGAGCCGGAAGACGGCGAAGTGCAGGCCGCCAAGCTGCTGGACAAGTTGCTGAAGCTGCGCATCTTCAGCGACGGCGCCGGCAAGATGAACCGCAGCCTGACCGACCTGGACGGCCACGGCACGCCCGGCGGCTTGCTGGTCGTCTCGCAGTTCACGCTGGCGGCCGACACCCGCGGCGGCAACCGCCCCAGCTTCACCGGCGCCGCGCCTGCAGCGCTGGGCCGCAACCTCTACGAGGCCTTTGTCGCACTGGCCCGCCAGCGCCACGCCATCGTCGCCACCGGCGAGTTTGGTGCCGACATGCAGGTGCACCTCGTCAACGACGGCCCGGTGACGATCCCGATCACGGTGCGCTGACCGCACCAAGAAAAAAGCGCCCCGCAGGGCGCTCGGTTGCCGGTCCTGGCTGGGTCAGTCCGCGTACTGGCCTGCGGCCTTGATGGCCGGGCCCCATTTGTTGATCTCGGCCTCGACCCACTTCTTGTGGTCCGCGGCGTTGGTGCGGTTGTCGGTCACGACGACGGCGCCCAGCGCTTCTTCGCGCTTGTGGAACTCGGGGTCCTTCAGTGCGGTCTTCAGTGCGGCATTGAGCTTGTCCACCACTGCCTTGGGCGTGCCTTTGGGTGCGTAGAGGCCGTGCCAGATCGTCACGTTGAAGCCCTTCAGGCCGGCTTCGTCCAGCGTTGGCAGCTTGGACAGCAGGGCGCCTGGCAGGCGGGCCGGCGTGGTCACCGCAAAGGCCTTGACCTTGCCGGACTCGATCTGGCTGGTGGTGTTGGTGGTCTGGTCGCACATGATGTCCACCTGGCCGCCCAGCAGGTCGGTCATGGCCGGTGCCGTGCCCTTGTACGGCACGGTGGTCATGTCTTCCTTCAGGCTTTGCTGGAACAGCAGGCCGCACAGGTGCGAGGCCGAACCCAGGCCTGCGTTGGCCAGGTTGATCTTGCCCTTGTTGGCGGACAGCCACTTGGCCAGCTCGGCGTAGTTGGTCGCCGGCAGCGTGCTGCGGCCGATCAGCGTCATCGGCACTTCGTTGATCAGGCCCAGGTATTCGAAGTCGTCCAGCGTCTTGTAGGCCAGGTTGCGGTACAGCGCCGGCGAGGTCGCCATGCCGATGTGGTGCAGCAGCAGCGTGTAGCCATCCGGTGCCGCCTTGCTGACCTTGGTCGCGCCCAGCGTGCCACCGGCACCGCCGACGTTCTCGATCACGATCGCCTGGTTGCCCAGCGGCTTGCGCAGCGCCTCGGCAAAGTCGCGTGCGACCTTGTCGGTCGGTCCGCCCGCGGCGAACGGCACCACGATGGTGATGGCATGGTCCGGGTATTCGGCATGGGCGCTCTGCGCGCCGAGCGCAGCCAGCAACGCGGACAACGCGGCGCCGAACAAACGACGGTTCATGGAGGTGCTCCTTCTGTGGGGGCGTGAGGATGGGATGGGCGGGATGCTAGGCGCAGCAGGGGGCTGCGCCATCGCGGTTACTACGTAAGCTGACGCTACCATCTGCAGCCCCGTGAACCTCTGCGCCTTGTCATGCCCGCCATGCCCACCGTCATCCCTTTTTCGCTTGCTGAGCAGCCACCGGTGATCGACCAGCCGCGCGAATCCCGGCGCGAAGTGGGTGCACCGCAGCGCAGCACCTGGACGCTGTATGAAAGCGCGGCCGAAGGCGTGTCGGCCGGCATCTGGGATTGCGAGCCGGGCCGCTGGCGCATCGAATTCGGCCCCAACGAGCACGAGTATTTCCACGTGCTGCATGGCCGCGCGCGGGTCCATGAAGAAGGTGCTGGTTTCACTGAAGTCGGCCCCGGCCAGGCGCTCATGATCCCGCCGAATTTCCGCGGCTCCTTCGAGGTGCTGGAAGCCTTGCGCAAGCACTTCGTGATCGTCGAAAAATGAGCTGATCGCGGCGCTTGGCGCGCTGGCCGCATGGCGAAAAATACTTGGCTGGAAAAACGCACCGCAGGCGATTACGCTTGCAGCCCGCCGGCCCGAGATTGTTCAACCTGAAGGAGACACCATGTCCCTGCGCATCAACGACACTGCCCCGAATTTCACTGCCCAGACCACCCAGGGCGTCATCGATTTCCACCAGTGGATCGGCGACAGCTGGGCCATCCTGTTCTCGCACCCCAAGGACTTCACGCCGGTCTGCACCACCGAGCTGGGCTACATGGCCAAGATCGAGCCGGAGTTCACCAAGCGCAATGCCAAACTGATCGGCCTGAGCGCCGACACGGTGGACCGCCACGGCGAATGGGCCAAGGACATCGAGGAGACCCAGGGCGCTGCGGTCAAGTACCCGATGATCGGCGACAGCGACCTGGCCGTGGCCAAGCTCTACAACATGCTGCCGGCCGACGAGGTGGGCGCAGACGGCCGCACCGCGGCCAACAACGCCACGGTGCGCTCGGTCTTCATCATCGGCCCGGACAAGAAGATCAAGCTGATGCTGACCTACCCGATGACCACTGGCCGCAACTTCGACGAGATCCTTCGCGTGCTGGACTCGATGCAGCTCACCGCCAAGCACAAGGTCGCCACGCCGGTGAACTGGAAGCACGGCGACGACGTGATCATCACGCCGGCCGTCTCGAATGAAGACGCCGAGAAGGCCTTCCCCGGCTTCAAGACCATCAAGCCCTACCTGCGCACCACGCCGCAGCCGAAGTGAACGACAGCTGGCGTGCGCGGGCTGTCAGGCTTCCTCGCTCGGCAGGAAGCCTTCGATCGACAGGTAGCGCTCGCCGGTGTCGTAGTTGAAGCCCAGGACGCGGCTACCGGCCGGCAGCTCGGGCAGCTTCTGGGCGATGGCGGCCAGCGTCGCCCCACTGGAAATGCCCACCAGCAGGCCTTCCTGGCTGGCGCTGCGGCGGGCGTAGTCCTTGGCCGCCTCGGCCTCGACCTGGATCACGCCGTCCAGCAATTCAGTCAGCAGGTTCTTCGGCACGAAGCCGGCGCCAATGCCCTGGATCGGGTGCGGTGCCGGCTGGCCGCCGCTGATGACCGGCGAGGCGCTGGGCTCGACCGCAAACACCTTCAGCTTCGGCCAGCGCGCCTTCAGCACCTTGGCAGTGCCCGAAAGGTGGCCGCCGGTGCCCACGCCGGTGATGATGGCGTCCAGGCCCTCGGGGAAGTCGGCGGCGATTTCTTCGGCGGTGGTGCGCACATGCACCTCGATATTGGCCGGGTTCTCGAACTGCTGCGGGATCCACGCGCCGGGTGTCGCGTCGCGCAGTTCCTCGGCCTTGGCGATCGCGCCTTTCATGCCTTGCGCACGCGGCGTCAGCACGAAGCTGGCGCCATAGGCCAGCATCAGCCGGCGGCGTTCCACGCTCATGCTGTCTGGCATCACCAGCACCAGCTTGTAGCCCTTCACGGCCGCGACCATCGCCAGGCCCACGCCGGTGTTGCCCGAGGTGGGTTCGATGATGGTGCCGCCGGCCTTCAGCGCGCCGCTGGCCTCGGCCGCCTCGATCATCGCCAGTGCGATGCGGTCCTTGATCGAGCCGCCGGGGTTGGACCGCTCGGACTTGACCCAGACCTCATGCTGGTCGCCGAACAGGCGGTTGATGCGGATGTGCGGCGTGTTGCCGATGGTGGCGAGGACGTTGGCGGCTTTCATCGAAGAGGTTTCCTTGTTGTGGCATGGCCCAGCGTCTGGGCGACCGGGATGATGCCGCAGCGATCGGTTTCGTGTCGCGCATGAGCTTGCAACCGCGGTGCATGTCGCCAGGGGGCTTTCGCGAACCATGGGAGAATCCGCGCCGTGAAGCCGACCAGACCGCCGCTGGTGCTAGTTGCCGAAAGGCCGCACTGGAGGAAGGTCCGGACTGCACAGAGCAGCGTAGCGGGTAACGCCCGTCCACCGCGAGGTGCGAATCAGAGCCACAGAGACGAGTCAACGGCGGGAGGTCCAAAGCCTTCTTGGGAGACGGCATGCCGCGCTCCGACGCTGTTGGGTGAAACGCGGCAATCTTTACGCGCAGCAACACCAAATAGGCCAGCGATGAAGCGGCTCGCTGAGCTGGCGGGTAGGTGGCATCGAGCCAGGGTGGCAACATCCAGGCCCAGAGGAATGGCGGTCACGTCCGGGACTTCGCAAGAGGCACCGGGCGCACAGAATCCGGCCTATCGGTTGGCTTCACACTTTATTCAACCCCCGTCCGCGCGACCCGCGGGCGGCACCCGGCCCGCGGGCCGCTCGCGATGAATCCCGACGCTTCGACGATCTGGCGCGGCCCGCGCTGGCTGCTGGCCGCGCTGCTGGCCTGCCTGGGCATGCTGGGCCCGTTTTCCATCGACACCTACCTGCCGGCCTTCACCGGCATTGCGCAGTCGCTGGGCGCCACGCCGGTGGAGATGCAGCAGACGCTGTCGGCCTACCTGCTGGGCTTCGCGCTGATGAACCTGTTCCACGGGGCGCTGGCCGACAGCTTCGGCCGCAAACCGGTGGTGCTGGTCGGGCTGATGGTCTTCACGCTGGCTTCGATCGGCTGCGCGATGAGCCAGTCCATCGGCGCGCTGGTGCTGTTCCGCGCGCTGCAGGGCATGTCGGCCGGCTCGGGCATGGTGGTCTCGCGGGCCATCATCCGCGACATGTTCCCGCCGGCCGAGGCCCAGCGCGTGATGTCGCAGGTCACGATCTACTTCGGCGTGGCGCCGGCCATTGCGCCGCTGTTCGGCGGCTTCCTGTTCGTGCACATCGGCTGGCACGCCATCTTCTGGTTTTTGGTCCTGGTCGGTACGCTGCTGCTGGGCGTGATGTGGCGCTTGCTGCCCGAGACGCTGTACCCCGGCCAGCGCCAGCCCTTCAATGCCCGCCACCTGATGCGCGGCTACTGGGACATGGTCTCCAGCGCGCGCTTCATGGCACTGGCGTTTGCGTCCGGCGTGCCGTTCAACGGCATGTTCCTGTACGTGCTGTCGGCCCCGGTGTTCCTGGGCGAGCACATGAGGCTCGGGCCCACGCAGTTCTTCTGGTTCTTCCTAATGACGATTGGCGGGATCATGGGCGGCGCCTGGTTCTCGGGCCGGCTGGCCGGCCGCATCACGCCGCAGCGCCAGATCCGCTGGGGCTTCATCGTGATGATCGTCGTCTCGCTGCTGAACCTGGCGCTGAACCTCACGCTGCCGCCATCGCCGATCTGGCACCTGCCATTGATTGGCCTGTTCTCGCTGGGCTGGGCGCTGATGGTGCCAGTGGTCACGCTGCTGGTGCTGGACGAAGCACCGACCCGGCGCGGCATGGCCTCGTCGCTGCAGGCCTGCATCGGCAGCGTGGCCAATGCGCTGGTGGCCGGTGCCATCGCGCCGTTGGTGATGCATTCGACGGTGCTGCTGGCGGTGGCCTCGTCGCTGATGACGGCAGTCGGTGTGGTCGCCTGGATCTGGGTCCGGCCGCGGCTCACGCTGCCCACGCATGCCGACCTGAAGCGCGCGGCGCTGGATCTGAAGTGAGGTTGCTGGCGGCGCGCTGAAGCCCGGATCAGCGCCGGAAAACCGGCCCAAGTCCGCTTCAAGCGGCGGAGGGCGGCAGTCGATATCCAGCGAAGGACCTGCCCGGTCCTTGCCTGGAGCTTCGCATGTACCGCCCGATCTTCCCGCGCCACCCGCTGGCCTTCCTGAGTCCCATTTCCCGCACCGCGGGCAACTGCCGCCATGCGTTGCAGCGGCTGGCCGCGCGCATGGGGGTGACGGGCCTGTTCCCGGTCAGCCTGCTGGCCATCGGTGCGCTGGCTGCACTGGCCATGGTGGCGCCGGACGCGCGCGCCAACGAGCCTGCCTCGGCGCCCGCGCCGAAGGAAGCCAAGGCAGAGCCCAAGGCCGAAACCAGGACCGAGGCCAGGCCGGCCGCGACAGCGCAAAAGGGTGAGAAGGCCGAGAAGGCCGAGAAGGCCGAGCCAGCAGACGCACCCCCCGAAGCCATGGACCGCCTGCGCGAAAAACTGGCCCAGCGCCTGGGCGCTGTCCGTGCGCCGGGCAGCAAGTCGCCCAACGACCTGCAGGTTGCCGGCAAGAACCCCGAAGCGCCTCAGGTGCCCAGGCCGGCCGCCAAGGCCAAGCCGGCCCGTGCGGGCGCAGACGGTGCGCTGGACCCGCACGCGGTGGCGCTGCATCCCGCCGGCCCGGCGCACTGGGCCTACAACGGCGCGGGCGGCCCGGACACCTGGGCCAGCCTGAAGCCCGAATTCGCCGCCTGCGGCACTGGCCAGCGCCAGAGCCCGATCGACATCCGCGATGGCATCCAGGTGCAGATGCCTGCCATCCAGTTCGACTACAAGCCCAGCGGCTTCAGCGTGATCGACAACGGCCACACGGTGCAGGTCAACCTGCCGGCCGGCAGCGGCATCACCGTCAATAACCGCCGCTACGACCTGCTGCAGTTCCACTTCCACCGGCCGTCGGAGGAACGCATCAACGGCAAGCCCTTCGACATGGTGGTGCACCTGGTGCACAAGGACCCGGAAGGCAAGCTCGCCGTCGTCGCGGTGCTGCTGGAGCGCGGCAGCGCGCAGCCGGTGGTGCAGGCGGTGTGGAACGCCTTGCCGCTGGAGAAGAACGAGGACACGCCAGCGCCCGGCAGTCTCGACGTCAGCCAACTGCTGCCCAAGGACCAGCGCTTCTACACCTACATGGGCTCGCTGACCACGCCGCCTTGCAGCGAAGGCGTGTTGTGGATGGTGATGAAGCAGCCGGTGCAACTCTCCGTTGACCAGCTGAACATCTTCTCGCGCATGTACCCGATGAATGCCCGGCCGATCCAGCCCAGTGCGGGACGCATGATCAAAGAATCCAGCTGATCCCTTCAGGATTTCCCTGTCCCACAAGGCCGGCATGGCCTTGAGCGCGGGATTGACAGCGTCGCCAGGCGAGCGATGCTGCCGGTCTGTTCGCGCCTGATATTGCGTGTTGTTGGAACGTAAGGCGGCGTTCAGCACATTCACCGCATATCAAGGGGAGTCTTCATGCTGGAATCATTGCGTCCGGACCCGACCTTCCATCCGTCCGCCAAGCTCGCCATGGAGGCGCCACCCGAGCGCCTGGCCTACACCGTGCTGCTGTCGCCCGACGGCTCGCGTCCTGACGCACTCGCCGTTGTCGACGTGGACCCGGCCTCTGAGGCCTACGGCAAGCTGGTGTACCGGCTGGACATGCCTTACCGCGGCGACGAGTTCCACCACTTCGGCTGGAACGCCTGCAGCTCGGCGCTGTCGCCCATGTCCGGCCACAGCTTCCTGCGCCGCCGCTACCTGATCATTCCCGGCATCCGCTCGTCGCGCATCTACGTGATCGACACCCAGCCCAACCCGGCGCGGCCAACGATCCACAAGGTCATCGAGCCTGAGGAAGTGTTCAAGAAGACCGGCTACTCTCGGCCGCACACGGTGCACTGCGGGCCTGAAGGCATCTACGTCAGCACGCTGGGCGGCGGCGGGAAAGACGGCACCGACGGCCCGCCCGGCATCTTCCTGATGGACTGCCAGACCTTCGACGTGATCGGCCGCTGGGAGATCGAGCGCGGCCCGCAGAAGCTGCACTACGACTTCTGGTGGAACCTGCCGCGCGACTACATGGTCTCCAGCGAATGGGGCCTGCCGCCGCAGTTCGAAAACGGGCTGGACGCCGAGGGCCTGCTGGCCAACAAGTACGGCCACGCCATCCATTTCTGGAATCTGCGCGAACGCCGCCATGTGCAGACGCTGGACCTGGGCGCCAACCACCAGATGGCGCTGGAACTGCGCCCGGCGCACGACCCGACCAAGGAATACGGCTTCCTCGGCGTGGTGGTGGACACCACCAACCTCGAAGGCTCGATCTGGACCTGGTACCGGGAAAACGGCCAGTTCAAGATCGCCAAGACCGCCGTCATTCCGCCCGAGCCGGCACCGGCCGACCAGTTGCCACCGCTGCTGCAAGGCTTTGGCGCCGCGCCGCCGCTGATCAGCGACATCGACCTCTCGCTGGACGACCGTTTCCTCTACGTCGCCTGCTGGGGCACCGGCGAGCTGCGCCAGTACGACGTGAGCGACCCGCTGCACCCCCAACTCACCGGCAGCGTGCGCGCCGGTGGCGTGGCCAAACACACACCGCGCGCCAGCGGCAAGCCCTTTGGCGGCGGCCCGCAAATGACCGAGATCAGCCGCGATGGCAAGCGCGTCTACTTCAGCAACTCGCTCTACAGCAGCTGGGACAAGCAGTTCTACCCCGAGGGCGTGCCCGGCCTGCAACTGATGGCGCACGTGGGCCCGAACGGCGGGCTGACGCTGGACCCGAAGTTCGAAGTCGAGTTCGGTGCCGAGTACGCCTCGCACCAGATCCGCCTCGAAGGCGGCGACTGCTCGACCGACTCGTTCTGCTACCCGTCCGCATGAGCGTTGACCTTGCCACGGCCGGCCTGTGGGCCGCCGTGCTGGGCCTGGGCGCGTACCACGGGCTGAACCCGGCCATGGGCTGGCCGCTGGCGGTCGCCAACGGCCTGGCCGAGCGCCGCAGCCGCGCAGTGTTCGCCACGCTGCTGCCGCTGGGTGCCGGCCACTTGGCGGCGATGGCGCTGGCGCTGCTGCCGTTTGCGCTGCTCAGCTGGTACGTCGAATGGAGCCGGCCGCTGCGCATTGCCGCTGGCCTGCTGCTGGCGCTGTTCGGCCTGGGCCTGCTGATCCTGCGGCGGCACCCGCGCTTCCTGGCGCGCGTGCCGCCGTCGCGGCTGGCCTGGTGGTCCTTCCTAGTGGCCAATGCACACGGCGCCGGCTTGATGCTGCTGCCCATCAGCCTGGGCCTGTGCGGCACGGCCGGCGGCGGCATGGCCACGCTGCAGGCCAGCGCAGGCACGGCGCTCGCAGTCGCGCTGGTGCACACGCTGGCGATGATGCTCACCGGCCTGGCCATCGCCTGGCTGGTCTACCGCCACCTGGGGCTGCGTTTCCTGAAGCAGGGCTGGTTCAACCTGGACGCGGTGTGGGGCGCCAGCCTGGTGGTGACGGGTGGGCTGAGTGCGGCGCTGGCCTGGTAAGGACGTCCTTTCTCAGGCCAATCTCCCTGGAGCTTGTGGCATGCTTATCGTTCTGTGAACAGAACGAGGTGTGCGATGACCATCCCGATTGAAGTGCTCGAGGCTGAGGCGTTAAGCCTGCCACAGGCGGACAGGTCGAGGCTTGTAGACCGACTTCTGGCCAGTCTTGGACACGACCCGGAATGGGAGGAAGCTTGGTCCGAGGAGGCTGACCGACGGGAAGCGCGCATCGCTGATGGCCAAGCGCAGTGGATCAGCGGACCTGATGCGGTAGCGCGTATCCGTGCTTCGCTGAAGTGACCTATGTACTCACGCCGGAAGCTGAAGCCGAGTTGTCAGACGCGGCCTCCTTCTGCAGGCGACAGTTCGGAGCCTTCGCCGCGGAGAACTTCCTCGCCACCTTCGAAGCGAAAGCTTGCCTGATCGCTGAGTTTCCAGGTGTCGGGACAGCAACTTCAAAGGGCCGCTACCTGTTTCCAATCGGACGGTATCCGTTCTCGATGCTTTATCGAGTCGAAGGTGGAGCCGTCCGCATCAGCGCTGTCGCACATCATGGTCGGCGACCAGGATACTGGCGCAAGCGGCGATGATCAGGAAACGCAGGCCCTTCTAGGACAGCGCCATCACGGCTGGCGCCAGGCCGAGTTTCTTGGCCGCCGGGCAAACTTGCGGTCGTCGAATGGGGCGACGTCGCGTCTTGGCACCCGCTTCATCGTTGTTGTCGTGGCGGGCCAGGACGTTGGTGCTAAGGCCGGTCATCGTTTGACCACGCGCTTCGCCAAAGTGGCGAGATCGAAGTCCGTTGGCACGGCAGCGCGCCGGCTCTTGAGCATGCCAAATCCGCTGCTGGCCTCGTCAGGCGGTGAACTGCGGACCCGCATCTCGACGTGATCGTCGACCAGCAGGAACTCGACGAATCAACGCGCAGGTTTCTTCGGCGGACGGTCAAGGCGAGACCCCTAGAACACGCGCTGTTACCGCATCGTCAGGACTTCGACACGGGAGCGTCATCGACACTCGCCAAGCTCGCCGTCTACCCAGACCAAGTGGAGACCGTCCCCGTCATGAAACTCAATCCCATCCTCGCCGCGGCCCTGCTCGCGGCCTCGGCTTCGGCCAGCTTTGCGTCCACCAGTGGCGTCGTCATCAGCCAGGCCTATGGCGGCGGTGGCAACAGCGGTGCCACGCTGAAGAACGACTTCATCGAGCTGTACAACGCCGGCGCCGCAGCGGTTTCGTTGAATGGCTGGTCGGTGCAGTACAACTCCACCACCGGCACTGCCAGCTGGGGCGTCACGACGCTAAGCAACATCACGCTGCAGCCCGGCCAGTACTACCTGGTGCAGGAAAGCGCCGGCACCGGCGGCACGCAGAACCTGCCGACGCCGGACGCCACCGGCACGCTGGCGCTGAGCGGCACAGGCGGCAAGGTTGCGCTGGTCAGCAGCACGACGGCGCTGACCGGCGACAAGCCGAGCTCGGCCAGCATCGTCGACCTGGTCGGCTACGGCAGCGCCAACTACTTCGAAGGCAGCGCCGCAGCGCCCGCCACCACCAACACCACCGCTGTGCAGCGCGCGGCCGCCGGCTGCACCGACACCGACCAGAACAGCGCCGACTTCGCCGCCGGCACGCCCGCACCGCGCAACACCGCCAGTCCGGTCGGCACCTGCACCGTCAGCGGTCCGACGCAGCGCACGATTCCCGAGATCCAGGGCAGCGGCGGTGCCAGCCCGTTTGTCGGCGAGAAGGTGCAGACCAGCGGCGTCGTCACGCTGGTCACCAATAACAGCTTCTACATGCAGGACCTGAACGGCGACGGCAATGCCGCCACGTCCGACGGCATCCTGGTCTACACCGGCAGCGCGCCCACCGTGGTGGCCGGCCAGCTGGTGCAGCTGCAAGGCACGGTGGCCGAGTTCAACACCGGCGCCGCCACCAACGCCGATACGCTGGCCCACACCGTGACCGAGCTGACCGGCATCAGCGGCATCAGCGTGCTGTCCAGTGGCAATGTCATCACGCCGACGGTCGTCACGCTGCCCGAGAGCGTGGACGGCGAGCTGGAGCGTTACGAGGGCATGCTGGTCACGATCAACGGCCCGCTGACCGTGCAGCAGAACTACTTCCTCGGCCGCTACGGCCAGCTGTCGCTCGCGGTGAACGGCCGCCAGGAACAGCCGACCAACCGCTTCCGTCCGGGCGCAGACGCGCAGGCGCTGAACGACGCGAACAACCGCGCCCGCATCCTGCTGGACGACGGCACGTCCGTGCAGAACCCGAACCCCACGCCCTACATCGGCGCCGACAACACGGTGCGCGCCGGCGACACCATCGCCACGCTGACCGGCGTCATCGACTACGGCCTGGCCACCTCCAGCAACACCGACTACGGCGACTACAAGATCCAGCCGGTCGGCGCGGTGGCCATCACCCGCGCCAACGTCCGCCCCACGGTGCCCGCCACCACCGGCGGCAACCTGCGCGTGGCCAGCTTCAACGTGCTGAACTTCTTCACCACCTTCACCGACGGCACCACCGCCGATGGCCAGAGCGGCCAGGGCTGCACGCTGGGTGACAGCACATCGGCCTCGAACTGCCGCGGTGCCAACAACGTCGCCGAGTTCGAGCGCCAGCGCGCCAAGATCGTCGAAGCCATCGCCGCGATCGACGCCGACGCGCTGGGCCTGATGGAGATGCAGAACAACGGCTCGACGGCAGTGCAGAACCTGGTCGACGCGCTGAACGCCAAGGTTGGCGCCGGCACCTACGCCATCGTGCCGGACCCGGCCGCCGGCACCGGCACCGACGCGATCAAGGTCGCGATGATCTACAAGCCGGCCCGTCTGGCACCGGCCGGCCTGGCCTCGTCGGACACCGATCCTGTCAACAACCGCCCGACGCTGGCGCAGACCCTGGTCGCTGCCAACGGCCAGCGATTCACGTTGGTGGTCAACCACCTGAAGTCCAAGAGCAGCTGCCCGGCGGTGGGCGACGCCAACTACGAAGGCAACTTCGACAGCGGCGACGGCCAGGGCTGCTGGAACGCCCAGCGTGTGCAGCAGGCCCAGCGCCTGATCACCTGGGTCAACAGCCTGAGCGCGGGCGCCGGCACGACCGACGCGGTGCTGCTGGGCGACTTCAATGCCTACGCCCAGGAAGACCCGGTGGCCACGCTGGTGAACGGCGGCTTCCAGGACCAGATCGCGCGCTTCAACAGCTTCGGTTATTCGTACGTGTTCAACGGCGTCTCGGGCCGGCTGGACCATGGCTTCGTCAGCCCGTCGCTGGCGGCGAAGGTGACGGACGCGACCGACTTCCACATCAACGCCGACGAGCCGGCCATCATCGACTACAACACCGAGTTCAAGCAGCCGGCCTGCCCGACCTGCGGCCCGGACTACTACAGCGCCACCGAGTACCGCTCGTCCGACCATGACCCGATGGTGATGGGCCTGTCGCTGCTGACCACCATCCAGGGCACTGACGGCCGCGAGGAGATCATCGGCACCGCGGGTGACGACGTGATCATCGGCGGCGGAAAGATCGACAAGATCACCACCGGCGCTGGCAAGGACCTGGTCGTCATCAACGCCGTGGCCGACGCGATGGACCTGGTGACCGACTTCGTGCCGGGCGAAGACCGCGTCGACCTGCACGGCCTGCTGGCCAGCATCGGCTACACCGGCAGCGACCCGATCGCCGACGGCACGATCCGCGTGGCCGACGGCCAGCGCGGTGCCAAGGTCCAGCTGAAGACCGCGACCAGCCGCACCGGCTACCAGACCATGGTGTTGCTGCAGGGCGTGTCGGCAGCCGACATCGTGCCCTCGCGCGACCTCGTGCTGAGTGGCCCCACGCTGCAGAAAAAGCGCAGCCGCAAGTCGGTGCACTAAGACCCGGCTGAGCCCGGGCGGCGGTGGCAATCCGCCACCCCGCCCCGATGACCCCATGCGACCCACCGGTTACATGGGGTCATCTTCTTGGGGCTTTCCCCTGCGGACAGTGCGGATCGCCAGCCGCGCCGGGCGAGAATTGCGCCAGCGGTGCCCGGCAACGGCGGGCCGGAAGGAACAAGGCAAATGGCGCAGGAAGAACACAAGAGCGGCGTGCTGGAGACGCTGATGCACGGCCTGGTGGCCGGCGTGGCCGAGGGCATGGTGCGCGAGGAAGAGCACGCGCCAGCGACGGCCGTGGCCGGCTATCCGCACCTGGTGGCCGACATTGGCGGCACCAACGCCCGCTTCGGCCTGGTGCACGGCCCCGGCCAGCAGGCGCGGCAGGTCCGCAAGCTGCCGGTGGCCGAGCATGCCGGTCCAGCCGAGGCGGCGCGCGCCTACCTGGACGCGCTGGGCGCCGACAGTGGCGGCAAGGCGCCGAAGCCGCACCGCGCTGCGTTTGCCGTCGCAACGCCCACGCGCGACGATCGCATCGTGCTGACCAACAGCCACTGGAACTTCTCGCGCCGCGAGGTCGAGGCCACGCTGGGCCTGGAGGTGCTGCTGATGCTCAACGACTTCGAGGCGCTGGCGCTCTCGCTGCCGCGCCTGCAGGCGGCGCAGTTGCAGCCCATCGGCCCGCTGGCGCCTTTTGCGGCGTCGGCCCCGGGCGAGGGCGGCACGCTGGCCGTCGTCGGCCCTGGCACCGGCTTGGGCGTGGGTGCGGTGATCGACAGCCGCCATGGCTGGATCGCGCTGCCGGGCGAGGGCGGCCACGTCACGCTGCCGGCGGCAGACGACTTCGAGGCCGCGCTGCTGCAATGGGCGCGCAAGGAATTCCCGCACGTCTCCGCCGAACGCTTCCTGTCGGGCATCGGCCTGCCGGTGCTGTACCGCGCGGTGGCCGGCGTGCTGGGCGTGGCCGACCGTGGCCTGGCCGCCGAGCAGATCGTTGAACAAGGCCTGCTGCCGCCGGACGCCGGGGGCGACGTGGCCTGCGAACGCGTGCTGGACGTGTTCTGCGCGATGCTCGGCGGCGTGGCCGCCAACCTGGCGCTGACGGTGGGCGCCCGCAACGGCGTGTACATCGGCGGCGGCATCGCGCCCCGCCTGGGCGACTACTTCTTCCGCTCGCGTTTCCGCGAACGCTTCGAGGCCAAGGGCCGTTTCCAGGGCTACCTGTCGCAGATCCCGACCGCGCTGAT
Source organism: Ideonella azotifigens (assembly GCF_021043325.1). NCBI lineage: Bacteria > Pseudomonadati > Pseudomonadota > Betaproteobacteria > Burkholderiales > Sphaerotilaceae > Ideonella > Ideonella azotifigens. Next base: position 62,712 of record NZ_JAJNKD010000014.1, read on the forward strand.
CATCGACACGCTGGCCGCGCTGACTGGCGCGGCGTTGGCGGTGGAACAACACGGGCGCTGAGATCGGCAAGCAATGGCCAAGCTCGGCTGTTGCGTGGCGACGCGCCGAGGTCTCGCACAAATAAATGGGGTCAGAGTCGATTTATCCTCGCAGTGGTCGCGGCAAGACCGCCGTTATTGCCTGGATAAATCGACTCTGACCCCATTTATTTGAGGCACCGTCGGTGGCAGTGCAGCGGTCAAAAACATGGAAACCGCGATCAAGGCCCCGCCAGCCTCACCACATCCGCCTGCAAGGGCCCGCTGACACTGGCCACCAGCGTGCCGTTCGGCGCCAGCGAAAACGAGCGGAAGCGGCGCAGCCAGCCGGCGGGCAGTGTGAAGGCCAGCGTCTCGTGCTGGCCGTCGGCGTCCAGGCGCACGACGCGGTCGTGCTTCTTGCCGCGCAGCACCAGCCACAGCCCGCCGTCGTGCCATTGCCAGTTGCCCCAATCCTCAGGGCTGAGGCCTGCGTGCACGCGCTGTGCGGTGCCGCTGCCGCCTTGCGCGTCCAGCGGGCGGCGCCACAGGCCGGCTTCGTTCTGCCGGGTGTAGTAGAGCCAGCGGCCATCGGGCGCTTGCACTTCCTGACCGAACTGGCCGTGGTCGTCGGTCAGGCGCAGGAACTGGTGGCTGGCGAGGTCGAAGCGCCAGAGCTCGCGGCGGCCGCCGCGGTCGCCGGCCAGCAGCAGGCTGCGCTTGTCCAGCGCCCAGGTGACGTTGCCGTAGTTGCCGTCCAGCGGGATGGCCTGCGGTGGCTCGTCGCGATTGAGCCGGCCCAGCAGCAGCAGGTCGGTGGCCGAGCCGGGGGGGCGCAGCGTGGTGGCCCAGCGCGGTTCGTCGGCCGCGCAGCCGGCGGGCTCGGGCGTGCCGGGCGGCAGCGGCAGTTCGCGAGGCGCCTGGCCGGGGCGGTCCACCGTCCACAGCCCGATGCGGCCGCTGCGGAAGGACAGGAACAGCACCTGGCCAGCGTTCGGGCAGGCCTGGGCATAGAGGTTGCGGCTGCTGGCGGCCAGGGTTTCGCGCAGGTGGCCGTCGTGGCCGTCCAGCAGCTCGATGCTGTCGGCGAACTTGTAGACCGAGGCGGCCACCGCGTTGGGCTCGCCCGGCAGCGTGGCCAGGTGGATGGCGGTCTGGGCGCGCGAGAACAGCGTAGGCTCGCCGCCTTGTGGCGAGATGCGCCAGGTCGCCTGGGTGCCGTCGCGGGCAGAGTTGAAGGTGATGCCGCGGTCGTCTGCCAGCCAGGCCATGCCGCCCAGCGGCGCGTCGTCATGGGTCAGGCGGGTGGCTTCGCCCTGGGTCGCATCCGCCACGTCGACCAGGAAGACGTCGCCCACGGTGATGCTGCCGCGCATGAAGGCCAGCTGCTTGCCGCTGCGCGAGAAGACGGGTTGCACGTCGGTCTCGCCGCCGCTGGGGTGGGTCAGCTGGCGCTCCTGGCCGGTGGCGATCTCGTGCAGGAAGATCGCACCGCCGCCGGTGTCGTCCTGGCCGGTTGACTTCAGCGGCCGCGCCAGCGCGAGCCAGCGGCCGTCCGGCGACGCGTCCACAAAGCCGATGCGGAACTGGTAGAAGCAACTGGCCAGCTTCTCGGGCTGGCCTTCGGGCAAGGTTAGCGCGACGATCTCGCAGTCCTCGCCTTCGCGGGCCCTGGCGTAGGCCAGCCGGTCCGGGCCCAGCCACATGGGGCTGGCCAGGTGCATCTCGGCCGGCTCGCGCAGCTCGATCACCGGCGCCTCCGGCCGGTTGCGCTCGACGATGCGCAGCCGCACGTCGCCCTCGCCGCGCGACCAGACAAAGGCCAGGCGTTGGCCATCCGGGCTGACGGCCGGGTAGTTCTCCACCCCGTCCAGCAGCGTCATCGGTTGCGGCGGCGTGCGGTCCACCCCTGCCGTTGCCTTTTCGTTGCCTTGCTGCAGCCACCATGCGGCGCCTGCGGTGATGGCCAGTACCAGGACCAGCACCAGCGCGCCAGCCATGGCCGCGAGGCGACCGAACGGGGCCTTCTTGGCCGAGGTGACCGGCACGGCCTGCGCCTCGGGCATCGCGGGTGCCTCGCTGGTCGGCAGGGATGCAGCGGCGGGCGCAGGTTCCGCCACGGCCGGCAGCCGCAGCTGGTAGCCGGTCTTGGAAATCGTCTGGATCGCGCTGGCGGCTTCATCTGCGGGCTCGCCCTGGACGGCCTGCGTTTCGTCCAGTGCCCGGCGCAGTTGCCAGATGGCGTGCGTCAGCGCGCGCGAGCCGGTGTAGGTGTTGCCGTCCCAGACTTCGGTGATCAGCCGCTCGCGCAGCACCACGTCGCCGCCGGCCTCGGCCAGTCGCTGCAGCACCGCGGCCGTCTTGACCGAGAGTTGCTCCTCCGGTCGCTGGCCGTCGCCCAAGCGGCGGGTCGTGGCATCGAAAAGGAAACGGCCGATGCGCCAGCGGCGGTGGGGCAGCGCGGCAGCCGGATCGGCGGCGCCCGGCACGGCTGGGCGGGAGTCGAGTTGCACGTCAGGGCCTGTGGAGCAAAGGCAAGGCGGCGCGGCCGCAGGCTGTTGGCGTCACGCAAGTCATTGATTTGAAAGGATCAATTAAACATCGAGAAAAAACCGAGAAAAGCTCGGCAGGCGTTCCATTGTGGGGCGGCGAGGCACTCTGTGTAATCGGCGGCAGATCTCATCCCCGCTTTTCATCGGAGTCCTGCCCATGTTGTTGAACTCGCGTTTTTGGCGCCCGGCCTCCCGCCTTGCGTTGACGGCGACCGCCCTCGCTTCAGCGCTGCTCGTGCCCGCTGCACGTGCCGACGTGCTGGGCGTGTTGACCGACGCCGTCACCGGCCAGCCCTTCCCCGAAGGCCTGCCCTTTGCGCAGCTGCTGAGCTGCCTGAACACCGGCGACAAGCTTTGCAGCGGCTGGATCGCGGCGGTCAACCCTGACGCTTCGGGCGCTTTCCGCTTCGACGGCAGCACGCTGGCGCCCGGCAGCTACCAGGTCACCGGCTGGTCCGATGGCCATGAGCAGAAGCGCAGCAAGCCCTTCACCATCACCGGCACCGAGGACCACAGCGTGAACCTGGCCCTGGCGATGGTGCCTGTGACGGTGTCCGACATCCAGGGCTGCGAAACGCTGGAAGCGGGCGGTTACTGCACGGTGCATTACCGCTTGACCAGCCAGGCAAGCGAGCAGCTGCAGTTGCAGGTATGGGCCATGGTGGACGCCAGCAGCGCGATTCCGGCCGGCTGGTCCGAGTACGAATGGGGCAACGACAGCGCCAAGCCCATGGTGGTCACGCTGGGCGCCGGCAAGAGCAAGGCACTGAGCCAGCGCATCTACGTCGGCACCGGCATGCCCAGCGGTGCCTACAGCTCGTTGTCGCTGTTTGTCTCACCCAAAGGTAAGCCCCAGGAGACGCTGATCACCGAGATGCTGCCGACCGTGCTGTTCACGGCCACTGGCGGCGGCGGCAATGGCCTGCGCATCGAGACCGATCCACGCGCCAAAGCGCAGGCGATGGCGGCGATGAAGCAGGCTCGCCTGGTGCGCAAGGGCTGGGAAGGCAAGGCCCAGGTGCAGGCCGCGGCCAGCGGCAAGCTGACGATCTACGGCCAGGTGATCGGTGCTGACACCGGTGCCGCACTGCCGGTGGAAGACAAGCCGCAGGTCGAGCTGATGCGCTGCGAGATGCCCGACGACACCTATTGCCGCTGGCTGCAGAGCGACCCGGCAACGCTGGACGAGACCGGCAAGTTCACGGTGCACATGACCAACGCGCCGGCTGGCCGCTACCAGCTGCATGTGATTGCCGGCGCCCATTACGGGCAATCGGTGCAGCCGGTGTTCGACCTGCCGGGCGCCGAGGGCACCAAGCTGCTGAAGGTCACGCTGCCGCGCCTGGCGATCGACCTGGACGCGGTGGAACGCTGCACCGCAGCACCCGCCGACAACTGCCCCATGCGCTACACGCTGCGCAACACAACCAGCCAGGACATCAGCGCCGCGGTGTGGCTCTACACCTATGGGGTGCAGAGCAAGTCGCAGTCGGGCACGCCCATCTACGACATCGGCCAGAACGGCAAGGCCCATGGCCAGAAGATCCTGGTGACGGTACCCGCCGGCCAGACCTACGACCTGGCCAGCAAGCTGGACCTTTCGGACCTGGCGCCGGGCTCTACCGGCTGGATGCGCCTGTTCATTGGTGACCCCAACGACGCGGCCCAGGCCATCTCGTACACCCACATTGGCAACTACACCGTCAGCGCCGGCGCCGAAGGCCGCACGCTGACCGTCGTCCCACGTCCCGACGTGATCATCCACTGAGACCCAGAACCTGCATGAACGCTTCTTCCGCTCTTTCCGCTGCGGCCTTCGCCACCGCTGTGTTGTTCACCGGCGCGGCCTCCGCCGCCCAGCCCACCGGCCGCCTGAACGATACGGGCGCTTCGATGTGCCTGGACGCCGCTGGTGGCAGCACCTGCAGCAACCACCAGGATGCACTGGTCGGTCGCGATGTGACACATCCTGACCCCACCGACGGCCGGCTCGGTTTTTCGTTCCAGAAGCTGGACGCGCAGGGCGGCAAGCTGCCGGCCACGGCCGCCGACTGGGCTTGCGTGCACGACCGCGTGACCGGCCTGATGTGGGAAATGAAGACCGCCGATGGCAGCGTGCACGACGCCACACAGCAGTTCACCAACCTCGGCGACGGCAGCGCCACCGACAGCAGCGCGCTGGTCGCCCAGGCCAATGCCGAAGGCCTGTGCAGCCGGCACGACTGGCGCCTGCCCACGCGCAACGAGCTGATCAGCATCGTCGACTACAGCACCGTCTACCCCGGCCCCACGGTCGATGCCGACTGGTTCCCCAACAGCACCGCCTACAGCGTCTGGGCCTCGAACGAGCAGGTCGGCAACACGGCACGCAGCTGGTACGTGAACTTCATGGACGGCTACAGCGCCACGCTGGACAAGGGCTATGCCTTTGGCCAGGTCCGCCTGGTCAGCGGCACTGCGCCCGCCCCGTCGCCGCGCTTCCAGGTGCTGGACGGTGGCGCCGAGGTGCTGGACACGCTGACCGGCCTGACCTGGCAGCGCTGCTCGGTGGGCCAGACCTGGAGCGGCAAGACCTGCACCGGCCAGGCCGCGGCGATGGACTGGTCGACCGCACTGCAGACCGGCACCGACACCGCAAAAAGCAGCGGCAAGGCCTGGCGCGTGCCCAATGTGAAGGAACTGGCCAGCATTTCTTCCGACGACCGCGTCCAGCCGTCGGTCGACACGGCGACCTTCCCGCGCACGCTCAGCGAGCTGTTCTGGACGGCCACGCCGTACACCGCGTCCGGCCCGTTTGGCGCTTATGCCTGGACGGTCTACGAATACGACGGCTCGGCCACCTCGCAGCTGACCACCGAAGGCTCCCGGCTGCGCCTGGTGCGTAACAAGTAAGCCGGCGGGTTCATGGCTGTACGGTCCGCCGCGGGCGGGCCTTTCGCCCCGGCGCACCGCGTGCCCCGGGGCCTTGTCGCTGGTGGCGCCAAGCGCCATGCGTGAGCTAAAGTAACCGCGCGCTGCACGCATTCCCGGCTGCGTTTGCCGGAGCTCCCGGCCTCTGGCCGCATGCAACAAAACGGAACAGCTTGCGGGCATGGTTCACGTTTCTCCCGGCGCGCACCAGCCGCTCCCCGCAGGTCCACTTGCGTGAGAGAGCTGAGTATTCACTTTCACTGCCACTCGCAAGCACTTGTTTTTGAAGAGCCTTTTATTTCAGGCTTCTTCACATACACCCCTAAGTACCTGATTTCATTGATTTTTCCCCTTGGGTTTCGTTGACCCGTCCCCGAGTGGTGGGTTAAAGTGGGGTGAAATGCATTTTTGTGGGGTGATGTGTCCGAATTGGTGCTTCAGGGCGAGTCTGAGCTGACGCTGGACGGCAAAGGGCGGGTGACCGTGCCTGCCCGTTTCCGCGACACGCTCAATGCGCTCTGCGGGGGCCAGATGACGGTCACCAAGCACCCCACGCGCTGCCTGCTGCTGTTCCCGCGCCCGGCGTGGATCGATTTCCGCACCAAGCTGCTGGGCCTGCCGATGGACGTCGAGGCCTGGCGCCGCATCTACATCGGCAGCGCGATCGATGTCGACATCGATGGTGGCTCGCGCGTGCAGCTCTCGCCCGAGCTGCGCAAGTGGGCCGGGCTGGACAAGGAGCTGACGCTGGTCGGCATGGGCAGCCGGATGGAGATCTGGGACCGCGAGCGCTACACCGCGCTGGAAGAAGCGACCCTTGCTCAGCCCATGCCCGAGAGCATGCGGCACATGGTGATGTGAGATCTGATCGCCGCCATGAAAGATGTTCTTCAAACCAAGCTGAGCGGGCCGAGCGCCGGGCCGCTCCCAAGCCGGCCCGAATCCCCTTGGGGGATCGCCCGACGTATTCGTCGGTCGAGGGGCTGACATGACTCTTGCCCATACCACCGTGCTGCTTCAGGAGGCAGTCGATGCGCTGCTGCTGCAGCCGCATGAAGACGCGCCCGATCCGGCCGCCGGCACCTATGTCGACGGCACCTTCGGCCGCGGCGGCCATTCGCGAGCCTTGCTGGCCCGCCTGGGCCCGGCCGGCCGGCTGATCGCGTTCGACAAGGACCCGGAAGCCGTGGCCGCGGCCACCACCGGCGACAACGCCATCACCGACCCGCGTTTCGAGATTCATCACGCCAGTTTTGCCAGCATGGCCGAGGCGCTGGCCCAGCGTGCACCGGCCGGTGCCGACGGCGTGCTGATGGACCTGGGTGTCAGCTCGCCGCAGATCGACAACCCCGCCCGCGGCTTCAGCTTCCGCTTCGACGGCCCGCTGGACATGCGCATGGACACCACGCGCGGCGAAAGCGCGGCGGACTTCCTGGCGCGTGCCGACGAGCGCCAGATTGCACAGGTGATCCGCGACTATGGCGAAGAACGGTTTGCTGTCTCGATTGCAAAGGCGCTTGTGGCTCGCCGCGAGGGCGGAAAACCACCGCGAACCACTGCCGAGCTGTCCGAGCTCGTGGCTGGTGCGGTCAAGACCCGCGAAGCCGGCCAGAACCCCGCCACACGCACCTTTCAGGCTCTTCGGATTTTCGTCAACGCCGAGCTTGAAGAGCTTGAGCAAGGCCTGCGGGCTGCGCTGAGCCTGCTGAAGACGGACGGCCGGCTGGCAGTGATCAGCTTCCATTCGCTGGAAGACCGCATCGTCAAGACCTTCATCCAGCACGAGAGCCGGGTGGAGGTGGACCGGCGCGCGCCGTTTGCGCCGCCCAGCCGCGCGCTGCGTCTGCAGCCGCTGGGCCGCATCAAGCCGTCCGAAGGCGAAGTGCGCGAGAACCCGCGCTCGCGCTCGGCCGTGCTGCGCGTGGCGCGCCGGCTGTCGGCCGAGGAGAGCGGGCTGTGACGCGAGTCAGTCTCATCCTCCTGCTGGCGCTGATGGGCAGCGGGCTGTACCTGGTCAAGGTCAGTTACGAGGCGCGCAAGCTGTTTGCCGACATCGAACGCGCCAAGGCCGACGAGCACCAGCTGGCGGCCGAGGCCACGCGGCTGGACGCCGAGCGCCGCAGCGAAGGCACGCACCTGCGCGTGGAACGCGACGCGCGCGAGAAGCTGCAGATGCGCTTGCCCACGCCGGACGCGACGCTGTATGTCGCCGAGACGCGTGCGGCCTCCGGGGGGGCTCGGTGATGGCGAAAAAGGCGACGAACTCGGTTCGTGGGGTGAACTACTCGACCAGCCCGCTGCTGGCCTCGAAGACGCCGCCGTGGCGCAGCCGTTTCCTGGTGCTGCTGGTCGGTGCCGCCTTCCTGGTGCTGATCGCCCGCGCGCTGTACGTGCAGGTGCTGGAAGCCGAGTTCTTCCAGAAGAAGGGCGAGGAGCGTTTTGCTTCCACGCTGAGCCTGTCGGCCAGCCGCGGCCGCATCCTGGACCGCAATGGTCAGATCCTGGCCATCAGCGTCAACGCACCCACGATCTCGATCAACCCGCAGCAGTTCAAGGCCAATGCCGACCAGAAGCGCCAGCTGGTGTCGCTGCTGGGCATGAAGCCGCAGGAGCTGGAGACCAAGCTGGCCGAGGACAGCGCTTATGCGGTGCTGCGCCGGCAGATCGACGGTGGCGTGGCGCAAGAGATCCGCAAGCTCGGCATCAAGGGCATCACGCTGGAGCCGGGCTACCTGCGCCGGTATCCGGAAAACGAATCGGCCGCGCACGTGGTCGGCTTCACCGACATCCAGGACGAAGGCCAGGAAGGCATCGAGCTGACCTTCCAGAAGCAGCTGCAGGGCCATGGCGGTTCGCGCAGCGTGGTCAAGGACAGGCTGGGGCGCATCGTCGAGGACCTGGGCGAGCCGGTGGACCCGCGCGACGGCAGCGACGTGCAGCTGACCATCGACTCCAAGGTCCAGGCCCTGGCCTACCAGCGCATCCGCGATGCCGTGCAGCAGCACCATGCCAAGGCCGGCAGCGTGGTGGTGCTGGACGCGCAGACCGGCGAGATCCTGGCGCTGGCCAACTACCCCAGCTACCTGCCCGAGGAGCGCCACAACCGCACTGGCGCCCAGCTGCGCAACCGCGCGGTGACCGATGTGTTCGAGCCCGGCTCGACGATGAAGCCGTTTGTCGTCTCGAAGGCGCTGGAGCTGGGCCTGGTCAAGCCCGACATGATGATCGACACCAGCCCGTTCATGGTCGGCCCGCTGCGTGTCAACGACGACCCGCACCCGCACCCGGCGCTGACCGTCTCGCAGGTGATCCAGAAGTCCAGCAACGTGGGTACCGTGCGCATCTCGCAGAAGATCGAGGCGCGCGACATGGGCGAGATGTACCAGGCGCTCGGCTTTGGCAGCAAGCCGCAGATCGGCTTCCCCGGCGCCGCTACCGGCAAGCTGCGGCCCTGGCGCAGCTGGAAGCCGGTCGAGAAGGCGACGATGAGCTACGGCTATGGCCTGTCGGCCTCGCTGCTGCAGATTGCCCGCGCCTACACCGCGATTGCCCGCGACGGCGAGCTCGCGCCGCTGACGCTGGTCAAGGGCGAAGAGGCCACCGCTTCGGTGCAGATCTTCCAGCCCGAGACGGTGCGCACCATGCGCCAGATGTTGCGCGGCACCGTGCAGCCCGGTGGCACCGCGCCGCTGGCGCAGCCGCTGGGCTATTCGGCTGGCGGCAAGACCGGCACCGCGGAAAAAATGGAAAACGGCCGCTACAAGAGTGGCAACTACCGCGCCTGGTTCACCGGCATTTCGCCGATCGACAAACCGCGCGTGGTCGTGGCCGTGATGCTGGACGAGCCCAAGCCGATCTATTTCGGTGGCCTGGTCGCCGCGCCGGTGTTCAAGGGCGTGGTCGAGCAGACCTTGCGCACGCTGGGCGTGCCGCCGGACCTGGAAGTCAAGCCGCAGGTGGTCGCCCAGATCGGCGGCACCGAACCCAACAAGACGACGTCCCACTGACATGCCGTTGACCCATCTGAGAAGTGCCGATGCCGCCGCCCGCTGGCTGACCTCCTGGGTCACCGGTGCGCTGCGCACCGACAGCCGCCTGGTGCAGCCCGGCGATGCCTTCATTGCCTGGCCCGGCCAGCGCAGCGATGGGCGGCAGTTCGTCGAGGCCGCGCTGGCGGCAGGCGCTTCCACCTGCCTGGTCGAGCACGAAGGCATTGGGGCCTTTGGCTTTCAGGACGCCCGCGTGGCCACGCTGCCGGGCTTGAAGGCGGCGACGGGCCTGATCGCCGATGCGTTCTACCGCCACCCCAGCCAGGCGCTGAAGGTGGTGGCCGTCACCGGCACCAACGGCAAGACCTCCAGCGCCTGGTGGACCGCGCAGGCGCTCAGTCTGCTGGGCCAGCGCTGCGGCGTGGTCGGCACGCTGGGCGTGGGCGAACCGCCGCGGCCACGCGCGCATGTGGCCGGTGCGGACAACGCAGCGGATGCCGGCAGCATCGAATTCACCGGCCTGACCACGCCGGACCCGGTGGTGCTGCAGGCGGGTTTTCGCCGCATGGCCGACGAGGGCTTTGCCGCCTGCGCAATCGAGGCTTCGTCCATCGGCGTGGTCGAGCAGCGACTGGCCGGCACGCGGCTGGAAGTCGCGCTGTTCACCAACTTCACGCGTGACCACCTGGACTACCACGGCAGCATGGAGGCCTACTGGGCCGCCAAGCGCCTGGTCTTCGCCTGGCCGCACCTGAAGGCCGCGGTGATCAACGTGGACGATCCGCAAGGTGGGCTGCTGGTGGCCGACCTGGCCGGCAAAGGCCCGGCGCTGTGGACCATCTCGGCCCGCGACGAGGCCCGGCTGCAGGCCCAGGACGTGGGCTACACCGGCCAGGGCCTGAGCTTCACGCTGGTCGAATCTTCCGCGCGCGTGCCGGTGCAGACCCGGCTGATCGGCGACTACAACGTGTTGAACCTGCTTGGCGTGATCGGTGGCCTGCGCGCCCTGGGCGTGCCGCTGGCCGATGCCGCCGCCGCCGCGGCCCAGGTCACGCCGGTGCCGGGCCGCATGCAGCGCGTGCCGCTGCCAGCGGGCGCCGTGGCATCACCCGAGGTGGTGGTGGACTACGCCCACACGCCGGACGCACTGGACAAGGCCATCTCGGCGCTTCGCCCACTGGCGCAGGCGCGTGGCGGCCAGCTGTGGTGCGTGTTCGGTTGCGGGGGTGACCGGGATGCGACCAAGCGCCCGCTGATGGGCGAGATCGCCCAGCGCCTGGCCGACCGCGTGGTCGTTACCAGCGACAACCCGCGCGGCGAATCGCCCGAAGCCATCATCGGCCAGATCATCGAGGGCACGGTCGAGGCGCGCAGCCTGGCGCCGGTGCAGACCGAACCGGACCGCCGCGCCGCGATCTTCCAGACCCTGGCGGCTGCCGCACCGCAGGACGTGGTGCTGATCGCCGGCAAGGGCCACGAGGACTACCAGGAGATCAACGGCTTCAAGCATCCGTTCTCCGACGCCGCGGTGGCCACCGCCGCACTGCAATCGCGGAGCGCGAACTGATGATGCCGCTCACGCTCGCCACGGCCCACGGCTTGTTGCCGGACGCCTTGCGCGTCGGCCCGGCCGTGGCTGGCGGCGATGAGCGGCTGGCGCTGCGCCGCGTGCACACCGACACCCGCACGCTGGCCCCGGGTGACCTGTTCGTCGCGCTGAAGGGTGAGCGCTTCGATGCGCACGACTTCCTGCCGCAGGCCGCCGCTGCCGGCGCCGTGGCGGCCATCGCGTCGCACGGTCTGGCCGAAGCCGGCCTGCCCGGCCTGCAGGTGGTCGATCCGTTGCGCGCGCTGCAGCAACTGGCCACCGGCTGGCGCGAGCAGCTGGCGCTGCCGGTGATCGCGGTCACCGGCAGCAACGGCAAGACCACGGTCACGCAGATGATCGCCTGCATCCTGCGCGCGGCGCAGGGCGAAGCCGCGCTGGCCACCGCTGGCAACCTGAACAACCACATTGGCGTGCCGCTGACGGTGCTGCGGCTGACCGCGGCGCACCGCCTCGCGGTCATCGAGCTGGGCATGAACCACCCGGGCGAAATCGCCGAGCTGGCCGCCATCGCGCAGCCCACGGTGGCGCTGGTCAACAACGCGCAGCGCGAGCACCTGGAGTTCATGCAGACGGTGGCCGCCGTGGCGCAGGAAAACGGCAGCGTGATCAGCGCGCTGCCGGACAACGGCGTGGCCGTCTTCCCTGCAGACGACGCGCACAGCGCCACCTGGCAGGCGCTGGCCGGCACGCGCCGCGTGCTGCGCTTCGCACTGGGCAGCAATGAGTGCCCCCAGGGCCGGACTGCGCCCAGCCCGCCCCCCGAGGGGGAAAAAAAAACTTGGGACGGCCCGGCGTTTTCTTGCGAGACCGGCGCCGACGTTAGCGGCAACGCGCGCTGGGCGGGTGACCACTGGGTGCTGCAGATGCACACGCCCGTCGGCGAGGCCGGCCTGGCGCTGCGCGTGGCAGGCCGGCACAACGTGAAGAACGCGCTGGCCGCGACGGCCTGCGCGCTGGCAGCCGGCGTGCCGCTGGGCGCGGTGGTCGCCGGGCTGCAGGCCTTCGAGCCGGTCAAGGGCCGCTCGCAGGTCAAGTTGTTGGCCAATGGCCAGACGCTGATCGACGACAGCTACAACGCCAACCCCGATTCCGTGCGCGCCGCCATCGAGGTGCTGGCCGAGCTGCCGGCGCCGCGCTGGCTGGTGCTGGGTGACATGGGCGAGGTCGGCAACGAGGGCCAGTCCTTCCATGCCGAGGTTGGCGCGCTGGCGGCAGAGCGTGGCATCGAGCACTTCTGGAGCACTGGCGAGTTGTGCCTGCACGCCGCGCGGGCCTATGGCCAGTCGGCGCGGCACTTTGCCAGCGTGGCCGAGCTGCTGGCTGCGGTGGATCGGCCGGCGGCACGCGCGGTGGTCGTCAAAGGCTCGCGCTTCATGAAGATGGAACAGGTCGTCGCCGCGCTGCAAGCGGCCGGCGCGCAAGACAAAGGGGAGGCCGCATGCTGCTGAGCCTGTCGCAGTGGCTGCAGGGCCTGTACCCGGAGCAATTCGGTTTCCTGCGCGTGTTCCAGTACCTGACCTTCCGCGCAGTGATGGCCGCGTTGACGGCGCTGGTCATCGGCCTGGTGTTCGGCCCGTGGGTCATCCGCCGCCTGACCGAGCTGAAGATCGGCCAGCCGATCCGCGAATACGGCATGCAGAGCCACTTGGCCAAGCGCGGCACGCCGACCATGGGCGGCGCGCTGATCCTGATCGGCATCGGCCTGGCCACGGTGCTGTGGAGCGACTGGAGCAACCGCTTCGTCTGGATCGTGATGCTGGTGACCTTCGGCTTCGGCGCCATCGGCTGGACCGACGACTGGCGCAAGGTGGTCGACAAGAACCCCGAAGGCATGCGCTCGCGCGAGAAGTTCATCTGGCAGTCGCTGATCGGCCTGGTCGCGGCGCTGTACCTGGCGTTCAGCGTCTCCGAGACCAACAACCTGCGCGTGCTGGAGCTTTTCCTGCGCTGGGTGCAGAGTGGCTTCTCGAACGACCTGCCGCCCAAGGCCGACCTGATGCTGCCGTTCTTCAAGACCATCAGCTACCCGCTGGGCGTCTTCGGCTTCATCGGCCTGACCTACTTCGTCATCGTCGGCGCCAGCAATGCCGTCAACCTGACCGACGGGCTGGACGGGCTGGCCATCATGCCGGTGGTGCTGGTGGCCGGCGCGCTGGCGATCTTCAGCTACGTGGTCGGCAGCGCGGTCTACAGCAAGTACCTGCTGTTCCCGTACATCCCCGGCGCCGGCGAGCTGATGATCTTCTGCGCCGCGATTGCCGGTGCCGGCCTGGCCTTCCTGTGGTTCAACGCGCACCCGGCGCAGGTCTTCATGGGCGACGTGGGCGCGCTCTCGCTTGGCGGCGCGCTGGGCACGGTCGCGGTCATCACGCGGCAGGAAATCCTGCTGGGCGTGATGGGTGGCGTGTTTGTCGCCGAGGCGCTGTCGGTGATGCTGCAGGTCGGCTGGTTCAAGTACACCAAGAAGAAGTACGGCGAAGGCCGGCGCATCCTGAAGATGGCACCGCTGCACCACCACTTCGAGAAGTCCGGCTGGAACGAGACCCAGGTGGTGATCCGCTTCTGGATCATCACGATGCTGCTGTGCCTGATCGGCTTGGCCAGCCTGAAGCTCAGGTAGTCCATGAATCAGCTGCGCGACCTGTCCATCCTCATCCTCGGGCTCGGTGACTCCGGCCTGGCGATGGCGCGCTGGTGCGCGCGGCACGGTGCCGCGCGCATCCGCGTCTGGGACTCGCGCGAAGCGCCGCCGCAGGCCACTGCTTTGTTGACGGATGTGCCTGCCGCCGAGCGTTTTTCCGGCGCGCTGGACGCCGACCTGGCGACTGGCTCGCTGTCCGACGTGCAACTGGTGCTGAAGAGCCCCGGCCTTGCGCCTGCCGACACGCGCATTGCGCCGCTGCTGGCCGCCGCGCGTGCCAAGGGCCTGGCGCAGCAGAACGAACTGGACTTGTTCGCCCGTGCGCTGGCCGACCTGAAGGCCGACCGCGGCTACGCGCCCAAGGTGCTCGCCATCACCGGCACCAACGGCAAGACGACGACCACCGCGCTGACCTCGATGCTGGTGGAGCGCTGCGGCAAGCGCGTGGGCCTGGCCGGCAACATCGGCCCGACGATGCTGGACACGCTGTCTGCCGCGCTGGACCTGGAGCCGCCGCCGTCTGCTGAGGCCGATGAAGCGGTGCTGGCCGAGCCGGCCGAGGAGCCGAACGCAGCTGCCGAAGCCGAGCCGCTGGACGAGTCCGCGGAACCGGCGGAGGTGGAAGCCGAGGCCGAACCCGAAGCGCTGCCGTTGGATGACGAAGACGCGCTTGCACCGCCCGTCGTGCTGGCCCCGCCGCCGCCCAAGCTGCCGGTGTTCGCGCACCTGCCGGACGTGTGGGTGCTGGAGTTGTCCAGCTTCCAGCTCGACGGTGTGCAGGGCTTCGAGCCCAGCGCCGCCACGGTGCTGAACGTCACGCAGGACCACCTGGACTGGCACGGCACGATGGCCGCCTATGCCGCAGCCAAGGCGCGCATCTTCGGCCAACATGCGCTGATGGTCGTCAACCGCGACGACACGCTGGTCGAGGCCATGGTGCCGGCGGCCGTGGTCGTGACCGGTGGCCGCGGCAAGCCGAAGAAGCTGGTGGGCCGGCCGGTCTGCCGCTTCGGGTTGGACGCGCCGCAAAAGCCTGGCGACTTCGGCTTGGTCACGGGCGGCGGCATGGACTGGCTCGTCCGTGCGATGCCGGCCGACGAAACCATCAAGAAGCGCAAGGGCGACGACGAAGACGAGTTGCTGCTGCAGCGCCTGATGCCGGCCGACGCGTTGCGCATCCGTGGCCGCCACAACGCCGCCAACGCGCTGGCCGCGCTGGCGCTGTGCACCGCCATTGGCCTGCCGCTGGCGCCGATGCTGCATGCACTGCGCGAATACCGCGGCGAGCCGCACCGCGTCGAGATGATCGGGCAGATCGGCGGCGTCGAGGCCTTCGACGACAGCAAGGGCACCAATGTCGGCGCCACCGTGGCTGCGCTGGATGGCCTGGGGCAGGACTGCGGCGGCAAGCTGGTCGTCATCCTCGGTGGCGACGGCAAGGGCCAGGACTTTTCGCCGCTGGCCGCACCGGTGGCGCGCCACGCCCGGGCGGTCGCCACCATCGGCCGCGATGCCGGCGCCATCGAAGCCGTGCTGGCCGGCAGCGGCGTGCCGCTGCAACGCCACGCCACGCTGGAAGCCGCCACGCGCTGGTGCTTCGAGCAGGCCCAGGCCGGTGATGCCGTGCTGCTCAGCCCGGCCTGCGCCAGCCTGGACATGTTCCGCAACTACGCCCACCGCGCCGAGGTCTTCATCTCGGCAGTGCAGGACCTGGCGGCCGAGCGCGGGGAGATCCTGACGTGAGCTTCGCTGACGCACTCCGTCAACCCTTCGCCGGCCTGCGTGAACGCGCCGGAGCACTGCTGGGCCGCGCCGGTGGCGAGCGTTTGCCCATCCGCGACTGGATCGGCGGCGTGTCGGCCAAGCCGGTGCAACTCTCGGGCTACGACACCGGGCTGATCTGGGTCACCGCGCTGCTCTTGGCGCTGGGCCTGGTGATGGTTTATTCGGCCTCGGTCGCAATGCCGGACAACCCGCGCTTCTCGCGCTACGTGCCGACCTTCTTCCTGAGCCGGCAGGCAATGTTCATCGGCGTGTCGTTCGTGGCCGCGCTGGTCACGCTGCAGATCCCGATCGCCGTCTGGGAAAAGTGGGCGCCGTGGCTGTTCGCCGCCACGCTGGCAATGCTGATCGTCGTGCTGGTGCCTTTCATCGGCAAGGGCGTGAACGGCGCGCGGCGCTGGATTCCGCTGGGCGTGATGAACTTCCAGCCCAGCGAACTGGCCAAGCTGGCAATGGCCATGTACGCCGCGAGCTACATGGTGCGCAAGATGGACGTGAAGGAGAACTTCGTCAAGGCGGTCTGGCCGATGGCGGTCTCGCTGGGCGTCGTGGGCGTGCTGCTGCTGGCCGAGCCGGACATGGGCGCCTTCATGGTCATCGCCGCGGTCGCGCTGGGCATCCTGTTCCTGGGCGGCGTGAATGGCCGCATGTTCTTCCTCAGTGTGGCGGTGCTGGTCGGTGCGTTTGTGCTGATGATCGTCTTCAGCGAGTTCCGCCGCCAGCGCATCTTTGCCTATCTGGACCCTTGGAACCCGGACTATGCCCAGGGCAAGGCCTACCAGCTGACGCACTCCTTGATCGCCTTTGGCCGCGGCGGCGTATTCGGCCAGGGCCTGGGCGCGTCGATCGAGAAGCTGCACTACCTGCCCGAGGCGCATACCGACTTCCTGCTCGCGGTGATCGGCGAGGAGCTGGGCTTCATCGCCGTGCTGGCGGTGATCCTGGCCTTCTTCTGGCTGACCCGCCGCATCTTCGTGATCGGCCGCCAGGCCATTGCGCTGGACCGCGTCTTCGCCGGGCTGATGACCCAGGGCATCGGCATCTGGTTCGGTGGCCAGGCCTTCATCAACATGGGTGTGAACCTGGGCGTGCTGCCGACCAAGGGGCTGACGCTGCCGCTGCTGAGCTATGGCGGCTCGGGCGTGCTGCTGAACCTGGTGGCGCTGGCCATCGTGCTGCGAGCCGACCTGGAAAACAGGCAGCTCATGCGAGGAGGCCGCACATGACCGGGACCACCTCGATGGCTTCTACGCGTCACCTGGTCATCATGGCCGCGGGGACCGGCGGGCATGTGATTCCCGGCTTGGCCGTGGCGCGCGAGATGATGACCCGCGGCTGGTCGGTCAGTTGGCTGGGCACCGAGGGCGGCATGGAAAACAGGTTGGTGCCGGCCACCGGCATTCCGATGGACCGGCTGTCGTTTTCCGGCCTGCGCGGCAAAGGCCTGCTGCACACGATGACCGGCGGCCTGCGCCTGCTGAAGGCCTTCTGGGACAGCGCGCGCATCCTGCGCCGCCGGCATGCCGACGCGGTGCTGGGCATGGGCGGCTATGTCTGTTTCCCCGGCGGGCTGATGGCGGCGGCGCTGGGCAAGCCGCTGGTGCTGGTGAATGCCGATGCCGCGCTGCTGATGAGCAACAAGGCCCTGCTGCCGGTGGCCGACAAGGTGGCCTTCGGCTTCGACGGCCCGGCGGCCGACAAGGTCAAGCGCTCGCTGGTGACCGGCAATCCGGTGCGCGCCGAGATCGAGGCGATGCCGCCGCCCGAGCAGCGGTTTGCCGGCCGCGAAGGCCCGCTGCGCGTGCTGGTGGTCGGCGGCAGCCTGGGCGCGCGCGTGCTGAACGAAACCGTGCCGGCGGCGCTGTCGCAGATGCCCACCGAGTTGCGACCGCAGGTCACCCACCAGACCGGCACGAGCAACCTCGATGACGTGCGCAGCCGGTACGCCACGCTGGGCCTGCAGGCCGAGGTGCTGCCTTTCATCGACAACATGGACCAGCGCCTGGCCGACTGCGACCTGATCGTCTGCCGCGCCGGCGCGATCACCGTCAGCGAACTCTGCGCGGCCGGTGTGGCCAGCGTGCTGGTGCCGCTGGTGGTCTCGACCACCTCGCACCAGCGCGACAACGCGGCCTGGATGGCAGAGCGCGGCGCCGCGCTGCACCTGGCGCAAGCCGACATGAACCCCCAGCAGCTGGCCGGGCTGCTGCAGCAACTGGACCGGACGCAACTGCTCGCGATGGCTCAAAAGGCCCGCATGCTGGCGCGACAAGGTTCGGCCGCGAAAGTGGCCGATGAAATCGAAAGGCTGATCAAGCCATGAAACACGCGGTCAAGCACATTCACTTTGTCGGCGTCGGCGGCGCCGGCATGAGCGGCATTGCCGAGATCCTGCACAACCTGGGCTACAAGGTCTCCGGCTCGGACCAGGCCGACAGCGCGACCACGCGGCGGCTGGGCGAGCTGGGCATCCAGATCTTCATCGGGCATGACGCGGCGCACATCGCCGGTGCCGGTGCAGTCGTCACGTCCACCGCCGTGCGTGGCGACAACCCGGAGGTGATCGCCGCCCGGTCGCACCGCGTGCCAGTGGTGCCGCGCGCGGTGATGCTGGCCGAACTGATGCGGCTGAAGAAGGGCATTGCGATTGCCGGCACGCACGGCAAGACGACGACCACTTCGCTGGTGACCTGCGTGCTGGCAGAGGCTGGCGTGGACCCGACCTTCGTGATCGGCGGCAAGCTGAATTCGGCAGGCGCCAACTCGCGCCTGGGCTCGGGCGACTTCATCGTCGTCGAAGCCGACGAGTCGGACGCTTCGTTCCTGAACCTGATGCCCATCCTGTCGGTCGTCACCAACATCGACGCGGACCACATGGACACCTATGGCCATGACTTCGCGAAGCTGAAGGGCGCGTTTGTCGACTTCGTGCACCGCATGCCGTTCTACGGTGCCGCCATCCTGTGCGGCGACGACCCTGGCGTGAAAAGCATCATCCCGATGATCTCGCGCCCGGTCATCACCTACGGCATGGGCGAAGACGTGCAGGTGCGTGCGGTCAACGTGCAGGCGCTGCGCGGCGGCCAGATGCGCTTCACCTGCCAGCGCCGCAATGGCAGCGTGATGCCGGACCTGGACATCACGCTGAACCTGCCGGGCGAACACAACGTGCGCAATGCGCTGGCTGCGATCGCGGTGGCGACCGAACTGGAGCTGCGCGACGAGCCCATCGTCGCCGCGCTGGCCAGCTTCACCGGCGTGGGCCGGCGCTTCCAGCGTTATGGCGAGCTGCCGGCGAACGGAGGTGGCGCCTTCACGCTGATCGACGACTACGGCCACCACCCGGTCGAGATGGCCGCGGTGCTTGCCGCGGCCCGCGGCGCCTTCCCGGGCCAGCGCCTGGTGCTGGCCTTCCAGCCGCACCGCTACACCCGCACGCGGGACTGCTTCGAGGACTTCGTCAAGGTCATGGGCCAGGCCGACGCGGTGCTGCTGACCGAGGTCTATGCCGCCGGTGAATCGCCCATCGTCGCGGCGGATGGCCGTTCGCTGGCACGCGCCCTGCGTGTGGCCGGCAAGGTCGACCCGGTGTTTGTCGACGAGGTGGCGCTGCTGCCCGAGGAGATCCGGGCCTTTGCGCGCGATGGTGATGTCGTGATCGCGATGGGCGCAGGCTCGATTGGCGCAGTGCCGGCGAAGGTTGTCGAGTTGAGCGGAGGCGCGGCATGACCGCCATTGACGTGAAGAGCTTCGGCAAGGTTGCGGTGCTGATGGGCGGGGATTCCGCCGAGCGGCCGGTGTCGCTGATGTCGGGCGAAGGCGTGCTGAAGGCGCTGCTGTCGCAGGGCGTGGACGCGCATGCCTTTGACCCTTCCGAGCGTGGCCTGCATGAACTGAAGACCGAAGGCTTCGCGCGCTGCTTCATCGCGCTGCATGGCCGCCATGGCGAAGACGGTTCGGTGCAGGGCGCGCTCGAATTGCTGGGCATTCCGTACACCGGCTCGGGCGTGATGGCCTCGGCGGTGGCGATGGACAAGGTCATGACCAAGCGCGTGTGGATCGCCGAGGGCTTGCCCACGCCGAAGTTCCGCCGCCTGCGCCGCGGCGAGCATGGCCGCGAGGTCACGCGCGAGGTGCCGGACACGCTGGGCCTGCCGCTGATCGTCAAGCCGGCAAGAGAAGGTTCCTCTTTTGGCGTGACCAAGGTGCCGGGGTATTCAGGGATGCATGAAGCGGTGGCCTTCGCCGCACAATTCGACCCTGACGTGCTGTGCGAAGAATTCATCGAAGGCGACGAGGTCACCTGCCCGGTGCTGGGAGAAGGTGACGCCGCCGTCGCATTGCCGGTGATCCGCATCCAGGCCCCCGACGGCAAGTACGACTTCGAGCACAAGTACCACTCCGACGAGACGCAGTACCACTGCCCGAGCGGCCTGCCCGAGGCCGAGGAACGCGAGATCCAGCGCATCGTCGTCGAGGCCTATCGCCTGCTGGGTTGCCGCGGCTGGGGCCGCGCTGACCTGATGATCCGCGCCAGCGACCGTCAGCCCTTCCTGTTGGAGATGAACACCTCCCCGGGCATGACCGGCCACTCGCTGGTGCCGCGCTCGGCCCAGGCTGCCGGCATGAGCTACGAGCAACTGTGTGTGCACCTGCTGGCCGGTGCCAGCTTGGACAACCCGCCTGCCAAGGCCTGAACGCTGCCATGAACGCCGCCGCCAACTTCACCGCCCGCTTTGCTCGCAGCCCGCTGCGCGCCGAGCTGCCGCTGGACGTGCGGGTCATGAACTCGACCACTGCCGCCGTGGTGCTGCTGGCGGTGGTGGTGGCCGCGGGTGCGGCGGCCGGCTGGATCGCGCGCCAGCCGTATTTCACGATACGCGGCATCCGCCTCGAAGGCGACGTGACGCGCAACAGCGTCGCGACCATCCGCGCCAATGCCGCGCCGCGGCTGGCTGGCAGCTTTTTCACGATGGACCTGCAGGCTGCGCGCCAGGCCTTCGAAGCCGTGCCCTGGGTGCGCCATGCGGTGGTGCACAAGGTCTGGCCGAACCGGCTGCTGGTGCGCCTGGAAGAGCACAAGCCGGTGGCAGTGTGGCTGGGCGACGAGGGCAACGACCGGCTGGTCAATTCGCATGGCGAGATCTTCGACGCCAACGTGGGCGACGTGGATGACGAGCGGCTGCCGGAATTCGACGGCAATGAAGGCCAGGCGCCGACGATGCTGGCGATGTATCGGCGGCTCACCGCGGTGTTCCGGCCGATGGACCTGAGCCCTGTGCGGCTGGCGCTGTCGGACCGCGGCTCCTGGGAGGTTGAGCTGGACAACGGCGGCGTGGTCGAGGTGGGCCGCGGCTCGGAGGATGAGGTGATCGCGCGCTGCGAGCGCTTCGTGCGCACCGTCTCGCAAGTGGCCGCGCGCCAGCACCGGGCCTGGAACCACGCCGACCTGCGCCACGCCGACGGCTATGCGTTGCGACTGAACACAGCGGCCGACACCGGCACGCGCACCAACTGAGGAAGGCATGGCCAAGGAATACAAGGATCTCGTCGTCGGGCTGGACATCGGCACCGCCAAGGTGATGGCGGTGGTGGCCGAGGTCCTGCCCGGTGGCGAGCTGCGTGTGGCCGGCCTGGGGGTGGCGGCGTCACACGGCTTGAAGCGCGGCGTGGTGGTCAACATCGACGCCACGGTGCAAAGCATCCAGCAGGCACTGAAGGAAGCCGAGATGATGGCCGCCTGCAAGATCGAGCGCGTCTACACCGGCATCACCGGCAGCCACATCCGCGGCCAGAACTCGACCGGCATGGTCATCGTGCGCGACAACCGCGAGGTCACGCCGACCGACGTGGCGCGCGTGATCGAGACCGCCAAGGCGATCAACATCCCGAACGACCAGCGCCTGCTGCTGGTCGAGTCGCAGGAGTTCGTGATCGACGGGCACGAGGTCAAGGAGCCCATCGGCATGAGCGGCAGCCGGCTCGAAGTCAAGGTGCACATCGCGACCGGCGCCCAGAGCGCGGCCGAGAACATCCTGAAGTGCGTGCGCCGCTGCGGCCTGGAAGTCGAGCAGCTGGCCTTGAGCCCGACGGCCTCTGCGGCTGCGGTGCTGACCGAAGACGAGATGGACCTGGGCGTGGCGGTGGTCGATATCGGCGCCGGCACGACCGACGTGGCGATCTACACCGGGGGCTCGATCCGCCACACCGCGGTGATCCCGATTGCCGGTGACCTGATCACCAGCGACATCGCGATGGCGCTGCGCACGCCCACCAAGGATGCGGAAGAGATCAAGGTCGAATACGGCGTGGCCAAGCAGCTGCTGGCCGACCCGAGCGAGCAGCTCGAAGTGCCGGGCCTGGGCGACCGCGTGCCGCGCATGCTGTCGCGCCAGGCGCTGGCCGGCGTGATCGAGCCGCGGGTCGAAGAGATTTTTTCGCTGGTGCACCAGGTGATCCGCGAGTCCGGCTACGAGGAGTTGCTCTCGTCGGGCATCGTGATCACCGGCGGCACGGCGGTGATGCCGGGCATGGTCGAGCTGGGGGAGGACATCTTCCTCAAGCCGGTCCGCAAGGGCCTGCCGACCTACTCCGGTGCGCTGTTCGACATGGTGGCCAACCCACGCTCGGCCACCGTGATGGGTTTGCTCGAAGAAGCACGCCTCGCCCACACCCGCGGCCACAAGGCCGCGCAGCAGGCGGGGTCCGTCAAGACGATGTTTGGGAAAGCCCGGGACTGGTTCCTGGGCAACTTCTAGGGATGTGGGTCCCGGATCAAGAGGCTCGCTTGAAGCCTCACCAGAAGTGATTGAGTGAATTCAGGTTTTTTCAGATAACGGCAACTGCAACGCGACGACGAAGGAGGTTCCAATGGCCATCGAGATGATCGAAGAATTTGACCAGGGCACGCAGATCAAGGTGATCGGCGTGGGCGGCGGCGGCGGCAATGCCGTCGAGCACATGATTGCCCAGGGCGTGCAAGGCGTGGAATTCATCTGCGCCAACACCGATGCCCAGGCGCTCAACCGCAGCGCCGCGGCGCAGCTGGTGCAACTGGGCTCGACCGGCCTGGGCGCGGGCTCCAAGCCCGACGTGGGCAAGACTGCGGCCGAAGAAGCCGAGGACCGCATCCGCGTGGCCATCACCGGCGCGCACATGCTGTTCATCACCGCCGGCATGGGCGGCGGCACCGGCACCGGCGCGGCGCCGGTGATCGCGCGGGTGGCCAAGGAAATGGGCATCCTGACGGTGGGCGTGGTCACCAAGCCCTTCGACTTCGAAGGCGGCCGGCGCTGCAAGCAGGCCGATGCCGGCGTGGCCGAGCTGGAAGCCAACGTCGACTCGCTGATCGTGGTGCTCAACGAGAAGCTGCTGGAAGTGCTGGGCGACGACGTCACGCAGGACCAGGCCTTCGCGCATGCCAACGACGTGCTGAAGAACGCGGTCGGTGGCATCAGCGACATCATCCACATCCCCGGCCTGGTCAACGTCGACTTCGAAGACGTGAAGACCGTGATGAGCGAGCCGGGCAAGGCGATGATGGGCACCGCCATTGCCAGCGGCCCGGACCGCGCGACCAAGGCGGCGGAAGCCGCGGTCGCCTGCCCGCTGCTGGAAGGCATCGACCTGTCCGGCGCGCGCGGCGTGCTGGTGCTGATCGCTGCGTCGCGCAACAACTTCAAGCTCTCCGAGAGCAAGAACGCGATGAACGCGATCAAGCGCTACGCCGCCGATGAAGCCCACATCATCTATGGCACCGCCTACGACGAAAGCCTGGGCGACCAGCTGCGCGTCACGGTGATCGCCACCGGCCTGTCCTCGGCCCGCCGCGCGCAGGCGCCGCTGACGGTGGTGCAGACCCAGCCGGTGCTGCGCACCGGGACCGACAACCTGCCGCTGCTGAACACGCCGATGCAGGCCGGCATGGCCGGTGCGGCGCATGGCATGAGCCACGGTGCAGCGCCCGCGCCCGCGGCGCACGACTACGGCCACCTGGCCA
Source organism: Ideonella azotifigens (assembly GCF_021043325.1). NCBI lineage: Bacteria > Pseudomonadati > Pseudomonadota > Betaproteobacteria > Burkholderiales > Sphaerotilaceae > Ideonella > Ideonella azotifigens. The sequence continues at coordinate 86,212 of NZ_JAJNKD010000014.1, forward strand.
CGCCCAGCGTCTGGCGCACTGGCCGCACGCAGGCAGCAGCCAAGGTCGAGGCGCTGAGCTCGAACGGCATGGACGAAATCGAAATCCCCGCCTTCCTGCGCAAGCAAGCCGATTGAATGGAGCACCCGGCTCGGCGGGTACGCCGAGCCACCCTCCGGGAGGGGGACACCGCGGCTGCGCGGTGGTGTTGTCGTTGTAGAAGTTGCGGTGATGTTTCGGGGCGCTTGGACGCCCCGTTTTTCGTGCGGTCTGCACAGGCCTGGGTCGGAAACTGTCCCTTGAAGCAGTGACGAAGGCGCAGGGCACCGGCACGCCGTCGGCGAGTCCCTACACTGCGCACCATGACTGCATTGACTGTCGTGATCGTTGAGGACGATGAACGCTTCCGCGCCGCGTTCAGCGCAATGGTGGCCCAGGCGCCTGACATGCTGCTGGCCGGCACCGCTGCCGACCTGCCGCAGGGCCTGCAGCTGCTGCAAGGCGTGCGCCCGGACGTGTTGCTGGTCGACCTGGGCCTGCCCAGCGGCAGCGGCATCGAGTTGATCCGCTTCGCGCACGACCACCTGCCGCAGACCGATGTGATGGTCGTCACGGTGTTCGGCGACGAACCGCATGTGATGGCCTCGCTGGAAGCCGGGGCGACCGGCTATCTGCTGAAGGACAGCCGGGCCGAGGACCTGGTCGAGCAGATCCGTGCGCTGCGTGCTGGCGGCAGCCCCATCAGCCCGGTGATCGCGCGCCAGCTGCTGCTGCGCCTGGCACCCGAGCCGCAGCCCACCGCGGCCGACGACGCCTTGCTGTCGCCGCAGGAGCGGCAGGTGCTGACACTCAGCGCCAAGGGCTTCAATTTCGAAGAGATCGCCCGCATGCTGAATGTTTCGCGGCACACGGTGATGACTTACGTCAAGCGCAGCTATCGCAAGCTGCAGGTGCATTCCAAGACCGAGGCGATCTACGAGGCCCGCAAGCTGGGCCTGGTGCGTGACTGACAGCGCACTGCCGGCGCCGCCCGCCTTGGGGCGACGCCGGGCCTGGTGGGCCGTGGTCGGGATGATCGCGGTGCTGCTCTTGCTCGGCGGTGCGGTGGCGCTGCTGGTGATGGCGGTGGGCGCCGCGCCGTCGCCAGGCCCGCTGCGCGATGCGATGCAGGACAAGGCGCTGCTTCACCGTGAAGCCTTGCCGGCCGACCTGCCTGCCGATTTGCCCGAGGCCCAGTTCGAAGGGCGCGAGCGGCTGCTGCTGCAAAGCCTGCCGCCGCCAGACGCCGCCGGCTGGCAGCCCGCCAGCCTGCCCGCGCTCAAGCAGGCGCCGCTGGGCGATTCGGTTGCGGGCAGCAGCCTGTCGGTCTGGTGGTACAGGGTGCAGGTGGTCGTGCCGGCCCTGCCTGCGGACGGCACCGGCGCGCGCACGCCGATGGTGCTCTATGTGCCGCGCGTCTCGGGTGGCGCGGTGCTGCTGGCGCAACATGGCGGCGAGCTGGGCGGCGAGACCGTCAGCGCCGCGCCGCGCTGGCAGTTGCGTTGGGACGGCAGTGCCGGCTGGCGCGAGCAGTGGAACCGGCCGATCTGGGTCGACCTGGGCGCCCAGGCGCCGGGTACGCGATTGACGCTGGCGCTGGGTATCGTGCGGGCGCCGGAGCGCTCGCACCGGCTCAGCCGGCTCTATGTCGGCCCGCGCGAGCTGCTGACCCGGCGCCTGGAGTTGCGGCTGCTGTTGCAGCAGGCCGCGCCGCAGGTGGCCAGCCTGACCTTCCTCGCGCTCGGCTTGGTGGCGTTGATCTACTGGCTGGGCCGGCGCGGCAACCGGCCTTACCTGTTGTTCGCGCTGACCTCGGTGGCCTGGACACTGCGCAACCTGCACTACTACGTGCAGTTCCCCACGAGTGACACCAGCCTGGAGTGGTTCTGGTGGATGAGCAACGCATCGCTGTCGTGGGTCATGGTGCTGATGTACATGTTCGCGATCCGCTTCGACCGGCGGCGCCACCGTGGCCTGGAGCGCGCGCTGGTGGCCTTCGTGGTCATTGCCACCTTGCTGGCCATGCCCGGCTCGCCGCTGCGGGCGGTGTCGCAGGTCCACCTGGTCAATGCGATGGTGGCGCTGGGCGTGGGCCTGACCATGGGCTGGCTGGCCTGGCACGACGGCGGGCGGGACTTCCGGCTGATCACGCTGGCGCTGTGGGTGACGAATGTGTTCGGCCTGCACGACCTGCTGCTGGTCTCGGGCGCGATCACGCCGGAATCGGTCTACCTGCTGCCGTTTGCGATGCTGCTGATGTTCCTGGCCTTCCTGCATGCGGCGCAGCACCGCTACTCGATGGCGATGGACCAGGTGGCCCAGGCCAACACCATGCTGGAGCAGCAGCTGGCCACGCGCGAGGCCGAGCTGCGCACCAACCACGAGAAGCTGCGGGCGGTCGAGCGCGAGCAGGCGCTGCTGCTGGAGCGCCAGCGCCTGATGCGCGACATGCACGACGGCCTGGGCTCGACATTGATGTCCTCGTTGGTGCTGGTCGAGCAGGGCCGGCTGGAGGCGCCGGCGGTGGCCCTGCTGCTGCGCGAGTGCGTGGACGATCTGCGGCTGGTGATCGACTCGCTGGAGCCGATTGGCCACGACCTGATCACCTTGCTGGCGTTGCTGCGCCACCGCCTGGGCCGCCGGCTGGAAGCGGCCGGGCTGCAGCTGGCCTGGGAGGTCGACGACCTGCCGCCGCTGAACTGGCTGTACCCGCCGGATGCGCTGCAGATCCTGCGCGCGGTGCAGGAAGTGCTGACCAATGTGCTCAAGCACGCCGGGGCCCAGCACATCCGCATTGCCACGCTGCAGCTGGGCGACAGGGTGGAGGTGCTGATCGAGGACGACGGCTGCGGTTTCGACACCGAAGAAGCGCCGCGCGGCCGTGGCCTGCGCCACCTGGCCCAGCGCGCCGCCAGGCTGGGCGGCGAGGTGCACATCGACAGCGCACCGGGCCGCGGCACCCGTGTCAGGCTGCACCTTCCTTTACAGCGGGATTTGGCCGCTTGACGGACAATCCAGGGCTGCGCCGCAGTCCGCGATGCACCTTGCCAAGCCCGTCGCCATGCTCAAGCAACGCACCCTGAAGTCCCTCACCCGCGCCGTTGGCGTCGGGCTGCACAGCGGCCAGAAGGTCGAGCTGACGCTTAGGCCGGCGGCGCCCAACACCGGCATCGTCTTTCGCCGGGTCGACCTGCCGCAGCCGGTCGACATCCCCGTGCGGCCCGGCTCGGTCAGCGACACCCGCATGGCCTCGACCATCTCGCCCGGCGGTGATCCGGGCGCGCCCAAGGTCCAGACCATCGAGCACCTGATGTCGGCCTGCGCCGGCCTGGGGCTGGACAATCTTTATGTCGACATCACGGCCGACGAGGTGCCCATCCTCGACGGCTCTTCGGCCGCGTTTGTGTTCCTGTTGCAGAGCGCCGGCATCGAACTGCAGAACGCGCCCAAGCGCTTCCTGAAGGTCAGGAAGGCGGTGGAGATCCGCGAAGGCGAGGGCGCGCGGCTGATGTGGGCCCGGCTGGAGCCGTACCACGGCTTCAAGCTGACCTTCGAGATCGATTTTGGCCACCCTGCGGTGGATGCCACCGGCCAGCAGGTCAGCTTCGACATGGGCTCGGGCCGCTACAAGCAGGAGATCGCCCGCGCCCGCACCTTCGGCTTCACCAAGGACGTGGAGGCGATGCGCGCGCGCGGCCTGACGCTGGGCGGCAGCATGGACAACGCCATCGTCATCGACGACTACCGTGTGCTCAACAGCGACGGTCTGCGTTACGACGACGAATTCGCCAAGCACAAGATCCTCGATGCGATTGGCGACCTGTACGTGGCCGGCGCACCGCTGCTGGCGGCCTACACCTCGTTCCGCGGCGGCCATGCGCTGAACAACAAGCTGCTGCGCAAACTGCTGGCCGACGAGACGGCGTTTGAGTACGTCAGCTTCGAGGACGAAACCCGGGCGCCGGCAGGCTTTGCCCAGCTTGCTCCAGCCTGGTAGTCAAGAAAAGATGCTGCTTTTCCGTCTGATCGTCGGCCTGCTGCTGGTCGCTGGCCTGTTGTGCTTCGCCGTCTTCGTTGCCACCGGCCGCCCGATCTGGCGTCGGCGGTCCATCCTCATCATCAAGTGGACGCTGGTGGCGCTGCTGGGTTTTGCGGCAGTGCTGGTGCTGGAGCGGATGACGGTGCTGCTGTAGCCGGCAGCGCAAGGCCGGACAGGAACTGCTGCACCGACGCGTCGCCGACCTCGATCAGCGCAAACGCCGCCGGGTTGCGCGTCCACTGGCGCAGCAGGCCGTCCATCAGGGCCAGCAAGCCCAGCGCGATGGTGCGGGTGTCCAGCGGCGTCTTGATCTGGCCCTTGGCCATGCCGCGTTGCAAGGTGGCTTCGAGCCGGTCCAGGAAGGCATTGAGGCTGGCTTCCTTGCGCTCGCGCACCGGTGCCATGTCCTCGGCGTTGTACTCGGTGGCGTGCATCGCGATCGTGAAGACCCGGCGGCCGTGCTCGTCATGCACGACGGCGTGCAGCGGCATCAAGATCATGCCGCGCAGCTCGCTGATGGTGTCGCCCGCGCGCAAGCCCATGGCCACCGCCCAGGGCATCTCCAGCGGCGTTTCCCAGGGCAGGGTCACACGCTCCATCATTGCGCTGAAGAGCTCGGCCTTGTCCTTGAAGTGCCAGTAGATCGCGCCGCGGGTCACGCCAGCGGCCGCCGCCACGTCCTGCAAGGAGGTGCGGGCCACGCCGCGGTCCTGAAACACTTGCTCGGCAGCATCCAGGATCTGATTGCGGGTGATCTGCGCGTCTGCCTTGGTGCGCCGTACCATGTTTGAAAGACCCCGTATAAACCCGGTGATTGGACATACATTCTAGTTTGTATGTAAACTCGTTTCACTCTATTTCAGACAAATCCCTTCCATTGGCGTTGCCAGCTGGTGGAGGGGATTTGCTTGCGTTCATCCAGAAGGACTTTCATGGCCCACACGCCCTCCGCTTCTCTCGATGAGGTTTCGTCTCCGTGCACGCTGAGCAAGGCCTGGCGCTTGGCACCCCAGGCCGCGTGGCCGTTGGTGTCGTTGGGCTCCACTGCGCTGGTGCTGCTGTCGCTGGCAGCCTGCGGTCAAAGCGGTGATGCGGCCCATGCCGGCGGCCAGATGCCGCCGCCGCAAGTGGGTGTGATCACCGTGCAGCCGGCCTCGATCGAACTCGCGACCGAGTTGCCAGGTCGGCTGGAGGCGGTGCGCACCGCCCAGGTCCGTGCGCGAGTCACAGGGGTGGTGCAGAAGCGGCTGTTCACCGAAGGCAGCGTGGTCAAGGCCGGCCAGAGTCTGTTTGCGATCGATGCCGCGCCTTATCGCGCCCAGCTGGACAGCGCTGCCGCAACGCAGGCCCGTGCCGATGCCGCGCTGGCCAACGCCCAGGCCACCTACGACCGCTACAAGCCGCTGGCCGACGCCCGCGCCATCAGCCAGCAGGACTGGGTTGCTGCGCAGGCAGCGCAGAAGCAGGCCGTTGCCGATCTGGCCGCCGCCAAGGCCGGCGTGACGCAGGCCAGGCTGAATGTGGACTACGCTGCGGTGATCTCGCCCATCACCGGCCGCATCGGCCGCGCCGAGGTCACCGAAGGCGCGCTGGTCAGCGCCACCGAAGCCACGCTGCTGGCCACGGTGCAGCAGATCGACTCGCTCTACGTCAACTTCACCCAGTCGGCCACCGAGGCGCTGCGCCTGAAGCGCGCGATGGAGGCCGGCAAGCTGCAGTCCAGCAGCAGCACCAAGATCAAGGTGCTGCTGGACGACGGCAGCGAGTACCCGCTGCCCGGCAAGCTGCTGTTCAGCGACCTGACGGTGGACCCGACCTCCGGCCAGGTTACGCTGCGCGCCGAGCTGCCCAATCCCAAGGGTGAGCTGCTGCCAGGCTTGTATGTGAAAGTCCGCATCGAGCAGGCGCGCAGCGATGCCGCCATCCTGGTGCCGCAGCAGGCGGTGACCCGCGGCACTGCCGGCGACACCGTGCTGGTGGTCAATGCCGAGAAGCAGACCGAGCCGCGCCCGGTGCAGCTGAGCGGCACGCATGGCAACCAATGGGTGGTGCTGAGCGGCCTGAAGGCTGGTGAGCAAGTCGTCGTTGACGGCTTCCAGAAGATCCGCCCCAAGACACCCGTGAGCCCCGTGCCGTGGACGCCAGCGGGCGCAGCCTCCGGCGCCCCGGCGGCACCAGCGGCATCCGGTGCCGCGCCGGCCGCCTCGGCTGCAAGCCATTGAGCGGAGTGCCCAGCGCATGAATTCCCGCTTCTTCATCGACCGACCCATCTTCGCGTGGGTCCTCGCCTTGTTCATCGTGGTCATCGGCGCGGCAGCCATCACCCGGCTGCCGGTCGCCCAGTACCCCACGGTGGCCCCTCCGTCCATCGTCATTTCGGCCGCCTATCCCGGCGCTTCGGCCCAGGTGCTGGAAGACAGCGTGCTGACCGTCATCGAGCAGGAGCTCAATGGCGCGCCGGGCATGATCTACATGGAGTCCAGCGCTGAAGCCACCGGCGCCGGCACCATCACCGTCACCTTCGAGCCGGGCACGGACGTGTCCATTGCCCAGATCGAAGTGCAGAACCGCCTGAGCCGCGCCACGCCGCGTCTGCCCAGCGCGGTCACGCAGCAGGGCGTGCGCGTCGACAAGGCGCGCTCGAACTTCCTGCTGTTCGTGATGCTGACGTCCAAGAACCCGGCCTATGACCCGGTGGCGCTGGGCGATTACGCGGCCCGCAACATCGTGCCCGAGCTGCTGCGGGTGCAGGGCGTCGGCCAGGCCCAGCTGTTCGGCACCGAGCGTGCAATGCGCGTGTGGATCGACCCGGCCAAGCTGGTCGGCTTCGGCCTGTCGGCGGCGGATGTCAACAACGCGATCCGCGCGCAGAACCTGCAGGTTTCGGCCGGCAGCATCGGCGCCTTGCCGACCGTGGCGGACCAGACACTGTTCGCGTCCATCAACGTCAACGGCCAGCTGGCTTCCATCGAGCAGTTCGGCCAGATCATGCTGCGCGCCAACGCCGACGGTTCGACCGTGCGCCTGAAGGACGTGGCGCGCATGGAACTGGGCGGCCAGAGCTATGCCAGCTCCTCGCGCCTGAATGGCGTGACGGCGACCGGCGTCGGCATCCAGCAGTCGCCGGGCGGCAACGCGCTGGCCACGGCCACCGCGATCAAGGCCCGCATGGTCGAGCTGCAGAAGTTCATGCCCGAAGGCGTGAGCTACGACGTGCCGTACGACAGCTCGAAGTTCGTCAAGATCTCGATCGAGGAAGTGGTCAAGACGCTGGCCGAAGCCATCGTGCTGGTGTTCATCGTGATGCTGGTGTTCCTGCAGAACATCCGCTACACCATCATTCCGACCATCGTCGTGCCGGTGGCCCTGACCGGCACCTTCGCGGTGATGCTGGCGCTGGGCTTCTCGATCAACGTGCTGACGCTGTTCGGCATGGTGCTGGCCATCGGCATCCTGGTCGACGATGCGATCGTGGTCGTCGAGAACGTCGAGCGGCTGATGGCCGAGGAAGGCCTGTCGCCGCGTGACGCGACGGTCAAAGCCATGGGCCAGATCACCGGCGCCATCATCGGCATCACCGTGGTGCTGGTCTCGGTCTTCGTGCCGATGGCCTTCTTCAGTGGCTCGGTGGGCAACATCTACCGCCAGTTCTCGCTGGCGATGGTGGCGTCCATCCTGTTCTCGGCGACGATGGCGCTGACCCTGACGCCAGCGCTGTGTGCCACGCTGCTCAAGCCGGTGCCGCACGACCACCACGAGAAGAAGGGCTTCTTCGGCTGGTTCAACCGTGGCTTCAAGCGCACCACCAAAAACTACGAGTCGCTGGTTGCGCGCATCCTGCCGCGCGCAGGCCGCTTCCTGGTCATCTATGCGGTGATCCTTGGTGCCGTGGGCCTGATGTACACCCGCCTGCCCACGTCCTTCCTGCCCAATGAAGACCAGGGCTACCTGATCGTCAACGTGCAGCTGCCGCCCGGCGCGGCGCTGTCGCGCACCGAGGCGGTGATGAAGCAGGTCGAAGGATTCTTCCTGTCGCAGCCCGAAGTGGACAAGGTCGTGGGCGTGCTGGGCTTCAGCTTCTCGGGTTCCGGCCAGAACGCTGCGCTGGCTTTCGTGCCGCTCAAGCCCTGGGACGAACGCAAGGGCAAGGAGCACAGCGCGCAGGCGCTGGCTGGCCGTGCCTTCGGTGCGCTGATGGGCATCCGTGATGCGTTCATCTTCCCGCTGTCGCCGCCGGCCATCCCTGAACTTGGCACCGCGACCGGCTTCAGCTTCCGGCTGCAGGACCGCACCGGCCAGGGCCACACGGCGCTGCTGAACGCTCGCAACCAGTTGCTGGGCATGGCCTCGCAGAACAAGATCCTGGCGGGCGTGCGGCCAGACGGCCTGGAAGACGCGCCGCAGCTGCAGCTTGACGTGGACCGCGAACGCGCCGCGGCGCTGGGCGTGACCTTCGACAGCATCAGCACCGTGCTGTCGACCGCGCTGGGCTCCAGCTATGTGAACGACTTCCCGAACGCCGGCCGGCTGCAACGCGTGGTGGTGCAGGCCGAGGCCAGCGCGCGCATGACGCCGGAAGACGTGCTCAAGCTCTACGTGCCCAACAGCAAGGGCCAGCAAGTCCCGCTGTCCGCGTTCACGTCGACCCGCTGGGTCAACGGCCCGATCCAGACCGTGCGCTACAACGGCTACCCGGCGATGAAGATCAGTGGTGACGCGGCACCGGGTTATTCCACCGGTGCGGCGATGGACGAGATGGAAAAGCTCGCGGGCCAGTTGCCGGCCGGCTTCGGCTTCGAGTGGACCGGCCAGTCGCGCGAAGAAAAGCTCTCGGGTTCGCAGGCCACCATCCTGCTGGCGTTCTCGATGCTGGCGGTTTTCCTGTGCCTGTCGGCGCTGTACGAAAGCTGGAGCATTCCAGTGGCCGTGCTGCTGGTCGTGCCGCTGGGCGTGCTGGGCTCGCTGTCGGGTGTGTGGTTGCGCGACATGCCCAATGACGTGTACTTCAAGGTCGGCCTGATCACCATCATCGGGCTGTCGGCGAAAAACGCGATCCTGATCATCGAGTTCGCCAAGGACCTGCAGGCCGAGGGCAAGAGCCTGCTGGCGGCCACGCTGGAGGCCTGCCATTTGCGCTTCCGTCCGATCATCATGACCTCGTTCGCCTTCATCCTCGGCGTGCTGCCACTGGCGATTGCCAGCGGTGCCGGCTCGGCCAGCCAGCGTGCCATCGGCACCGGCGTGATCGGCGGCATGATCACCGCCACGGTGCTCGCTGTGCTGCTGGTGCCGGTGTTCTTCGTCGTCGTGCGCCGCATCTTCAAGGGCGGCCATGAACTGCGCCACCATGGCGCCGTCATCTCGAGTTCGCACGCCGACCCCGCGGCCGTTGCCGCGATCACCGACAAGCAGGAGGGCCGTTGATGCGCCGCCATCGTTTCGCCTTTTCCGCGCTGCCGCTGGTCGCGAGCCTCTTGCTGGCCGGCTGCATCAACCTGACCCCCGAGCTGCAGCGTCCGGCGCTGCCGGTGCCGGCCACGCTGCCCGGCGGGGCGGATCCGTCTGCCCCGCTGGCGCTGCCGGCCTGGCATGACCTGGTGCGCGACGACCGGCTGCGCCAGGTCGTCGAGCGCGCGCTGGCCGCCAACCGAGACCTGCGCGTGGCGATGCTGCAGGTCGAGCGCAGCCGCGCCCAGCTGCGCATCACCGACGCCGACTTCCTGCCCACCGTCAGCGGCGCGCTGCAGTACGAGCGTGCGCCCAACAGCAGCGGCGTGCAGGCCACCACGGTGACCGGCGGCCTGGCCGTCAGCAGCTACGAGCTTGACCTGTTCGGCCGCATCCGCAGCAACTCCGACGCCGCCAACGCGACGCTGCTGGCTACCGAAGCCGGTGGCCGCGCGGCCCGGCTGTCGCTGGTCACGCAGGTCATCAGTGCCTGGCTCACGCTGGCTGCCGACGAAGAGCAGCTCACGCTGGCACGCCAGACCCTGGCATCGCGCGAGGACACGCTGAAGCTGACCAGCCTGCGGGCCCAGGTTGGCGCCGCTTCGGACCTGGACCTGCGCGCCGCCCAGTCGCTGGCCGCCCAGGCCAAGGCCACGCTGGCCCAGTACCAGCGCCTGCGCAACCAGGACGAGACCGCGCTGAACCTGGCCGTGGGCGCCGCGCTGCCGGCCAACCTGCTGCCCGGCCCGGCACCGCTGTCCACCGCCGCGACCGTGGCCAACACCGCGACCCTGGCCACCGGCGAGTGGCTGGCGGACGTGCCGGGCGCCGCGTCGTCCGAGCTGCTGCTGGCCCGGCCGGACCTGATCCAGGCCGAGCAGGCGCTGCGCTCGGCCAACGCCAACATCGGCGCGGCGCGTGCCGCCTACTTCCCGAAGATCCTGCTCAGCGGCAGTTTCGGGGGCGTGAGCGACTCGCTGTCCAACCTGTTCGACAGCGCCACCAAGGCCTGGACTTTCACCGCGCAGGCGGCGCTGACGCTGTTCGATGCCGGCCGCAACCAGGCCAATGTCAAGGTTGCCGAGGTGAACCGCGACATTGCGGTGGCGCAGTACGAGAAGGCGGTTCAGACCGCGTTCAAGGAAGCTGCCGACGCGCTGAACGGCCAGAGCGAATGGCACCGACAGGTTGAAGCCCAGCAACTCTTCCTGGACGCCGAGCGCGAACGCACCCGGCTGACCAGGATGAAGCTGGACGCCGGCGCTGCCAGCCTGCTGGAACTGCAGGACGCCGAGCGCACACGCGCCGCGGCCGAGCAGGCGCTGGTGCAGTACCGGCTGTCCGAACTGTTGAACCGCGTGGCGCTGTACAAGGCGCTGGGCGGCGAAGAGCGGGCCAGCGAGCAGACGGCTTCGGCGGCGAAGTAAAGCCAGGCGCCCGGTGGGCGCCGCATGAAAAAACCCGGCAGGTGCAGCGCACCTGGCCGGGTTTTCTTTTTGCGGTTCGGAAACCTCAGTACAGGTGCTGGGCCAGGAAGGCCAGGCTGCGCCCGTGGGCCAGCGTGGCGCTGCGCGGGTGGTAGCTGCCGCGGGCCCAGCAGTTGAAGCCGTGGCCGGCGCCGGGGTAGACGTGGAACTCGGTGCCCTTGTGGTCGGCCATGGCGCCGCGCACCTGCTCCACCGCACTGAGCGGAATGTGGTCGTCCTGCTCACCGTAGTGGAACTGCATGGGGCAGCGCACCTGCGGCGCCAGCGCGAGCTGGTTCTGGATGCCGCCGCCGTAGTAGGCGACCGCCGCGTCGACCGGCATCATCGCCGCGGCGCTGAAGGCCAGCCGGCCGCCCATGCAATAGCCGATCGCGCCGACCTTGCCGCTGCACTCGGCGCGACCCTTCAGCACGCCCAACGTGGCCTTCATGTCGCCCAGCACCTGGTCGGACTTGACAGTGCCCATCAGCTCGTAGGCCCGCTTGGCGTCGTCGCCGTCATAGCCCAGCTCGACCCGTGGCGCGTGGCGCCAGAACAGGTCCGGCGCCAGCACCACGAAGCCGTCCTGCGCGTACTGCTCGGCCACGCTGCGGATGTGCGGGTTCACGCCGAAGATCTCCTGCAGCAACAAGAGGCCCGGGCCACTGCCGCCGGGTGGCAGTGCCAGGTAGGCGCCGAAGCGGCCGTCCGGGCTGTCGACGTCCAGCCATTCGGTGGTGATGGGATGAGGCATCGAAAATCCTATAGGGTATTGGGTATGTGATCCCGCCTGCACATCAGCCAAGCTGCTGTCCAAAGAAGCGCAGGGTGCGGTCCCATGCCAGTTGGGCCCAGGCGGCGTCGTATTGGGTCATGGCGATTCGGCCGGGGCCTACGGCGGTCTCGTTGGCGAAGGCGTGCTGCGCCAGGTAGCGGTAGCCTTCGTATGGCACCTGGGCCTCTTTCAGCTTGGCCTCCAGGGCGTCGACGCCGCTCAGCGCGAAGGCCTGGTCCTGGGTGGCCCAGTGGGCCATCAAGGGGCGAGCGCCGATCTTGCTGGCGTCGATGAATTCCAGCGGCGGATAGCCGTACCAGACCACGGCCGCATCCGCCTCGGGTGCCATCACCATGGACAGCAGGCTCAGCGCACCGCCCATGCAGTAGCCGGTGACCCCGACCTTGCCGCTGCCCAGGCCCTGGGCCTTGAGGTGTTGCACCGCACCGCGCACGTCGTTCGCTGCCGCGTCGCCGAAGTCCAGCCCGGTCATCAAGTGGTGGGCCTCTTCCTGCTCCACGGTGCTTTTTCCCTTGTAGAGATCGGGCACCAGCGCAGTGAAGCCGGCAGCGGCCAGCCTGTCGGCCACGCCGCGGATCTGGTCGTTGATGCCCCACCACTCCTGGATCACCACCACCGAGGCCACGGGCTCTGGCGCTTCGGCGCAATAGGCCTTGGCGCTGCGGCCATCGGCGCGCTTGAATTCGATGAGGTGTCCCATATGGAGTGTCCCGTTCGGAGGAGCAATTGACCTGACGTTAAGCGTAACTCAATGCCATTTGATGCCTTGCGCAGGGGTTGGGCCAGCCACGGCGCCAAGGCCGGGGTGGCATGTCGCGCCCCGCCGATTGTGTGCAAAACCGCCCGGCCGTGTCGCCTATTCAGGGTCGGCCCCGTTGTTGCTGACCCGCGCCCATCCCACAATGTTTTGACCAAGCCTGAAGCCAGGTGCGAGGGGGGACTCACCGATGAAGGACGATGATCGACCGCTGATGGCCGAACTCCTGGGCGTGGACGCGCCCTGGAAAGTGATGGACGTGCAGCGCAGCAGCGGCACGCAAACCGTCACCGTTCACATCGAGCGGCCACCGCCTCACCCGGGGCTGTTTAGCCGGCGCGCCGTGGTCCCCGTGCGGCGGCAGTTGCGCTGGGAGCATGTGACCCTGGCCGGATGGCGCTGCCGCGTGCAGGTGGGCTTGCGTGATGGCGACGCCCTGCCTGCCACCGCCTGGACGGGTGAAGAAGCGCCCGGCTACACGCGCGGCCTGCAGCGCCTCATCATGGACTTGCTGCTGGCCGGCGCCACCACCGAGCAGCTTTCGGTGTTGTTGAAGCTGCCCTTTGCGGACCTGTGGCGCCACAAGTTTCGGCTGGACCAGGGCCGCAACACGACTGCGCTGCCCGCGCCTTCCGGCCTGCCGGCGGAAGGTTCGCCGCTGTGGCCTGCGCTGCTGATGGGCCGCGTGTCCCTGGATGTGAAGGCCCTGGGCCTGAGGCTGCTGCTGGCCAAGCTGCAGCGCGAGGCGGCGCTGCATGGCGACGCGGACCTGCACCGCCAGGCTGCGCAGGAACTGCATCGCTATTTCCTGCGCAGCCAGGCCGTGTTGCGCCATGAGATCGCGCAGCTGCCCGGTCTGACGGCGCAGGTCCCGGCGGCGATGGAGCGCGCGGTGGCCGCGCCAGTGGCCCGGGCGGCGGCCGTGTCGGCCGCCGGCATGCGTTCTTCCGCCGCGCAGGGCTTCGAGCTGCCGGACGCCACCGATCCTTTGTGGCTGGCGCTGCTGGAGGGGGAGTGCTCGCTCGATGTACGGGCCCTGGGCCTGCGCCTGCTGCTGACCCAACTGCGCTCGCAGATCCGCGTCATCGAGGACAGCGATGTGCGCATGCTCAAGCTCGTCGAGATCCATCGTTACTTCTCACGCCACCAAGGCGCGCTGGGCTACGAGATTTCCCAACTGCGCAACTGGCGCGCTCACTGAAGAATCGGCCCGGCATGAGCACCAAGACGAGTTTGCAACACCGCCTGATGAGCCTGGCGCAGGCCACAGAGCTGATCCGGGCGGGGCGCCCCTGCTGCATGGCAGCAGACGAAGCGCTGCTGCGGCGCCTGCCGCGCGGCCCCTGGATAGGCGGCACGATTCCCTACTTCATGGCCGAGCGCGGCACCACCACGCGAGACGCACTTTTCGTCACCGAGCTGCCCATCGCCGGCAGCGGCCCGCGCATCATGCGCTACGACCGCAAAAGCCTGGAGCGGGTCTGCACGGACGGGCCCGAGCATGGCTTCACGCTCATCGTGATGCCGGCTTTCAGCAGCGCCCACGAGGCCTTTGCACAGGAGGCGCCGGGCTACGCCGAGATGTACCTGCGCCCGCTGGTGGGCTGGGTCTCGGGCGTGCATCTGGATGACCTGGGCCGGGTCAAGCCCCTGGTCTTCGACGGCAGCACCGGCCTGGCGCTGGAGGATGGCGCGGTGGCCATGCATGTGCCAGTGCCCGCTGACAAGATGGTGCATGTGGACATCGTCAACCCCGTCTCGCCCGAAACCGGGCCGGCCATCGAGTTCACGCAGGGCGGGTTTTCAGCAGGCGATTGCCGCATCGATGGTCGCAGCCACAACCTGCACGATTGGATGGTGGAGCGTGGCTTCAACACCCAGCTGCCCTTGGTGGCCGACTACTGCGGCGCGCTGGTGAACGTGTGCATCAAGAAGCTCGATGCCCAGTCCCGGCGCGTGGAGTTTTATGCGCCGGTCTTTCCCGGCACGGTCTACCGGCCGGCGCGGCCGGTGGGCAACTATGTGAGCGCGTTTGCCTCGGCACTGGCCAGCCACCAGATCCCGGGCGAACAGGTGTTCAGCTGCAATTGCGTGCTGAACTATGCCTACGGCGGCCTGGAGGGGAAGACCGTCAGCGTACAGGGCCCGGCCACCTTCGGCGAGATTGCCTACCAACTGCTCAACCAGACCCTGGTCTACCTCTCGCTGGTGGACGAAGGGCAGTAGACCCTTCCCCCGTTCGCCGGGTGCGGCTCAGCTGCGCTGGCGAGGCAGGGCCACGCCCAGGGCGTGGCCTTGGCCGTCGAAGGGCTGTTGCGTCACTCGCCCGCCCAGCTGCGCGCTGAGCTGCGCGACGATGGCCAGGCCCAGTCCTGCATGGCCACCAAGCCCGTTGCCAGGGCCCAGGCGCACAAAGGGCTGCAGCGCTTCGCTCAAGCCTGCAGGCGGCAGGCCGGGGCCGGCATCCCGCACCCACAGCCTGCATTCGTCCGCATCGCCCTCCGCGACGATGCGCACCGGCGGCCGGCCATGGGCCAGCGCGTTGTCCACCAGATTGCCCAGCAGGCGCTGGATGGCGAGGTCGGGGTAGCCGGTGCGCTCGGCAGCTGCGCTGTCCTCGATCTGCAGCTGAACACCTTGTGCTGCGTACTGCGTGGCCAGCGCATGCAGCTGCGCGGCCAGGGGCCGGGGCTGGCCCAGGCTGATCTCGGCGCCGCCGCGGGCGAAACCCAGGAACTGGCCGACAAAGCGCTCGACCGCGTCAAAGTCCGGTGCCATGCGCTCGGCCACGGCGGCGGGGCATTCGACATCCACCCGCAGGCGCAGCCGCGCCAGCGGTGTGCGCAGGTCGTGGGAGAGACCGGCCAGCAACTGGCGTCGGCTGGCCTGGGCCTGCATCAGCGCCGCCACCAGCCGGTTGAAGCCGCTGATCAGCGGTTGCAGCTCGCGGCCGGCTGCAGGCGGCGCTTCCAGCGGACGCAGCGCCCCAGCCCGCTCGGCCATCGCGTCGGCAATGCGGGCAATGGGCCGGGTGATCAGGCGGATGCCCAGCACCAGGGTCAGGGCTGCCGCGAGGCCTACCGCCGCCAAGGCGGCCAGCAAGGGCAGCAGCGGGCCGCCTGGCGGTGGCGTGTGGGTGGGCAGCAGCAATTGCCAGTCTTCTCCGTTCACCTGGAAAGAGGCCTGCAGATGGGTTGTGGCATCAGCACTTGCATCAGGCGCCGCTTGCCGCGTCAGCCGCACCTCTGGCCCCAGGAGGGCCTGCAGGCGGGCCATCAGCGGCTCGCCGGGGCTTTGCGGGACGGGAGGAGGCGCCCGGCGCAAATGCAGGCCCAGCGCTTGGAGTTCTTCGGCCAGCGCCTGGCGCTGATCGGCCGGGGCGCGCTGGAGCGTCAGCCGAGCCGTCGCGATCTGGCGATGCAGGGCCTCGGTCAGGTCCTCGCCCAACGGGTCGATGGCGCGAAAGATCAACGCGCCATTGAGGGCCAGCGACAGCAGCCCCACGGCCACGGCCAAGCCGATCAGCCGGTGCACGATGGAGAAGCTGGCGCCCAGTGACCTGGCGCCAGCAGGCCCTGAAGCCGGTCCCGCGCGCGGGGACGGTGGGGCGGCCGGCGTGGCACTCACGCCGGCTGCAACGGGATGGGGGCTTCAGGGGCGGTGAGGGTCTCCCCCGTGTGCGGCACGAACATGTAGCCATGCCCACGCACCGTCTGGATGAAGCGCGGCGCGGCCGGGTCCGGCTCGATCAGCTTGCGCAGCCGCATGATGGCCGCGTCGATGGCGCGCAGCAGCACCGCGTCCTGGCTGCTGTGCGAGGCGGCCAGCAGCTGCTCGCGCGAGACGGTGCTGCCGGCGTGGCGCGTGAGCGTGTGCAGCAGCGCGTATTCGACGGTGTTGAGCACCCGCACCTCGTCGCCGCGCTGCAGGCTGCGCTGGGCCGGCGAGAAGCGGTAGGCGCCGATGGACATCTGCCGGTCGGGTGCTGAGGCCGGCGGTGGCCCGGCATCGGTGCGGCGCAGCACCGCGCGGATGCGGGCCAGCAGCTCGCGCGCCGAAAACGGCTTGCCGAGGTAGTCGTCTGCGCCCATCTCCAGGCCGAGGATGCGGTCCACCTCCTCGGTGCTGGCGGTCAGCAGGATGATGGGCAGGCGATCGCCCTCGGCACGCAGGCGCTGGCAGGCCTGCAGGCCGCTCATGCCCGGCAGTCCCACATCCAGCACCACCAGGTCGGGCCGCGGCGAAGGCTCGTGGCGAAGCCGCGCCAGCAGCTCCTCGGCGCTGCCCAGCGCGGTGACCTGCTGGCCCTGGCGCTGGAAATAGAGCTGCAGCATGTCACGCAGCTCCGGGTCGTCTTCAACCACGAACAAATGGGCGGGGCGGGAGCTGCTGTACATGGAGGGCGATGCAAGGGGAAGGGCACACGGCGCCATGATTGCTTCGCTGGCTTGATGCAGTGTTGCTGGCCCATGAACCTTGGTGACACAAAACGACATCGAGGCCTCCACCGTGATGGACTACCAGAACGACAGGCTGTCGCTCAGCACGCGCTGGATCCAGCTGCGCTGCGCCGCGTCCGACACCTCGCCGCGGCCCACCACCTCGACCTTGGCATTCACCGCATCCGACGAGGCCACGACGTTGCCGGCCTTGATGTCGCGCGGGTTCACGATGCCGGAGAAGCGCAGCACGCTGACCCCGCCGTTCAGCGCGATGCTGCGGTCGCCGGCCACCACCAGGTTGCCGTTGGGCAGCACGTTGATCACGGTGGCGGCCACCTGCGCGCTGAACTTGCTGCTGTTGTCGGTGCTGCCGTCGCCCTTGAAGCTGTTGCTGCCGGCGGCGCTGGCGTCCTGGTTCATGATGGACGACAGCAGCTTGTTGCCCGAGTTGCTGCCCGGGCCCTTGGAGGCCATGGCCCGGTCGCCGCTGGTGGTCGTGCTGGCCTTGTGGCTGGCGCTCAGGCTCTCGGCAATCTCGACCTTCAGCGTGTCGCCGATCTGGTGCGGCTTCTTGTCGCGGGTGTAGAGCGTGTCGGCCGACATGCCGGCCTGGTAGATGGCGCCGGTGCGGGCGCGCTCCACGTTGGCCGGGCGGGGCAGCGGCGCGGCGGCCAGCGGGCCCGGCACGGTGCTGTCGGGCGCGCTGGCGCAGCCGCTGAACAGCAGCACCAGCAGCGCGCCGCAGGACCAGCACAGCAGGCACAGCAGTCTCAACGTGGTGGATTCACTGAGGACGATGGGGGTGTTCATCGAAGAGGCTCCTGGGGCGGGGGATCCATCAGCAAGATGGCGTTCAGTTTTCGAAGCCGGTGACCAGGGCGCTGACGACCGGGGCCACCTTGCTGCGCGTGCTGCGCCACTTGCCCCAGCCGAGGCCGTTGTCCACCTCATAGCGGCTGCTGGAGAGCACGGCACCGTCGGCGTCGCGCAAGGTGAGCGCCAGCGTGCTGAGGTAGGCCTGGTAGCCGCCACCCAGCGGCGGCACTTCCCAGCCGATGGCGGCCTCATAGGCCAGCGAGACGCTGCAGCGCTCGGGCAGCACGCCTTCGTAAACGCGGGTCTCGATCTGGTGCAGCCGCAGCTCGGCCTGCAGCGCCGGCACCAGGCCCTGGGCTGGCGTGTCGGGGTTGAAGGCGATGCACAGCGTGTGGAATCGCGGGTGCAGGTGGTAGACCGTGTCGCTGGCCTTGGGCTCGCCATAGGGCAGGGCCATGCTGGCCACGGTGCCACCGGCCTTGGCCAGTTCCCACAGCGGCACCGGGCTGAACAGCGAACAGCCGGTCTGCGACAACACCAGGGTGGCCGCAGACAACGAAGAGGCAATCAGTCGCATGGCATCGGTCCGGTCAATGCGGGCTGCGGGCGCTCACGCCCTGAGCACCGACAGGCCCATGGCCACGTAGCTGGCCGCGCCGTCGACCATGTCGCCCAGCGTGTCGGTCACGGCCGAGGCGGCATCCTCCACCGAGTGCGTGACCGAACTGGCGGCGTCGGCCACGCTGTGTTCGACCGACTGGCCCCAGGCATAGGCCTGTTGCACGGCGTCCTGGATGTCGCTGCCGATCTCGCTGGCCTCGTCCATCACGCTGTGATAGCCGTCTGACAGGCCCTGCTCGATGCCCTGTGCCAGGTCGTGCACGCTGGCCACGGTGCCGTCCCAGGCGGCACCGGCCGCGTCGGCGAGTGCGTCGCCAGCGTCGTGCAGGCGCTTCAGCGCTTCGGCGCTGAACGACACGCCCGCATGGGCGGCTTCACCTGTGGCCTGGGCCACGCCCATCGCGGTGGCCACCACCGGGCCATATTGTTTTGAATTGACTTCGAAAGCACCCAGGGGTTTCTTCTGGGTGCTGGCGATGCCAGGATTGGCCATATTCGAGGACAAGGCGCTGATGCTGCTCATGGCGAGGCTCCGGAGGAGATGTCGAGGGAATTGCGGGCGAATGCAGCGCAGGTCCGCCGGGAGGCGGTTGTCGCACCAAGGGATGCCTGTGCTGGTGAAGTGAATGCTAGGCAGCCGCGCCGGCCGGGTTTTGGCGAGCAATTCGAGATTCACCCGCCAATTCGATTGCCGTTCACTGATATTCACGAAGTAAGAATATGGCGTGACTGGCAATATAGATTCACGCGAGAGGCATTGAATATCGCCAATTCAGCATGGGGCGGCATATGCTGGCAACAAAGCGGCAGCGAATTCGGGTTTCGCGGGCAAGTTTATGAGCTACGGCGCACAGACGGTGATGCCGCATGCTGTGCTGAAGCATGCGGCGTCATGCTGTGGGGTTGGGACCTGAAAGCCGTGCAGCGGTTCATGCGGCCGGCGTCATGCCGCATTGCGCGGCGTGACCGGATCAGTAGGTGCGGCCGCCCTTGAATTGCGCGTGGGTGCGGCGCTTCAGGTCGGTGGCCTGGGCCATCGCGGCGAACGAGCCGCCGGCGTGGGCGTGGGTGATGGCCAGGCCCAGCGCGTCGGCCGCGTCCTTGCCGGGCAGGCCGGGCAGGCGCAGCAGCCGCATCACCATTTCCTGGATCTGCTCCTTGCGCGCATGGCCGTGTCCGACAACCGACTTCTTCATCTGCAGTGCCGTGTACTCGGCCACCGGCAGCCCGGCGGTGACCAGCGCCGTCAGCGCCGCGCCGCGGGCCTGGCCCAGCAGCAGGGTGCTCTGCGGGTTGACGTTGACGAACACGATCTCGCACGAGGCCTGCGTGGGCTGGTAGCGCTCGGCCACCTCGCGCACGCCGTCGAAGATGATCTTCAGCCGGTTCGGCAGGTCACCCAGCGCGACGCCGGAGGTCGTGCGGATCGTGCCGCTGGCCACGTAGTGCAGCGTGCTGCCCTCGATCTCGACCACGCCGAAACCGGTGCACTGCAAGCCGGGGTCGATGCCCAGCACCCGAACAGGAACACTCATGGCGTGAGCTTGAAGTACCAGCGCACCGAATGGAAGAACACCGGCGCGCCGAAGGCCAGCGGTGCGATGCGGTCCAGCAGGCCGACCGCGCCGGTGACCGAGGCCCGGTTGCCCCACCAGGCGACGCCTGCGTCCTTCTTCAGCGCCCGCATCACGAACTCGCCGATGTTGCCGGCGGCCGCGGCGATGGTGGCGATCAGGATGGCCTGCGGCAGCTTGAACGGCGTGATCCAGAACAGCAGCCCTCCCGTCAGCCCGCCCACCGCGGCGCCCAGCGCCCAGGCCTGCAGCGAGAACGTGCGGCTGATGGCACGCGCCACCGGGCGGCGGCGCAAGCGCTGGCTCAGCGTCTCCTGCGCGAAGTAGGCGACGATGGCGACCAGCACGTAGAAGAACAGCAGGAAGGCGCCGCGGCCGGCGTGGCCGGGGAAGTCCAGCAGCAGCAGCGCGGGCGCGTGCGACAGGCCGAACACGCAGACCATGATGCCCCACTGGATCTTGGCGTTGCGCTCCAGGAAGCGGCCAGGGTCGCCGGCCAGCGCGCTGATGACCGGGATCACGAAAAACACGTAGACGGGAATGAAGACCGAGAACAGGTCGAAATGCTGGCCGCCCACCAGCACGTACTGGATCGGCAGCACGATGAAAAACGCGAAGATCAGGCTGCGGTGGTCGCTGCGGCGGGTGTGCATCAGCGTGATGAACTCGCGCAGCGCGAGGAAGGAGAACACGCCGAACAGCAAGGTCGCGCCAATCGGCCCGGACAGCCAGGCCAGCCAGAAGGTGGTCAGGCCGATCCACATCGCGCGCAGCTCGCGCACGAAGCGGTCATGGCGCAGCTGGATCTCGGGCGGCGCGTCGCCCAGGCTGCGCAGCGTGGCCCACGTTGTCAGGCCGGCCAGCACGCCGAACACGATCACGAACAGCAGGCCGATCTGCTGCTCGGTGCTGAGTTGAAGCAGGTCCTGCATGGGCTCAGCCTCCCGCCGGCCGCAGCGCGACGACGGCCGCGCGGGCGCGGTCGAGGAAGGCGCGCTTGTCTTCGCCGGGGTTCAGGGCCATCGGCGCGCCGAAGGTCACGGTGCACAGGATGGGCACAGGCACCACTTCGCCCTTGGGCATCACACGCTGCACGTTGGCGATCCAGGCGGGAATGAGCTGCACATTCGGGAACTGCGCGGCCAGGTGATAGAGGCCACTCTTGAAGCTTTGCGGTTCACCCTTGTTGCTGCGCGTGCCTTCGGGAAAGATGACCAGCGAATCACCGCCCTGCAGCGCCTGCACCAGTGGCTCCAGCGGGTCCTGTGCATCCGGGCCTTCCTTGGCGCGGGTGCGGCTCACGTAGACGGCGTTGAAGACCTCGCGTGTCAACCAGTGCTTGAACGGCGAGGCGGTCCAGTAGTCCTTCGCCGCGATCGGCCGGGTCTGCGCGCGCAACTCACCGGGCAGCGAGGCCCAGATCAGCACCCAGTCCAGGTGGCTCTGGTGGTTGGCAAAGTAGATGCGCTGCAGCGCCTGCGGCGGGCAGCCTTTCCAGTGCCCTTGGGCGCCGGTGATCAATCTGGCGATGAAAGCCAGCAACTGGCCCACGAGGTCGGCTCTGGTCATGGGGCCGCATGTTAGCCGCCGGCCATGCCGCCCACTTCAACCCGGCGCGCGCAAGGCCTGCGCCATCAGCGGCCACAAGGCCTTGTGCGAGCCGCGGAACCAGTCGATGTGACCGATGGCCTTGTAGCCGAGTTCGGCTGGGTGCACGCGGCGCACGCTGTGCGGTGCGGCGGGCAAGGTGCGCAGCAGGTCGGCCACGGTCTTGTCGGTGGCAATGTTGTCGTCGCTGGCGTGCAGCACCGTGATGGGCGTGCGCACCGCGGCGTGGAAGTCGTTGGCCGCGCCTTGTTGCACCGCATTGGTCGCGTAGCCCCCCGCGCTGCACCACTGGCCCCATTGCAGCGCGACCTGGGCCGGCAGGTTCTCGCCCAGTCCCACGGCGCTGCAGGTGCCGTAGCCCTTCAGGCGGATGCCCAGCGGCACCAGGCCGCACAGCACCATGCGCGCGGCAACGCGGAAGGCCGGCCGCATGCCACCGAACCAGCCTGTGGAGGCCGAAATGCCGACCAGCCGGGCCACACGGTGGTGGTTGGGCAGCAGACCCAGCATCTGCGCGCCGGCGCTGTGGCCCAGCATCAGCACCTGCGGCTGGCCGGTGCGCGCCAGCAGCCAGTCCAGCGCCGCCACCTGGTCCTGCTGGCCCCATTCGGCCAGCGTCGCCTGGCAGTCCTTCAGCGGGCCATGCAGCGACTGGCCCACGCCGCGGTAGTCGAACACCAGCACGTCGTGGCCCCGCGTTGCCAACCAGGCGGCAAAGCGCAGGTAGAAGTGCTGGCGCACGCCGGTGGCCGGGGCGATCAGCACAGGCAGCCCGCCGCCTTCTCCGGTGTTGCCGCCGCTGCGGGCGAGGAAATGGCCGCGCAGCGTCACGCCGTCGGCGCAGGTGAGGGCGACGGGTTCGGCCAGGTCGGCGGGGGTGTCAGCGCGGCTCATCGGTCTCTCCTGGCACGGTGGGGCCGCCCAGCTGCTGCACATGGCGCAGCCAGCGGGCGACGGTCTGCAGCTCGGCTTCGCTGAAGCCGGCGGTGAGCTGGGTGTTGATGCGGGCGGTGGCCGCGTGCAACGGTG
This sequence comes from Ideonella azotifigens, assembly GCF_021043325.1. Classification (NCBI taxonomy): domain Bacteria; kingdom Pseudomonadati; phylum Pseudomonadota; class Betaproteobacteria; order Burkholderiales; family Sphaerotilaceae; genus Ideonella; species Ideonella azotifigens. Next base: position 108,826 of record NZ_JAJNKD010000014.1, read on the forward strand.
CGAGCTGGTCGCGGCCCGCTGGGCGCAGCCAGACCTGTTGGGTGCGGGCGTCTTCCGGCGACACCCGGCGCTGCACCCAGTCCAGCGCCTCGCTGCGCTGCACCAGGCCCGAGACGGCCGAAGGCGCCAGGTCCAGCGCCTGGGCGACACGGCCCATCGTGGCGCCGTCTTCCTTGGCCAGCACGAACAGCAGCCCGGCCTGCGCCGGCGTGGGCGCAGGTTCGCCGCTGGCGGCGGCTTCAGACTGCAGCACGGCCATCCATTGCTGCAAGCGGCGCTGGGCGCTGTTGAGCAGGAAGATCAATCGAGGCGGGCGGGGTGCGCGGGCAGGCGACATGGCATCATTATTTCGTATGCGAAGTATCTGGCGCAAGAAAAACCGGCCGAAGCCGGTTTTGCAGGGCGGCCGCTCAGTGGCGGAAGTGGCGGGTGCCGGTCAGCACCATCGCGATGCCGCGTTCGTCGGCCGCGGCAATGACCTCTTCGTCGCGCATCGAGCCGCCCGGGTGGATGACGCAGGTCGCGCCTGCGTCCACCACCACGTCCAGGCCGTCACGGAACGGGAAAAACGCGTCGCTGGCCACGGCCGTGCCGGCCAGGCTCAGGCCGGCGGCCTGGGCCTTGATGCTGGCGATGCGGGCCGAGTCGAGGCGGCTCATCTGGCCGGCACCAACGCCGAAGGTCATGCCGTCCTTGCAGAAGACGATGGCGTTGCTCTTGACGAAGCGGGCCACGGTCCAGGCAAAGCGCAGGTCTTCCAGCTGCTGCGCGGTGGGCTGCAGCTTGGTGACGACCTTCAGCTCGCCGACGATGTCGATGGTGTCGGCCGACTGCAGCAGCATGCCGCCCCCAACGCGCTTGAAATCAAGCGTGTTTGCCGAGGACTCGCGCTTGAAGTCCAGCGGGTTGCTCAGCTTGCTGAGCGGCACTTCCAGCAGGCGCACGTTCTGCTTGGCGGCATAGGCCGCGCGGGCGGCCGGCGTGAAGGCCGGCGCCATCGCCACTTCGACGAACTGCTTGTGCGCGTTGATGGCCTCGATCACGTCGGCATCCACCGGGCGGTTGAAGGCCATGATGCCGCCGAAGGCCGAGGTCGGGTCGGTCTTCAGCGCCTTCTCGTAGGCTTCCAGCAGCGTGGCGCCCACGGCCACGCCGCAGGGGTTGGCATGCTTGACGATCACGCAGGCCGGCAGGTCGAAGGCTTTCACGCATTCCCAGGCCGCGTCGGCATCGGCAATGTTGTTGAAGCTCAGCTCCTTGCCCTGGATCTGCGTCCATTGCGACAGCGTGCCTTCCACCGGCTTGGCTTCCTTGTAGAACGCCGCGCTCTGGTGCGGGTTCTCGCCGTAGCGCATGCCCTGCACCTTGCTCAGCTGCAGATTGAAGACGTCCGGGTACTCGGCGCGAACCGGCACTTCGGCGGTCTTCTCCTCGGCGCCGGCTTCCAGCGCGGTGAGGTAGTTGGTGATCATGCCGTCGTAGGCGGCGGTGTGGGCGAACACCTTCTTGGCCAGCTTGAACTTGGTGGCGCGCTGCAGGCCTTGGCCCTTCAGTTCGGCCAGCACCTGCGGGTAGTCGCTCGGGTCGATCACGACCGCGACGTCCTGCCAGTTCTTCGCGGCCGCACGCAGCATCGCCGGGCCGCCGATGTCGATGTTCTCGATCGCGTCGTCCAGCGTGCAGTCGGCCTTGGCGGTGGCCTGTGCAAACGGGTAGAGGTTGATGATCAACAGGTCGATCGTGCCGATGCCGTGTTCCTTCAGCGCGGCCATGTGCTCGGGCACGTCGCGGCGGGCCAGCAGGCCGCCGTGCACGCGCGGGTGCAGCGTCTTCACGCGGCCGTCCAGCATCTCGGGGAAGCCGGTGATCTCCGAGACTTCGGTGACCGGCAGGCCGGCACTGGCCAGCAGCTTGGCGGTACCGCCGGTGGACAGCAGCTTGATGCCCTGTGCGTGCAGTGCTTGAGCGAATTCGACGATGCCGGTCTTGTCGGAGACCGAGAGCAGGGCGGTGAGGGTGGACATGGTGGCGATGGCGGAAGGAAAAATGAATCGGGCCGAGCTCAGGGCTTCAGCAATTTGTGTTCAACGAGCTTGCGGCGCAGCGTGTTGCGGTTGATGCCCAGCCATTCGGCGGCCTTGCTCTGGTTGCCCTCGGCCTGGCGCATCACGACGTCCAGCATCGGCTTCTCGACCGCGCGGATCACCATGTCGTGCAGCGAATGTGGCTCGGCGCCGTGCAGGTCCTGGAAATACTGGTCCAGCGTCTCGCGGACGCACTCCTCGATGTTCTTTTTGCTCATGGCTCTGGCAGCTTGGCCGGCAAACAGCTGCCGGTCCTCAGGGGAAAAGAAAAAGCAGGCCCGCCGGGCATCCCGGCGGGATGTCCGAGGGCCGGGTTCAGGCTTGTTGTTCGATCAGGTCCTGGTTGGCTGCCCAGGCGGGCAGCGAAGGCAGCAGCGGGTGGGTGTCGGCCAGGTCGTCGAAGAAGGTGCGCACGGCGCCCAATTGGGCCTGGCCATCGTCCAGCGTGTTCATCACCGCGCGGAAGGCCTCGCCACCTGGCAATGAACGCACCGCCCAGCCAATGTGCTTGCGCGCACTGCGCACGCCGGCTTCCTCGCCGTAGAGCTGGTAGTGATCCAGCAGGTGCTCGGTGAGCCAGCGCTGCACGTCGCGCGTGGGCGGTGGCGGCAGGTGCTGGCCGGTCGCCAGGAAATGGCTGATCTCGCGGAAGATCCACGGCCGGCCTTGTGCGGCGCGGCCGATCATCAAAGCGTCGGCCCCGGTGTGCTTCAACACGTCGGCGGCTTTTTCGGGCGAGTCGATGTCGCCGTTGGCGACCACCGGGATGCGCAGCGCGGCCTTCACGGCGGCCACCGTGTCATGTTCGGCAAAGCCCTTGTAGCCTTGCTCGCGGGTGCGGCCGTGGATCGTCAGCATCGCAATGCCGGCGCTCTCCGCCGCCCTTGCCAGCGCCAGCGCATTGCGCTCGGTGTCGCACCAGCCGGTGCGCATCTTCAGCGTGACCGGCACGCCGCGCGGCGCGCAGGCGGCGACCACCGCCTCGACGATGGCCAGTGCGCCGAGCTCGTCGCGCATCAGCGCCGAACCCGCCCACTTGTTGCAGACCTTCTTGGCGGGGCAGCCCATGTTGATGTCGATGATCTGCGCGCCGCGGTCGATGTTGTAGGCCGCGGCCTCGGCCATCATCAGCGGCTCGGTGCCGGCGATCTGCACCGCGATGGGCGCGCTTTCGCCTTCATGGTTGGCCCGGCGCGAGGTCTTCAGCGACTGCCACAGGTCCTTGCGCGAGGTCACCATCTCGCTGACCGCATAACCCGCGCCCAACTGCTTGCACAGCTTGCGGAACGGCCGGTCCGTCACCCCGGCCATGGGGGCGACGAACAAGGCGTTCGGGAGCGTGTAGGGGCCGAGCTGCATGGGTTCGGTGCGAAAGCGTGTGGGTGGCGGGCGGGGGAGAGGCGGAGCGTGGCCGGCAGGCGGCGCGCCGGTTGCTCAAAAAGGAGGCAAGATTATAGAGCGGCCCCGTCCGGTCCGCGGACATCCTGGCGGTGACAATCGACGCATGGAGCTTTGGTTGCAATCCCTGCTCGGCTGGTTGGCGCTGCCGAGCTTCGGCCTGTCCACGCTGTTTGTCGTCGCGTTGATCTCGGCCACGCTGTTGCCGCTCGGCTCGGAGCCGGCGCTGCTGGGGCTGCTCTACCTGCAACCCGACTTGTTCTGGCCAGCGATCGCGGTGGCCACCGCCGGCAACACGCTGGGCGGCGCGATCAGCTGGTGGACTGGCTACGGTGCCGAGAAGGCCTGGGAGCATGTGAAGCACCGCCCACCGCGCGAGATGCGGCTGCTGGCCTGGCTGCAGCGTTTCGGCCCCAAGGCCTGCCTGCTGAGCTGGTTGCCGCTGGTGGGCGACCCGCTGTGCGCGCTGGCCGGCTGGTCGCGGTTGCCGTTCTGGCCCTGCGTGGGCTACATGCTGATCGGCAAGGCCGCGCGCTACCTGACGATGACCTCGGTGGCGCTCTACTGGTTTCCACACGCGGCGGCTTGAGCCAAGCGTACCCGGCCCTGCCATCCCCCAAGAGGGGGAGAGCCGCCGGGTTATTTCCGCCGGATTGTGACAACGGCCGGGCCCACAATGGCCCGATGTCGATCGCCAATCCGCACTACGAAGCGCTGAAGCGCACCTATGGCCGCCTGCACCGGCTGACTCATCTGGAAAGCATGGCCTCCTGGGACCAGGCCGCCAACATGCCGCCTGGCGGTAACCAGGCGCGGGCCGATGCGCTCACCGAAATGGCAGGATTGCTGCACCGCATGCGCACCGATCCGATGCTGCAGGCCCAGCTGAGCGGCGCCGAAGCCGAGCAACTGGACGAAGCCCAGCGCGCCAACCTGCGCGAAATGTCGCGCGAATGGCGGCGCAGCAATGCGTTGCCCGAAGCGCTGGTCGAACGCCGCTCCCAGGCCACCTCGCGCTGCGAGCACGCCTGGCGCAGTCAACGGCCGGCCAATGACTGGGCCGGCTTCCTGCCCAATCTGCAGGAGGTGCTGGCTGTTGCGCGCGAGGAAGCGCGGCTGCTGGCCGAGCGCAGCGGCCTGGGCCTGTACGACGCGATGATGGACCAGTACGAGCCCGGCATGACCAGCGCCACCGCGGCGCGCGTCTTCGGCGAGCTGCGCACCTGGCTGCCGGGGCTGATCCGTGCGGTGGGCGAACGCCAGGCCCGCGAGACGGTGGTGCCGGCCGTCGGCCCGTTCCCGCTGCCGGCCCAGCGCGCGCTGTGCGAACGCGTGATGAAGCTGCTGGACTTCGATTTTTCGGCGGGCCGGCTGGACGTCAGCACCCACCCATTTTCGGGCGGCGTGCCGGAAGACGTGCGCCTGACCACGCGCTTCTACGAAGACGATTTCCTGCCCAGCCTGATGGGCACGGTGCACGAGACCGGCCACGGCCGCTATGAGCAGAACCTGCCGCGCGACCTGCTGGGCCAGCCAGTGGCGCTGGCGCGTTCGATGGCCATCCACGAGAGCCAGAGCCTGGCTTTCGAGATGCAGCTGGGCAGCCACCCGGGTTTTGCCAGGCTGCTGTCGCCGCTGGTCAGCGAGGCCTTCGGCGCGCAGCCGGCCTTCGAGCCGGCCAACCTGCACAAGCTGCTGACGCGCGTGAAGCCCAGCCTGATCCGCGTCGAGGCCGACGAGGTGACCTACCCGGCCCACGTCATCCTGCGTTTCGAGATCGAGCGTGCGCTGATCGAAGGCGAGGCCGAGGCGGCAGACATCCCGGCGATGTGGGACGAGCGCATGCGCGACCTGCTGGGCCAGGACACGCGCGGCAACTACAAGGATGGCCCGATGCAGGACGTGCACTGGCCGACCGGCGCCTTCGGCTACTTCCCGTGTTATTCGCTGGGCGCGATGTACGCCGCACAGTGGTTCGCCGCAATGCGGCGCGAAATGCCGGCGCTGGATGAGCAGATCGCTGCCGGCAACCTCAGCCCGGTGTTCGACTGGCTCAAGCGCAACATCTGGCAGCAGGCCAGCCGCTGGACCACCGACGAACTCGCGCTGCGCGCCAGCGGAGAGACGCTGAACCCCGCGCATTTCCGCGCCCACCTGACGCAGCGCTACCTCAGCTGAAGCGACGCCAGGCCCCAACGAAAAAGACGGCCCGCGAGCCGTCTTTTTTCATGGCGCGAGGGCGGCTCAGTCGGCGCTGCCGCCCGCCGGTTTGCGGGCCGTCTTGCGAACCGGCTTGGCTGCTGCAGCCGCCGCCTTCTTCGCGCGCAAGCCCGAGGCGGTCCTGGCGCTTTGTTGCTTGCTCTTGTGCAACTGGGCGTGGAGCTTGGCGACCTGTGCCGTCAGCGCCTCGACCTGGGCGCTCAGCGAGGCCATGTCCTGCGCTGTCGGCACGCCCATTTTCTTCAGCGCCTGGGCGGTGCGGGCCTCGAACTTGGCTTCGAGCTTTTCCCACGAGGCGCCGGCCTTGTGCATGGCCTCGCCGGCCATCGCGTTCAGCGTCTCGCCGAACTCACCGAACTTGTCTTCGGCTGCGGCTTGCGTGCCCTGGCGCTTGCGCCGCAACTCGGCGCCTTCCTGCACCAGCGTGTCGAAGGCCTTGCTGCCTTCTTCCTGGGCCTTGGCAAACGCGCCCACGCCGGCCAGCCAGATCTGCTGCGCCGAGGCTTTCACCGCGTCGGCCAGCGGGCCGTCGAACAGGCTGGCGGGGTCGAAGTCCTTGCGGTGGTTGGGCATGGGCGAGTCTCTCCAGTCAAAAAAACAGCGCAGGCGCGCCGGCTTGAGGCCGGTGCGCCTGCAGGTTTCACTTCTTGCGGATGGCGGTCACGGTGTACTGGCCGTCGATCTTGTCGGCCTCGAAGACGACCAGGTCACCTTCGGCCAGGCCGTTCAGCAGCGAGGGCTGGCGGGCCTTGAAGACCATGGTCATCGCGGGCATGTCCAGGTTCTTGATCGCGCCGCTCTTGATCGTGACCTTGGCCTGCGCCGTGTCGATCTTGCGGATTTCGCCATCGGTGGCATGCGCCACCAGGGCCAGGCCGGCCAGGGACAGGCCGGTCAACATGCGGGCCCAACGCGGGGTCCAGGTGTTCATTTCAGATTTCTCCTTGCCTGACTGCAACGCGGTGGAGCCAGCACAGGATGACCTGGGCCGTCACGGCGATGCCCGATGGTAGACCGAGCACCGGGCTCGCGGCCGCATGTGAGCAACCGTAACTGTTGCGGAGCTGTTGCAGCGCAGGCTGATGCCATGTTTGGCAGCGCTGCAGTGACGAAGCGAAGCCCGATCCCGAAACATCCCGACACGCCGGACACGCCTGGTGTGAAGTTGCGCAGTTCGGCCCTGATGGACGAAATTGGAATCGGTTCCAGAATCCGCCTCCGCGAAGCCGCCGGCAGGCAGTCTGGATGCCATTGCTTCGCTTCGTGGGCGGGTTGAGGGCCTTGCGCCAACAAGCCTGCCCTCCATGCGCCCGCTGTGGCGCAGCTCATGTGAAGAAGGAGACAAGGGCATGCATGCATCCATGGCAAACCTGGGAGGCGGCGCAATGCGGCGCAGCCCGCGAGCGACGCCGACCTGGTCCCTGGCCTGGGTCTGGCTCTCGATCTGCGCGCTGCTGCTGGGCAGTTTCGCGCTGCCAGCCCGTGCGGCGGATTACACCGATGGTGTTGCCGTTTCCGGCAGCACCGCGACGATCTGGTTCAAGTCCAACGTGGCGACGACCTGGGTCGACGCGCACTACAGCGTCAACAGCGGCGGCCAGCTGAACGTGCGCATGACGTATTCGTCGGCCAACGCGCGCTGGGAGCAGGCCGTCAACGGCGTGGCCTCGGGCACCGTGCTGAGGTTCAACTTTACCTACAACAACGGCAACCCGGCCTATGACACGCCGCAGGAAACCTACACGGTGGGTGGCACCACGCCTCCGCCGACCTCGGACACGCCGGACTTCGGTGCCAACGTGTCGATCTTCGACACTGCCACGTCGATCGCCACCATCCAGTCCAAGCTGGACGCGGCCTTCAACGGCCAACTGCTGAGCCCGACCGCGCAGTTCGGCAGCCAGCGCCATGCCTTCCTGTTCAAGCCCGGCAGCTACAACGGCGTATACGCCAACCTGGGCTTCTACACCGCCATCGCCGGCCTGGGCCAGAACCCGGACGACGTGACGCTGAGCGGCACGGTCAACGTGGACAGCGGCTGGAACTACGGCGACCAGGGCAACGCGACGCAGAACTTCTGGCGCTCGGCCGAGAACCTGGCGCTGATCCCCAATGGCGGCACCAACCGCTGGGCTGTGTCGCAGGCTGCGCCGATGCGTCGGCTGCACATCCTCGGCAACCTGGTGCTGGGCCCGTCCAACCAGGGCAACGGCCAGGGCTACGCCAGCGGCGGCTACATCGCCGACACCAAGGTCGACGGCCTGATCGCTTCCGGCTCGCAGCAGCAGTGGTACACGCGGGACAGCAACCTGGGCAACTGGTACGACGGCGTGTGGAACATGGTGTTCTCCGGCGTCGTCGGCGGCCCGGCGACCAGCTTCCCGTCGCCGCCGTACACCGCGCTGGCGACCACGCCGGTGTCGCGCGACAAGCCCTACCTGTACGTGGACAGCGCAGGCAAGTACCGCGTTTTCGTGCCCAGCACGCGCACGAATGCTTCCGGCGCCAGCTGGGCCAATGGCGCCAGCGCCGGCACGTCCATCCCGATGAGCCAGTTCTACGTCGCCAAGCCGACCGACAGCACCGCCACGCTGAACGCCGCGCTGGCCCAGGGCCTGAACCTGTTCTTCACGCCCGGCACCTACCACCTGAGCGACACGATCCGCGTGACGCGTGCCGGCACCGTGGTGCTGGGCATCGGCTTCCCCACGCTGGTGCCGGACAACGGCGTGAACGCGATGCTGGTGTCCGACGTGGACGGCGTGTCCATCGCCGGCCTGCTGTTCGATGCCGGCACGGTCAACAGCAACGCGCTGCTGAGCTTCGGTGACACCACCTCGGTCGTCTCGCATGCCGGCAATCCCAGCTCGGTGCAGGACGTGTACTTCCGCATTGGCGGCGCGGTCGCCGGCAAGGCCACGAACAGCCTGGTGGTGAACAGCAACAACGTCATCATCGACCACATCTGGGCCTGGCGCGCGGACCATGGCAGCCAGCCCACCGGTTGGACCATCAACACGGCCGACACCGGCGTGCTGGTCAACGGCAACAACGTGCTGGCCACCGGCCTGTTCGTCGAGCATTACCAGAAGTTCAACGTGGTGTGGAATGGCCAGGGTGGCCGGACCATCTTCTTCCAGAACGAGATGCCGTACGACCCGCCCAGCCAGGCCGCCTGGCGCGCGGACGCCATCGGCTACGCGGCCTACAAGGTGGGTGACAGCGTGACCACCCACGAAGCCTGGGGCGTGGGCAGCTACTGCTACTTCAACGTCAACCCCAGCATCCACGCGGCGCACGCCTTCGAGGTGCCGGCCGTCGCGGGCGTGAGGTTCCACAGCGCGCTGACGGTTTCGCTGGGCGGCGTGGGCGTGATCGACCACGTGATCAACAACACTGGCGGCGCCGCGCAGGGCACGGCCACGGTGCCGGTCAACGTGATCAACTTTCCCTGATCCCTTTCCGCTGATCTGACGGCCGGGCCCGCTGCAGCGATGCGGCGGGCCTTTTTGCTTTCGGCTGGCTTCGGTCGCAATTGGGCCGCTGCCACCAACGCAAATCCCTAGAATGCCGGCCAATCCCCTTTCAGCACTGGCGCCGCCAGCACCACCATGAGCACCCAGCCCGCCGACGACTCCCTGGCCCACATCCAGCCGCGCGACAAGGCCGAGATCCTGGCCCAGGCGCTGCCCTACATCCGCAAGTTCCATGGCAAGACCATCGTCATCAAGTACGGTGGCAACGCCATGACCGACCCGGCCCTGCAGCAGGACTTCGCCGAGGACGTGGTGCTGCTGAAGCTGGTCGGCATGAACCCGGTGGTGGTGCATGGCGGCGGCCCGCAGATCGACGAGGCGCTGGCCAAGATCGGCAAGAAGGGCACCTTCATCCAGGGCATGCGCGTGACCGACGAAGAGACGATGGAGGTCGTCGAGTGGGTGCTGGGCGGCGAGGTGCAGCAGGACATCGTCGGCCTGATCAACGCCGCCGGCGGCAAGGCCGTGGGCCTGACCGGGCGCGACGGCGGTTTGATCCGCGCGCGCCAGATGAAGCTGGCCGACAAGGATGACCCGAGCAAGGAGCACGACATCGGCCAGGTCGGCGAGATCACCGCCATCGACCCGGCGGTGGTGAAGGCGCTGCAGGACGACCAGTTCATCCCGGTGATCAGCCCCATCGGCTTCGGCGAGAAGAACGAGAGCTACAACATCAATGCCGATTTGGTGGCGTCCAAGCTAGCCACGGTGCTGAAGGCCGAGAAGCTGATGATGCTGACCAACATCAAGGGCGTGCTGAACAAGGCCGGCGAGCTGCTGACCGAACTGACGGCACGCGACATCGACGACCTGATCGCCGACGGCACCATCAGCGGCGGCATGCTGCCCAAGCTGGCCGGCGCGATCGACGCGGCCAAGAGCGGCGTCAACACCGTGCACGTGGTGGACGGCCGGGTGCCGCATGCGATGCTGCTGGAGATCCTGACCGAGCAGGCCTACGGCACGATGATCCGCTCACACTGAGCGCTGCCGTGAAGGCTGTGCGCCGCGTGGCGCGCCTGCGCGAGGGCGAGCGTGTCTGGCTGTTCGACCTCGACAACACGCTGCACAACGCGTCTGCCTCGGCTTTTCGCGGCATCAACGAGCGCATGGGCGCCTACATGACGCGCGAGCTCGGGCTGGAGGCTGGCGAGGCGCACCGGCTGCGCCAGCTCTACTGGCAGCGCTACGGCGCCACCTTGCTCGGCCTGGTGCGCCACCACGGCGTGAACGCCAACCACTTCCTGCACAACACGCATGTGCTGCCCGGCCTGGAGCAGCAACTGCAGACGCATGCACACGACGTGGCGGCGCTGCAGCGGCTGCCCGGCCCGCGGCTGATCCTGACCAACGCGCCGCTGGCCTATGCCGAGCGGGTGCTGGGCGCGCTGGGGCTGCGCGGCTTGTTCGATGGCGTGGTCGCGATCGAGCAGATGGCGATGTTCGGCCAGTTGCGGCCGAAGCCGGACAGGCGCATGCTGCAGGCGCTGGTGGCGCGGCTGGGCGTGCCGGCGCACCGTTGTGTGCTGGTGGAAGACACGCTGGCGCACCAGAAGGCGGCACATTCCTTGGGCATGCGCACGGTCTGGATGCAGCGCTGGCTGAGGGCTGCGCACACGCTGCCGGGGACCCAAAATTGGCGCCGCCGCCCCCCCTATGTGTATGCCAGAATCCGCTCGCTTCAACAGTTGCGAAGTGTGCTGTGATGTCCGAAATGCCCGAAGCGTCTGAGTTGTCCGTGCCGGGTATGCCCGAGGTGTCTGCTGCTGCGCAAGCACCGTTGGCTGCTGTGGCAGCCGCTGGTGATCCCGCCGTGGCGGTGGCCCGCAAACGGCCCAAGCCGGGCGAGCGCCGGGTGCAGATCCTGCAGACCCTGGCGGCGATGCTGGAGCAGCCCGGTGCCGACCGCGTCACCACCGCTGCGCTGGCCGCGCGTCTGTCGGTCAGCGAGGCTGCGCTGTACCGCCACTTCGCCAGCAAGGCCCAGATGTTCGAGGGCCTGATCGAGTTCATCGAATCCAGCGTCTTCACGCTGATCAACCAGATCGCCGAGCGCGAGATCACCGGCGCCCTGCAGGCCCACCGCATGGTGCAGGTGCTGCTGCAGTTCGGCGAGAAGAACCCCGGCATGACCCGCGTGATGGTGGGTGACGCGCTGGTCTTCGAGAACGAACGCCTGGGCCTGCGCATGGGCCAGTTTTTCGACCGTGTCGAATCCCAGCTGCGGCAAAGCCTGCGGGTGGCGGCCGAGCAGGCCGGCGTGGCCACGCCCACGGTGCAGGCCAACGGCCAGGCCTCGGCGCTGACCTGCCTGGTCATCGGCCGCTTGCAGCGCTACGCGCGCAGCGGCTTCAAGCGCCTGCCGACCGAACAGCTGGACGTGGCCTTGCACTTGCTCGGCTGAATGGCGGAGCCGCTTGCTGCGGCGCTCACGTCTTGTTGCAGTTGGCGAAGCTTGAGGCGCTGGCGGGCCAAGGGCAATCCCTAGTGCCGGCCGTGGGGGCGTCAAGCAGATGTCACGCCGGCGATCTCCAATGAGGGCACCACATGAACCCCAGGGAAATTGCCATGTCCGTTTTCAAGATGAGCCTGCTGGCCGCCAGCATCGCGCTGGCCGCCTGCGCCCAGCCTGGCTTGGCGACCGCCGCCGCGCCTTCGGTCCCGGCCGCCACCGCCAAGGCCAAGCCGACGCTGACGATCAAGATCCTCGCGCTGAACGACCTGCACGGCGCGTTGGAATCGCCCGGCACCTTCACCAATGCCGGTACCGCTGCGGTGCCCGCTGGTGGCGTGGACTACGTGGCCGGCTACATTGCCGCCGCCCGCGTCGCGAACCCGAACACCGTGGTCGTCTCGGCCGGCGACCTGATCGGCGCCAGCCCGCTGATCTCGGCGCTGTTCCACGATGAGCCGACCATTGAGACCATGAACCGCGCCGGCCTGGACTTCAACGCCGTGGGCAACCACGAGTTCGACGAAGGCAAGGACGAGCTGCTGCGCATGCAGAAGGGTGGCTGCCACCCGACCGACACCGCCAACACCTGCAAGGGCGCCAGCGTCGGCACGCCGGTGCCGTTCGAAGGTGCGAAGTTCAAGTTCCTGGCCGCCAACGTGGTCAAGAAGAAAAACGGCGAAACCCTGTTCCCGCCCTATGGCACGCGCACCTTCGACATCGAAGGCAAGAAGATCAAGGTCGCCTTCATCGGCATGACGCTGAAGGACACGCCGCAGATCGTTTCGCCGTCCGGCATCAAGGACCTGGTGTTCACCGACGAGGCCACTGCGGTGAACAACCTGGTGCCGGTGCTGAAGGCGGCCGGCGTGGAAGCCATCGTCGTGCTGATCCACCAGGGCGGCGCGCAGACGGGCACCACGCCGGTGGACATCAACGCTTGCGTGGGCAACCTGGACGGTTCGCCGATCAAGACCATCGTCAGCCAGTTGGACGATGCGGTGGACCTGGTCATCAGCGGCCACACCCACGCGGCCTACAACTGCCAGCTGCCGCTGGCCTCGGGTCGCAACATCCCGGTCACCAGCGCCAACACGCAAGGCCGGGTGCTGACCGACATCGACCTGACGCTGCAGCGCGGCAACCGCGACGTGGTGGCCGTGACCGCGAAGAACGTGGTGGTCGACCGCAGCAACGTGGCGATCACGCCGGACGCGCAGATCGCCGGCATCGTCGCCGGCTACAAGACGCTGGTGGCACCAGTCGCCAACCAGGTCATCGGCCGCATTGCCGCCGATGTGCCCAACACCAAGGACGCCGCCTGCAACATGCCCGCCGGTGACCTGATCGCCGACTCGCAGCTGGCCGCCACCGTGCAGGCCGGCGGCGCGCAGCTGGCGCTGATGAACCCGGGCGGCGTGCGCAGCCCGGGCTTCATCTACGCCGGCAGCCCCATCGGCGAAGGCGACGGCAACGTGACCTACAGCGAATCCTTCACTGTGCAGCCCTTCGGCAACAGCCTGGTGACGCTGACGCTGAGCAACCAGCAGCTGCACGACACGCTGGAGCAGCAGTTCCCGAACTGCTTCGGCCAGGTCACCTTCTCCAAGGTGCTGCTGCCGTCCAACGGCGTGCACTACGAGTGGGACAACGCCCAGGCCTGCGGCGCGAAGGTGCGCAATCTGACCATCACCACCAGCGCCGGCAGCGAAACCGTGGTGGACGTCAGCGGCACCGTGCTGAACCCGGGCAAGACCTGGCGTGTCACGGTCAACAACTTCCTGGCCGATGGTGGCGATGGCTTCAGCGTGCTGAAGGGCGGCACCAACCGTGTGGGCGGCGGGCAGGACATCGATGCGCTGACCGCCTACCTGGCCGGTACCCAGGCGCCGAACCCGCCGTACGACCCGGCCGCGGCCAACCTCGGCAAGCCGCGCATCGTGCGCGTGGACGCGGGCACCGTCTGTCCCTGAGCGACCGTGCTGGCGTGACCGTGCTGGAGTGACCGCGGGCGGCAAGGCAGCGCCCGCGGATCGCGAAGGCTGCAGGCCGGGGAGGCCAGGATGGAACGACAGGGCCTCCCCTACACTTGCCGCCCATGACCCTGGACGATCTCGAACCGCTGCTGGCCCGTGCCGAGCGGGTGTTGGCCCGCCTGGAAGCCAACCTGCCGCAGCCACTGCCGGCGCCTGACTGGACCGCTTCGGCCGCCTTCCGTTACCGCAAGCGCAAAGGCCAGGCACGGCTGGAGCCGGTGCGACTGGTGGCCGGCATCCGGCTGGCGGACCTGCAGGAGATCGACGGCCAGAAGACGCGGCTGCAGCGCAACACCGCGCAGTTCGTGGCCGGCGCCACCGCCAACAACGTGCTGCTGACCGGCGCGCGCGGCACCGGCAAGAGCTCGCTGATCAAGGCCTGCCTGAACGAATACGCGGCGCAAGGCCTGCGCCTGATCGAGGTCGACAAGGCCGACCTGGTGGACCTGCCGGACCTGGTGGAGCTGGTGTCCGGCCGGCCCGAGCGCTTCATCGTCTTCTGCGACGACCTCAGCTTCGAGGAAGGCGAGCCCGGCTACAAGGCGCTGAAGTCCATCCTCGACGGCTCCGTCTCCGCGGCCGGCGACAACCTGCTGATCTACGCGACCAGCAACCGCCGCCACCTGTTGCCCGAGACCATGAAGGACAACCTCAGCTACCGCCACACCGAGGACGGCGAGCTGCACCCGGGCGAAGTGGTCGAAGAGAAGATCTCGCTGTCCGAGCGCTTCGGGCTGTGGATCAGCTTCTATCCGTTCAGCCAGGACGAGTACCTGGCCATCGTGCACCAGTGGCTGTCGCACTTTGCGCTGGACGAGGCGGCGATTGCTGCGGCCCGGCCCCAGGCGCTGCTGTTTGCGCTGGAGCGTGGTTCGCGTTCCGGCCGCGTGGCCTACCAGTTCGCCCGCGATCTGGCCGGCCGGCGCGCGATCGGCGCAGTGGAGGATGCATCGTGAGCGAGGCCACGGAACGCACGCCTGTCGACGTGGCCGTGGGCGTGCTGATCGAGCGGGATGCCGCTGGCAACGAAGGCCGTTTCCTGTTGACCTCGCGGCCCGAGGGCAAGGTCTATGCCGGCTACTGGGAATTCCCGGGTGGCAAGCTGGAAGCCGGCGAAAGCGTGCACCAGGCGCTGGCGCGTGAGCTGCACGAGGAGCTGGGCATCACCATCGGTGAGAGCCATGCCTGGCGCAAGCTGGTGATGGACTATCCGCATGCCCGTGTGCGGCTGCATTTCTGCAAGGTGTTCGACTGGCAGGGCGAGTTCCAGATGCGCGAGCAACAGACCATGGCCTGGGAGCAGCTGCCGGTCCAAAGCCAGCCGGTGCTGCCGGGCACGATTCCGGTCCTCGAGTGGTTTGCCCAAGAGCGACACCATGCCGGGCCCACTCACCATGGTTGAAGCTGCTCTTACACTCGCCGGCATGAGCACAGCATCCTCCGCCTGGCTGGACCGCGTTCGCTGGGACCGCGACGGGCTGGTGCCCGTCATCGCGCAGGAGCAGGGCAGCGGCGACGTGCTGATGTTTGCCTGGATGAACCGCGAGGCGCTGGCCCGCACGGTCGAGCTGGGCCAGGCGGTCTATTTCAGCCGCTCACGGCAGAAGCTGTGGCACAAGGGTGAAGAATCCGGCCACTTCCAGACGGTGCATGAAATCCGGCTGGATTGCGACCAGGATGTCGTGCTGCTGAAGATCACCCAGCACGGCCATGAGCCCGGCATTGCCTGCCACACCGGCCGCCACAGCTGCTTTTATGAGCGGCTGGAAGATGGCGAATGGCGCGCGGTGGAGCCGGTGTTGAAGGATCCTGGCACCATCTACCGCTGAGCTTTCCTTTCCAGACTTTCACCGAGATTCGACGAT
Organism: Ideonella azotifigens; assembly: GCF_021043325.1. Lineage (NCBI taxonomy): Bacteria > Pseudomonadati > Pseudomonadota > Betaproteobacteria > Burkholderiales > Sphaerotilaceae > Ideonella > Ideonella azotifigens. The sequence continues at coordinate 124,417 of NZ_JAJNKD010000014.1, forward strand.
GACCTCCCAGGACACCTTGATGCGGCTGCATGCCGTGATCGAGACCCGCCGCCAGGGCGACCCGGACAAGAGCTACGTGGCTCGCCTGTTCCACAAGGGCACCGATGCGATCCTGAAGAAGATCGGCGAAGAGGCCACCGAAACCGTGATGGCGGGCAAGGATGGCGACAGGCAGAAGATCGTCTACGAGGTGGCCGATCTCTGGTTTCATTCGATGATTGCGCTGGCACAGTTCGGGCTGTCGCCGGCCGAGGTGCTGGCCGAGCTGGAACGCCGCGAAGGCCTGTCCGGCCTGGAAGAGTTTGCCGCGCGCAAGGCGCAAGTCAGGGAACAACAGGAGGGTTCATGAACGAGGTTTACGACACCACGCCGTCTGCAGAACGGGTGGCCAATCTGAAGCAGCTGACGATGATCGTGTACGTGCTGTATGCCGTTGGCATCTTCACCGGCACGCTGACCAGCATCGTCGCGATCATCATCAACTACGTGAAGCGCGAGGACACGCAGGGCACGATCTACGCCAGCCACTTCACCTGGCAGATCCGTACCTTCTGGTGGAGCCTGCTGTGGTTCATCGTGGGCTGGGCCACGTTCTGGATGCTGGGTCTGGGTTTCCTGGTCTGGGCGGCCGATGGCATCTGGGTCATCTACCGCATCGTCAAGGGCTTCCTGAACTGGAGCGACGGCAAGCCGATGCCGGTGCCGGTCTGACATGAGTGCCGATCCGAACTGCATCTTCTGCAAGATCGTCGCCGGCCAGATCCCGGCGCAGAAGGTTTTCGAAGACGACGAGGTCCTGGTTTTCAAGGACATCCAGCCCTGGGCGCCGGTGCACCTGCTGCTGATCCCGAAACGCCACATCGTCTCCATGGTCGACGTGACGCCGGCCGAGCAGGCCTTGATGGGCAAGCTGATGGTGCTGGCGCCCAAGCTGATGGCCGAGGCGGGTGTCACCAACGGCTTCCGGCAGGTGATCAACACCGGCATTGACGGCGGGCAGGAGGTGTTTCACCTGCACATGCACGCTGTTGGCGGCCCGCGCCCATGGGCCAAAGCTTGAGCTGACAGGACGAGTCCTCTCGGACAAGACCCTCCGGACGTGGCGGACACGGCTTGCGCCGCGCCGTCGCGACCCCATCTTGCTGCAGGGGCGTTTTGCGCCTCCTGCCCGAGGACCGTCACGGACGGCCCCGTAGAATCAACGCATTCGTTTTCTGGAGAATCGTCATGGGATCGTTCAGCATCTGGCATTGGCTGATCGTGTTGGTCGTCGTGGTGCTGATCTTCGGCACCAAGAAGTTGAAGAACGTCGGCTCCGATCTGGGTGGCGCCGTCAAGGGCTTCAAGGACGGCATGCGCGACGGCGGCAGCGATGCGCCGGTGCCGCCGAACCAGCAAGTCACCGGCAGCCCGAAGACCGCGGACGCCGACACGGTGGACGTGGAAGCCCGCCGCAAATCCTGAGCGGCTGACTTGGCTTGCAACGTCGCTGTCTGCGCCTTTGCGGCGCAGCCGCGTCGCCTCGTGATGTCCGCCCGGGTCTCGCATGATTGATTTTGGTTTTGACAAGATCGCGTTGATCGGGGCTGTGGCCCTGATCGTGATCGGCCCTGAAAAGCTGCCGCGCGTGGCCCGCACCGTGGGTCACCTGGTGGGCAAGGCGCAGCGCTACGTGGCCGACGTGAAGGCCGAGGTCAACCGCTCGATCGAACTGGAGGAGCTTCAGAAGATGAAGAGCCAGTTCGAGACCGCGGCGAACGACGTCAGCAACAGCGTGCGCCAGGAAATCCACTCGGCCTCCACCGAACTGGAAAAGACCTGGTCCGAGGCCGCGGATGGCCTGAACAGCACGTCCGGTTCGGCCTCCGCTGTCGACTGGAGCCCGCCGCCGCCCGTCTACCAGCCCCCGCGCAAGCATTGGCGGGTCAAGCGCGGTGCGGTGCCGCGCTGGTACAAGCAACGCAATGGCGTGCGCCAGCATGCCCAATCCGGTGCGGCCCGTGTGGCGCGTTTCCGCCCACCCCACAGCGGATCTTCGTCTTCCACATGAGCAGTCCTGAACCTCAAGACGAACTGGCGGGCACCGAAGCGCCGTTTGTCTCTCATCTGATCGAGCTGCGCGACCGCCTGGTCAAGTCGGTGATCGCCATCGGCATTGCCTTCGGCGCGCTGGCCATCTGGCCAGGTCCTGGCGGCCTGTACGACCTGCTCGCCGCGCCGCTGGTGCACTCGCTGCCGGCGGGCGCGACGATGATCGCGACCAACGTGATCTCGCCGTTCCTGGTGCCGCTGAAGATCACCTTGATGGCCGGCTTCCTGCTGGCGCTGCCGATCGTGCTCTACCAGGTCTGGGCCTTCGTGGCGCCTGGCCTGTACAACCACGAAAAGCGGCTGGTATTGCCGCTGGTGATCTCCAGCACCCTGCTGTTCCTGATAGGCGTGGCCTTTTGCTACTTCTTCGTCTTTGGCCAAGTCTTCAAGTTCATCCAGGGCTTTGCGCCCAAGAGCATCACGGCCGCGCCTGACATCGAGGCCTACCTGGGCTTTGTGATGACGATGTTCATCGCCTTTGGCGCCGCTTTCGAGGTGCCGGTGGTGGTGGTGGTGCTGACGCGCATGGGCGTGGTCAGCGTCGAGAAGCTGCGCGAATTCCGCGGCTACTTCATCGTGCTGGCCTTCATCATTGCCGCCATCCTGACGCCGCCGGACGTGGTCTCGCAGCTCTCGCTGGCGATCCCGATGTGCCTGCTGTTCGAGGTGGGTCTGATCGCCGCCAAGGTGTTCATCAAGCACACCCAGGCGCCGGACGCGGACGCTTCGTCCCCCTCGTCCTCCACCTGATGCATTGAGCCGGACGCGGCGCCTTGCCGCCGCGTGACTTGGGCGCTCACTGCGCGTCGTCTTCCTCGTCCATCGGCCCGGGGGCTTGCGGTGCCTGGACCTGTGCCTTGGGTCGCTGCGCCACGTGCACCGTCAGGTCCAGCGCCTGGTTGCCGCGCTGCACGCCGATCACGGTGTCGCTCAGCGGCTTGAGCGCAGCCACGGCGTTCAGCAACTGCGAGGTGTTGCGGATCGGCTGGCCGGCAATGCGCACCACCACGTCGCCCGGCTTCATGCCGGCCTTGCTGGCCGGGCCGTCCTGCAGCACGCCGGTGATCAGCACGCCTTCTTCGACCGGGATCTTGAAGCTCTGCGCGAATTCCGGGTCCAGGTCGCGCGGCTGCACGCCGATCCAGCCGCGGGTCACCTGGCCGTCCCGCACCAGGCCTTCCATCACCTGGCGCGCCAGGTCGATGGGAATGGCAAAGCCGATGCCCAGGCTGCCGCCGCTGCGCGAGTAGATGGCGGTGTTGATGCCGATCAGGTTGCCGTTGACGTCGATCAGTGCACCACCGGAGTTGCCGGGGTTGATCGCGGCGTCGGTCTGGATGAAGTTCTCGAAGGTCGACAGGCCCAGCCCGCTGCGGCCCAGCGCGCTGATGATGCCGCCGGTCACCGTCTGGCCGACGTTGAAGGGGTTGCCGATGGCCAGCACCGAGTCGCCCACCTGCAGCTGGTCCATCTGGCCCAGGCTCACGACCGGCAGCCGGTCCAGGTCGATCTTCAGCACCGCGACGTCGGTTTCCGGGTCGGTGCCAACCAGTTTGGCCTTGGCCTCGCGGCCGTCCGACAGCCGCACGCGGATCTGGTCCGCGCCTTCGACCACGTGGTTGTTGGTCAGCAGGTAACCCTCGGGCGAGACGATCACCCCTGAACCCAGGCCGACCTGCGGCTCGGTTTCTTCCTGCGGCATCAGTTGCGGCTTGCCGCGCTGGCCGAAGAAGCGGAACCACGGGTCCTGCGAGTTCGCTGAAGCGCCAGGCTTGGCGCTGCGGCTGGCGGTCACGCTGACGATGGCGGGCGACGCTTTGCGCGCGGCCGCGCTGAGCGGCTGGATCGGCACGTTGACGTCTGCCACCTGCACCGGCACCGTGCCGCCTTCGGCGCGGGTGTTGCTGGGCCACCAGGCCTGCGGGCGCTGCTGCAGCCAGCCCGGCTTGAAGGTGCTCACCACAAACACCATGGCCACCGCGACGGTGACGGCCTGGGAGAAAATGAGCCAGATTCTGCGCATGACTTGGAAGGATGGAGCCCATGGCCGCGAGAGCCGAGATCGAGAGCCTTCTCAACCAGTGGCTTCAGCCTGAACGTTTCAAGGATTATGGGCCGAACGGTCTGCAGGTGGAGGGCAAGCCGGAGGTGCGCAAGATCGTCTCCGGCGTCACCGCCAGCCTGGCCTTGATCGAGGCAGCCATCGATGCAGGTGCCGATGCGCTGATCGTGCACCACGGCCTGTTCTGGCGCGGCCAGGATGGGCGCTTGACGGGCTGGCTGAAGGCCCGCGTCGAGCGCCTGATGGCCAGCGGCCTGAACCTGTTTGCCTACCACCTGCCGCTGGATGCGCACGCGGAGCTGGGCAACAACGCGCAGCTGGCGCTGCAGCTGGGCTGGACGGCGGACGGCCGCTTTGCCGAGCAGTCCCTGGGCTTCCTGGGCACACGTGCCGCCGGCGTGCCGGGCAGCGCCCAGGTGCTGGCCGATGAGGTGGGCGCTGTGCTGCGCCGCCCGCCGGTACTGCTGCCGGGGGACGGCCGGCCGCTGCGCCGGCTGGCCTGGTGCAGCGGCGGCGCGCAGGGCTACTTCGAGGCGGCCATTGCCGCCGGCGCGGACCTGTTCCTGACCGGCGAGATCTCCGAGCCGCAAGCCCACCTGTCGCGCGAGACCGGCGTGGCCTTCCTGGCCTGCGGCCACCATGCGACGGAGCGCTACGGCGCGCCTGCGCTGGCTGGCGCGGTGGCGAAGCAGCTCGGGCTGGCGCATGAATTCATCGAGATCGAGAACCCCGCATGACGGCCGACACGCTGCTGCTGACCATGGGCGACGCCTGTGGCATCGGGCCGGAAATCATCGCCAAGGCGTTTGGGCGCGGCACGCTGGGCCAGGCGGTGGTGATCGGTGATGTCGCCGTGATGCGGCGGGCGCTGCATGCCGTCGGTCACGCCTGCACCGTGGCGAAGGTGGACACGCCTGCGGACCTGGCTGCGGTGCCGCTGGGCGCGCTGGCCGTCATCGAGCCTGCAGGCCTGCCCGCCGGCCTGGCCGAGCTGGCCTGGGGCCGGGTGAATGCTGCAGCAGGCGCGGCGGCGGCGCGCTGCATCGAGGCTGCGGTGGCGCTGGTCTTGGCCGGGCAGGGCGCGGCCATCGTCACCGCGCCGATTCACAAGGAAGCGCTGAGCGCGGCCGGCGTGGCCTACCCGGGCCACACCGAGATGCTGCAGGCCTTGTGCGGCCAGCCGGGCGAACCCTTGCCGCCGGTGCGCATGATGCTGGCCAACGAGCAGTTGAGGGTGGTGCTGGTGACGATTCACGTCGCGCTGCGGCGAGCCATCGAGTTGCTGGAAACGCCTGGCCTGATCCTGGAGACGCTGCGCATCACGCATGCCGCCGGCCAAGGTTTCGGCATGGCTTCGCCACGCATTGCGGTGGCCGGACTGAACCCGCATGCGGGCGAGGGCGGGCTGTTCGGCGATGAAGAGATCCGCCTGATCCGCCCGGCGATTGAGGCGGCGCACGCCCAAGGGCTGAACGTCAGCGGGCCGCATGCGCCGGACACGGTGTTCATGCGGGCGCGGGATGCCGCCGGCCACCCCGGAGAATTCGACTTCGTGGTGGCGATGACGCACGACCACGGCTTGATCCCGGTCAAGTACCTGGGCGTCGAAGAAGGCGTCAATGTGACGCTGGGGTTGCCGCTGGTGCGCACCAGCCCGGATCACGGCACCGCGTTTGACCTGGCCGGCACGGGCCGGGCGGATCCGGCGAGCTTCGAGGCGGCGGTGCGCATGGCGCGCCGGCTTGCCGACCCGGCCTGAAGCCGGGGCGGCTTCAGCGCTTGAGCGAGTCGCGGATCTCGCGCAGCAGCAGCACGTCTTCCGGCGTGGGGGCCGGTGCCGCAGGCGCGGGTGCGGGGGGGTTGGCAGCCTTCAGCCGATTGATCTGCTTGATCATCAGGAAAATGATGAAGGCCAGGATCATGAAATTCAGCAGCACGGTCAGGAAGTTGCCATAGGCGAACACTGCGCCGGCCTTGCGGGCCTCGGCCAGCGTGGCCGCTGGTGCGCCCGAGAGCTGGATGTAGTAGTTCGAGAAGTCCAACCCGCCAATCGCCAGGCCGACCAGCGGCATGATCAGGTCGGTCACCACCGAATCGACGATCTTGCCAAAAGCGCCGCCAATGATCACGCCGACCGCCAGATCGACGACATTGCCCTTGATGGCAAATTCCTTGAACTCGGTGGCAAATCCCACGGCGCTACTCCTTGTTGGTTCGACTGAATGGCGGGTTCTCCCGCGGCCTGCAGTATCGCGGCTTAGGGTACACCCCTTGGTACACGCTGCAGCAGTATTGCCAGCAGCCATCAGCTGTCAACCTTGAGAACCAAGGGGTGCCCACAAGATTGAGAAATCGCAAATTGAAAGCCGGCGGCGTCCGCTAAAATGCCGGGTTGCCCAGAACCGAATTGCAAGGGCTTGGCAGTCTTTGCAGAGTTCCAACAGAGTCCCAGAGAAGGATCCCCATGAGTGACAACGCGGTGGACCAAGGCAAACGCACATGGCTGATCGCCACGAGTTGTGCGGGTGCGGTCGGTGGTGTGGCAACGGCCGTGCCCTTCGTCAGCAGCTTCGCGCCCTCCGAGCGCGCCAAGGCGGCCGGCGCCCCGGTGGAAGTGGACATCAGCGCGCTGAAGGCCGGCGAGAAGATGACGGTCGAGTGGCGCGGCAAGCCGGTCTGGGTGGTGCGCCGCACGCCTGAGCAACTGGCCTCGCTGAAGTCGCTCGATGGCCAGTTGGCCGATCCGCAGTCCGAGCGTACCGCCTACCCGATTCCCGAGTACGCGAAGAACGAGTACCGCTCGATCAAGCCGGAAGTGCTGGTGGTGGTCGGCGTATGCACCCACCTTGGCTGCTCGCCTTCCGACAAGTTCGCCGCCGGCCCGCAGCCTTCGCTGCCCGACGACTGGAAGGGCGGTTTCCTCTGCCCCTGCCACGGCTCGACCTTCGACATGTCGGCCCGTGTCTTCAAGAACAAGCCAGCGCCCGACAACCTGGAAGTGCCGCCGCACATGTACCTCTCCGACGCGAAGCTGCTGATCGGCGAAGACAAGAAGGCCTGAACGGGCACCCGAGACAAGAGGACGAAAGGCAATCATGGCTGAATTCAAAGTCGCGCCGGCAGACGCGTCGACCGGTGAGAAGCTGCTGACCTGGGTGGACAACCGCTTCCCCGCGTCCAAGCTCTACAAGGAGCACCTGTCGGAGTACTACGCGCCGAAGAACTTCAACTTCTGGTATTTCTTCGGCTCGCTGGCGATGCTGGTGCTGGTGATCCAGATCGTCACCGGCATCTTCCTGGTGATGCATTACAAGCCCGATTCGGCCCAGGCCTTCGCCTCGGTCGAATACATCATGCGGGACGTGCCCTGGGGCTGGCTGATCCGCTACATGCACTCGACCGGCGCGTCGTCGTTCTTCGTCGTCGTCTACCTGCACATGTTCCGCGGCCTGCTGTACGGCTCGTACCGCAAACCGCGTGAGCTGGTCTGGATCTTCGGCTGCGCGATCTTCCTGTGCCTGATGGCCGAGGCCTTCATGGGCTACCTGCTGCCCTGGGGCCAGATGTCGTTCTGGGGTGCGCAGGTGATCGTCAACCTGTTTGCCGCCGTGCCCTTCGTCGGCAACGACCTGGCGCTGCTGATCCGCGGCGACTATGTGGTGGGCGACGCGACACTGAACCGCTTCTTCAGCTTCCACGTGATTGCCGTGCCGCTGGTGCTGCTGGGCCTGGTGGTGGCGCACATCATCGCGCTGCACGAAGTGGGCTCGAACAATCCCGACGGTGTCGAGATCAAGGCCAAGAAGGATGCGCTGGGTCGGCCGCTGGATGGCATCCCGTTCCACCCGTACTACACGGTGCACGACATGCTGGGTGTCGGCGTCTTCCTGATGGTCTTCAGCGCCATCATCTTCTTCTCGCCGGAGCTGGGTGGCTACTTCCTCGAGTACAACAACTTCATCCCGGCCGATCCGCTGAAGACGCCGCTGCACATCGCGCCGGTCTGGTACTTCACGCCGTTCTACTCGATGTTGCGAGCGACCACCGACGACATGCTGCTGGCCTTCGACGCCGTGGTCGTGCTGGCGGCCCTGGCGGCCATTGTGCGCGGCCGCTTCTCGTCGGCTGTGAAGTTGGGCATCGCGGCTTTGGCGTTCGCTGCCTTGGCCTGCTTTGGTGCCTTCAAGTTCACTGGCCTGGCGGTGTTCGCCGGCTTCGACGCCAAGTTCTGGGGCGTGGTCGTGATGGGTGGCGCGGTGATCATCCTGTTCTTCCTGCCCTGGCTGGACCACAGCCCGGTCAAATCCATCCGCTACCGGCCCGATTGGCACAAGTACCTGTACGCGGTGTTCGTGGTGTTCTTTTTCGTGCTGGGGTACCTGGGCATCCAGCCGCCGTCCGCGATCGGCACCCTGGTCGCGCAGGTCGGCACGCTGTACTACTTCGGCTTCTTCCTGCTGATGCCGTGGTGGAGCCGGTTGGGCACCTTCAAGACCGTGCCCGACCGCGTGACCTTCCACCCGCACTGAGCCCGAGCAGGAGCCATACAAACATGATCAAGCTCAAGCAAATCATTGGCGGCGCCGTCGCGGCGCTGTGCATGGTCGGCGCCCTGGTGGGGGCCGCGCAGGCCAACGAAGGCGGCGCCCCCTGGGACAAGTTCCCGACCGAGCGCGTCACCGATGTCTCGGCGCTGCAGAACGGCGCCAAGCTGTTCGTCAACTACTGCCTGAACTGCCACAGCGCGGCCTACATGCGCTACAACCGCCTGCGCGACATCGGTCTGTCCGAGGCGCAGATCAAGGCCAACCTGTTGTTCGCCACCGAGAAGGTGGGCGACACGATGAAGGTCGCGCTGGACGCGAAGTCGGCCAAGGAATGGTTTGGTGCAGCGCCCCCTGACCTGAGCGTGATCGCCCGCTCGCGGGCGGGCGCCCAGGGCAGTGGCGCCGACTACCTTTACACTTACCTCCGCAGTTACTACCGCGACGAGAGCAAAGCCACCGGCTGGAACAACACCGCGTTCCCCAGTGTGGCAATGCCTCACGTGCTCTGGGAACTGCAAGGTCCGCAGAAGGCGGTTTACGAGGAAGTGCCTGACCCGCACGAGCACGGCAAGACCGAGCAACATTTCAAGGGTTTCGAGCCTCTGGCACCGGGCAAGCTCAGCACCGCCGAATACAACAGCGCAGTGGCCGATCTGGTCGCTTACCTGCAGTGGATGGGCGAGCCGGCCCAGAACCAGCGGGTGCGTTTGGGGGTGTGGGTGTTGATCTTCCTGGCGGTGCTGACGACCCTGACCTGGCGCCTGAATGCGGCGTACTGGAAAGACGTGAAATAAAATAGCCGAAAATACGCGGCTTGGCCGTTCGCGGCCAGACACCATGCGCAGTGGGTTCAATCCAGGCCCACTGCGTTTTCTTCTTTCGGCGCCTGCCGTCGACACAGCTATTTGAAGGAGCCCACCTCCATGATGGTGCTTTATTCCGGAACCACTTGCCCCTACTCGCACCGCTGCCGCTTTGTGCTGTTCGAGAAGGGCATGGACTTCGAGATCCGTGACGTCGACCTGTTCGCGAAGCCGGAAGACATTGCGTTGATGAACCCGTACAACGAGGTGCCCATCCTCGTCGAGCGCGACCTGATCCTGTACGAGTCGCACATCATCAACGAGTACATCGACGAGCGCTTCCCGCACCCGCAGCTGATGCCTGGCGACCCGGTGGCCCGTGCCCGCGTGCGCCTGTTCCTGTTCAATTTCGAGAAGGAGCTGTTCGCCAACGTGAACATCCTCGAAAGCCGCGGGATCAAGGGCACCGACAAGCAACTGGAAAAAGCCCGCTCGCAGATCCGCGACCGCCTGACCCAGCTCGCGCCGATCTTCCTGAAGAACAAGTACATGCTGGGCGACGACTTCTCGATGCTCGACGTGGCCATTGCGCCGCTGCTGTGGCGCCTGGACTACTACGGCATCGACCTGTCGAAGAATGCTGCACCGCTGCTGAAGTACGCCGAACGCATCTTCTCGCGCCCGGCCTACATCGAGGCGCTGACGCCTTCGGAAAAGGTCATGCGCAAGTGATCGTGCGCCGGTAAGCAGAGAAGTCTCATGAGTCCCGTCACCCCTTCGGATGCCCAAGGCAGTTCGACCCGGCCCTACCTGATCCGCGCCCTGCACGACTGGTGCACCGACAACGGCTTCACGCCGTACCTGGCGGTGTATGTCGACCGCGGCGTGCAGGTGCCGATGGAGTACGTCAAGAACAACGAGATCGTGCTCAATGTCGGCTTCGAGGCCACCAGTGGCCTGAAGCTCGGCAACGATTACATCGAGTTCAAGGCGCGCTTCGGCGGCGTGGCACGCGAGATCGTCGTGCCGGTGGACCACGTGGTGGCCATTTATGCCCGTGAAAACGGGCAGGGCATGGCCTTCCCGATGCCGGTCAGCGCGCCGGCCGCGGACGAAGGCGGCGACGCACAGGCGGGTGACGACCCGGCTGAGCGCGCGCCGCGCGGTCTGCGCCTAGCGGGCACCGAGGCGAGCGGCAGCACACCGGCCCGGCCGGCGCCGCTGGCGTCCGTTCCGGTGCCGGAGCCTGAACCCGCCGCGCCAGGTGCTGCCACGGCACCCGACGCAAGCGACGACACGCCGCCACCCGCCGCACCAGGCGGTGGCCGGCCGGCGCTCAAGCGCATCAAGTAGGCAGCAGCGGCGGCGCAACCGCCGCTCGCCCCGCTTCTACACCCTGTTGCACGGGGCCATTCAAATCGGCTTTGGGGCTGGCTTGCCAGCGCCAAAAGCACGCCTAGAATCGCGGCTCCCGAAGTGTTTGAATGCCGGCTTAGCTCAGTTGGTAGAGCAACCGCCTTGTAAGCGGTAGGTCATCCGTTCGATTCGGATAGCCGGCACCACGTCACCCCGGCGCGCCCGGCGTTCAGGCCCGTTCGGATTGAACCTTGACCCGGATCTCGCGGCGGGGCCAGCCTTGATCGGCCAGCACCTGCGCCAGCAGCGGCACGCATTGCCGCAGCTTGGCGGCCACCGCGCTGTTGGGTACCAGCAGGTTCCATCCCTCGTCGTCCAGCACACCGGGCCGCACATGGGCCGCCAGCGCGGCCGGCAGCACCAGGCGCACGGTCGCCATGCGGGCTTCCGATTCGCGCAGGCGTTCCAGCAGCCGGCCCAGCGTGGCATTGGCGCCCAGTGCTTCGGCAATGGGGCGAGTGAAGGGCTGGTGCATGGGCAACGGCATGGCAGGAGTGTAGCGATGCAGATCATGATCACCCACGGCGGACTGGCGCGCACCCGCGTCGTCAGCTTCAGCCGCATGCAGCTGAGCCTGGCCATTGCGGCGCTGGTGCTGGTGCTGCTGCTGGCTTCCGGCGCGGTCTACCACTTCATCTTCCTGAAGGCGGCGCGCGAGGGCTGGCCCATCGTCAGCCAACTGGTCAAGCTGGTGGTGCATGACGAAATCGCCCAGCGCGACCGCTTCATGCGCGAGAACCTGGACGCCATGGCCGTCAAGGTCGGCGAGATGCAGGCCCGCATGGTCAAGCTCGAAGCGATGGGCGACCGCGTCACCGGGCTGGCCGGCGTGAAGCCAGATGACCTCAAGGTGATGACGGCGCCGGCGCCGGCGCCGGCGCCTGGTCCGGCTGCCAGTGGCGCGTTCCGCGCCACGCCCGGCGTTGGTGGCCCTTATGTGCCGCTGGACCACCCGACGCTGGACCAGCTCAACCTCGCGCTGCAGGGCCTGGAAAGCCAGGCCGAGCAGCGCACCGACCTGCTGACCTTCGCCGAGTCGCGGTTGTTCGAGACCCGGCTGCGCGCGCTGATGGTGCCCAACAGCCGGCCGATCGCCAGCGACGTGATCGGCTCAGGCTTCGGTTTCCGCACCGACCCCTTCACCAACCGCCCGGCGTTGCACACCGGGCTGGACTTCGCAGCCGACGTCGGCACCACCATCCTGGCCGCGGCCGGCGGTGTTGTGTTGTCCACCGACTGGCATCCGCAGTACGGCCATCTGCTGGAGATCGACCACGGCAACGGCCTGGTGACCCGCTACGCCCACACCTCCGCCATCCTGGTCAAGGCCGGTGACTTGGTCAAGCGCGGCCAGCCGGTGGCGCGTGTGGGCACCACCGGCCGCTCGACCGGGCCGCACCTGCATTTCGAGGTCGTGGTCGACGGCGTGCCGCAGGACCCGGCCAAGTTCCTCGCTGCCGGACCGGCACCTGCACTGCCGGCACTGGCGCAGCGGACCTTGGTGCCGACGCCGTCGGGCCCGCTCGGCACCCACTGATCGCCCGTTTCCATGCCTCGCGAGGGTGCTGCTGGCACCCCTGGGACTGGGCTGAGACCTGCCACACCCCGGTGCTAAACTCGCTCGCTTTTGCGAAGCGCATCGCGCTTGCAAGATCGCGCGCCGCCCCCATCTGCATCCGCTGGAACATGGCCTGTGCGCATCTGTGCAGGCCGTGGCTCGCGTGGCCGGCATCTCGGCCACCGCGGGCGCTGTCGCCACCCGAATCACCAGGCCCTGACGCTGCATGTTGCCCAAGCTTCTCACCCAGATTTTCGGCAGTCGCAATGACCGCCTGCTCAAGCAATACCGCCGCGTCGTCGAGCAGATCAACGCGCTGGAGCCGCAGTTCCAGGCCCTGGACGACGCTGCGCTGCAAGGCAAGACGGCCGAGTTCCGGGCCCGCCTGGAAAAGGGCGAGACGCTGGACGACCTGCTGCCCGAAGCCTTCGCCACCGTGCGCGAAGCCGGCAAGCGGGTGCTGAAGATGCGCCACTTCGACGTGCAGATGCTGGGCGGCATGACGCTGCACAACGGCAAGATCGCCGAAATGCGCACCGGCGAAGGCAAGACGCTGATGGGCACGCTGCCGGTCTACCTGAATGCGCTGCCGGCCAAGGGCGTTCACGTGGTCACGGTCAACGATTACCTCGCCCGGCGCGACGCCGAGTGGATGGGCCGGCTGTACAGCTGGCTGGGCCTCAGCGTGGGCGTGAACGTGCCCGGCATGGACAAGCCGGAAAAGCAGGCCGCCTACGCTGCCGACATCACCTACGGCACCAACAACGAATACGGCTTCGACTACCTGCGCGACAACATGGTCTACGAGCCTAGCGAGCGCGTGCAGCGCGGCCTGGCCTACGCCATCGTCGACGAAGTTGACTCGATCCTGATCGACGAAGCCCGCACGCCGCTGATCATCTCCGGCCAGGCCGAGGACCACACAGAGCTCTACGTGCGCATCAACGCCGTGGCGCCCAAGCTGAAGAAGCAGATCGGCGAAGCCGATCCGCGCACTGGCGAAGGTGTAATCGAGCCGGGCGACTTCACGGTCGACGAGAAGAGCCACCAGGTCTTCCTGACCGAGGACGGCCACGAGAATGCCGAGCGCATCCTGGCCGAGGCTGGCCTGCTGGTCGAAGGCGCCAGCCTGTACGACCCGGCCAACATCACGCTGATGCACCATGTGTACGCAGCGCTGCGCGCCACCCACCTGTACCACCGCGACCAGCACTACGTGGTGCAGAACGGCGAAGTCGTCATCGTCGACGAATTCACCGGCCGCCTGATGACAGGCCGCCGCTGGTCCGACGGCCTGCACCAGGCCGTCGAGGCCAAGGAAGGCGTGCAGATCCAGAGCGAGAACCAGACCCTCGCCTCGATCACCTTCCAGAACTACTTCCGCATGTACGGCAAGCTGGGCGGCATGACCGGCACGGCCGACACCGAAGCCTACGAATTCCAGGAAATCTACGGCCTGGAAACGGTGGTGATTCCGCCGAACCGGCCGACCATCCGCAAGGACGAGCTGGACCTGGTCTACAAGACCGCGCGCGAGAAGTACAACGCCGTCACCGAAGACATTCGCGACTGCCACACGCGTGGCCAGCCGGTGCTGGTCGGCACGACCTCGATCGAGAACTCCGAGCTGGTCTCGGAACTGCTGACCAAGGCGAAGCTGCCGCACCAGGTGCTGAACGCCAAGCAGCACGCCCGCGAAGCGGAAATCGTGGCCCAGGCCGGCCGGCCCGGCGTGATCACCATCGCGACCAACATGGCGGGCCGCGGCACCGACATCGTGCTGGGTGGCAACGTCGAGAAGCAGATCCAGTTCATCGAGGCTGACGACACGATTGCCGAGGCCGACAAGGTCACGCGCATCCAGCTGCTGAAGGACGAATGGGCGGGGCTGAATGCCGCGGTCAAGGAAGCCGGCGGCCTGCGCATCATCGCCACCGAGCGCCACGAGTCGCGCCGCATCGACAACCAGCTGCGCGGTCGCTCCGGCCGCCAGGGCGACCCGGGTGCCTCGCGCTTCTACCTGTCGCTGGAAGACCCGCTGATGCGCATCTTCGCCGGTGACCGCGTGCGCGCGATCATGGACAGGCTGAAGATGCCCGAAGGCGAGGCCATCGAGGCCGGCATCGTCTCGCGCTCCATCGAGTCCGCGCAGCGCAAGGTCGAGGCGCGCAACTTCGACGTGCGTAAGCAGCTGCTCGAATACGACGACGTGTCGAACGACCAGCGCAAGGTCATCTACCAGCAGCGCAACGAGATCCTCGAAGCGAGCGAGCTGACCGAGCAGATCACCAACCTGCGCGCCGCGACCATGGAGGACGTGACACGCGACTTCGTGCCGGCCGACAGCGTCGAGGAACAGTGGAACCTGGCGGGCCTGGAGAAGGTGCTGAAGGAAGAGTGGCAGCTGGACCTGTCGCTGCAGGCGCTGGTCGCCGGTGCCAGCAGCATCACCGACGAGGAAGTGCTGGAGAAGGTCCAGGCCGCCGCAAACGCCGCATTCCAGGCCAAGCTGGACCTGGTCGGCGCAACCCAGTTCACGCCCTTCATGCGCATGGTGCTGCTGCAGGCCATCGACTCGCACTGGCGCGAGCACCTGGCTGCGCTGGACTACCTGCGCCAGGGCATCCACCTGCGCGGCTATGCGCAGAAGAACCCCAAGCAGGAATACAAGCGCGAGGCCTTCGAGCTGTTCGCCCAGTTGCTGAATGTCGTGAAGATGGAAGTCACCCGCGTGCTGATGACCGTGCGCGTGCAGACGCAGGAGCAGGTCAGCCAGGCGGCCGAGGCCATCGAGGAACAGGCCGAACAGCTGCGCAACATCACCTACACCCATCCGAACGAAGACGGCAGCGTCAGCGCCGAGACCGATCCGGCCACGGTGGCAGGCGAAATGCCCCGCGTCGGCCGCAACGACCCCTGCCCCTGCGGCAGCGGCCTGAAGTTCAAGGCCTGCCACGGCAAGCTGGCCTGAGCGTTCGGAGTTGCCTTGAAGCTCGCTGATCTGGCTGCTGCGCCGGACCAGCGGCGCACTGCGCGGCTGCTGCTGCGCGTGCCAGGCCCGGCAGACGGCGCGCTGCTGATGGACAGCTTCAACGCCTCGCTGCCGGCCTACCGCTTCATCCACTGGGCACAGCGCCGCAGTGGTCCGTTCACGCTGCAGGAGGCCGCAGACCTGGGCGGCCGGCTGCTGGGCTACCACCGCAGCGGCAGCTCGCTGCACTACCTGGTGTTGCGGACGGCCGAGGCCGGCGCCGAAGCGGGCGCCGTCGTTGGCCTGATCGACCTGCACAGCTTCGACTTCGAAGCGCCGCGGGTCGAGCTGGGTTATGTGGGCGACGTGCGCCAGGCCGGCCGCGGCCTGATGCGCGAAGCGGTGATGGCGGCGACCGAGATCGCCTTTGAACTCGGCTTCATCCGCGTGCAGGCCTTGAGCGATGCACGCAACACCCGCGCGCTGCACTTCGCCGAATCGTTGCCGGGCTTCCGGCGCGAAGGCGAGCTGCGGGGCTACGAACCCGATCCCTGGGGTGCGCCCACGACCCAGGTCATGTTTGCCGCGCTGCGGCCGGGCCTGGTGCTCGCCACCGAGCCGCCGCCAGCGCCTTGATCCACGCTAGGAATTCGCCTTGTTCAAGAACCTGATCGTCTACCGCATCGGCCCCGACTGGGTGCCGGACCTCGGCGCCGCGCTGGAAGCCTTCGAGCACGAACCCTTCGTGCCCTGCGGCGCCACCCAGCCCACGTCTTCTGGCTGGACGCCGCCGCGTGGCGTGGTGCATGCGCCGCTGGTCGAGAGCATTGGCGGCCAGTGGCTGATGAAGCTGATGGTCGAGCAGAAGGTGCTGCCGTCGTCGGTCGTCAAGCGCCGCACCGACGAGATTGCCCACCACATCGAGCTGCAGACCGGCCGCAAGCCGGGCAAGAAGCAGCAGAAGGAACTCAAGGAGCAGGCCACGCTGGAGCTGCTGCCGATGGCCTTCACCAAGCAGTCCGCGGCGCAGGCCTGGATCGACCCCGAACGCCGCCTGCTGATCCTCGACGCCGGCAGCGCCAGCCGGGCCGACACGGTGGTCACGCACCTGGTCAAGGCCTTGCCCGGCTTTGCGGTGCAGTTGCTGCAGACCCGCTGCTCGCCGGCCGTGGCCATGGCCAACTGGCTGTCCACCGGCGAGCCGCCGGCAGGCTTCAGCGTGGACCGCGAATGCGAGCTGAAGTCCACCGACGAGATGAAATCCGTCGTGCGCTATGCCCGCCACCCGCTGGACACCGACGAGGTGCGCCAGCACATCGAGCTGGGCAAGCAGCCCACCCGCCTGGCGATGACCTGGGCCGAGCGCATCTCGTTTGTGCTGACGGACCAACTGCAGGTCAAGAAGCTGAAGTTCGAGGATGTCGTCTTCGAAGGCAAGCAAGGCTCGGCCGACCGACCCGAGGACGCCTTCGACACCGACGTGGCCATCACCACCGGCGAGCTGGTGCAGCTGATCCCGGACCTGATCGAGGCGCTGGATGGCGAGCTGCAGCCGGGTGAGCTGCCCTCCGAGCTGACCGGTGCGGCACCCGCGGCCAAGCCCGCTGCGGCCGCATCGCCGGCCGCGCCAGAGGCTTCGCCTGCCTTGGCGACCGACACCGCGCCCTGGGACTGAAACCCGGCCCTGGTGCATGGTGCCCCGCGGCGGTGCGGGGGGCGCGAGGGTTGCGATGCCAGCCGTGACATCCGACCGCCGGCCTGACCCATCGCTGGGCGACAGGCCGCGACACGGCATGGTGCGGATCTTGATCGATACCTGCATCCCGATCAGCGCCCCATGAACGCCGCCTTGCCCACCGCCACCCTGGATCCGCCCCCGCCGGACGCGCAGCCCGCTGTGCACCAGCAGGTCGTGAAGATCCGGCGCGACTACAACCTGTGGGTGGCCAGCGAGACCATGGAGGACTACGCGCTGCGGTTCACGCCGCGCGCCTTCCGCAAGTGGTCCGAGTGGCGGGTGGCCAACACGGCCTTTGGCGCCGCGTCCTTCCTGGTGCTGGAAGCCGTGGGCGCCACGCTGCTGGTGCGTTACGGCTTTGCCAATGCCTTCTGGGCCATCCTGGCCACTGGCCTGGTGATCTTCCTGGCGGGGCTGCCGATCAGCGTCTATGCGGCCCGGCATGGCGTGGACATGGACTTGCTGACGCGCGGCGCCGGCTTCGGCTACCTCGGCTCCACGCTGACCTCGCTGATCTACGCCAGCTTCACCTTCATCTTCTTCGCGCTCGAAGCCGCGGTGATGGCCTATGCGCTCGAGCTGGCCTTCGACATCCCGCCGGTCTGGGGCTACCTGCTCTGCGCGCTGGCGGTCATTCCACTCGTCACCCATGGGGTGACCATCATCAGCCGGCTGCAAGTCTGGACCCAGCCGCTGTGGCTGCTGATGCTGGTCGCGCCGTATTTCTACGTCTTCCGCGAGAATCCGGGCCTGCTGAAAGGGCTGGTTGCCTACGCTGGCGAGAGCGGCCGCTTCCCCGGCTTTTCGCTGCAGGCCTTTGGTGCGGCCATGACGGTGGGCGTGGCGCTGATCACGCAGATGGGCGAACAGGTCGACTACCTGCGCTTCATGCCCGAGCTCACGCCTGCCAACCGCAAGCGCTGGTGGTTTGGGGTGCTGGTCGGCGGCCCGGGCTGGGTGCTGCCGGGCGTCTTGAAGATGCTGGGCGGCGCGCTGCTGGCCTGGCTGGCCATCGAACATTCGGTGCCGGTGGACCGCGCGGTCGACCCGAACCAGATGTACCTCGCGGCCTACGAATACGTGTTCCCGCACTACGGCCTGGCGGTCGCGGCCACGGCCTGTTTTGTCATCGTCTCGCAGCTGAAGATCAACGTCACCAACGCCTACGCCGGCTCGCTGGCCTGGTCCAACTTCTTCTCGCGGCTGACCCACAGCCACCCGGGCCGCGTGGTCTGGATGGTGTTCAACATCGGCATTGCGCTGATGCTGATGGAGCTGGACGTGTTCCAGGCGCTGGGTGGCGTGCTGGGCCTGTTTTCCAACATCGCCATCGCCTGGATCATGGCGGTCGTCGCCGACCTGGTGATCAACAAGCCGCTGGGCCTGAGCCCGCCCGGCATCGAGTTCCGCCGCGCCTACCTGCATGACGTGAACCCGGTCGGCGTCGGTGCCATGGGGCTGGCCTCGCTGCTGTCGGTGGCCGCCCACCTGGGCGCGTTTGGCGCCATGGCCCAGGCCTTCTCGGCGCTGATCGCGCTGGTCACCGCACTCGTCGCGTCACCGCTGATCGCCTGGTACACCGGTGGCCGCTACTACCTGGCGCGCGAACCGGAAGCGCCGGAGAGCCACACCGAGCGCGGTGACGGCCGCGGCGGCTACGCCCGGCTGCGCGCCCACACCTGCGTCGTCTGCGCCCGCAGCTACGAAGGCGAGGACATGGCCCGCTGCCCCGCGTATGGCGGCTTCATCTGCTCGCTGTGCTGCACGCTGGACGCCCGCTGCGGCGACCAGTGCAAGCCGCAACAACGCGCGGTGGACCGCTTCTGGCAGGCCTGGCGCCAGTTGCTGCTGCGCGTGCTGCCGCAGCGCCTGGCGCCGCAGGTCGACACCGGCCTGGGCCAATACCTGCTGCTGATGGGCCTGATCGTGCCGGCGCTGGGCGCGCTGTTCGGCCTGCTGTACCACCAGGAGCTGAAGGTGCTGGTCGAGCGCGGCGGCGAGGTCGCGGCGCAGTTGGCGCCTTCGCTGCAGGGCAGCTTCGTGAAGGCCTATGCGGCCCTCTTGCTGGTCTCGGCCGTGGTCGCCTGGTGGCTGGTACTGGCGCACAAGAGCCGGCAGGTGGCGCAGGAAGAAACGCTGCGCCAGACCGAGGCGCTGATGCGCGAGATCGCCTCGCACCAGCAGACCGACCTGGCGCTGCAGCAGGCCAAGCGCGTGGCCGACGCCGCCAACCAGGCCAAGACCCGCTACATCACCGCCATCAGCCACGAGCTGCGCACGCCGCTCAACAGCATCCTCGGCTACGCCCAGCTGCTGGAGGATGACGACAGCATGCCGGCCCACCGGCGCCAGGCCGTCAGCGTGATCCGCCGCGGCGGCGACCATCTGCTGAGCCTGATCGAAGGCACGCTGGACGTGGCCCGCATCGAAGGCGGCAAGCTGACGCTGGACTTGAAGCCCATGCGCTTTGCCGACTGCCTGCACGAGCTGGCCCGCATGTTCGAGCTGCAGGCGCAGGGCAAGGGCATCCGCTTCGTCTTCGAGTGCGGCGACACGCTGCCCGAATGGGTGCGCGCAGACGAACGCCGGCTGCGCCAGATCCTGATCAACCTGCTGGGCAATGCCGTCAAGTTCACGACCTTTGGCCATGTCACGCTGCGCGTGGCCTACGCACGTGAGATGGCCCGCGTCGAGATCATCGACTCCGGCCCCGGCATGAGCGAAGCCGAGCTGGCGCGGGTCTTCGAGCCGTTCGTGCGCGGCTCGGCCGCCGGCAGCGCCAGCGTAGGCGGCACCGGCCTGGGCCTGACCATCAGCAAGATGCTCACCGACCTGATGGGTGGCGAGATGACGGTGCACAGCATGCCTGGCCACGGCAGCACCTTCCGGCTTCGCCTGTTCCTGCCCGAAGTCAGGGGCGGGCAGGGCGGCCAGGTCAGCGCACCGCGCGCCGCGCACATCGGCTACGAAGGCCCGCGCCGCTGCATCCTGGTGGTCGACAACGAAGAGGCCGACCGGCAACTGCTGGCCGATCTGCTGCAACCGCTGGGCTTCGTGATCGAGCAGGCGGCGTCTGGCGAAGAAGGCCTGGCGCGGCTGGCCACGCTGCAACCCGACGCGATCTTCATGGACCTGGCGATGCCCGGCATCGACGGCTGGGAGACCATCCGCCGGCTGCGCGCCCAGGCGCTGTCCACCGCGCCGGTGGCGGTCATTTCGGCCAATGCCTTCGACCAGGGCCTGGACAACATCGTCGGCCTGCCGGCGTCGGATTTCCTGGTCAAGCCGGTGCGCCTGGCCGACCTGCTGGACTGGCTGGGCAGCCGGCTGCAGTTGCGCTGGATCGACGCCGCGCCGCGCCGGGCCGAGCCCGTTGCAGAGCCCGTTGCCGAGGTGCTGCCCCCGGTCGAAGCACTGGAGGCGCTGCAGGAACTGGTCGGCCTGGGCTATGTGCGCGGCGTGACGCGCAAGCTCGACCAGATCGAGGCCGAGCACCCGGCCGCCACGGCCTTCGTCGCCCGGCTGCGCGCGATGGCTCGCGGCTTCCAGCTCGATGCCATCCAACACACCTTGACGAAAGCCCTCGATGAACGCCGCCGTGCTGGATGAAGGCCCGGAAGACCCTGGCAACGGGCTGGACGCCGGCACTGCCGAGCGGGTGCTGATCGTCGACGATGTGCCGGACAACCTCGCGGTGCTGCACGACGCGCTGGACGAATCCGGCTACACCGTGCTGGTCGCCACGCATGGCGAGGCCGCGCTGCAAAGCGCCCGCCAGGCGCGGCCGGACATCGTGCTGCTGGACGCGGTGATGCCCGGCATGGATGGCTTCGAGGTGGCCCGCCGCCTGAAGGCCGACCCGGCCACCGCCGCCATCCCTATCATCTTCATGACCGGGTTGACCGACACCGAACACGTGGTCGCCGCCTTCGCTGCCGGCGGCGTGGACTACGTGACCAAGCCCATCCGCACGCGCGAAGTGCTGGCCCGCCTGGCCACGCATTTGCAAAGCGCGCGCAGCCAGCGCCAGGCCCGCAACGCGCTGGACGCCTTCGGCCACGCCACGCTGGTGGCCCGCGAGCGCGATGGCAAGCGCGTCTGGCAGACCGGGCTGGCGCGCGAGCTGATGGCGCGTTATTTCCCTGAGGTGCCTGAATCGGCGATGCCGGCCGAAGTGCAGGCCTGGCTGGCCCGCGAGGCGCTGCGCCGCCGCGCCGGTGCCGAGGCCCAGGCGCTGACGGTGGCCCGTGCCGCGCAGCGCATCTCTTTTGCGCTGCACCCGATGAACGGCGAGCAGTTCAGCGAAGGCGAGTGGCTGCTGGTGCTGCGCGAAGAGTCCGAGACGGCGCTGCTGCAAGCCCTGTCCCAGGCCCTGCCGCTCACCGCGCGCGAGGCCGAGGTGCTGTACTGGGTGATCCAGGGCAAGACCAACCGCGACATCGGCGACATCCTCGGCACCAGCCCGCGCACCGTGCACAAGCACCTGGAGCACGTCTTCGAGAAACTGGGCGTGGAGACGCGCACCGCGGCTGCGGCGCTGGCGCTGGGCAAGGTGCGGCGGCAGGGCGGCGATTGAGCCCGCCTCAGCGAGTCAGTTCCCGCAGCCTTGCCAGATCTTCCCGCCGGTAGGTCGCGTCCAGCTGAGGGTCGTTGCCACCCTGGTCCACATTGCTGCGCGCCAAGCCCTGTGCCCGAGAGCCCGGCATTTCGTAGAAGTTCACTGGCACCGGCTCGATCTGCCTCACCGGAAAGCCTTCCCACAGCGCTACCGCATTGAGCCAGATGTCATCCGCCCGTGGGCAGCAGCTCAGGAAGTCCAGCCCGCGGGCCCGCAAGGCGAGCTGCATCGCAGGCGGGTAGATGATGCCTGACACGCCGGTGGCAAAGTGCAGCAGGCTGGGCTCTGTCGAATGGCATTTGGGCCAGCGCTTGTAGGGCTGGAGATGTCCGTCTGTCGTGAGCGCGATCACATAAGCGCGAAAGCAGTGCAGGGCTGTGTCGTCGGCCAGGTACGCCTGCTGCAATGTCTGCAGCCATTGACGCGGATACAACTGATCGTCGTCTGCGGTGACCAGCGGCAGGCTTGGTGCAGGCTCCAACATCACTTGCGGGAAAAACTTCGTGTGAGGGCCAACATCCCGGCAGCCGCGAATTTCGAGCCCACGCGACTGCTGGCGCACCAGGGAGGCTGGCAAGCCCTTGTCGATGAGGCTTTGGTCCAGCCACAACACCAATCTGCTCGGTTTCAATGAACCATTGGCGATGGTCTCCAGCGTGTAGAAGACCGTAGGCAGCCTGACCGCCGTCGTCGTGATCGAGAGTACCGGGCCGCCTGGCGAGGTCATTGGTGACTGGCTGTGCACGTTCTGATGGCGCAGTCGGGCCAACCAGACGGGCCGAACGCAGCGCTTCACGGCCCGCCGAAGTTTCGCCGAGAGCCGGTATCGGACCTGCGTCAGCGCCGAGGCCTGGATAACCTGAACCATGTCACCTCCGCAAGGGTATGGCCACATCAGCGGACCGGAGTGTAGGCAACGCCAGTTCAACAGGCGATGGGCACCTGCCCTGAAGGTCGGGCTTTGGACTGACTTGCCCGGATTTGCTAGGCGGGCTTCGGCCTGGATCTGGCAGTCGCAGGCTGGGTCTGAGCGTGCAGCCATGCCCAGTCTTCGCTGCGAAATGTCGCGGCGAGTTGCACATCATTGCCGCCGCTGTCCACGTTGCTGCGGGCCAGGCCTTGCTGGCGCGAGCCGGGCAGTTCCGGGAAGTCGCGCGGGAGCGGCACGACCTGCCGGGTGGGAATGCCTTCCCAGGTGGCCACCGCGTTCAGCCATACGTCGTCTGCGCGGGGGCAGCAGTCTGCGAAACCCTCGCCGCGCCGGTGCAGGGCTTGCTGCATGGCCGGGGGGTACAGCACGCCGGAGCAGCCAGTGAAGAAGTTCAAGGGGCTTGGCTGCATGGATTCGCAGCGGTCCCACTGCTTGTAAGGTGCAATGCTGCCATTGGCTTGGAAGCGCAAGCGATAGGCCCGGAAACAGTGGATGACGGTGGGCATTGCGCGATGCGCCTGGTGGAGCCGGGCCAGCCAGTCGCGTGGGTACAGGTGATCGTCGTCGGCCGTCACCAGTGCCACATCCAGAGGCGTGTCGGACATCACGTAGGGGAAGTACTTTTTGTGCGGACCCCAGTCTTTGCAGTACCGAATCTCCAGACCGCGCCTGGCCAGACGCTGAAGCGTGTCTGGCAGCGGTTGGGCGTGCAGCGCATCTTCAAGCCAGAGAATCAACCGGCTGGGACGCAGACTGCCTTGGGCAATCGTCTCCAGCGTGTAGAAGACGGTGGCCACCCGGGGGCCAAAGCTGGTCAGCGAGACCACCGGGCCGTCATGGCCCGTGACCGGTGTTCTGCTCAGCGCGTTGGCCCGGCGCAGTTCCCGCAGCTTGAGCTTGCGCCAGGGACGTTTGATGCTGCGGCGGAAACGGGCGACCAATCGGTCTGCTGCGCGGGCAAGGGCAGAGGTGTCGGCGAGTGTCATGCAAAGCGCTCAGGTGGCGGTCCATGTGGGTCGGCTCGCTGACAGACGCCTACGGGACCGGGGCGCCGCAGTTTACCGGCGCAGGCAGGTCCAGGCCCTTCGGCCACAATGCAGCAGATGCATGTCCCTGTCGCCGAGTCAGCCCCGATCGACGCCGTCATCACCTGGGTCGACGGCAGCGATCCGCGGCACAGGGCGAAGCTCAATGCGTACTTGAGCGAGATCGGCCGGCAGCCGGCGGCGGCCGCTGCCACGCGCTTCCAGTCGGTCGGCGAGATCGACTACTGCGTGGTCTCGCTGTTGCGCTTCGCGCCATTTCTGCGGCGCATCCATGTGGTGACCGACGAGCAGGTGCCGGCGCTGTTCGAGCGTGCGCAGCACTGGCCGGCCGAGTGGCGAGACAAGCTGGTGCGGGTCGACCACCAGCAGATCTTCGCCGGGCATGACGATGTCACGCCGAGCTTCAACAGCCGCGCCATCGAGACGGTGCTCTACCGCATTCCCGGACTGGCCGAGCAGTTCGTCTACTTGAACGACGACTTCATGCTGGTCAAGCCGGTGCGGCCCGAGCACTGGTTTCGCGATGGCAAGCCGGTGCTGCATGGGCGGTGGCGATCGGCGCCTGAGCTGCGCTGGTCGCGCCGTCTGCGCGCGCGCTGGGCAGCGCTCATCGGCCGGCCCGCGAAAGACAAGCGGCCCAGCCACCAGGATGCGCAGGCGCTGGCCGCGCGCCTGGCCGGCTACGAGCATCGCTTCCTGGAGCACGACCATCATCCGCATCCCTTGCGGCGCAGCACGCTGGCGCGCTATTTCGACGACCACCCGGAAGTCCTGCGCCGCAACATCTCGCCGCGCTTGCGCGACGCGTCCCAGTTCCTGGCGCAGATGCTGGCCGGCCACCTCGAAGTGCGCGCTGGCACCGCATGGCTGGAGCCGTCCTCCCAGACGGCCAACATCAAGCCGGATTCGCTGTCGCCGGCACAGCTGGTGCGGCGTTTGCGCGCGGTGGCGCAAACGCCCGATCTGCTGTTCGTCTGCATCCAGAGCCTGGACCAGGCCTCGCCGGCAGCGCAGGCGACGGTGCTGGCCTGGCTGGATGCGACGATTGGTCGGGACCCGGTGTGAGCCGCTGGCCGCCCCGGCCAAATCCACATGCTTTTGACGGGGAAATGACACCATTGTGAAGATGTGTAAGCGCTTGGCGAAAATGCGCCAATGCTTGTCACTGTCCCCCTTGCCAGGCGATCCGCGCTGGCACCAGCAAACGCATTCACCACCACCCCTGCCAGTGTGCAGCCCACTGCCGCGCTGCACACTGCCGAGCCGATAGACGCCGTCATCGCCTGGGTGGATGGC
Source organism: Ideonella azotifigens (assembly GCF_021043325.1). Lineage (NCBI taxonomy): Bacteria > Pseudomonadati > Pseudomonadota > Betaproteobacteria > Burkholderiales > Sphaerotilaceae > Ideonella > Ideonella azotifigens. The sequence goes on from NZ_JAJNKD010000014.1 coordinate 149,494, forward strand.
CAGGACCCACGCCACCGCGCCAAGCTGGAGGCCTACCTGGCCCAGTTGGGCTGCAGGCCTGCGGCGGCTGCCCCCACACGGTTCAACTCCGTGGGCGAGATCGACTACTGCGTGGCGTCGCTGCTGCGCTTCGCACCATTCCTCAGGCGCATCCACATCGTGGCCGATGAGCAGGCGCCGGCCTTTTTCGAGCGGGTGCAGGAGTGGCCTGCCCAGGCCGGGGAGAAGCTGCGCCTGGTGGACCACAAGGCCTTGTTTGCCGGCCATGAAGACTGCCTGCCGACCTTCAACTGCCGCTCGATCGAAACCCTGCTTCATCGCATTCCGGGCCTGGCCGAGCAATTCGTCTACCTGAATGACGACTTCATGCTGATCAAGCCGGTGCAGCCGGAAGACTGGTTCCGCGACGGCCAGCCGGTGCTGCGCGGCCACTGGCGCGTGGCGCCGGAGCAGCGCTGGCACCGCCGGCTGCGCGACTGGTGGCAGGCGAGGCGGGGCTCGCCCGTGCCGGATCGCCGACCGGGCCACCAGGAGGGACAGGCGCTGTCAGCCCGGTTGGCGGGCTACGACGGCCGCTACCTGGAGCACGACCATCACCCGCATCCCTTGCGCCGCTCGACGCTGGAAGCCTATTTCGCGGCGCATCCGCAGGCCTTGCGGCAGAACATCGTGCACCGCTTGCGCGACGCCCGGCAGTTCCTGCCGCCGATGCTGGCCGGGCACCTGGAGATCCGGGCCGGTAGCGCTGCGCTGCAGCCCGATCCACAGACCGTCAACCTGAAACCGGCCCGTACCGCACCCGGCCGGCTGGCACGCAAGCTGCGCGGCGCCGCGGGCGATCCCGCTGTGTTGTTCGCCTGCATCCAGAGCCTGGACGAGGCGCCGTCCGATGTTCAAGGCATGGTGGTGCAGTGGCTCGACCAGGTGGTGGGACCGCTGGACCAGGTGCTGCGCCAGTTCTGCTGAACGGCGCAGCCTGCACTGCCGCATTTCAGCCGTAGCGTTGTGCCTGCGCCATCTGCGGCTGCGGCGTCTGCAGGCGGCGCTGGCGGGCTTCCAGCAGGCGCTGCACCAGCTTGCAGATCTGCCTGGCCTCGTGCTCGTCGATGTCCTGGCCCTCGATCACCGAGCGCTTGAACTGGATGCCGCTGACCACGCCGCTGTGCTCGATGAAGCCCAGCGTCAGCGTGCGGTTCAGCAGGTAGTAGGCCGCGGCGAACAGCAGGCCGAAGCCGATGACCACCGCGCCGATCGTGCCGCTGCTGGGCTCTCGCATCAGCGAGCCGGCCACCAGGCCAAAGAGCAGCACGATGGAAAGCGCCGTCTTCCACGGCTTGTGATAGCCGTAGTAGGTCGACGAGATGCTTTCCAGCGGGATCAGGCGCGCTTGCACGCCCGACAGCGACGAGCGCGTGAACTCCAGCCGCTCGATGCCGACTGCGATGCGGGTGGTCGGATCCACGCGCAGCCGGGCGAGCAACCAGGCAATCAGGCCGCCGTTGCGGCCCACGATGTGCACATAGTTGCCCTGTTCATCGACAGGCTTGTTACCGCTCTTCCATGACTTGATGACGAACGCCCCCACGACGGTCCTTTCATGCTTTTATGTACGGCTGTGCAGATTGTGGCAGAGCGCCCTGCTGCTGCGTGTCGCCAGCGTGTGAAGTGGTCCCTGTTCCGGGAGTCTCGCTTGCCTGCTGTGGCTGAGCCGACACGAGCTGTCGGCACGCTGTCCATGCCTTTGGCACTGTCATCGCCGCGTCGTGCGACCCGTTGAAGCTGGCATGCATCTGCCACTGGCAACCCGCCGACCATGAGAATCCTGCACATCGTCCTGTCCCGCGGTTTCGCCGGTTCCGAGCGCTCCACGGCCGAGTCCTGCAATGCGCAGTGCGAGCGCCACGACGTGGCCCTGGTGCTGCGCAGGGATCACCGCAGGAACGGCGCCAGCATCCGTGACCACCTGGACCCGCGGGTCCAGTGCTTCGAGCTGCCACGCTTCTGGTTCACTCGCTGGCACCTGGGCCGGGTGCTGCGCCACTGGCGGCCCGAGCTGGTGCACGGCCACCTGCGCCGGGCCACCCGCCTGATCGCCCAGCTGAAGCCTCCTTGCGCATCTGTCTCCACTTTGCACATCGGCGTCAATGGCCCGCATTTCCTGCAGATGGACGGCCTGGTCTGCAATGCGCGCTGGCAGGTGCGGCAATTGCCGAAAAGCTATACCGGCCAGGCGCTGAAGGCCCACAACTCGCTGACTCCGCACCGCCGTCTGTCAGCGGAAGAAATTGCCGGGCTGCGCGCCAGCTGGGGCGTTCAGCCAGGCGAACTGCTGGTGGGCGGCGTGGGCCGGCTGACCGACGTCAAGGGCTGGGACACCTTGATCGCCGCGGTGCGCAGCCGCCCGGAGCTGAAGCAGCTGAAGCTGGTGCTGTTCGGTCTCGGCGCTGCGGAAGCTCGGCTGCAGGCCCAGGCCGCGGGCGATGCGCGCATCCAGTTGCTGGGCTTCCGGGCCGACGTGAAGGACTGCTACCAGGCCTTCGACGTGTTCGTCTGCCCCTCGCGCTTCGAGCCGCTGCCGCGCGTGGTGCTCGAAGCCATGGACGCCGGCACGCCAGTCATCACCTCGACGGCCGACGGCTGCCGCGAGCTGGTCGAGGACCACGGCGGCGAACTGTTCCCGATCGGCGACGTGCCGGCCCTTGCCGCCCTGCTGGCCGACCATGTGGCGCGCCCCCGTGCTCGCCACCGGCCCGACCTGTCGGCGCATGACATCGCGGTCAGCGGCCAGGTCATGCTGGGCTTCTACCGCGAGCTGCTGGCCCGCCGCGACCGCCAGCTGCTGACCGAAGCCGACGCCGAACTCGCGCTCTGAGGCGTCACTGCGTGGGCCCTGCACGCGTCACCTATACGCCAACCTGCGTATAGGTGCGAACCCGGGCGGCTCCTAAGCTTGCGTCAGCCGTGAGACACGGCACACCGCCTCGCCTCAGAGGCTTGGCTGACACATACCCCACAGGTTTCGGAGCACCCACCCCATGAAAATGTCCCGCCGTTCGATCACCGCGCTGGCTGCCGCTGCCTGCGCGCTCGGTTTCACCTCGCTGGCCCAGGCCGCCGACACCATCAAGGTCGGCATCCTGCACTCGCTGTCCGGCACCATGGCCATCTCCGAGACGGTGCTGAAGGACGTCGCGCTGATGACCATCGACGAGATCAATGCCAAGGGCGGCGTGCTGGGCAAGAAGCTGGAACCGGTCGTTGTCGACCCGGCCTCCAACTGGCCGCTGTTCGCCGAGAAGGCCAAGCAGCTGATCGACCAGGACAAGGTGGCCGTCGTCTTCGGCTGCTGGACCTCGGTCTCGCGCAAGTCGGTGCTGCCGGTCTTCGAAGAGAAGAACTCGCTGCTGTTCTACCCGGTGCAATACGAAGGCGAAGAGCTCAGCAAGAACGTGTTCTATACCGGCGCAGCGCCGAACCAGCAGGCCATTCCCGCAGTGGAATACCTGATGAGCAAGGACGGCGGCGGCGCCAAGCGCTTCGTGCTGCTGGGCACGGACTATGTGTACCCGCGCACCACCAACAAGATCCTGCGCGCCTTCCTGCACAGCAAGGGCGTGGCCGACACCGACATCATGGAGGAGTACACGCCCTTCGGGCACTCCGACTATCAAGGCATCATCGCCAAGATCAAGAAGTTTGCCGGCGAAGGCAAGAAGACCGCCGTGATCTCGACCATCAACGGCGACTCCAACGTGCCCTTCTACAAGGAACTGGGCAACCAGGGCCTGAAGGCGACCGACGTGCCGGTGGTGGCCTTCTCGGTCGGTGAAGAAGAGCTGCGCGGCGTGGACACCAAGCCGCTGGTCGGCCACCTGGCCGCGTGGAACTACTTCATGTCCATCAAGAACCCGACCAACACGGCGTTCATCAAGGAATGGAGCGACTACGCCAAGGCCAAGGGCATCCCGGGCCACAAGGACAAGCCGCTGACCAATGACCCGATGGAAGCCACCTACATCGGCATCCACATGTGGGCCCAGGCGGTTGCCAAGGCCAAGTCCACCGACACCGACAAGGTCATCGCCGCAATGGCCGGCCAGACCTTCAAGGCGCCGGGCGGCTTCACCTCGACGATGGACAAGGAAAACCATCACCTGCACAAGCCGGTCTTCATCGGCGAAGTGAAGGCCGACGGCCAGTTCAACGTGGTGTGGAAGACCCCGGGCCCGGTCGTCGCCGACCCGTGGAGCGACTACATTCCCGAGAACAAGGGCAAGAAGAACGTGCCCGAGAAGAAATAACCCCCCTACCGCAGCAAAGCTGCGGCCCCAGCCGTTGTTGACTGGGGCGCCACCAGTGGACCGGCAGAGCCGGATCCACGGCGGCTGCTTGAAGGCGCGGGCGGCGTTGGCGGCCCGCGTTTCTTCTCAATCGAGGGTTCTCGAGATGATTCGATTTCTTGCGGGACTCGGGCTGGTGTTGTTTGCGGCGCTGCCTGCGCACGCCCTCACGACTGAGCAGGCCAAGGCCATTTCGTCGGGGGACACGGATGCCCGCGTTGCTGCGCTGAACGATGCTGTCGCGCGTGCTGATACCGGCTTGCCCAAGCTGGTTTCGGCGCTGCTGGACGATGCCGTCAAGCTCACGCCGGCGCAGGTGCTGATCGTCGACGGCGAGAAGGTCACCGATGCGGCCACCGGTGCCATCGCCACGCTGCCGGAAGACGCCGAAGACGTGGTCAACAACAACCGCATGCGCGGCGCCTTGCAGGCGGCGCAGGCGGGTCTCAAATTGCTGTCACCGGATGTCGCGCTGCGCCGCGAAGCGGTGACCGAACTTGCCAAGGACACGCTGGACCCTTCCCAGCTGCCGTTGATCGACAAGGCGCTGGCCGCCGAAACCGACGCTTCACTGAAAGACCGCCTGGGCCTGATGCGCGCCGCGTTGCAGATCGCCTCGCCGGACAAGGCGCAGCGCCTGGCCGCCGCCCAGTCATTGGGCGAGAGCGGCATGTCGCAGGTCAAGAGCCTGTTGCAGGCGCGCCTGGCCGATGGCGGCGAGACCGACGCCGAAGTGCGCGGCGTTTTGCTCAGCTCGGTCGACAAGGTCTCGGCCCGTCTTGCCTGGGGCGAGCGTCTGGGCGTGGTCTTCACCGGCATCAGCCTGGGCAGCATCCTGCTGCTGGTGGCCCTGGGCCTGGCCATCACCTACGGGCTGATGGGCGTGATCAACATGGCCCACGGCGAGCTGATGATGATCGGCGCCTATGCCACCTACCTGGTGCAGAACCTGTTCAAGGCTTACCTGCCGGGCCTGTTCGACTGGTACATCCTGCTCGCGGTGCCGGCTTCGTTCCTGGCCGCCGCGCTGGTCGGCGCGGTGCTGGAGCGGCTGGTCATCCGCTGGCTTTATGGCCGGCCACTGGAAACGCTGCTGGCGACCTGGGGCATCAGCCTGGTGCTGATGCAGGGCGTGCGCGGCCTGTTCGGCGCGCAGAACGTGCCGGTCGAGAACCCTTCGTGGATGTCCGGTGGCGTGGCCGCGATGAGCAACCTCACGCTGCCCTACAACCGCCTGGCCATCATCGTGTTTGCCTTTGCGGTGCTGGGCGGCGTGGCGCTGCTGATCGCCAAGACACGGCTGGGCCTGTTCGTGCGCGGCGTCACGCAGAACCGCCGCATGGCCGCCTGCATGGGCGTCAACACCGCCCGCATCGACACCTACGCCTTCTCGCTGGGGGCAGGCATCGCAGGCCTCGCCGGCTGCGCGCTGAGCCAGGTCGGCAACGTCGGCCCGGACCTGGGCCAGAGCTACATCGTCGACTCCTTCATGGTCGTCGTGCTCGGCGGTGTGGGCCAACTGGCAGGCACCGTCTACGCTGCCCTGGGCCTGGGCGTGTTGAACAAGCTGCTCGAAGGCTGGGCCGGCGCGGTGCTGGCCAAGATCATGGTGCTGGTCTTCATCGTCGTCTTCATCCAGAAGCGCCCGCAAGGCATCTTCGCAATGAAGGGCAGAAGTGCTGAAGCTTGATCGCCTGATGCCCGACGAATCAACGGAATGAGCGAGATGACCACCTTGAAGCTTCCTCCTCCCAAACGCGGGCTGCTGCTCGGCAAGGCCGGTTGGACCGGGCTGATGCTGGCGCTGATCGTCGTCACGGTGCTGGCGCCGTTGCTGAACCTGGTGGTGCCCGAGGGCAGCGTGTTCCACCTCAGCGACTACGCGGTGGCGCTGATTGGCAAGATCATGTGCTACGCCATCTGCGCGCTGGCGATGGACCTGATCTGGGGCTACACCGGCATCCTGTCGCTGGGCCACGGGCTGTTCTTCGCACTCGGCGGCTACGCGATGGGCATGTACCTGATGCGCCAGATCGGCCATGACGGCAACTACAAGAGCGACTTGCCGGACTTCATGGTCTTCCTCGACTGGAAGGCGCTGCCCTGGGCCTGGGCCTGGAGCGACTCGTTCATCTTCCAGATGATCTGCGTGGTCGCGGTGCCGGGTGTGCTGGCGCTGATCTTCGGCTTCTTCGCCTTCCGCTCGCGCATCAAGGGCGTGTACTTCTCCATCATCACGCAGGCCATGACTTTCGCGGCCATGCTGCTGTTCTTCCGCAACGAGACCGGCTTCGGTGGCAACAACGGCTTCACCGACTTCAAGCGCATCCTCGGCATTCCCATCGCCCAGCCGTCCACCCGCATGGTGCTGTTCGTGCTGACCGGGCTGGTGCTGATCGGCTTCTGGGTCATGGCGCGCTACCTGGTCAACAGCAAGTTCGGCCGCGTGCTGCAGGCCATCCGAGACGCCGAGACCCGCGTCATGTTCACCGGCTACGACCCGCTGGCCTACAAGCTCGCGATCTGGACCCTGTCGGCCATGATGTGCGGCGTGGCAGGTGCGCTGTACGTGCCGCAGGTCGGCATCATCAACCCCGGCGAGATGAGCGCGGCTTCGTCGATCGAGATCGCGGTCTGGGCCGCAGTCGGCGGCCGGGCCACCTTGATCGGCCCCATCGTCGGCGCGTTTTTCGTCAACGGCGCGAAGAGCGCATTCACGCAGATCTTCCCGGAGTTCTGGCTGTACTTCCTCGGCGCGCTGTTCATCGCCGTCACGCTGTTCCTGCCGAATGGTCTGGTCGGTCTGGTCGCGCAACTGCGGGAACGCGCCAGCACGTCGGCCAAGCTCAAGCAGTCAAGGGCTGCCGAACAAGGTGCGGACCCAGCCACCGAGATTGCACAGGAGGCCCGCGCATGACCCCCGAACTGCAGGAAGCCGGCGCCGCCCAGCTGGCCGCCGCGCAAGCCAGGTTGCAGGAAGCTTCTTCCGGCGGCCGTGACGCGGCCTTCGGCCGCGTGCTGCACGGCGCCCAGCCGGACTTTGCGCACGGCGTGGCGCTGTACCTGGACGAGATCACCGTCAGCTTCGACGGATTCAAGGCCCTCAATGCGCTGAGCCTGGCGATCAACGTTGGCGAGCTGCGCTGCATCATCGGTCCCAACGGGGCAGGCAAGACGACGATGATGGACGTCATCACCGGCAAGACGCGGCCGGACCACGGCACGGCCTCCTTCGGCTCCAACATCGACCTGCTGCGCCTGCGCGAAAACGACATCGCGCAGATCGGCATCGGCCGCAAGTTCCAGAAGCCTACGGTCTACGAGCAGCTCAGTGTGTTCGAGAACCTGGAGCTGGCACTGAAGGCCGACCGCCGCGTGCGCGCCAGCATCTTCTCGCGCCTCACCGGCACCCAGCTGGACCGCATTGCCGAGATCCTGCAACTCATTCACCTGCTGCCCGAGGCGCAGCGCACCGCAGGCCTGCTCAGCCATGGCCAGAAGCAGTGGCTGGAGATCGGCATGCTCTTGATGCAGGACCCCAAGCTGCTGCTGCTCGACGAGCCGGTGGCCGGCATGACGGACGAGGAGACAGAACGCACCGCCGAACTCTTCCTGTCGCTCGAAGGCCAGCACTCGCTGGTCGTCGTCGAACACGACATGAAGTTTGTCGGCGAACTGACGCAGGGCTGGAAGAAGGTCACGGTGCTGCACGAAGGCAGCGTGCTCGCCGAAGGCACGCTGGCCGATGTGCAGTCGAATGAAAAAGTGGTCGAAGTCTATTTGGGACGCTGAGCGATGCTGAAAGTAGACGGACTCAATCAGTACTACGGCGGCTCGCACATCCTGCGCGGCCTGGGCTTCCAGGCCAAGCTCGGCGAGGTCACGGTCGTGCTGGGCCGCAATGGCGTGGGCAAGACCACGCTGCTGAAAAGCCTGATGGGCGTGGTGCCGATCAAGACCGGCGGTATCCAGCTCGACAGCCAGGACATCACCAAGGACACGCCCTACGAGCGCGTGCGCAAGGGCGTGGGTTACGTGCCGCAGGGCCGCGAGATCTTCGGCCGGCTCACGGTCGAGGAGAACCTGCGCATGGGCCTGGCCTACAAGAAGGCCGGCACCGCCATTCCGCCCGAACTCTTCGAGCTGTTCCCGGTCTTGAAGCAGATGATCAACCGCCGCGGCGGCGACCTCTCCGGCGGCCAGCAGCAGCAGCTCGCGATCGCCCGCGCGCTCGCCGCCGGCCCCAAGCTGCTGATCCTCGACGAGCCCACCGAAGGCATCCAGCCCAGCATCATCAAGGACATCGGCCGCGTCATCCGCATGCTGGCCGACCGCAAGACCATGGCCATCGTGCTGGTCGAGCAGTTCTACGACTTCGCCGCCGAACTCGCCGACCAGTACCTGGTGATGGAACGCGGCGAAATCATCGCCCGCGGGCGGGGCGAGGACATGGAAGCCAACGGCGTGCGGGACCTGATGTCGATCTGAACGCCGCAATGAGACCGGTCGCTCAGCCGCGTTTCGGCGGCCTCGGCATCGCCACCAATTCCTGGTAGCCAGTCTCGGCGTCGTGCGCGCGCGTCAACTGCCAATCCGGCAGCAGCGCCAGCAAGACTTCGGCGGTGGTTCGGATGGCACAGCCGTGCCCCACATGGCCGCCCAGCACGCTGCCGTCAGCGCGCGAAACGGCCATGTGCAGGTGTACGCCGTTCTCTGCCAGGCTGCCGCTCAGGCTGAGGATTTCCAGCGGGCCCTCGATGACGGTCTCCACATCCGCCTGGGCGAAGCGCAGCCTGGCCTGCGTGAGGCTGCCGATGCCGGAGACGACGAAAGCCGAACCCACGCCGGGTTGTCGAGTAGCCTCTTCCAGGGCCTCCCGCAAGTCCGCACCGGGCGGCAGGCGCAAGGGCAGCAGTGGCATCGTCATGCCGCCTTGGGCGCCGCGCCTGCCGCGTCGGCCATCTGCCTGGCCAGCTGACCCACGCGTTGCAGTGCCTGCTGCTCGGCCGTGCCCCAGGCGCGGCCCAGGCCCAGGCGGATGCAGTGCCTGTAGCGGCCGGTGCTGCTGAACATCGGGCCGGGGGCGAGGCAGATCTGTTCGGATAAAGCGGCGTGGAACAGGGCCACCGCGTCCACAGCCCGTGGCAATTCCAGCCACAGCGTGAAGCCGCCTTCGGGGGCGGTGATGCGGGTGCCGGCGGGAAAGCTCGCGGCAATCAGCCGGCGGGCCTGGTCCAGGCGGCTGGCGAGCAGGGCACGCAGCTGGCGCAGCGCGGGTTCGTGGCCGGGCTGGTTCAGCAGGTCCGTCATCGCGATCTCGACCAATTCGGTGTGGCCGCCGCTGAGGGTGGACTTGAGGCGCTGCACTTGTGCCGACCAGCGGCCGGCCTCGACCCAGCCCAGCCGCAGCCCCGGCGCCAGCGTCTTCGAGAACGAGCTGCAGATCATCACCTGGCCGCGCGTGTCGAAGGACTTCACGGCGCGGCGGCCTTCGGCGCGGCCGGCCAGGTCGTTGATCAGCGCGTCTTCGATCAGCGGCACGTCGCGCGCTTCCAGCAGTTGCAGCAGTTGGCGCCGGGCGGCCAGCGGCATGGTCGCGCCCAGCGGGTTGGACAAGGTGGGCACCACCAGCACGGCCTTCACCGGTTGCGTGTCCAGCGCCAGTTCCAGGGCCGGCAGCGAAATGCCGGTGCGCGGGTCGGTGGGGATCTCCAGTGCTCGCAGGTGCAGGCTTTGCAGGATCTGCAGGAAACCCCAGTAGGTGGGCGACTCCAGCGCCACCGTGTCACCCGGCTGGGTGACCGCGCGCAGGCACAGGCTGATGGACTCGACGCAGCCGTTGGTCACCAGGATGCGGGCCGGGTCCAGCTGGCAGCCGATGGCCAGCGCACGGCGGGCAATCGCCTCGCGCAGCGCAGGCGTGCCGGGCGCAAACGGGTAGCGGCTCAGCGCGTGGTGGTGGCGCTGCGCGGCGCGGGTGATGGCGCGGCGCGCGCGATCCGTGGGGAACATGTCGCCACCGGGGCAGGCGGCCCCGAAGGAGACCATGGACGGGTCGCTGGCGGCGGCCATCACCCGGTCCACGATGTCCGGCAGCTCCACCGGTTGGGACTGGTTGGGCGGCTGCGTCATCTCGGTCAACGGCTGCGGGGCGGGCGGGCTGCCGCGGCCTGCGGTAGCGACGGGCGTGCGCCGAAGCGTGACGAAATAACCCGAGCGCGGCCTGGCCTCGACCAGGCGCTGGTCTTCCAGCGTGCGGTAGGCCTGCAGCACGGTGGCCATGGACACGCCTTGCTGCTGCGCCATGTCGCGCACCGAGGGCAGGCGGTCGCCGCGCTTGAGCGCGCCGCTGGCAATCAGCGCGCCAATGCGCTCGGCCAGTTGCGCGTACAGGGAGGGCTCCGGGGTGGCGGCGGCTTCGACGGGCGGCATGGCCTTGATTCTGCGGCCGGTCTTGCGTGAAGAACCGGTACAGAGGGTGGCTGGATCGACCGGTACAGAACAGCAGAGGTACCGCATCTGTACCGCAACAAGCCGCCGCGTTGTGCCTGTGCGCCGGTTGCGGGCTTGCCTAAGGTCGAGCCCATGAACCCCACCACCGCCCCTGTCTCGCTCCGCCTGGTCGATCCGGGCGCGTCCTTTGTGCTGGCCCAGGGCCAGCTCGTCCACCTGGGCCCGGCCGGACGGGCAGGGCCGGTGCTGGGCGCCTCGGCGGCGCCGTGGCGGCTGCAGGTGCAGGCCGGCGCGGTGTGGGTCACCTGGCCGGGTTGCGGGGACGATGTGTTCCTGTCGGTAGGCGAACAGGTCGAGGTGCCGGCCGGCGTGACGGTGCTGGTCGAGGCGGAGCCGCGCATCTGGCGCGGGGCGGCCCGCTTGTGCCTGCAAGTGCAAGCGCCAACGCCGGGCCGCAGGCAGCGCTGGGGCCAAGCCTGGCGGCGGTGGCGCAGCGGCGGCTGGCAGCCAGCCCGGCGCGTGGTGTGATCGTTGGACTGAAGCGGGCCGCCGCAGGCTGATCCGCTTGAAGAAATACAAAGGGGCTTTCCCGGCCGTGGCCCCGCTGGTGGACGACGACCAGGACACCAATCTGGCCGTGCTGCGCATGAGCGCTACTGACCCGCTGTGTGCCGATGCGAGTTGCGCAGGACCAAGGTCCCCGGAGCCATCAACGAGCCCAGTTGTTCGGCATTGGGCTCGATGATGCGTCGAATGGCTTCACTGACCAGGAAATCCACCGGTTGCCGGTAGGTCGTGAGCTCGAAGCTGGGTGAGCTGGCAAGTTCGATGTCGTCGAAGCCGACGATGGCGATCTTGTTGCGGTTGTTGGTGGCGACCAGCGCATCGATCGCGCCGATGGCCAGAATGTCGTTCTCGCAGAACAGCCCCTCCACTCTCTCGGCGCGCGGGGTGGCCTCGAGGTATCGCAGCATGGTGTTCATGCCCTCGCCGCGACGGTAATGGCTGGCTTCGAGCACGACCGACAAGGTCTTCCCGCGCGATTGGAGCCTGTCCCTGAAACCCTCCAGGCGTCGCAGTCCGGTGCGCTCTGACATCGGTGCGGCCATGTAGCCGATGCGTTCGCAGCCTTGCTCGATCAGCAGGTCCGCAATCTCTGCGCCCGCGGGGTGGCCGTCCGTGCTGACGTAGGGGATGCCGGCCTCCCCGCTGTTGCGCAGGCATACCACCAGCGGAATGTGCTTGATGTTCTGCGCCAGCTCGATCAGTTGGCGCGTCAACGTGGCACCCAGGAAGATCAGTCCGTCGACCTGGAATTGATCGGCCAGCCGCAGCGCCTCGGCAGGACCATAGTCGGGGTTGATGTTGAGCAGCAGCGTGCTGTAACCCTGCGCCTGCACCTGGCGGGTGGCTTCGTTCAGCACGCGCAGTTGATTCAGGTTTCCCAGTTCATCGACCAGGATGCCGATGAGGTTCGTGCTGCGGGTGGTCAGGCTGCGCGCCAGCAGGTTCGGCCGATACCCCATGGCGGCCGCCACCTTGCGGACGTGGTCACGCACCTCCGGCGCGACTGAAGCCCCTTCGGCAAACGCCCGCGATACCGTCCACTTGGCCACACCGGCCCTCTCGGCAACATCCTTGGCGGTAACCTTCTTGGCGCGTGTCTCGACGGGGCGGTGCTGGGGCATGTTCGTTGGCGTCGCTTTTGTCGGGCTGTCATTATCGACTCGGCATCAGCCGCCCGAGCGAATCAGACCGTGCCGCCGAGCGAGCCCTCCAGCGAAGCGATTTCCTGCCGGCCGGCCATCAGGTCTTGCAACTGCTCCGCGCTGATTTCGCCGCGCCGCGCGGTGCCAAGCGTGCGGCCCCGGTTCAACACCGTAAAGCAGTCTCCCACCGCCATCGCATGCCGCACGTTGTGCGTGATGAAGACGATGCCGACCCCCTGCTTGCGAACGCGGTCGATCGTCGCCAGCACGCTGGCGGTCTGGCGCACACCGAGTGCCGAAGTTGGCTCGTCGAGGATCAGCACCTTGGCGCCAAAGTACACCGCGCGCGCGATCGCAACCGTCTGCCGTTCGCCGCCCGACAGGGTACCGACCGCCTGATCAGGTTCACGCAGCCGGATTCCCATCTTCGACATCTCGGCCATCGTCACGGCATTGGCGAACTTGACGTCAAAACGCTTGAACGGACCCCAGCCCTTGGTTGGCTCGCGGCCCATCCAGAAGTTGCGGGTGACCGACATCAGCGGAATCATCGCGAGGTCCTGAAACACCGTGGCGATGCCAGCGTTCATGGCCGTGCGAGGGGTATCGAAGACAACCGGTTGCCCGTTGACGAGCATCGTTCCTTTGGTCGGTGGGTGCACGCCCGACATGGTCTTGATGAAGGTCGACTTGCCCGCGCCGTTGTCGCCCAGCAGGCAGTGGCACTCGCCCGCATGCGCCGCGAACGAAACGCCAGCGAGGGCCACAATATTGCCGAACTGCTTTTCGATGTTGCGCATCTCGAGCAGCGGATGTTCTGGGTGGCTCATCTCAACGTTCCCCGGTCACGCGCTTGCGGATGCTGTTGTTGAACAACACGGCGACCAACAACATGCCGCCGAGGAAGACCAGGTACCAGTCCTGGTCGATGCGAGTGTAGGTCAACCCGATCATGACCATGCCGAAGATGATCGAGCCAAGGAACGCACCGACCGCAGAGCCGTAGCCGCCTGTCAACAGGCACCCCCCGATGACGGCGGCGATGATGGCCTCGAATTCCTTCTGGAAGCCGCGGCGGGCGTCAGTGGAGCCACTGTCGAGCACGGTGATGATGGCGACCAGCGCGGCGCACATGGCAGCCACGACGAACAAGCCGATCCGGATATGGCGCACCGGTACCCCCGAGTTCTTGGCCGCCGCCGGGTCGCCGCCCGTCGCAAAGATCCAGTTGCCCAGGGGTGTGCGCAGCAGCACCCAGGTGGCGAGGGCGGTGAGGCCGACAAACCACACGATCTCTACCGGAAGGCCGGTGATCATCGGTTCACCATTGTCGAAGCGGGGAAGCCAACGGTGCTCGGTCAATGTGGCGAACAAGCCCTCGAAGACCTTGCCGCTGAACAGGCCCAGGAACGCCTGGCCTTGCACTGCCTCGGCGATGCCTCGGAGCTGGGTCGATCCACCCGTCGCCCACTTGAGGCCCACGAGGCTCAGTCCGCGCAGGATGAACAATGCCGCCAGCGTGACGATGAAACTGGGCAAGCCGGTGCGAATCACGATCGCGGCGTTCACCACGCCGATGATGCCCGCGACCGCCAGGGTCAAGGGCACCGCCGCCAGCAGCGGAAGGTGCAGCACAGTGATGCTGGCACCGAAGATCAGCCCGGCGAAGGCGACCATCGAGCCGATCGACAGGTCGAATTCGCCGCCGATCATCAGCAGCGACGCGCCGAGCGCCATGATCCCGAGCTGGGCCGCCGGTGTCAGGAAGTTCACCAGTCCGGCCAGGTTGAACATGACCGGATCGGCGACAGCGAGAAAGAAGCCCGTCACCAGAATCAGTCCGGCGACGGCGCCGAGTTCGGGTCGTCGCATCAACTTCGCCAAGGGTGAGATGCGTTTGATGCGTTCGTCGACCGGGACGGCGGGGCTCGACTGGAGGATGCCTGGGGGATTCATGTGGTCGGCCGTGGGTAGCGAAAGAAATGGAAGCGGAGGGTGGCGCCAAAGATGGCGTGAGTTCCGAAGGTGGCGTCTGCCGCCGCCAGTTCCCTTGACGGGGTGGCGACGGTCTGATGCGTCAGCTCAGCGAATGCCCTTGGCCGACAGCTCGATCACCTGCGACACTTTTTCAGATGTGATCAGGTTCGGACCCGATGGCACGTTGCCACCCGGCATCAGACCGAACTTGGCGTGCAACGCGAGGAAGGACACCGGCATGTAGCCCTGCAGGAACTGCTGCTGGTCGATCGCGAAGGCGGCTTCTTTGGCGGCGATGGCCTTCAGGAAACCAGCGGAGAGGTCGAAGGTCGCGATGCGGATCTTGGCCAGGCGACCTGAGTCCTTGGCCGCCGCGACCGCCGGCTCGCCGGCGGTCGCGGCACCGAGCGCCATGATCGTGTCGATCGATGTGTCGGAATCCAGCGCGGCCTTCACCTTGGCCCGCACCTCGGACGGTTCATTGCCGGTGGGCACGACCTTCGTCTTGCCGGCAAAGCCATCGGCGAAGCCCTTGCAACGCAGGTCCAGTGAAACGTTGCCGACTTCCTGGTTGACGCAGATGCCGTTTTTGCCACCCATCTCTTTCAGCTTCTCGCCGGCGGACTTGCCCGCGTCGTACTCCGACTGTCCGACGTGCAGCAGGGCGCCGAGCTTTTTCGAGGACTCGAGGCCCGCGTTGATCGTGATCACCGGGATGCCTGCCTTGACGGCACGTTGAATCGCGGCGCCGAGCGCAGAGGCGTCGGGCACAGAGACCACCAGACCGTCAGGCTTCTGGTTGACGGCGGCATCAATGAGGCGGCTCATGGCCACCATGTCGAAGGACTCCGGTGCTCGGTAAGTCACCTTGACGCCCGAGTCTTTGGCCGCGGCTTCGACGCCGTTCTTCACAACCGACCAGAACGGGTCATTGGCCTGACCGTGGGTCACCACGGCGATGTTCTGGGCGTGTGCGCCAGCGCAAACCAGCAGGGCCACTACGGCTACGGCAATGCTTTTCGCGGTGTTGAAAGGGAATTTCATGTTGTCTCCATGGGATGGGCAGGAACGGTCTGTGAGCCGCTTTGGCAACTCAAGTGATCACTTGCGTGACGCCCTGCGCTGCCGCACCGGGCGGATGCAACCGGGCGCATAAATCATAGAGTGCTTCCGGAAACGAATCTCTAAATGGTTTCACTTAGAGGGCGGTTCCACTGCGTTGCCAACAGCTTGCGCCTCAGATTACAGGGTAAACACTGGCAATGGGAGTGGATGCGCGCATTGCAACCGGATGCATTCATTGCTTAGAATTTTCTCTTGGAGGGCCAAGGCCCTGCGGGCCCGGCTCCGACCCTTACAGATCTCCCACCACTTCCTGAAAGCACCCTCATGCCCGCTCCGTTTGCCTTGGCCGCCTGTGCCGAAATGCTTTGGCCCGACAAGCCGATGTCCTGGCGCCTGTCGCGGCTCACCGAAATGGGCTTCGACGTCGGCATCTGGAACTGGTCCAACCACGATCTGACGATGCTGGAGAAGTCCGGCGCGCGGTTCTCGTCGATGACAGGCTATTTGCGCGGGCGTCTCACCGATGACGAAGGCGCTGCCGAGTTGCTGTCGACCGCGGCCGAAGCAATTCAGGTCAGCAAGCGTCTGAACGTGGCGCGGCTGAACCTGCACGGCACCGGACTTGGCGACCGTGGCCTGCCGGTCACGCCTTGCGAAACGATGACCGGCGCGATGTGGCTGAAGGCGCGCGAGACGCTCAACCGCATCGCCGATCTGGCTGAGCAGCACAGCGTCACCTTCATGATCGAAAACCTCAACCTCGCCGTAGACCACCCAGGCGTTCCCTTTGCGAAGGCGGAAGACACGCTGGCGCTGGTGTCTGCCATCAATCGCCCCGGTCTGAGGTTGAACCTGGACCTCTATCACGCGCAGATCGGCGAGGGCAACCTGATCGAACTCTGCCGCCGCTGCCTGCCCTGGATCGGAGAGGTGCAGGTGGCCGATGTGCCCGGTCGCCAGGAGCCGGGCACCGGCGAGATCAATTACGCCGGCGTGGCACGCGCCCTCAAGCGCATGGGCTACCGCGGCACCGTCTGCATGGAGGCGTTCGCTTCCGGCGACGCCGACGCTGGCCTCGAAGCTTTCCGTTCCGCGTTCACGGTCTGACGGACCGGCATCGCATCCACCCAATCACCATCGAAAGAGACGACACCATGATCAAAGTCGGACTGCTGGGCGCTGGTCGCATCGGCAACGTTCACGCCAAGAGCATCGTTGCCAACACGGCCAGCAAGCTGGTTGCGATTGCCGACGTCAACCACCCGGCCGCCGAAAAGCTCGCCGCGGAATACGGCGCGCGGGCCCGCACGGTCGATGACATCATTCAGGACCGCAACATTGACGCCGTTCTGATCGCCACATCGACCGACACACACGCCGGTCTGATCGAGGCGGCCACCGCTGCGGGCAAGGCCGTGCTGTGCGAGAAGCCTGTGGACTTGAACCTCGAACGCGCGCTGGCCTGCCAGGCGGTTGCCGCACGCCATGGGCGCCCTGTGATGATCGGCTTCAACCGCCGCTTCGATCCGAACTTCGCAGCAGTGAGGCATGCGCTCGACGCGGGCGAAATCGGCGCGGGCGAGCTGCTGTCGATCACTTCGTTCGACCCGTCACCGCCGCCGGTCAGCTACATCAAGGTGTCGGGGGGCTTGTTCCGTGACATGGCCATTCACGATTTCGACATGGCGTGCTGGATCTTCGGCGGCGTACCGGTCGAAGTGACGGCGGTCGGCAGCAGCATCGTCGATCCAGCCATCGGCGCGGCCGGTGATGTCGACACCGCTGTCACCACGCTCCGCTTTGCCGATGGGCGCATCGCGGTGATCAAGAACAGCCGCCGCGCCGTCTACGGCTACGACCAGCGCCTGGAGCTGCTGGGTGCAACTGGCTTGCTGCAAGCCGGCAACATGCTGGAGAACACCGTCGCCAAGACGACCACAGCCGGCGCCCTGAGCGCCAAGCCTGAATTCTTCTTCCTCGAGCGCTATATGCGCGCTTACGAGGCCGAATGGCGCGCCTTCGTACAAGCAGTGGCGCAAGGCACGGCCATGCCGGTCACGCTGCAGGATGGCGTCAACGCGCTCGCGGTGGCGGAGGCCGCCACGCTGTCGGCATCTAGTGGTAGGACTGTCAGGCTTGCCAACGGTCGCCCCGTGGCATCTTGACGCGTCGCACGGCTGTGGTCGGACCGCGTTCGATGGGTTAGCGGTCGCGGGCCGCCCGCCCCGCGTTGAAGTGACCATGGCGCCGTTCCTGGCCTTGGGTGGCGCCAAGGGGATTGGGTTTGGCTTGCAATCCCACTGTGGCGTCATCATTCACGGGCTTGCCCAAGATGTCTGACTTCAAATGGCCGGCATGAACACCGGCTCGCCCTGGGACTGCCACATGGCCAGGCCGCCTTCCAGCGTCCAGGCGGCCGGGTGGCCCAGGCGGCGCAGCGTTTGCGCGGCCTGCTGGCTGCGGCCGCCGCTGCGGCAGAAGAACAGCAGCGGCCGGCCGGGTTCGGCCAGCCAGGCCGGCGCGCCCTGCGCCGGGTCCGCCAGGCGTGACAGCGGCAGTGCCTGCAGCTCGGCACCGTGCAGCGCGGGCATGTCGCTCAGCAGCTGCTCGTAGGGCTCGCGCACGTCCACCAGGCGCAGCCCGGGCTGGCTGCGCACGAAGGCGGCCAGCGTGGCCGGCGAGATGGCCGGCTCGCCCGCAGCTTCGCTGGTGGTGGCCACGCGGCGCAGCGCGGCGGGGCCGGGCGCGTCGCTGCACAGCAGCGTGCCGGCCGGCAGCAGCTGCGCCAGCGCCGGGTGTTCGGCGGCCGCGCCCACGAAGGCCAGTGCCGGCGCGCCTTCGCGCTGCAGCAGCCAGACCGGCTGCGCAGCGCGCGGGCCGTCCGGGTGCGTTGCGTCGGCCGGCAGTTGCAGGCGGCTCAGTTGCAGCGCGCTCGCGGGCGGTGCCAGCGTGTAAACCGCCTCCGTGCTGCCGGGCCAGCCCTGGGCGTCCGTCTCGGTGATGAGCTGCGCCAGGTTGGCGGCGTCGCAGGCCTGCAGCAGGTCGGCGCGGGCGGTGGCGGCCAGTGTGGGTTCGCGGGTGTCCAGCACGGCCGTGAGCTGCAGGCTGTGACAGCGCAGCAGCCGGGCCACGCGCTCGTTGAATTCGGGCTGCGGGTCCAGCACCCAGGCCTGGCGGCGTTCGCCGTCGACCAGCAGCCAGCTGCTGGCGCCACCAGCGCTGAGCTGCAGCACGCCATCGCTGGCCAGCGGGTCTTCGCTGGGGCCAGCCAGGCAGCTGCGGCGCAGCGCCAGACCGCAGGCGGCGATGCGGGCCACGGCTTCGGCTATGAAGGCTTCGTCTGCCGCGGGGCCAAAGGACAGGCGCACCGCGCTGGCGGTCTGCCAGTCCGGCAGGCCCATGGCCTGCAGCACGAAGCTGGGTGCGGCCTGTGCGGCGCTGCAGGCCGAGCCGCCGCTCACGCGCACGTCGGCCGCATCGAACAGGTCCAGCAGCAGCCGGCTGGGCAGGCCGGGCACCGAGAAGTTCAGTGTGGTGGGCAGGCTGCCGGCCAGCGGTGCGTTGAAGACCAGGCCGGGGAAGGCGGAGAGCAAGGCCTCGGCCAGCCGGTCGCGGAAGCGCTGTAGCTGCGTGCCGCTGCGGAAGGTGCGGCCGTCTTCCAGCGCGGCCAGCACGGCGCCCAGCGCGGCGATGCCGGACATGTTTTCGGTGCCTGAGCGCAGGCTGCCTTCCTGGCCACCGCCGGCCAGCAGCGGCGTGAAGGGCGCGCCGGGCCGGACGTAGAGCAGGCCGATGCCCTTGGGCGCATAGAGCTTGTGGCCCGAGAAGGGCGCGTAGTCGATGCGGCGCTCGGCCAGGCGCAGCGGCAGCTTGCCCAGCGCCTGCACGCCGTCCACCATCCAGAAGGCGCGGCTGCCGGCGGCCTGCAGCGTGGCGGCAATGCCGTCCAGGTCGCTGATCACACCGGTCTCGTTGTTCGCGGCCATGGTGCAGACCAGGCCGGCATCCGCCGCATGTTCGGCCAGCCAGGCCAGGTCGTGCAGCCCGTCGGTGCCCACCGGAATCGCCTGCACCTGCAGGCCCAGGCCGAGCAGCCGGTTCCAGTGTTTCAGCGCCTCGGGCACGGCCTTGTGTTCGGTGGCGCCGTACAGCAGCAGGCTGCCGATGGCTTCGCCGCGCTCGCGGCGTTCGCGCAGCGCGCCCAGGCTGGACAGCACGGCGGTCTGGATGCCTTCGGTCGCGCCGCTGGTGAACAGCAGCTGGCCGTCACCCGCGCCGAGCAGGCGGCGGGCCAGCGCACGCACGCCGTCGATCAGGGACTTGGCCTTCAGGCCGGTGCTGTGGATGGAGCTGGGGTTGCCGTAGTCGTCGACCATCGCCTGGATGGCGGCATGGCGGGCTTGGGCCAGCACCGGCGTGGTGGCATTGGCGTCGAGGTAGATGTCCATGGCGGCAGGCCTCGGGATCGCCGGCGGCCCTCAGGAAAACGCAGATGGGGGCAATGGTAGTGGCTGTCCCTGCCCGTGCCTTGCGTGAATCCCGCATGGTGGGCCGCGGTTTGTGCAGGCCTGACGGTTTTTCAGCCGAGGGGCGGCCCGGCATCGTCGGCGGCGTGCGTGTCGATCAGCACCGCGCGGTTGCGGCCCTGGCGCTTGGCTTCGTAAAGCGCCAGGTCGGCCTGGTTCAGCGCGCTGTCCACCGTGTGCAGTTCGGGGCGGATGAGTGCTGCGCCCAGGCTGATGCGGCAGGGCAGCTGGCGCTCGCCAAGCTTCAGCGGATGTTCATCGAACAGCAGCGGCAGGCGCTGGGCCAGGCTGGCCGCGTGTTCCGGCCCGTCGAGCACGACGGCGAATTCGTCGCCGCCGACGCGGGCGAAGATGTCGTCTGCCCGCAGCGTGGCGCGGACCAGCTGCGTCAGGTGGCACAGCATGGCATCGCCCGCGGCATGGCCGTGTTCGTCATTGACCTGTTTGAAGTGGTCCACGTCCAGCAGCAGCAGGGCCATGGGCTGGCCGCGCTGGCAGGCGTCGCGCAGGCGCTGGCCGGCCTGCTCGATGAAGCTGCGGCGGTTGTGCAGGCCGGTCAGCACGTCGGTGCCGGCCAGGTGGCGCAGGCGGTGCTCCAGCTGGCGGCGCTCGGTGATGTCGAACATCGCGCCGGCCTGGCCGGCCGGGCGGCCGAATTCGTCGCGGTAGACGGCCTTGTGGAACATCACCTCGCGCAGGTTGCCGTCGGCCCAGCGCACCTGGGCTTCGTAGATCTGCCGCGTGCCGACGGCCAGCAGCTGGCGGTCGGCCTCGGCGTAGGTAGCCGCCTGGGCCGGCGGCGCCACTTCATAGACGGTGCGGCCGATGACCTGTTCGCGCGTCAGCCCGAGGTAGTCCAGGAAGGCCTGGTTGCACTCGGTGTAGAGGCCGGCGGCGTTCTTGATGAAGATGGGCGCGGGCAGGTTGTCCAGGCTGGCGCGCAAGGCCTGCAATTCGCTGCGCAGGTGGCGCAGCCTGGCGGCCGGGCCGCTCTGGGCCCGGGCCTGGATCAGCAACCGGTGCAGCGTGCGCGTGATGGCCTGCGGCTCGGCCTCGTCCAGCACGTCCCAGGCACCGGCGGCCCAGGCGCGGGCCATCTGCGCTTCTCGGTCGGGCTGGCCGTCGTTGGGCAGCCAGAGCAGCCAGGGCGACAGGTCCAGTCCAGGGGCACGCAGGGCATCCAGCAGCGGCGCGGGCTGGTTGTCCGGCAGGTCCAGCACCCAGAAGGCTTCGCCGGGCGGCTGGGCATGCCAGCGCTGCACCAGCTCGGACAAGAGCTCCGGGTTGGCCAGCAGGTCTCGCCAGCGCAGGTGCCAGACCAGCTGCGGATGCAGCAGGGCAGGGCAGGCATGGTCGCTGAGCAGGAACAGGCAGGGCGTCATGGGGTCCAGTGGCGGGCGCCGGTGGGCCGATTATGCGCAGGCCGGAGGTGCCACTGACATAGACTGCAACACCCATGAATGATGCTT
Organism: Ideonella azotifigens; assembly: GCF_021043325.1. Classification (NCBI taxonomy): domain Bacteria; kingdom Pseudomonadati; phylum Pseudomonadota; class Betaproteobacteria; order Burkholderiales; family Sphaerotilaceae; genus Ideonella; species Ideonella azotifigens. The sequence continues at coordinate 171,033 of NZ_JAJNKD010000014.1, forward strand.
CTCACACCGCCGTGCCCGGCGAAACGCCGCGTGTCGCGGTGATCGGCGGCGGTCCCGCCGGCCTGATGGCCGCCGAAGTGCTGGCCGCCGCCGGCCTGCAGGTCGACCTGTTCGATGCCATGCCCTCGGTGGGCCGCAAGTTCCTGCTGGCCGGCAAGGGCGGGCTGAACCTGACGCACGGCGAGCCGCTGGCCGGCTTTGTCAGCCGCTATGGCGAGGCCGCGCCCCAGGTGGGCGAGTGGCTGCAGCAGCTGTCGCCCCAGGCCCTGCGCGATTGGGCCGCCGGCCTGGGCATCGAGACCTTTGTCGGCAGCTCCAACCGGGTGTTTCCCAAGGAGATGAAGGCGGCGCCGCTGCTGCGCGCCTGGCTGCACCGGCTGCGCGTGGCGGGCGTGGTGTTCCACATGCGGCACCGCTGGCAGCCGGCGCTGGCGCAACCGCTGCGCTTTGATGGCCCGCTTGGCCCCGTCAGTCATCAGGCAGACGCCGTGGTGCTGGCGCTGGGCGGCGGCAGCTGGGCGCGGCTGGGCTCGGACGGGGCCTGGGTGGCGCCACTGCAGGCGGCAGGCGTGCCGGTGCAGCCCTTGCGGCCGGCCAATTGCGGCTTCGACGTGGCCTGGAGCCCGCACCTGGCCGAGCGCCATGCCGGCGCGCCGCTGAAAAACGTGCGCCTGCTGTTCGAAGGCAGCGCCGGCCGACGTTTCGAGCGGCTGGGCGAATGCGTGTTGACCGCGGGCGGCCTGGAAGGCTCGCTGGTGTACGCCGCGTCCGCCTTGCTGCGTGACGAGATTGCTGCGAGCGGCAGCGCCACGCTGGCGCTGGACCTCATGCCCCAGCGCAGCCTGGACGAGCTGGTCACGGCGCTGTCGCGCGGTCGAGGCACGCGCTCGCTGGCCAATCACCTGAAGGAGCAGGCGGGTGTGTCCGGCGCGAAGGCAGGGCTGTTGCGCGAGGGCGTGTCGGCCGAGCAGTGGCAGGACCTCTCGCGCGACGCAGCCTGGCTGGCTGGCCGCATCAAGGCGCTGCCTGTGACCTTGACCGCGCCGCGGCCGCTGGACGAAGCCATCAGCAGCGCGGGCGGGCTGGCGCTGTCCGGGCTGACGCCGCAGCTGATGCTGGAGCAGCACCCCGGCTGGTTTGGCGCCGGTGAGATGCTGGACTGGGAAGCGCCGACCGGTGGCTACCTGCTGACGGCGGCGATGGCCAGCGGCAAGGTCGCGGCGCAAGGTGTGCTGGGCTGGCTCGGCCGCCAGGTTTGAGAATCAAGAAGAGGAGACCGTGCCGATGATCGTCGTCCACCACCTGAACAACTCGCGCTCGCAGCGCATCCTGTGGCTGCTGGAAGAGCTGGGCCTGCCGTACGAGGTCAAGCGCTACGAGCGCAACCCGCAGACGATGCTGGCGCCGCCGGAGCTGAACAAGGTGCACCCTTTGGGCAAGTCGCCGGTCATCACCGATGGCGACGCGACCATGGCCGAAAGCGGCGCAATCATCGAATACCTGCTGGCCACCTACGGCGCCACCAGTGGCTTGCGCCCGCCGATTGCCACCCCCGAGGGCCAGCGCTGCACCTACTGGCTGCACTTCGCCGAAGGCTCGGCGATGCCGCCGCTGTTGCTGAAGCTGATCTTCGGCCGCATCCAGACCGCGCCTATGCCTTTTTTCGTCAAGCCCATCGCCCGTGGCATTGCGCAGAAGGTGTTGACGTTGATGGTCGAGCCGAACATCAAGTCCCAGCTGGACTTCATGGAAGCCGAGCTGTGGCAGCGGCCCTGGTTTGCGGGTGCGGACTTCACCGCTGCCGACATCCAGATGAGCTTTCCGCTGGAGGCTGCGGCGCAGCGCGCCGGGCTGGATGCGAGCCGGCCCAAGCTGATGGACTGGCTGCACCGCATTCACCAGCGGCCGGCGTACAAGCGGGCGCTGGAAAAGGGCGGGCCTTACGACTATGCCAAGGACTGAACCCGGTTGGTTCAGAAACCGATCTTCCCGAAAGCGCCTGCCGGCACGCCTGGCAGTGAGTGGCACTTCGACGAGACCTCGGTCGCGCCACCGGGGCAGGGCGCGTCCCGCTCCAGCGACCAGTAGTACACCCCCGCCAGCCCATGCGTGCGGGCATCGGCCAGCAGCAGCGCCGCGTCTTCCGGTGTGAACACGTTTTCGGTCACGTCGTTGACGCCCAGCATCGCCGTCAACGCAATGCGCGACAGCGGCACGCCGAACTCGCGCTGCAGGTTCAGCGCGGCCTGCAAGCCTGAGCGGCCCATGTCGCAGCGGCCGTCGCTGGCACGCAGCACGCAGCTCGCCGCACTCGCCGGTCCGAAGTCCATCACCATCAGGTTGACGACCGCCGTGTCGAAGTGATGCCGTTGCAGTGCGGCGACGACCTTCGCGCCGGTGGCGTTCACGTTGGCGCCGCGCACGTCGCTGCCCGCCAGCGTGGCCAGCGTGAAGCTGTACTGCCATTCGGGGTGGGCGCGCGCCGAAGCGGCTGCGGTGCGCACCAGGCCCTCGAGTTGCTGGTCCGTCTGGCTGCCTTCGATGTCGAAGTCGAAGCCCGCGAGCGCCGGGCTGGCGTAGCGCTGTACGAAGCCCTGCATGCCGGCTTCGCTGGCGCAGGTGAACACGCCGGCCTGGCCGCCGGTCGAGATGCGGTAGCGCATCCCGGCTTGCGCAAAGGCCGGGGCGTTGGCCGCGACCAGTTGGGTCGCGTCAATGCCCGGGCCCCAATCTTCGGCGCCGCATTCGCCGCTGGCAAAGGCCCACACGACCTCGCGCGGCCGGCCCGGCAGTGCATTGCGGCCGGCCTGCACCAGGGGCGCTGGCGGCTGTTCGCCGGCCACGCTGCGCAGCCTGTGCGTGGCCGGGTCCAGGCCCTGGACGATGTGCAGGTAGGGCACGTAGCGCAGTGGTGGCTGGCCAGCGGGCGACGGCGGCGTGGCGCAGCCGGCCAAGGCACTGAGAATCAGGATGGCAGCTGGCAGCAGGGAGCGATAGGGCATCACGGATTGGGGTGCCTGAATTGGTGCCCATGAAAGAGGGCGGCAGGCTTATTGATGTTTTCGAAATTCCTGACATAGCCCCCCCGTTCGGGCTGAGCCTGTCGAAGCCGGCGCGTACGTCGACGCAGGCACTTCGACAGGCTCAGTGCGAACGGATTCAAGACCGCCTCGAATAAGGGAAGCCTCAATAGAAAGCCGCCGCCCGGCCCTCGGGGCCTCGTTCAGAACTTCACGCGCACGCCGCCGAAGTACATCTTGCCAGCCTTGTAGACGCCGGCGACCTGGGTCGTGTCGGTCTTGTAGACCTTCAGCAGCGGGTCGGTCAGGTTCTGGGCTTCGAAGGTCAGCGCGAACATGTCGTTGACGTTGTAGTTCAGCGCCAGGTTCAGCTGGCCGTTGCCATTCTGGAAGTAGTCGGCGCCGCCGCGGTTGCCCAGCTTGTAGGTCGAGCGGTGGCTGTAGGCCAGGCGGGCGCTGAAGCTGTCGTTCTCGTAGAAGGCGCCGATGTTGTAGACGTCCTTCGAGGTGCCGTACAGCGTGCAGTCCTCGGTGGCCGAGCCGTTGCAGGTGCCGGTGGCGAGCTTCTCGGTCTGCTTGCCGTTCGAGCGGGTGTAGTTCAGGTCCACGCCGAAGCCCAGGCCCAGCGTGTGCTGGAAGGCCAGCTCGAAGCCGGTGACACGGCCCTGGGTGTTGACCGGGCTGGAGATGTCGTACACCTCCACGGCGTTGCCGTTCGACGCGTTCTGGTATTCCAGCTGCTGGTGGCCGTAGGCGATCACGCCGTCCAGCTTGCTGGCGAAGAAGCCCACGGCCAGCAGCGACTTGGGTCCGAAGTACCACTCGGCCGACAGGTCCAGGTTGTTGCTGCGGATCGGGTCCAGGTACGGGTTGCTGCCCACGCCGTTGTGCTGCAGGTCGCGCAGGTCATTGCCGGCCAGCTGGCCGAAGTCCGGCCGCGAAAGGCCGCGGTTCAGCGCCAGGCGGCCCACCAGGTCCTTGGCCAGGTCAGCACGCAGGTTCAGGCTGGGCAGCACGTCGGTGAAGCTCTTCTTGTAGTTGGGCGCGCCGCCGGGCAGGAAGGCGTCGATGTCCTCATTGGTGCGCACCACGCGCACGCCGAAGTCGCCGCTGACCTTGTCCGTCGGCGAGAACTCAGCCATCACGTAGCCGGCACCGGTCTTCTCCTTGATGTCGAATTCCTGCTGCGTGGCGTGGGTGGTAAAGGTGGCGTACTGGTTCATCCAGTCCACCACGAAGTCGTTCCTGATCTTCCAGGGGCTGAAGCCTGGCGTCGGGTTGACCGGCAGGCCGCCGTACCAGTTGGCGGAATAGTGGGTGATGGCGTCGTCCGTGATCAGGTCTTCGCTCGCGGCACCAGCGGCCAGCGTCATGCCCAGCTTGGTCAGCGAGCGGCGGTGCGCGGTGGCGCGGGCGCCCCACTTGAGGGTGTGCACCAGGTCGTTGTCCAGGCGCAGCGTGGCGTCGAGCTGGGCGTAGTTCTCGCGATCGCTCGATGAGGTGTACGAGCCCCAGCCGCCGATGCCGGCACCGGTCTTGGTCAGGGTGTCACCGCCCGGCACGTTCAGGATCAGGATGCCGTCCTTGTTGACCGTGTAGCCGGTGCCCTGGTCCCAGCCGCTCCAGACTTCGAAGCCCACGTCCTTGGTGCGCGCGCCGCCATTGGTCGTGCCGATCTTGCTGGTCAGCGTGAGCTTGTCGGAGACCAGCCACTTGCCGTCCAGGTTGATGAACTTGGAGTCGGTCTTGGCGTCGGGCCGGATCGCCACGTCTTCCACCGCCGAGAAGGCGCCGGCCGAGCCGCCGTTGTTGGCAAAGGCGTCCTTGCCGAAGAAGACGCTGCTGATGGTGCCGTTGGTGACCGTGTAGTCGCCGGTGGGCGTGCCGGTCTTGCCGTTCCAGCCCGGTCCGTTGAACGGGTTCACCGTGTCGGCCATGAAGTTGGTGTTGTAGTTCTTCGCGTCCACCGTCGAGTAGAAGCCCGACAGGTTGAAGCTCAGCCGCGGGTCCACCTTCAACTGCGCTTCCAGGTAGCCGCCTTCGCGCTTGCGCTCCTGCTCGAACAGCACCGCGCCGCTCAGGTAGCTGACGTTCTTGCCGGCCAGGTCGGAGATCGGATAGGTGGCGGGTGTCTTGTCCCACCACACGCCTTCGGAGCCGGCGCGCTGCAGGTGGCGCGTCTGCGAGAACACCTGGCCCAGGATGCCGAAGGTGCTGTCGTTGTTCTTCCAGTTGATCAGCGCGCTGAGCGACGGGTCGGTCTTCTTCGCGGCGTCGGAATGGGCGGCCTCCAGCGATGCCACGCCCGAGAGCGTCTTCTTGAAGTCCAGCGGATGGCGGGTGTCGATGTCCACCGTGCCTGCGGCGCCGCCTTCGGGCAGGTCCGCACGCGAGGACTTGTTGACCGTGACCTTGCCGATCAGGTCGGACGGCAGCAGCGTGAAGGTGACACTGCGGCCGCCGGCGGCGATGTTCGGGCCGTACCAGTCACCGGTGGAGACCAGGTGGCCGTTCAGCGTGGTCAGCGTGAGCTGCGAGCTCAGGCCGCGCAGCTGCACATGTTCGTTTTCGCCGAAAGAGCCTTCGGCCGAGCCGGCGCTGGTGGTCGTGACCCCCGGAATGCGCTGCAGCGAATCGGCCACGTTCTTGTCCGGCATCTTGCCCACATCTTCCGCGGTGATGACTTCCACGCGGGAGCTGGAATTGCGCTTGCTTTGCAGGGACTGCTGCATGGACGCGCGAATGCCGGTGACCTCGACCTGTTGCACGCCGTCGTCCGGCGCGCTGGCAGCGGCGGCCGGGGCTGGCGCGGTCTGGGACAGGGCAGCCGTGCTCACCACAAACAGTGCGGCGGCGGCGACAGGGTTGAGTTGCAGTTTCATGGACTCCTCTGTTGTGTGGGGCGGGTCAATTGATGAGTACCAATGTACTACCAAACAAAACCAATTTGCTACCACTTTTCACTGAGGAAGACCCTGATCCGTATCTTTCCCGCCATCTTCATAGGGAGACTTGGATTTCGTCCGGACCGATGCGCGTCAACCAGGGCACATCCACTGGCATCATCTGGTACTGTAGTGGTACTATTTTGAGCTCGTGATCACTGCCCTCGCTACACTTCCCAGCTGACCGATACGGAGATGTGCTGACCGATGAGCCCGACCCTGGCCGAACGCCTGCTGCCCTTGCTGGATGCGAGCAGCAGCCAGCCTCTTTATCAGCAGCTGCAGCGCGCGCTGCGCGACGCGATCGAGCAGCATGTGCTGAGCCCGGACGACGCGCTGCCTTCGGAGCGCCAGCTGGCGGCCGAGCTGGGCGTCTCGCGCATCACCGTGCGCAAGGCCATTGACGGGCTGGCCGGCGAAGGCCTGCTGGTGAGCCGGCAGGGCTCTGGCAACTTCGTCAGTGCCCGCATCGACAAGAACTTCTCCAAGCTCACCTCCTTTTCGGAGGACATGCGCGCCCGCGGCCGCACGCCGCGCAGCGAGTGGCTGCGCCGCACCGAGGGCACGGTCTCGCCGGAAGAGGCGCTGAAGATGGCGCTGAGCCCGGGCACCACGGTGTTCCGCCTCCACCGCCTGCGCTATGCCGACAACGCGCCGATGGCGCTGGAATACGCCACCGTGCTGGCCTCGGCGCTGCCTTCTCTGGCGTCGGTACAAAACTCGCTTTACGACGCATTGGAGGCCGCAGGCCACAGACCGGTGCGCGCGCTGCAGCGTTTGCGTGCATTGCTGCTCAACGATGAGCAGGCCGGGCTGCTGCAGGCCCAGCCTGGCGATGCCGGTCTGCTGGTCGAGCGCCTGGGCTACCTGCGCGACGGCCGGGCCATCGAGTTGTCTCAATCCTTCTACCGCGGCGACACCTACGACTTCATCGCCGAGCTCAACACACAAGGCTGACCCTCATGTCCATGGTTTTTTCAGAGGACCCGCAGAAGTCGGGTCAACGCAGCTACACCGGCCTGGCGGTCGTTGCCGGTCTGCACGTGGTGCTGGGCTACGCGCTGCTGAATGGCCTGGGCCAGGTGGTGGTCGACGTGCTGAAGCCGCCGGTGGATGTCCAGCTTTTCAAGGAGATCCAGCCACCGCCTCCGCCGCCCCCTCCGCCGCAGTTGCCACAACCGAAGACGCCACCCCCGCCGCAGTCGTTTGCACCGATGCCTGAGGTGCCGGTGGTGCCGCAGCCCGTGCAGCAAAGCATCAGCACGACGCCGGTGCAGCCGCCGCCCGGCCCGGTGACACTGGCACCGGCGCCCGCGCCGCCGGCCCCACCTGCGCCGCCGCGGGTGGCCGCCCGCCCGGCCATCGGCAACATTTCTGCTTGCGCACCGGCAGGGGCCGACTACCCGGCTGCTGCCAGCCGCGCCGAAGCCACCGGCACCACCCGTGTGCGCTTCACTGTGGACGCCGCGGGCCAACTGGCCAAGGCCGACGTCGTCAAGTCTGCCGGCCCGAGCCGCGAACACCGGCTGCTGGACCGCATTGCGCTCGACAAGCTCAGCGGCTGCACGTTTAAGGCCGGCGTCGACGAAAACGGCCAGCCGGCCGGTGGCACCTTCGAGGTCGAGTACCTCTGGAAGCTCGAATGAGCCCGGCCGGTCCTGGCTGACCGGCCCTCTTTTTCCTGTCCCTGTTTCTCCCGTTCGCAGGCGGCATTTCGACCGCCTTGTCCCTCTCTTTGCCTGTCCTGGAGTGAGTCCATGTCCTTTCTGAAACAACTGCGCGCGCCGCTGCTGGCGGTCACCCTCGCCACGGCCGGCCTGGTCGGCCTGGCTGGCATTGCCACCCTGCTGCCGCAAGCCGCCCTCGCCCAGGAAGCCTCTGCCCCTGCTGCCACCGCTTCGACCGACCCGGCTCCGGCCCCGGTC
>NZ_JAJNKD010000015.1:0-161937 GCF_021043325.1 Ideonella azotifigens
CAGGCCGGCCGTGGCGAGGGTGACCGCCAGCAGCGGCGCGCGCAGTTGTTTCAGAAAGGACATGGACTCACTCCAGGGAACAAAACAGGGACAAATGCCTTGCCCGGCGGGCCGTTGCGGCCACGAAAGGGGCAGGGCGACTGAGGATGACTGTCGCGCGGCAGATCTGATGTCTTTCTCGCGGCAGTGAAAGCTTGATTGGCGACAGCCTCTTGCCAGGACCGCCACCCAACGACTAGCGGACTTTCAGTTGCTGGAAATTCACTCCAGCTTCCAGACGTACTCGACTTCGAAAGTGCCGCCCGTGGGCTGGCCGTTTTCGTCAGCACCAGCCTTGAAGACGCAACCGCTGAGCTTGTCGAGTGCGATGCGGTCCAGCAGCTTGTGCTCGCGGCTGGGGCCAGCGGCCTTCACCACTTCAGCCTTGGCCAGCTTGCCTTGGGCATCCACTGTGAAGCGAATGCGGGTCGTGCCAGTGGCTTCAGCCCGGGTCGCAGCGGCAGGGTAGTCAGCGCCCGTGGGGGCGCACGCGGAAATGTTGCCAATGGCGGGCCGGGCGGCTGCACGCGGCGGTGCTGGCGGTGCGGGTGGCGCCGGTGCCGCTGGGGTGATGGTGACCGGCGCAGGCGGCGGTGCCACCGTCGTCGTCGTGATGGTCGGCGCGACCGGCTGCGGTGCCACCTGCACTTCCGGCGGTGGCACGAAGGCTGGCGGCGGCGGCAGGTTCTTGGGCGGCGGCGGCAGGTTCTCCGGCGGCGGCGGTGGCGGCGGCTTGATCTCTTCGATCAGCTTGGTCTCCACCGGCTTGATGGCGACCTCCACGACCCGACGTGCCAAGCCACTCACCAGGGCGTAGCCCAGCAAAACGTGCAGCACGATCACCACCATCAGCCCCACAGGGTGCTTGCGGGGGCTGCGCTGCGATTCAGCGAAATCCACTCATTCCTCCAGTCGCCCTCGAAGGACGCTGTCTTTCTCATCGGCAACGGCCTTTTGGGCCGCGAAAAACGCCACTATAGCGGGCAATTTCTGCCTGCCATTACAGGCTTGACCCTAATGATTCACGGCAAAACCGGCTTCAGCCCTTGTAACCAGCCGGTTGAAAGGGCTGTTTGCCGAGTGTTGCAGTGCTTCAGTCGCGGTCAGCCGCAGCACTTGGACAAAGCGGATCCTGGAAGCGATTTTTGTGCCAGTGCTCCTTCCCAACCGGGCACCAACTTGGCGCATTTGCCGCTTTGACTCGGGACAAGAGGCAAACCGCGTGCCGCGGCGCGTGGCGCAGAAAGGGAATTCCCCCTGCAGGTGCAAGGAGGCGTGACCAGACGCGGCTGCGCGCTAAATTGCCTGATCGTCGCCAACGGCGCCGGAAGAGTTTGACAGCCTCGAACCACAGCAGGCCCGGCCTGGCCATGCAGTCTGCCGCCAGCAGCGCCACAGTAGCGGGCGCCGAGAACGAGAATGGTCCGCTGTAGGAGGTAATGGGCATACGGTGCCCAGTACGGCCAGCGTGCCCGCCACCACGGCCGAACTGGCGCTTGGAAGCGGCGTTGCCGAGCATGGCACGCGCACCCAGACCCTGGCGCCCGCATGCACCGCGAGCAAGGGCAGCCACATCGGTTCGGATGCCACCTTGCGTGCCGGCTTCAACACGCTGCGCAGCTTGCGCACCGCTGATTCGTTCGGCCCGTCGCGGGCCAGGCGCAGGCGAGCCTTGGCCTCGCTCAGCCGGTCGTCACCGACGGGCCAGTTGCCGCCGGCTTTCGGGATCGGCGGCGAAGACGCGGCGGTTCACTTCACAAGCACGACAGGCATTTCGGCGGTCGCCAGCACGCGCTGCGCGGCCGAGCCGAGCAGCAGGTCGGCGACGGCGCCGCGGCCTTTTGCGCCAAGCGCAATCAGGTCGAACTTGCCCGCCTTCGCGCAATGCACGATTTCCTGTGCGACGTGGCCTGTGCGCACTTCCATGTCGTGCTTGATGCCGGCCGAATCGAGCAGCTTCCTGGCGGGCTTGAGTTCCTTCTCGCTGAGTTCACGCAAGTAGTCGGCCACGGCCTCCTTGCCCACGAAGGCCTTGGCATGCCGCAGCCCGACATCGTCGTGCACGCTGATCAGGGTGACGGTGTTGCTGGTGGACGAGAGCGACTGCAGCAACTTGATGGCGTACTTGACGGCATGCAAGGCGGGCTTCGAGCCATCGGTGGCGACGAGAATTTTCATGCGGGCATCCTGTCTGATGCGGCACTGTCCTGCTCATCGAGCGGGGGCATGCGCCGCAAGGGCTTGTATTGGGCAATGTGGTGAGGAAGCAGCCCTGGCTGGCAGACGGATCGGCAGGCAACCAGTGCTGTGTCGCCCCGAGTTCAACACCGCCGCACCGGCGGTCGCTTGATCCAACGCAAACCAGCCAGCTGGCTGCGCGCAGACGCGCGAGCCGCCCGAATGGCGGATGCGTCGGTCTTGGTTTCGACAGGGAGGTGGACCCTGGTGGTTGGGCCCTGACGGGACACACGGGCCGGCCATGACGACGCCTCAGTGGTTCCAGGGAGCTCGCCGGATTCACGCTGAATCCTGGCGGAGCAGTGGTGGAGATGAGGAGGATCGAACTCCTGACCTTCGCATTGCGAACGCGACGCTCTCCCAGCTGAGCTACACCCCCACTGCAATTCAGTATAGCAGCGCGAAATTGGGCCGCAGAGGCGTGAATCTCAGCACTTTCACCGGGTTAGGCGCGAATCGAGCGCAGGTAGTCCAGCACCCTGGCGGTGCGCCATTCGGCGTCAAGCTGACAGCCCGCTGCACGGGCGCGCCGGCAGGCTTGCACAGCCTCTTGCCGCGTGTCCGTGGTCCAGGGGCGCAGGTCGGCCGGCAGGTCTGGCAACTGCAGTTCCGGTGGTGGCGCCGGGCCATCGCGCAGCCAGGCTTCGGCCTGCTGGAAAGCGTCGCGGCGCATCAGGTCGATCATGTAGTCGCAGGCCGACTGCAGCCCTGGCCGCAGCTTGCCGGCGCTGACCGTGATGATGGGCAGCAAGGGGGCGAGCGTCGGCACTAGGTGGTTGGCGTAGACCGTCGCGTGCCAGTAGCGCTCGGCCGTCTGGCGGAAGTGCGCCAGGTCGCGCACCGGCACCAAACCGGACTGTTCGATGGGCAGGATCTCGATCTGCGGTTTGGTGACGAACACCGTGTCGTTGGACACGTCCACGTACAGCGCGCCGAACTGGATCGCGTTCTGGAAATACTGCTCGCGCAGCACGCCCCAGATGCTGCGCACCACGCCCCCTTGGGCGACGAAGTCGTGCAATGCCTGCGTGACCGGATCGGCCGGCTTTGTCAGGCGTTGCGCCAGCCGGGCGTACAGGTCCTGCGTGATCTCCTCGCAGCGGCCGTATGGGTAGGCCTTGCCGCCGGCCAGCGGGAGGCGCTTGGCCAGCACCGCGTCTGTTTCGGCACGCAGGGCCAGGAAGTAAGGCATCAACTGGTCGGTCAACGGTCCCAGGCATTGGGCGGTCAGCGCCACCTGGGCGGCGTCCACGGGCACGATTTCCTGGGGCAGGCATGGCTTCACACAGTCGATTCTGCAACGCATCCGCGCCGCCGGGCCGATGGGCGGTCGCCAGAGACAGAGGTGTTTCGCCCCGCTTCTGTGCACCCTTGCTTGCGCCCAGCCTTCCTATGCTGCGAGCTCGGTCTCACACGCTTTGCGCACGGCCCTGCGGCGCTTCGAACTTCCTACAAGAATCACCATGCTTGCATTTGCCAAGACCTTGCTCGTGGCTGCCGCGGCGCTCGCCCTGAGTGCCTGCGCCTCGCTGCAGCCGCAGCCGCTGGCCGGCGCCGAGATCAGCGACATCACCCAGGCCGACAAGCTCGCGCTGCAGCAGAACGCCGCGCCGTTGGACGGCCCGTTGAGCCTCGAAGCCGCCATTGCCCGGGCCCTCAAGTACAACGCCGAGCGCCGCGTGCGCCGCATGGAAGAGGTGGTGGCTTTTGGCGGGCTGGACGCGGCCAACCTGGACATGCTGCCGCGCCTGGTGGCTTCGGCCGGCTACCGCAACCGCGACAACGACCTGCTGGTGCTCAGCAAGGACCTGGCCACCGGCACCGTGATTGGCGGCCAGACGATTTCCTCCAGCCGCGAAGCCACCGGCGTGGACCTCTCCTTCTCGTGGAGCTTGCTGGACTTCGGCCAGAGCTACTACGCGGCCCGCCAGAGCGCGGACCGTTTCCTGATCGCCACCGAACGCAGCCGCCGCGCCCAGCACCTGCTGGTGCAGGACGTGCGCACCGCGTTCTGGCGCGTCGCCGCGGCGCAGAAGCTCAGCGGCGAACTGCAGGCCACCACCCAGGTGGCCGAGCAGGCGCTGGCAGACGCCCGCAAGATCGAGCAGGAAGGCCTGCGCTCGCCGCTGGAGCCGCTGCGCTACCAGCGCCAGTTGCTGGAGAACCTGCGCCTGCTGGAACTGGTGGACCAGGAACTGAACAGCGCGCGCATCGAACTCGCGCAGCTGATCGGCGCGCCCGGCGGCCAGGCCATCACCGTGATCGAGCCGGCTGCAGCACCCGCCACTGCCTGGTTGAACCAGCCGGTGGAGCAACTGGAAACCTACGCGCTGTCGCAGAACGCCGAGCTGCGCGAGAGCATCTACAGCAGCCGCATCGCCCAGGCCGAAACCCGCAAGGCCATGCTGAAGATGTTCCCCGGCCTGTCGTTCAACTACGCGCTGCGCTCCAGCAATGACCAGTACCTGATCAACCAGTCCTGGAACGAGACCGGCCTGCAGCTGTCGTTCAACCTGCTGGGCGTGCTCTCGGCGATTTCGCAAACGAAGATGGCCCAGGCCGGCGTGCAGCTGGCCGACCAGAAGCGCATGAGCACGCAGATGGCGGTGATCTCGCAGCTGCACCTGGCGCGCCTGCAATACGGCAACGCGGTGCGCCAGTACGAGCGGGCCGACGCCATCGCCCAGGTCGACAGCCGCATTGCCAAGCATGTGGCGAACCAGGAAGCCGCCGCGCGCCAGACCCAGCAGGAACGCGTGGCCCAGCAGACGGCGGCCATCCTGTCGCAGCTGCGCCGCTACCAGGCCCTGTCCAACGTGCAGGCCGCCGCATCCAAGCTGCAGGCCACGCTGGGCCTGGAGCCGCGCCTCACCGCGCCGGAGGCCATGCCGCTGGCCGACCTGACGCTGGCCGTCGCGGGCGTGCTGAAAGCCTGGGATGCCGGCACGCTGCCCGCAGAACCGGCCGTGTCGGCTGACACCACCAAGGCGGTGCCGTGATGCGCGCGATTGTTTTCTGCACCACCGTTGCCACGCTGTCGTTTGCCGCGCTGGTCAGCTTCGGCACCGAAGCCGCCGAGCCCGCGCGGCCCGAACTGCGCGAGATCCGCGCGCAGCTCACGCCCAAGCGCTTCACCACGCTGGCCGCCGAAGTCGGCGCCAAGGTCCAGAGCTTGCCGGTGCCCGAAGGCGGCGCCTTCAAGGCCGGGCAGACGCTGGTGCAGTTCGACTGCTCGCTGCAGCAGGCGCAGCTGCAGAAGTCCAAGGCCGTGCTGGCTGCGGCCGACGCGACGCTGCAGTCCACCACGCGGCTCTCCGAGCTGAACTCGGCCGGCAAGCTGGAGCTGGAGATCGCGGGGACCGAAGCCGCCAAGGCCCGGGCCGACCTCTCGTACAACAACATCCTGCTCGGCAAGTGCCACATCGCCGCGCCGTTTGCCGGCCGCGTCTCGGAGCAGAAGGTGCGCGAGCAGCAGTACGTGCAGCCCGGCCAGACGCTGCTGGAGATCATGGACGACTCCACGCTGGAGCTGGAGTTCATCGCGCCCTCGCACTGGATGTCCTTCCTGAAGGTCAATTCGCCTTTCGAGATCCGCATCGACGAGACCGGCAAGACCTACCCGGCGGGCGTTGTGCGCACGGCGGCCAAGGTCGACCCGGTCAGCCAGTCGGTCAAGTTCACCGCGCAGATCCGCGGGCGTTTTCCCGAGCTGGTCGCCGGCATGAGCGGGCGCGTCATCGTCGACGTGCCGGCCCGCTGAGCGCAGCTTCAGTTCTTCCTCCTTCGGCAGCGCCTGCGCTGCCTCCGGGCCGCCGCCCGCCGAACCGACATCACGCCCTATGAATCGCCTTCCCCGCAGCATCTGGCATGACGTCGTCCGCCGCCTGGGCGCCTTGACCGGCAGTCCTGCCGAGCCGCGCGCACCGGCGCAGCTCCGCACCGTCGTGCGCCCGATGGTGCTGGAGCCTCGGCTGATGTTCGACGCCGCCGCGGTCACCGCCGCTGCCGAAGCGCTGCACCATGAGGCGCCTGCCGCCATGCCAGAGGCCAGCCACGGGGCCGCATTGGCCGACGCCGTTGCGCGGCTTGCAGACGCCGTTCCCGCCGCCGTCGCCGTGCACGAACAGGACAAGCCGAGCCCGCAGGACATTGTCTTCATCGACACCAGTATCCAGGGCTGGCAGGCGCTGCGCGACGGCGTGCTGCCAGGCGCTGATGTGGTGCTGCTGGACCCGGCGCAGGACGGCCTGACGCAGATGCTCACTGCGCTGCAAGGCCGCAGCGGACTGGACTCTATCCAGGTGCTGAGCCACGGCGCCGAAGGCCAGGTGTACCTGGGTTCGCTCACGCTGGACGCGAACACCGTTGCCAGCCGATCCGCCGACCTCGCGACACTGGGTGCTGCACTGAGCCCCGGCGGCGACCTGCTGCTCTACGGCTGCCGCGTCGCCAGCGGCACCGGCGAAAACTTCATCCATGCGCTGGCCGCCGCGACCGGTGCGGACGTCGCCGCGTCCAACGACAACACAGGCTCGGCCCAAGGCGGCAGCGACTGGACGCTGGAGGTCTCGACCGGCGCCATCGAAAGCCGCCTGGCGCTGAGCAGCGCCGCCCAGCAAGCCTTCTCCGGCCACCTGGCCACGCTGATCGTCACCACCAGCGACGACACCAGCGGCGGCGCCGACACCAGCTTTGGCGCCAACCTGGCCGACGACGAAAACGACGGCACCGGCCTGTCGCTGCGCGAGGCCATGCACTGGGCTCAGGACGGCGACACGCTGCAGTTCGGCAGCGTCGGCACGCCCAACCTGATCGGGGGGCAGACGATTGCGCTGAGCAGCAACCTCACGGTGCTCGACGGCATCGTTTTCGACATCGACCCGACCGATACGCTGACCATCACCGGCGCTGACCTTGAACTCAACGGCGCGCTGAACGTGGCCGGCGGCGGTGACAGCCTGGCCATCTCATCCAACATCAGCGGCGCCAGCGGCAGCCTCACGGTGGACAACGTCACGTTGACGCTCTCGGGCGCCAACACCTACGCCGCGGGCACGATGGTGCGCAACGCCCTGCTGACGGTGTACGACGGCAGCCAGCTTGGCGGCGGCACGCTGTCGCTGAACGGCGGCACGCTGAGCGTCACCGCCGGCGGTGCGGACATTGCCAACAACCTCGACATCGTCGCGCAGTACGGCGAAGTCTCGGTGGCCAACGGCGTGACCATCGCGCTGACCGGCCAGCTGAGTGGCGCCGACATGCTGCTGAAATTCGGCGACGGCACGCTGGTGCTGGCCAACGTTGGCAATGCCGGTAGCTTCAGTGGCGACACGCTGGTGCGCGAAGGCACGATCGCCATCGACCAGAACGACGACCTGGGCAGCGGCGCGCTGTCGCTCAACGGCGGCACGCTGTCCCTCACCGGCACCAGCACCATCGGCCACGACATCAGCCTGGGCGGCCTTGGCGGCACGGTCGACAACAGCGGTGCCGTCACGCTGTCCGGCGCGATTTCCGGCAGCGGCGACCTGGTCAAGACCGGTGCTGGTCAGGTCACGCTCAGCGGCAGCAACAGCTTCACCGGCGCTGTCACCGTCACCGACGGCACGCTGGCGCTGTCCGGCGGCGCGGCGCTTGCCGACAGCGTCGCGGTCACGATCAACGACGGCACGCTAAGCCTGATTGCGGACGAAACCATCGGCTCGCTGGCCGGCAGCGCCAACGTGGCACTGGACTCCTACACGCTGACCACCGGCGGCAACAACGCCTCCACCACCTTCAGCGGCGTGATCTACGGCAGCGGCGGCCTGGTCAAGGCCGGCAGCGGCACGCTGTCGCTCTCTGGCGCCAATACGTACACGGGGGCGACCACGATCTCGGCCGGCGGCCTCAGCCTCAGTGGCGGCAGCTCGATTGCCAACACTGGCGCTGTGATCGTGGCCAGCGGCGCCACCCTCACGCTGGCTGGCGGCAACGAAACCATCGGCTCGCTGGCCGGCGCCGGCAACGTTGTGCTTGGCTACCGGCTGACCACTGGCGGCGACAACACAAGCACCACTTTCTCCGGCGTGATCTCGTCCAGCGGCAGCAACGGCATCACCAAGGCCGGCAGCGGCACGTTCACGCTCAGCGGCGCCAACACCTACACCGGCAGCACCACGGTTTCGGCCGGCACGCTGGCGCTTGTCGGCGGCCTGGCGCTGGCCGACACCAGCGCCGTCACCGTGTCGTCTGGCGCCACCCTCAGCCTGGCTGCCAGCGAAGCCATCGGCTCGCTGGCCGGCAGCGGCAGCGTGGCCATGGGCAGCCTCTCGCTGACCACCGGCGGCGACAACGCCAGCACCAACTTCGCCGGCACGCTCAGCGGCAGTGGCCAGCTGTACAAACGCGGCAGCGGCAGCTTCACGCTCTCGGGCAGCAATTCGGGCAGCTTCAGCGGTGGCATCCGGGTCTACGTCGGCACGCTCAGCGTGGCGGGCGACGCCAACCTGGGCGCCGGCACGCTGACGCTGAACGGCGGCGCGCTGAGCGTCACCGGCAGCACCACGATAGACAACGCCATCGCGCTCAACACCAGTGGCAACCTGACCGTCAGCACCGGCAGCGTGACGCTCAGCGGCGCACTCTCCGGCAGCGCCACGCTGAGCAAGTTCGGCAGCGGCACGCTGGTGCTGGCCAACAGCGGCAACTCCGGCACGCACAGCGGCCAGACGCGCCTCTACGAAGGCACCCTCAGCGTGGCCAGTGACAGCAACCTGGGCAGTGGCACCGTCACGCTCAACGGCGGCAGCCTCAGCATCACCGGCGCGACGACGATAGACAACGCAATCTCGCTGGCCATTGACTCCGCCATCAGCAGCAGCGCGGCAGCCACACTCAGCGGCGTGATCAGCGGTGGCGGCGCCTTGAGCACTCAAGGCAGCGGCAAGCTCACGCTGAGCAACACCAACACCTACACAGGCAGCACGACAGTGGCTGGCGGCACGCTGAACCTCACCGGCAGCCTTGCCAACACCAGCGTGCTGGCGGTCGCCAGCGGCGGCACCCTGGCCGGCACCGGCAGCGTCGCCGGCGTGGTCGTCGTGAATTCCGGCGGCACCATCGCCCCCGGCACCAGCGCTGGCAACGGCGCCGGCACGCTGACGCTGAACAGCGGCCTGGTGATGCAGGACGGCAGCACTTACGCGGCCGACGTGGCCGGTGCCACGCCCGGCAGCGGGCACGACCAGATCGTCGTGCACGGCAGCGTCACGCTCAATGGCGGCTCGCTCAGCCTGGCAGTGGTCAACGGGGCCGTGTCGGCGGGTGACAACCTCGTGCTGATCGCCAACGACGCCGCAGACGCCATCAACGGCAGCTTCGCCAACCTGGCCGACGGTGCCACTTTCACGACCAATGACGGCCACCCGCTGCAGCTGGCGCAGGCCGGCGGCGACGGCAACGACCTGGCGCTGGCTGCGCTGAACGCGGCGCCCACCGCCACCGGCATTGCCGCGCAAAACGCCACCGAAGGCAGCGCCTTCAGCTTCACGCTGCCAGGCAACAGCTTTGCCGACGTGGACGTGGGCGACACCCTCACGCTCAGCGCCACGCTGGCCAGCGGTTCTCCGCTTCCGAGCTGGCTCAGCTTCAATGCCGGCACCGGCCAGTTCAGCGGCACGCCGGGGCAGGCCGATGTGGGCGCCATCAGCGTGCGCGTGACGGCCACCGACGGCAGCGGCGCCAGCGTCAGCAGCGACTTCAGCCTGGCCGTCGCCGGGCTGCACCACGCACCTTTGCTCGGCACACCGGCCAGCATCCAGCTCACCGACACTGCGGCCAGCGACAGTTTTGCCAACGTCACTGGCCAACTCTCGGCCAGCGGCGACCTCGGCCTCACACTGCAGTTCAGCATTGACGGCGGCAGTGCCGGCTCGGCCACCGTGGGCGGCCACAGCTACGACAGCTACAAAGCCGGCAGCTTCGGCACGCTGTGGCTGAACAGCGGCAGCGGCTTGTACGTCTACGTGCCCGATGCTGCTGCGGTCAACGCCACGGCCGGCACTGCGCAGGAAAGCTTCGCACTCACCGTCTCCGACGGCAGCCTGGCCGCGCACAGCAACCTGGTGGTGCACATCGCTGGTGTGGACGACGCGCCGCAAGGCGGCGTCGCCGTCAGCGGCAACGTGGTCGTCGGCCAGGTGCTGACCGCTGCACCCGCGCTGACCGATGCCGAAGGCGTGGCCGGCACCACGCTGCGCTGGCAGGTTCGGGATGGCAACGGCCAGTGGGTCGACGTGGCAGGCACAAGCGGCAGCACGCTGCTGCTCAGCGACGCGATGGCCGGCCTCGCACTGCGTGCGGTCGCCACCGTCACTGACACCCACGGCGCGGTGGTCGACGTGGCCTCGGATGCGTCCGCCACCGTCGTCGCTCCGCCACCCCCGCCAACCGCACCCGCACCCGAGCCGGCGCCAGCACCTGAGCCAGCGCCCGCACCCGCACCGGAACCAGCGCCTGCGCCCGAGCCCCCTGCACCGGCGCCGGCACCCGAGCCGCCGGCGCCCGCACCCGATCCGGCGCCTGCACCGGCACCAACGCCCGCACCCACGCCCGCACCCACGCCGGAGCCACCGCCCCCGCCCCCGCCACCCGCGCCGGCACCTGTGCCCACGCCGGCACCATCGCCTGCACCCGCACCCGCACCCGCACCCGTTCCCATTGCGCGGCCGCCACAGCTGGTGAACCCCGATGCAGCGCCGGCCACGCCAGTGACCTCACCTGCACCGCCGCCGGTCCCCGTGCACGATGCGGCCGCGTTGATGCCTCTGCCGGCGGTCACCGCGCCGCCACGCGATTCGGCGACGGGTCTGTCCGCGCTCGCTTCGCGCGCCGGCACCGCATTCGAAGTCGCGGCCGTTGCCGAACCCGCTTCGCCCACGCTCCTTGCCACCACGGTCGAGGTCGGCCGAGACGGCCTGGTTCAGTTCGCCATGCCGCCTGCCGCCAGCGATGCCAGCGCGGTGCAGGCCGCCCGTCTGGTCGATGGCCGGCCGCTGCCTGCGTGGTTGAAGTTCGACCCGGTCAAAGGCACGCTGAGCGGTCAGGCGCCGCCCGGCTTCAAAGGCCTGCACGTCGTGCTGACCACGCGCGATGCGAATGGCAACCTGGTGCAGACGACCGTCGACATCGATGCAGCCGAGCCCGCTGCCGAGTCCGCGCCGGCCGGTCCTTCATCCGAAGCCCCGCAAGGCGATGCCGCACCGCGCCTGGCCGCGCGCCCGGCGCTCAGCGAGCAACTCAAATCTGCCGGCCAGCGTCACACGCTGGCAGCGCATGACACCCGCTCGCCAGGAGCCCGCAGTTGAACGACACGGCCAGCCCGCTGATTCCGCTGCTGTCGCTTGCCCACCAGGCGCGCGAGGCACGCAGCAGCGAGGAGCTGGTGTTCCTGCTGGTCAACGACAGCCGCTCGCTGCTGCACTACCGGCAGGCCGCGCTGTGGCTGGCCGGCACGGGCGTGCGCGGCCTGTCCGGCGTCGTCGAGCCGGACCGCAACGCGCCGTATGCGCTGTGGGTGCAGCGCCTGTGCGCGCACCTCGCGAGCCAGGCCGGGCAGGGCGTGGTGGACCGCGCCGCGTTGCCGGCCGAACTCGCCGCCGAATGGTCCGAGTGGCTGCCGGCGCAGGCGCTGTGGCTGCCTTTGCCTGGCACTGCGGCCGGTGGCCTGCTGCTGGCGTCTGACGAGCCTGTGCCAGAAGCCGCTCTGCCGCTGTTGCAGGAATGGCTGCACGTGTGGGCACACGCCTGGCAGGCGCTGCATCCGGCGCGCCGCTGGTGGCGCTCTGCGAGCTCGCCCGAGGCCGCGCCGCGTGCCTGGTGGCGCCGCCGCCCTGTGCAGGTCGCTGCAGCGTTGCTGTTGCTCTTGTTGATCCCCGTGCGGCTCTCGGTGCTGGCACCGGCCGAACTGGTCGCGGCAGACGCTTTGGTCGTGCGCGCGCCGCTGGACGGCGTGGTCGAACGTTTCCAGGTCCAGCCCAACCAGGCCGTGACCCAAGGCCAGCCCTTGTTCAGCTTCGACCAGGCGCCGATTGCCAGCCGGCTGGACGTGGCGCGCCAGGCGCTGGCCACCGCCGAAACCGAATACCGCCAGGCCGCGCAGCTCGCGCTGGCCGACCCGCACGCCAAAGGCCAGCTCGCTGCGGCCATGGGCAAGATCGAGGAAAAGCGCGCCGAGGCCGCCTTCCTCCAAGACCAGTTCGCCCGCTCGCGCGTGCTGTCGCCCCGCGCCGGCATCGCCATCTTCGACGACCCTTCCGAATGGGAAGGCCGCCCGGTGCGCACCGGCGAGCGCATCCTGCGCGTGGTGGACCCGAAGCAGGTCGAGGTCGAGGCCTGGCTGCCGGTGGGTGATGCCTTGCCGCTGCCCGCGGGCGCCGAGCTGCGCCTCTACCTCGCCGCCACGCCGCTGGACCCGGTGCCCGCCACGCTGCGCTACCTCGCGCACGATCCGGTGCAGCGCCCCGACGGCAACTACGCCTACCGCTTGCGCGCCCAGCTCAGCGAGGCGACCGAACACCGCATCGGCCTCAAAGGCACCGCGCGGCTGCAGGCCGGCTGGGTGCCGCTGGGCTACTGGGTGCTGCGCCGCCCACTGGCCATGGCCAGGCAGTACATGGCGCTATGACCAGCCTGGCTGTCCTGCGCGAAGAGCTGGGCCTGTACCCGGCGCCCCGGCTGGCCGATGGCCAGCCAGCGTGGACGCTGCACGACCCGGTGAAGAACCAGTTCTTCCAGCTCGACTGGCCCAGCTTCGAAATCCTCAGCCGCTGGCACCTGCGCCAGCCGGCCGAGATTGCCGCGGCCGTGTCGCAAGACACCACGCTCACGCTGGCCGAGGCTGACGTGCTGCGACTGCAGGACTTCCTGAAGCAGAACCAGCTGCTGCAGCCCTCCGCAGGCCAGGCGCGCGAACTGGCCGCCCGGCTGCAGCGCCAGCGTGGCAGCGTGTGGACCTGGCTGCTGCATCACTACCTGTTTTTCCGCGTGCCACTGCTGCGTGCAGACCGCCTGCTGGGCTGGCTCGCGCCGCGGCTCTCGGCGCTGTTCTCGCGCCGCTTCCTGGGGCTCACGCTCATCGTTGGCCTGCTGGGCCTGGCGGGGGTGCTGCGCAATGCCGAGGCCTATGCCGGCACGCTGGTCGACCTGTTCAGCTGGCAAGGCCTGGCGGCTTACGGCATGACGCTGGCGGCCGTGAAACTGGCGCACGAACTCTCGCACGGCCTGATGGCCAAGCGCTTCGGCTGCCGCGTGCCGACCATGGGCGTGGCGCTGATGGTGCTGTGGCCGGTGGCCTACACCGACACGACGGAGGTCTGGAAACTGCCACGCGCTCGCCAGCGGCTGGCCGTCGCCGGGGCCGGCATTGGCGCCGAGCTGGTGATCGCCGCCTGGGCCACTGCGGCCTGGCTGTGGCTGCCCGAGGGCGGTTTGAAAACTGCCGCCTTCCTGCTCTCCAGCACCACCTGGATCTCGACGCTGCTGGTCAACGCCAGCCCCTTCATGCGCTTCGACGGCTACTTCCTGCTGTCCGACGCCGTCAACATGCCCAACCTGCACGCACGCGCCTTTGCGCTGGCGCGCTGGCAACTGCGCGAGATGCTGTTCAGCCTCGGCGAGCCAGCGCCCGAAGCCTTCTCGCGCCGCAAGACGCTGGCGCTGGTCGCCTTTGCCTGGGGCACCTGGCTGTACCGCCTGGGCCTGTTCCTGGGCGTGGCGCTGCTGGTCTATCACTTCTTCATCAAGGCGGTCGGCATCGCCTTGTTCGGCATCGAGCTGGTGTGGTTCATTGCCGCGCCGGTGGCCAGCGAGCTGAAGGCCTGGTGGGCGCGGCGCGATCGCATCCACCCCCGGCGCGGCCTGCTGCTGGCCTTGCCGCTGCTGGCGCTGGTGTTGCTGTTCGTGCTGCCCTTGCCGGGCCGCGTGACAGGCATGGGCCTGCTGCAGCCCGCCGAGCAGCTGACGCTGTACGCGCCGGCCGGCGCAAGGGTCACCGCCTTGCCGCATCGGCACGGCGACGAAGTGCGCCAGGGCGAGCCGCTGTTCGCCATCGAGTCGCCCGCCTTGCAACTGCGCGCGCTGCAGGCCCAGGCCCGCGCCGCCAGCGTGCAAGGCCTGGCCGCGGCTTCCGCTTTTGATGCGCAGCAGCGCCGCGACTGGCAGCTCGCCGCCGAGCAGATGCAGGCCACGCAGGCCGAAGCCCGCACCGTCTCGGCGGACGCACAACGCTACGCACCCACCGCGCCGTTCGCCGGCCGCTTCTACGACCTGGACCCGGACCTGCACGTGGGCGACTGGGTGGCGCAGAACGAAGTGCTCGGCCGGCTGGTCGCCACCGGCCCACGCCAAGTCATCACCTATGCAGACGAGCAGGAAGTACGGCGTCTCTCAGTGGGCGACGAAGGCCTGTTCATCGTCGACGCGCTGCGCGGCCCCGCGCTGCAGCTGAAGGTGCGCAGCATCGAGCGCGACGCCGCCCGCACGCTGAACGAAAAACTGCTCGCCAGCCCGCTCGGCGGCCAGCTGCCGGTGCGCCAGCAAGGCGAGGTCTTCTATCCCGAAACGGCGCTCTACCGCGTGACGCTGGACGTGGCCGGCGGCAATGACGAGCCCGAGCAAAGCTGGCGCGGCCTGGTCAGCATCCACGCGCGCGCCGAGCCAATGGTCAAGCGCATCGCACGGCACGTGCTCAGCGTTTTTTGGCGCGAAGCCGGCTTTTGAGGGCCCAGGACAGGTTTCCGTTTCGGACCTATCTGGAGGCTGTACGTCGCCGGCTGTGAGTCAGCAACTTAGCGGCCATCGGCGAGCCGACGCTGAACCTGCTTTTCATTCAAGACTGAACTTTTTCCGTGGGAAATTGCTTCAGTTTGGTGACCTCAGGCTGGGAGCGATCACTCGGTGGCGGCTGAGCCGCGGCATCGCCTATCGCACTGCAGATGCCCGCGCTGTCGATCTCACTGCCGCAGACCTACCGCTCAACGTTCATTGAGAACTTTGAAGTAACGCGATGGACCTCGAATAGCATCCGGAAGAAGGTCGACACCAACTCTTGGCCGTGCCTGCCGACGAGCTCGCTGCCGCCGAATCGGTATACCTCGTACCCGGCGAGTTGCAGATCACGCGTGCCGGCAGCGAGCCTCGCATACTCCCTCGGTTCGGCCAGATCGCCAACAGCGTAGTGCTGCTTGCCGTCGACCTCGAAGACGAAGCGCCGACCGCCTGGCAGCAACATGAGAAAGTCCATCCGATGGTTCAGGAAGGCTAGTTCTCCACGCTGATGGATAGTCTTCGGATCCCAGTGCAACCAGACCTCGGGCAGAAGCGCCGGGAGGCTTGGCACGTCAGCGCCAAATGTCTTGAAGAAAGTTTCGAAGAACAGAAGCTGGGGCGGTGAGTTGAGCGGCAGGCTGCTCTTCAATCGACGGTAAAGGTCGACCTTTGCATTATTTGCTTCAGCGATGCGCTCGCGCTCAGCCCACCAAGCCTGTAGGTCTCGCCAGCGTAGGCCGTCAATAATTGGCCGGTCGTACACCAACACATTGGAGGGATCGGACAGGATCTCGACCTCGTTGTTGAGGACGTCCTGGAACCGTAGGTCAGGTTTGTCCCGTGACGCGAAGATCAGGGTCTTCGGTCGGCCTTGGGCGCTTCGCAGGGGGACCAATTCAAAGACAGGGTAGCCGTGTTCTTCGCGCGCCTGACGCAGTTCAGCACCGCAGGTGCTCAGAACCTCATTGCAGGCCTCGACCACCTCCACCTGCGCGTCCGCATCGACTTGCACGTCTGCGGCCACCATGCCCTCGATGAACACCTGGAACCGATTGCTGGAAAGATCGAAGACGCCCAAGATCTCAAACATCTGCTCGGCGTCGGCGTCGGCCTCATCGGAGAAGGCGAAGAAGTGCCGGTGTACCCATTCCAACTCGCCCACCTTGCTGCCTAGGAAGTCCGTCAGGCTCGTGTCGAACACGAAGACAGCACGCAGCAGCGCTTCGGTGTGCTCCCAGTTCCGGAAGATCCGATCCAGCTTGTTCAGCGCCCGCGCGAGTTCTCGGCGGTGCCGCTTGCTGACCTCGACACACGGCAAGTTCGCCCAGAGCACGTCCTGGACCGAATTGCGCACCTGCGAGGTCAGCATCCCGAGATTGATCAAGCGCTGCGCAAAACCTGGCACGCGATCATCCGGCAGGGCGTCGAACGCGGCGTATAGCCGTTCTCGCTTGGAGATTGCCGCGCCGGGGGCAGGCAGGCCAATGCGGTCGCAAAGGCGCGGAATCAGGCTGTCAGTCACGTCGTCCTTCATGGCGCCGACAACCGGCCGTAGTAGGTCGCGCAGCCCAGGAACGTCCATACGCTCAGCACCCATAGCTAGACATAGCGAACTTTGATGCCACCGGTCAGGTCAGCATCCGTGATGGTGGGCATCTGAGGCTCCACAGGAGAATACTGTCGCAATTTGGTTGCCAGCTGAGTCAAGCGGTCCAGCGCGGAGTAGCAATACAGAAGCGCGTCAGCGCTGGAGACCTCACCGCGATTCGCGCTGGTCATGAGCTTGAGCTCTTCCGCCAGCCGGTCGCCACGCTTTGGAGAAGCTCTCTCGGCGGCGATTGCCGAAGGATCGGCAGGAAGAGGCAGCGAGACGCCGAGAAGCGGGGCAGCGCCCCTGATTGGGACAGCGATACCTACGGCGAACAGCCTCGATTCGGATCTCGCTAATGGGACGCAATGTACACAAAGGTCTCGGTAGGCTCCTAGCTCGAAGAGCCACCCTCCTTTAGATGTAGCGGAGGTCAACTCGGCGAACAACGGACTGGATGACTTGACTTTGTCCAGCACATGCTTCTTCGCTCCGGCCATGGTTGCGATGTGAACTTTCGGGCGGTCGGGCGCGGGGCATACGAACGCGACAAAGAACTCAGCGAGGTAGTCGCGCAGGATGCATGCGTCGACCAGATACGCTTGAGCGGCCAGGTAGCCGAGCCAGGTGAATCCGTCCTCGAACCGGAGGCCCGCGGAGATATCCTGCTCGGCAGTCCGTGCCTTCAACTGCGCATAGTACGCATCAGACAGCTGATACATGCGCCACGCGCAGACTCTAAGCTGGTGAGATATCCGTCGAGCAAGGTCCCACAACTCGGCCTTGCCTTCCTTGCTGGCTACCCAGCCGATCTGTGACCAATCTTCAATCTGGACTTCGCACGGCCAGATGTTCTTTGGTCCCCACGGGTGATAGCTCCGCCAATTTGTAGGTACCAGGCCTTTGACCTCCAGCGAGTTCGTCAGGAACTCAAAGCCGATCGGCAGTAGGTCCCTGGCTTTGAGGTCTTGGTACAGCGTGCCATAGGCTCGCGAAAGGAATTTCAGCTCCTGTTGACCAGGGACCGCCGGATAGACGTGTACCGTTGGCTCAAAGCCGTTGAATGCTCGAAGCCCTCCAAGAAGGTGTCCGGTTCGCGCAGCCAGCCACTTTTGTCCGTCGCCACTCATGGCTTCGGTTGTTCTGCGAGCCACATGCCGAGCGATCCCGTGCCGAGTAATTCGTCCCAAAGGTTCTCGAACAGAACGGCGCTGAGCTGGATGGCTCGCTCGAATATGAGCACCCCTGGCATTTTCATCGTTGTCGGCGGCGAACTGGGCATGACACTCCTCTCTCTTTGCGGCTTCGATGGTCAGTTCGTTGCTGCGGCGCCAGGGATGCATCTTCACCGCTAACTGCCGGTGATTCCATCCATGGAAGTGTGGACACGCCCTGGCGGGTCAGCGCATCCTGCACCGAGATGCCCCTTTCAGCCATATCGAGGTCTTTACCACCGTGATCTACACCCGTGAAATTAGGATCGGGTCGGCGTACTCGGCACCATGGGCTCGCTCGCTGCACGATGAGCGGTTGAATTGCAGCCGACTCACGAGCAACCGGACAGCAGCCGTTTTCTGACGGCCGGGTACGGTGGCCGGTAGCGTACCGAAGCGCGAGAAGTCGGCGGCAAGCATCGCTGCAACGCGTTCCGTCAGTGAGGGCGCGGGCAAACTTGGGCGCTGCGCTTTGTGCTGAGGCTAGGGTGTCGAGTTCAGGCTTGAGTGAAAGAGTCCAGCCTTGATTGAAAACCGACATCCCGTCTCAGACCGTTTGCAGCCGCAACTGCCGCCGCTGCCAAAGCGTCTCGGCGCTGTACAGCATCAACGCGACCCAGATCAGCGCAAAGCCGATCAGGCGGGCCGGTTGCATGGGTTCGCGGAAGATCAGCACGCCGAGCAGGAACTGCAGGCTGGGGCTGATGTATTGCAGCAGGCCAAGCGTGGCCATTGAGACGCGCTGCGCGCCGTAGGCGAAGAGCAGCAGCGGCGCGGCGGTGATGGGGCCCGCCAGCAGCAGCCAGACCCAGGTGGCGGCGTCGGCCTGCGCGGTGTCGCCGCCGTGCGTGCCCAGCCACAGCAGGGCAGGGATGGCGACCGGGGCCATCAGCAGGGTCTCGGTCGTCAGCCCTTCGAGCGCACCGAGCGACGCGGTCTTTTTCAGCAGGCCGTAGGCGCCGAAGCTGGCGGCCAAGCCCAGCGCGATCCACGGCGGTGAGCCGGCTACCGCGCCTAGCCAGAGGACGCCTGCAGCGGCCACCGCCAACGCGGCCCATTGCAGGCGTCGCGGCCGTTCGTGCAGCACCAGCACGCCCAGCAGCACGTTGAACAGCGGGTTGATGAAATAGCCCAGCGCTGCCTCGACCACATGGCCGTTGTGCACCGACCAGACGTACAGCACCCAGTTGATGGACAGCAGGAAGGCGCTGGCCGCGTAGGTTGCGACCGTGCGCGGGGAGCGCATGGCCGGCCTCAGCCAGCCCCACTGGCGCCGCGCGCTGAGCACCAGCACCAGGCACAGCAAGGCCCAGACCGAACGGTGGAAGATCAGCTCGACGGCGCTGATCTGTGACAGGCGGTGGAAGTACAGCGGGAACAGGCCCCAGCAGACGTAGGCCAGGCCGGCGGCGTAGACACCAGGATTCATGGAGCGCTCGGGTTGGGCAGGTCGCCGGGTTGGCGATTGTCCCCAGCCTGCAATCCCCTCATGGCCCCCATGGCCCCCATGGCACGCACTGCCTCCGAGCCTTCGTCCCACTGCCACTCGCCTTGTGCGAACAGCGCCTGCCAGGCCGCATCGGGCGGCGCGTGCAAGGCCGGCGGCTGGCCGGTTGCCGGGTGCGGCAGTGTCAGGTCCAGCGCATGCAGCCACAGCCGGCTGTGGCCCAGCCAGGCGGCGACCGCGCGGTTGTGCGGGCCCTTGCCGTGCGTCGCGTCGCCGACGATGGGGTGGCCCAGGTGCTTCAGGTGGCGGCGGATCTGGTGGCGCCGGCCTTGCTGCGGCACGGCCTCGACCAGCGCGTAGCGGCTGCTGGCATGCCGGCTGTCGACCTGGAACGGCCACTCGATGCGCGCCAGCCGGCGGAATTCGGTGCAGGCCGGCAGCTGCGGCTGGCCGGTGCTGGGCAGCTCGGGGTCGCGTGCCAGCGGGTGCTCGCAGCGTTGCTCGGGCGCGGGCCAGCCGCGCACCAGCGCGAGGTAGCGCTTGTGCACCTGGCCTTGCTCGAAGGCCGCGGCCAGCGCTTGCGCCGCCTCGGGCAGGCAGGCGAAGACCAGCAGACCAGAGGTGCCTTTGTCCAGCCGGTGCGCAGGCGCCAGCATCGCCGGCGCGGCGTCGCCGAGTTGCGCTGGCAGTTGCTGGCGCAGGCGCTCGACGACGGTGTCGAACTCGTGCGCGTCCAGCGCGGTGCGGTGCACCAGCAGGCCGGGCGGCTTGTCGACGACGAGCAGCGCTGCGTCCAGGTGCAGCAGCGCGAGCGGCGGCGGGGGTGGCGGCGCGGCGAGGGTGTCGGTCATGAGGGGGACGGCGAGCACGGCCTTGGCCGCATCGTCAGCTGTGAGGAAGGGATGAGGGTTTCGCCCCCCAAAGAGGGATGACGACGAGCGGGCTGCGCCCAACAATGTGACTTCTTGCCGCCCTGCTCGCGCCACCTCTTGGCGCCGTACGCATCGGGCGTCTTCAGACCCCCCGAAAGCCTCCGAAAGCACGCCGTGCAGCAAATCCATTATCCGGGAAGTCATTCGCGTTCCCGCTTCGTCACGCTCACCTCGTGGCTGTGCATCGTCGTCGCGGCCTGCCTCTGCAGCCTGGGCCTGGTGCCCGAGGAGCTGGACGCGCAGTCCGCCCCTTCGTGGCTGGCCGGCCCGTTGCCAGGCGTGGTCGGCTCGCGGGTTTTGGGCGGCATGCTGCTGCTGGCCGTGTGCGCATTGACCGGCGCTGTGGGCCTGCTGCTGCGCCAGGAATGGGCGCGCCGGGTCTTCATCGGCCTGCTGGGCCTGGTGATGCTGGCCTGCGTGGCGGGGCTGTGGTTGCAGCACCTGGTGCTGCAGTCGCTGCTGCAGTCCATGGCCCAGGCTGCGCCGCGCCAGCCGCTGCCGGCTGAGCTGACCGGGCTGGCCACCGTGGCGCAAGTGATGGCGGGCCTGGTCACGCTGCTGATCTGCGCCGGACTGGGCTGGATGATCAAGCGGTTGCGCTCACCCGTGGTGCGCCAGGAATTCGCGAATTGACCCCGGCCGCGGCTCAGTCCGCCAAGGCGTCCATGTAGAACCAGCGTCCCGCCGCGCCGCGTTCGAAGCGGCTCCTTTCATGCAGGCGCTGGGCACGCCCGTTCAGTTTGCAGCGGGCGACGAACTCGACCATCGCGTGGGTCGCGTCCAGCGGCTTGTGCTGGCGCACGTCCAGCCCCAGCCATTGCAGGCCAGGCTCGTCTGGCGCAAGTTCGGTCGGCCGGGTGTCGGGGTGCCAGGTCTGCAGCAGGTAGTCGTGCAGGCCCAGCACAAAGGCGCTGTAGCGCGAGCGCATCAGGCTTTCTGCATCCGGCGCCTGCAGGTGCAGCGGGCCGGCGTGCCAGCGGCCGCAGCAGTCGGCGTAGGCCAGCACCGCTGGCGGTTTGCGGGCCGGCGCCGCAGCGGTCCGGCCGCAAGGGCAGGGCGCGGCGGCGTGCATGGTTTCAGCCGTTCCCGCGTGCCACGCGGCGGATCTCGTCCAGCACCAGGCAGATGGCGCCCAGCGTGATGGCGCTGTCGGCCAGGTTGAAGGACGGGAAGGCCCGGCCGTCGTAGTGCACCTGGATGAAGTCGACCACGTAGCCGTGCATCAACCGGTCAATCACGTTGCCCAGCGCACCGCCCAGGATCATCGAGACCGAGAAGCAGAACAGCGTTTGCTTCGGGTAGCGGCGCAGCATCCAGACGATGAAGCCGGACGCCACGATGCCCAGCACCACGAAGAACCAGCGCTGCCAGCCCGAGGCGCCGGCCAGGAACGAGAACGCCGCGCCGGTGTTGTGAACGCGGACCACGTTGAAAAACGAGGTCACGAACTTGCTGTCACCGAGCTGGAAGTTGCCCAGGATCAGCACCTTGGTGAACTGGTCCAGCAGGATGACCACGACGGCCAGGCCCAGCCAGACGGCCAGGCCGGCACCGGGGGACGAGGAGCTGAGCGCGCCGAAACGGCGTTGGTTTGCACGGGCCATGTTGTGGGGGGTCTCAGGCAATCAGCCGGGTTTCGCCCGCGCCGTAAAGGTTGCTCTCGCAGCGGCCGCACAGGCCGGCGTGTTCCGGGTTGATGCCCACGTCGTCGCGGTAGTGCCAGCAGCGCTCGCACTTGGTCGCGCTGCTGGGCGTGACGGCGACGGCCAGCTCGGCGCCGTCCACCACGGCCGCTGCCGAAGTGATGGTGACGAACTTCAGGTCATCGCCCAGCGAGCGCAGCAGCGCGGCGTCGTCCAGCCCTGCGGTAATCAGCACGGTGGCCTGCAGCGAGGCGCCGACCTGGCCGGCCGTGCGCACCGCCTCGATCTCCTTGTTGACCAGGTCGCGGATCGCCCGCACGCGGGTCCACTTGGCCAGCAGTGCCTCGTCCGGCACGGCCGAGACCTCGGGGAAGGTCCAGTAATGTTCGGTGAACAGCGTGCCGCTGGTGGTCTTCGCGGCGAACACGGCCCAGGCTTCCTCGGCGGTGAAGCTGAGGAAAGGCGCCATCCAGCGCAGCATCGCGTTCGTGATGTGCCACAGCGCGGTCTGCGCGGAGCGGCGGGCGAGGCTGCCGGCGGCGGTGGTGTAGAGCCGGTCCTTCAGCACGTCCAGGTAGAACGCGCCCAGGTCTTCCGAGCAGTACACCTGCAGCTTGGCGACGACCGGATGGAACTCGTAGGCCGTGAAGTGCTTCAGGATGTCGGCCTGCAGCTCGGCGGCGCGGGCCAGCGCGTAGCGGTCCACTTCCAGCATCTGCTCGAACGGCACGGCCTGCGTGGCCGGGTCGAAGTCCGAGGTGTTGGCCATCAGGAAGCGCAGCGTGTTGCGGATGCGGCGGTAGGCATCCACCACGCGGGCCAGGATCTTGTCGTCGATGTTCAGGTCGCCCGAATAGTCGGTGGACGCGACCCACAGGCGCACGATCTCGGCACCCAGCTTGTTGGTGACCGACTGCGGCTCGACCGTGTTGCCCAGGCTCTTGCTCATCTTGCGGCCCTGGCCGTCGGTGGCGAAGCCGTGGGTCAGCAGGCCGCGGTAAGGCGCGCGGTCATACAGCGCGCAGCCCAGCAGCAGCGAGCTGTGGAACCAGCCGCGGTGCTGGTCATGGCCTTCCAGGTACAGGTCGGCCTCCGGGCCTTCCGAGTGGAAGTCGCCATTGGCATAGGCGTGTGCATGGCTGCCGCGAAGCACGTGCTGGAAGGTGGAGCCGGAGTCGAACCAGACCTCCAGGATGTCGGTGCTCTTGGTGTAGGCGGCTGAGTCCTCGGCGCCGAGGATTTCCTCGGTCGTCACGCGGCTCCAGGCCTCGATGCCACCTTTCTCGACGATGTCGGCCGCCTGGTCCAGGATTTCCATCGTGCGCGGGTGCAGCTCGCCCGAATCCACGTGCAGGAAAAACGGGATGGGCACGCCCCAGCTGCGCTGGCGCGAGATGCACCAGTCGGGCCGGTTGGCGATCATGTCGCGCAGCCGGGCCTTGCCGTTCTCGGGATAGAACTGGGTGTGGTCGATCGCGTCCAGCGCGAGCTGGCGCAGCGTCTTGCCTGCCTTGTCCTTCGTGAAGACACCTTCGCCTTCATCCATGCGCACGAACCATTGCGCCGCGGCGCGGTAGATCACCGGCGTCTTGTGGCGCCAGCAGTGCGGGTAGCTGTGGGTGATGGTCTTGGTAGCCATCAGCCGGCCGGCGTTCTGCAGCGCTTCGAGGATGACCGGCACGGCCTTCCAGATGTGCAGGCCGCCGAACAGCGGGAAGTCCGCCGCGTAGGTGCCATTGCCGGTGACCGGATTCAGGATGTCTTTCAGCGGCAGGCCGTGGGCCACGCAGGAGTTGAAGTCGTCCAGGCCGTAGGCGGGAGACGAATGCACGAGGCCGGTGCCGTCAGTCGCGCTCACGTAGTCGGCCAGGTAGACGGGGGACAGGCGGCGGTAGCCGGCGTCCACGTCGTACAGCGGGTGGCGGAACTCAAGCCCGCCGAGCTGCTTGCCCGGTGCGGTGGCGATGACGGTGCCTTCCAGGCCGAAACGCTGCAGGCAGCTGGCCACCAGGTCTTCGGCCAGCACCAGGCAGCCCTTGGGCGTGTCGACCAGCGCGTAGCTCAGCTCGGGGTTGGCGTTCAGCGCCTGGTTGGCCGGGATGGTCCAGGCGGTGGTGGTCCAGATGACGGCGAAGCCGGTCTTGCCAGCGGGCAAGGCGGGCAGGCCGAAGGCCGCGGCGAGCGCGCCTGCGTCGTTGGTCTCGAAGGCCACGTCCAGCGTGTCGCTCTTCTTGTCGGCGTATTCGATCTCGAACTCGGCCAGCGAGGAGGCGCAGTCGAAGCACCAGTAGACCGGTTTCAGGCCACGGTAGACGAAGCCACGCTCGATCACGCGCTTGAAAGCGCGGATCTCTCCCGCCTCGTTGGCCGGGTCCATGGTGCGGTACGGGCGCTCCCAGTCGCCCAGCACGCCCAGGCGCTTGAAGTCCTCGCGCTGCTGGCCGATCTGCTCGGTGGCGTAGGCGCGGCTCTTGGCCTGCATCTCGTCACGGCTCAGGTTGCGGCCAAACAGCTTCTCGATCGCGTTTTCGATCGGCAGGCCGTGGCAGTCCCAGCCGGGGATGTACTGCGCATCAAACCCGCCCAGCTGCTTGGACTTGACGATCATGTCCTTGAGCACCTTGTTCAGCGCGTGGCCGATGTGCAGCTTGCCGTTGGCATACGGCGGGCCGTCGTGCAGCACGAACAGCGGCGCGCCGTGGCGGGCGTCGCGCAGGCGCTTGTACAGGCCGCCGTCGGCGCGCGAGGTGTCGTTCCAGTCCTTGATCCAGGCCGGCTCGCGCTTGGGCAGGTCGCCGCGCATCGCGAACGGCGTGTCGGGCATGTTCAGCGTGTCGCGGTAGGCGCTGGGCGCCGGCGTCTTGGAGGTCGGGGCAGTCGAATCGGTCATGGCGTTGGGCGCCGCATCGGCAGGGCGCGTCCGAAAGTTCAGGCAGAGGGGTGGCGGCGCGCGCAGGAAGAGGCGAGGCGCCGCGGCGGCTGGCAGGCGTGCCGTGTTTCAGGCAGCGCCGAGCTGAATTCGATCGCGCGTGGTCTGGCGGCGCGTGGCGACGAGGTCGCCGCGCGCTGCGCCGGTGGGGAGAGTGGGCAGCCGCATCCTGTCGATTCTACCGGTCTGCCCCAGTGCGAGGCTGCGGCAGGGTCACGCACGCCGGCTGCCGCTGTCCGCCGCGCTGTCCGGGTGTCCGGCAGGCTGTCCACACGGCTGTCCGCGGACACCGGAGGCTATGTGATATTTGGAGGCAAGTCATTGATCTGAAATGGATTTATCCAATTCCGATAGATGGCACGGCGGTTGCGAACATCAAGGCATTGCTCCCGAAAGCCAAGCCGATGATCCGAGACACCGCCGCCCAAGACCGCATGCTCGCCACCGAGTTGCCCGCCCGCCGTCGCCCGCTGTGGTGGGCCGCCGCAGGGCTGCTGCTGGTCGGCGCCGGCCTCTGGCTGTTTGGCGGCAAGCTGGCCGGCATGTGGCGCGAAGGCAGCGGCGGCGTGGCGTCCGTCAGCATGAGCCGGCTGACGCTGGCTGACGTGCAGCGCGGCCCGCTGGTGCGCGACCTGGCCGCGGAAGGCAAGGTCGTCGCCGCGCAAAGCCCCACGCTGTATGCGCCGGGCACCGGCACCGTCACGCTGAAGGTGCATGCCGGCGACGCGGTGCAGAAGGGCCAGGTGCTGGCCAGCATCGACAGCCCGGCGCTGGCCAGCCGCGTGGCGCAGGAACAGTCCCAGGCCGACGCATTGCAGGCCGACGCCAAGCGCGCCGAGGTGCAGCTGCGCCAGCAGCGCTCGGTGCTGCAAAGCGCC
This sequence comes from Ideonella azotifigens, assembly GCF_021043325.1. Taxonomy (NCBI): domain Bacteria; kingdom Pseudomonadati; phylum Pseudomonadota; class Betaproteobacteria; order Burkholderiales; family Sphaerotilaceae; genus Ideonella; species Ideonella azotifigens. Next base: position 25,716 of record NZ_JAJNKD010000015.1, read on the forward strand.
TGGGAAAACGCCCGCATTGACGCGCAGACGGCCGAGAACGACCTGGTGCGCCAGCAAAAGGCCTTCGAGGCCGGCGCCGCCTCGGGCATGCAGGTCGAACATGCCAAGGACACGCTGGACAAGGCCAGGATCACGCTGTCGCATGCCAAGGAAGGCATGGGCCTGAACGACGACAGCCTGCAGTTCGACCTCAAGGCCAAGCAACTGGCCTACGAGCGTCAGCGCCTTGCCGTGACTGAGCTGTTGCGCCAGCAGAGCGAGCTGCAGGTGCGCTCGCCGGTGGACGGCCAGGTCGGCCAGCTCTTCGTGGCCGAACGCGCCACCGTGGCGCAGGACGCGCAGCTGCTGTCGGTGATCGACCTCTCTGCGCTGGAAGTGCAGATGCAGGTGGCCGAGAGCTATGCCCGTGAACTCTCGGTTGGCATGCCGGGCGAGGTCGCCGGCAACGGCAAGACCTGGCGCGCCGAGGTCAGCGCGGTGTCGCCCGAAGTCGTCAACAACGAGGTCGCCGCGCGGCTGCGTTTCGTCGGCGAGCCGCCCAGCGCGCTGCGCCAGAACCAGCGCCTGTCGGTGCGCGTGCTGCTGGACAAGCGCGACAGCGTGCTCACAGTTCGCCGCGGCAATTTCGTCGAACAGCTCGGCGGCCAGTTCGCCTACGTGGTGCGCGACGGCATGGCCATCAAGCAGCCGGTGCGCCTGGGCGCACGCGGCATCGACCAGATCGAGATCACGCAGGGCCTGAACGTGGGCGACCGCGTGATCGTCTCCGGCACCGACGCGCTGCAAGGCGCCGAGCGCGTGCCACTTTCTCCCTGATTCCTTTCACCCTTTTCCTTCAATCCCATCAGGAGCCCGCATGCTGAAGATGACTGGTTTGTCCAAGGTCTACCGCACCGACATGGTCGAGACCTATGCCCTGCGAGACTTCAACCTCGAGGTCAAGGCCGGCGAATTTGTCGCCGTCACCGGTCCGTCCGGCTCGGGCAAGACCACCTTCCTGACCATTGCCGGCCTGCTGGAAGCCTTCAGCGGCGGCCGCTACGAGCTGGACGGCGTGGACGTCAGCAAGATGGGCGACGACGCCCGCTCGCAGATCCGCAACCAGAAGATCGGCTTCATCTTCCAGGCCTTCAACCTGATCCCGGACCTGCGCGTGGCCGACAACGTGGAAGTGCCGCTGCGCTACCGCGGCCTGCCCGCGGCCGAGCGCAAGCAGCGCGTGATGCAGGCACTGGAGCGCGTGGGCCTGGCCTCTCGCGCCCGCCACTACCCGGCCGAACTCTCTGGCGGCCAGCAGCAGCGTGTGGCGATTGCCCGGGCGCTGGCCGGCAGCCCGCGCCTGTTGCTGGCCGACGAGCCCACCGGCAACCTCGACAGCCAGATGGCCCGCGGCGTGATGGAGCTGCTCGAAGAGCTGCACCGCGAAGGCGCCACCATCGTGATGGTCACGCACGACCCGCAGCTCGCCGCCCGCGCCCAGCGCCATGTGCACGTGATGGACGGCCAGGTGCTGGACCTGACGCTGGCGCGCGAGGCAGGCCTGGAGCCCGGCCGCGCCGCCGCGGCATTGGCTTGAACGGACACCACAATGCCTCGTTCGTTTCGCCTCGCTGCCGTCTGCCTGGCCGCCTGGGCGCTGACCACCGCAGCGCTGCCGGCCTCGGCCGCCGACCTGCTGGCGATCTACCAGCAGGCACTGGCGGCAGACCCGACGCTGTCTGCCGCGAAGGCCCACCTCGGCGCGGTGCAGGAGGGCGTGGCCCAGGCCCAGGCGCCGCTGCTGCCGCAGCTGGCCGCCACCGGCAGCCTCACGCATGACGACGCCGCCGGCCAGTCGCGGGGCCGCGTGCAGAGCTGGGGCGCCAGCCTGAACCAGGTGCTGTTCGACGGCAGCCAGTTCGCCACGCTGCAGAAAGCCCAGGCCGAGGCCGGCGCCGAAGCCGCTCGGCTGCAGGCCGCGCAGCAGGCGCTGTGCGTGCGCGTGGCGCAGGCCTATTTCGGCGTGCTGGGCGCGGTGGACGCGCTGGCCAATGCGCGGGCCAACCAGCAGGCTTTCGAGCTGCAGGTCAGCCAGTCCGAGCACCGCGTGCGCCAGGGCCTGATCGCCCAGCTGGACCTGGACCAGGCGCGCGCCTACGCCGGCGCCGCCGTCACGCAGACGCTGGCCGCCGAAAGCGCGCTGGAAGACGCTCGCGAAGCGCTGCGCCAGCTCACCGGCCAGCCGGTGCCTGCGCTGCAGCCGCTGGTAACGCCGCTGCCGCTGGCGCTGCCCGAGCCGGCCGACGCGCAGGCCTGGGTGCAGGCCGCGCTGGCGCGCAACCCGCTGCTGGCCGCGCAGGCTGGCTCGCTGGAAGCGGCCGAGCAGGCCATCACCAGCGCCCGCCGCCAGCACTGGCCCACGCTGTCGGCCGGCGTGGACCTGGCGCGCACCCGCGAGCCCGGTTCCGACGCCGCGACCGAACACACCTGGGCGTTGACGCTGAAGGTGCCGCTGTTCAGCGGCGGCATCACCCAGTCCCAGGTGCGCCAGGCGGCCTACCAGCGCGACGAGGCGCGCGACGGCCTCGAAGCTTTGCGCCGCCAGCTGGCCCGCGACACGCTGGCTCACTACCGCGGCGTGGTCGCTGGGGCTGCGCAAGTGCGTGCCGCCGAACTGGCGCGTGACGCAGCCGAGCGTGCGCTGGCGGCCACCCGCGTCGGCCAGGAGCTGGGCACCCGCACGATGACCGACCTGCTGCTGGCCATCCAGACGCAGACCTCCACCCAGGGCAGCTACTCGCAGCTGCGCCACCAGTTCGTGCTGGAGCACCTGCTGCTCAAGCAGGCCGGTGGGGCATTGAGCGAAGCCGACCTGGGCGCGCTGAACACCTTGCTGGCCCCGCTCGCGGTGGCCAGCGCGCGCTGACTGTTCCTCCCCTTTTCAGGAGACCCACGATGTTTGCCTACTACCTCGCCCTGGCGCTGCGCGGCATGCGCCGCAGCCGGGTGCTGACCGGCTTGATGGTGCTGGCCCTCGGGCTGGGCATCGGTGCCTGCATGACCACGCTGACGGTCTACCGCGTGATGTCCGGCGACCCGATTCCCAGCAAGAGTCACCGCCTGTTCACGCCCCAGCTCGACAGCGACCCGATGAAGGGCTACACGCCCGACGATGAGCTGCCCGAACAGATGACCCGCTTCGACGCCGAGGCCCTGCTGCGCGAGCACCACGGCGTGCAGCAGGCGGTGATGACGGGCGGTGGCTTTTCCATCGTGCCGGACCAGCCCGACCTGCTGCCGTTTTTTGTCGACTCGCGCTACACCTCGGCTGATTTCTTCAGCATGTTCGATGCGCCGTTCGAAGCCGGCCAGGGCTGGACCGCGGCCGACGACGAGGCACGTGCTCGCGTGGCCGTGATCACGACTGAGCTGGCCGAGAAGGTGTTCGGCAAGCAGCCCGCCGTGGGGCGAGACATCCGCATCGACGAGCAGGTCTACCGCGTGGTGGGCGTGCTCAAGCCCTGGCAGCTCACGCCGCATTTCTACGACCTCAACACCAGCCGCTTCGGCAACACCGAGCAGGTCTATGTGCCGTTTTCGACCTCGCGTGAACTCAAGCTCAGCCGCAATGGCTCGATGACCTGCCATTCCGAGAAGTCGGCCGACCCGACCGCGCTGGCCTCCATGTGCACCTGGGTGCAGTACTGGGTTCAGCTGGACACCGCCCAGCAGGTCAGCGACTACCGCCAGTACCTGCAGGGCTATGCCGAGCGCCAGCATGCGGCGGGCCGCTTCGAGCGCCCGGCGCGCACTGCGCTGCACGACGTGATGGGCTGGATGACGCTCAAGAAAGTGGTGCCCAGCGATGCCGAGTTGCAGGTCGGCGTGGCCTTTGCGTTCCTTCTGCTGTGCCTGGTCAACACCATCGGCCTGCTGCTGGCCAAGTGCCTGCGGCGTGCGCCGGAAATCGGCGTGCGGCGTGCGCTGGGGGCTTCGCGGCGGTCCATCTTCCTGCAGTTCCTGGTCGAGGCCGGTGTCATCGGCCTCTTGGGCGGCGCGCTCGGGCTTTTGCTGTCCATCGGTGGGCTGGCGCTGGTGCGGCAAAGTCCCAGCGGTGTTGCCAAGCTGGCCGAGCTGGACATGACGATGCTGGCGCTGAACTTCGGCCTGGGCCTGGCCGCCAGCGTGCTGGCCGGGCTGCTGCCCGCCTGGCGTGCCTGCCAGATCACGCCCGCCTTGCAACTCAAGTCGTCTTGAAAGGACACACCATGTCGAACTTCTGGATGGATCTGCGCCCGGTGCTGTCGTCGCTGAGCCGGCACAAGACCGCGGCCTTCCTGATCGTGCTGGAGATTGCGCTGAGTTGCGCGCTGATCTGCAACGCCGTGTTCGTGATCGGCCAGCGGCGCGAGCTGATGAACGTGTCGACCGCGGTGGCAGAAAACGAGCTGGTGCGGGTGCAGACCATCGGCCTGCGCAAGGACGAGAACCCGGACGTGCGCACCCGCGAGGACATGGTCCTGCTGCGCAGCATTGCCGGCGTGCGCGATGTGACCATTTCCAGCCAGGTGCCGTTCGGCAACTCGGCGTGGAACACCGGCTATTCGCTGCGCAAGGACCAGGAAAAGCCCACTGCGCACCTGTCGCTCTACATGGTCGGCGAGCGCTTCCTGGACACCACCGGGCTGCGCCTGCTCGAAGGGCGGGACTTCCTGCCGGAGGAATACCAGTCGATGGCCGTGCTGGACAAGATCGAGGGCGACGCGCCGATGCCTTCGGTGCTGATCAACCACGCCGCTGCAGAGAAGCTGTTCCCGGGCGATTCGGCGCTGGGCAAGGAGGTCTGGAACGGCAATGTCGCCAGCCGCGTGATTGGCATCGTCGACGACATCCTGCCGCCCAACCTGCGCCAAGGCAACAAGGCTGCCGTGCTTCAGCCCGTCCGCTTCAACTATGCCAACGGCGGAAGCTACCTGCTGCGCGTGGCACCCGAGGACCGGGACCGCGTGCTGAAGGAAGCTGGCGTGCTGCTGGACAAGGCCATGCACGAGCGCATCATCTTCCGGCTGGAGCGCATGGACGAGATGCGCAGCAAGTACTTCCGCGAGGACCGCGCGCTGGCCTGGCTGCTGGGCATCGTCAGCCTGGCGATGCTGCTGATCACGGCGCTGGGCATCGTCGGCCTGGCCAGTTTCTGGGTGCAGCAGCGCACGCAGATGATCGGCGTGCGGCGTGCGCTGGGTGCCACGCGGCGCCAGATCCTGCGCTACTTCCAGCTGGAGAACCTGCTGCTGTCCAGCGCCGGCATTGCGCTGGGCATGCTGGCGGCCTATGCGATCAACTACGTGCTGATGAAGCAGCACGAGCTGGCGCCGATGCCGCTGTGGTACCTGCCCGTCGGCACGCTGGGGCTGTGGGCGCTGGGCCAGCTGGCGGTGCTCGGGCCGGCCATGCGCGCAGCCGCGGTACCGCCTGTCGTGGCCACCCGTGGGCTAGCATGAGCCCCCGCTGAAACCACCCGCCATGCGCCGCGTCCTGATCATTGACGACCACCCCGCCGTTGGCGAAGCCTTGTCGCTGCTGCTGTCGCTGCACGACATAGCCCCACGCGTGGCCCACGGCCCGGCCGAAGGCCTGGCCTGGCTGGCGCGCGAACCGGTGGACCTGGTGATCCAGGACATGAACTTCAGCGCCGACACCACCTCCGGCCAGGAGGGCCAGGCGCTGTTCCGCGCGCTGCGCGAGGCCCAGCCCGACCTGCCGGTGATCCTGCTCACCGCATGGACCCGGCTGGAGAGCGCGGTCGAACTGGTGAAGGCCGGCGCCGCCGACTACCTCGCCAAGCCCTGGGACGATGCCAAGCTGCTGGCCACGGTGGAGAACCTGCTGGAGCTGGCCGAGTCGCAGCGCGAGCTGGGCGAGGCGCGCCAGGCGCGGGCCCGGCGCCGCGCGGCGCTGGCCGAGAAGGTGGACCTGCGCGGCGCGGTGTTCGCGTCGGACGCGATGGCCCAGGTCCTGGAAATGGCTGGCCAGGTCGCGCGCTCTGTGGTGCCGGTGCTGATCACGGGCCCGAACGGTGCCGGCAAGGAACGCGTGGCCGAGATCATCCATGCCAACTCGGCCGTGCGCGACGGCCCGATGATCGCGGTCAACTGCGGCGCACTGCCGGGCGATCTGATCGAGGCCGAGCTGTTTGGGGCCGACAGCGGCGCCTACACCGGGGCCACCAAGGCCCGCGAAGGCCGCTTCGAACAGGCCGACGGCGGCACGCTGTTCCTCGACGAGATCGGCAACCTGCCGCTGGCCGGCCAGGTCAAGCTGCTGCGGGTGCTGGAGACCGGCCGCTTCGAGCGCCTGGGCGGCGGTCGCACGCGGCAGGTCTCGGTGCGCGTGCTGAGCGCCACCAATTCGGACCTCGCGGCGATGGTGCGTGCCGGCAGCTTTCGAGAAGACTTGTACTACCGGCTCAACGTGATCGAACTGCGCCTGCCGCCGCTGGCCGAGCGGCGTGACGACATCCTGCCGCTGGCCGACTTCTTCCTGCAGCGCCGCGCCCGCCTCAGCGAGCCCGCGCGGGAAGCGCTGCTGGCCCATGCCTGGCCGGGCAATGTGCGCGAGCTGAAAAACGCCATCGAGCGTGCGGTGCTGATGGCGACCGACAGTGGTGCCGCCATCCAGCCGGCGCAGCTTGGCCTGGGGCCTGCCCAGGTCGGTGCCGCGCTCGCCGCCGCGCACCGCAACCTGGACGAACCCAGCCGTGAAGCGGTGGTCGCAGCGCTGGAGCGGGCCGACGGTGTGGTCAGCCGCGCCGCGCAGTCGCTGGGCCTGTCGCGCCAGGCCTTGTACCGGCGCATGGAGCGCTATGGATTGGCGGCGCCGTGATGGCCGAGCAGGACAACGCTTCAACACGGCCCGCGCCGCCGCGGCTGCAACACCGGCTGATTGCCGCCGGCATGGTCTGCGCCGTCGGCGGTGCCTTGATCTACCACGGCCTGACCGACTGGCCCTTGCCGCTGTTGCTGGAAGAAGGCCAGGATTTGCTGGAGCTGGAGGAGGCCGACCGCATCGTTGGCCCTGCGCCGGGCAGCCTGCTGGCACTGGTCGCCAGCGCGGTGCTGCTGCTGCCCTTGATCGCCTGGCTGGCCGCCTGGGCGCTGGCACCGCTGCGCACGCTCAACCGCGCGCTGGACAACCTGGTGCAAAGCTACCGAGATGGCGACTTCAGCCGCGCGCTGGCGGCCGACGACGTGTTCGCCAACTCGCTGCGCGAAGGCGAGGGCAAGCGCGGCCCGTTCCAGGGCTATGGCGAGCTGGCCGAACTGGTCAAGCAGCACCAGGTGCTGGGCCAGGCCCTGCGCGAACAGCGCCAGCACCTGGTGCAGCGCGAGCTGCTTCTGGACACGGTGTTGCAGCACAGTCCGCTGGCGCTGGTGCTGACGAGCGTGCATCCGGTGGCTCATGAAAGGGTGGTGCTGGCCAACCTGGCGGCGCGCCAGCTGCTGGGCGAAGGCCGCAGCCTGCAGGACCAGGACTTCCAGGTGCTGCTGGCCGCTGCACCCGTTGCACTGCAAGAGGCCGTGGCCGCGGGTGAAGACGCCTTGTTCACGCTGGTGCAGGAAGGTGGCGACGAGACCTTCCACCTGTCGCAGCGCCATGTGCAACTGCAGGGCCGGCCGCACCGGCTGCGGCTGTTCCGCCGCATGACGCGCGAACTTTCGCGCCAGGAAGTGGCGACCTGGAAACGCGTGATCCGCGTGCTGAGCCACGAGCTGAACAACTCGCTGGCACCGATCTCGTCGCTGGCCCATTCGGGTGCCGAACTGGCCCGGCGCGGCGAGCTGGCCCGCCTGCCGGCCGTGTTCGCCAGCCTCGGGGAGCGAGCGCGCCACCTGCACGAATTCCTGGAGGGATATGCGCGTTTTGCGCGCCTGCCGGCACCGCGGCCGGCGCCGGTCGTCTGGTCGCTGTGGGCCGAAAGCCTGGCCGCGCACTGCAGCTTCGCGCTGCTCGGCGAGCTGCCCACCGCGCCCGGCGTGTTCGATGCCGGCCAGATGGAACAGGCGCTGATCAACCTGCTGAAAAACGCCCACGAAGCCGGCGGCCCGCCCGAGGCCGTGACGCTGAGCATCCAGGAAGTGCCGCTGCTGCTGCCCGCCGAAGGCGCGGAGCCGGCGGTTGCGCAGCCAGGCTGGCGCATCGACGTGGCAGACCGTGGCCCAGGCATGAGCGACACCGTGCTGTCGCAAGCCTTGCTGCCGTTCTATTCCACCAAGCGCGCCGGCACCGGCCTGGGCCTGGCGCTGGCCCGCGAAATCGCCGAAGCCCACGGCGGCCGCATCACGCTGGCCAACCGCGAAGGCGGTGGCCTGCGGGTCAGCATCCAGTTGCCGGGGGCGAGGGCCGGCTGAGCGTGCCGCGAATGTGGAAACGCCTGGGTTGCAGTTGTGTAGTAAGTCCCGCATGAGGGGGATTGGGGCATGCATCTCCTCATTGGTAGCGTAATTGCTGCCTACACGACCTCAGGGAGTCATCTTGAAAAGAAGCGTCATTTCGTCCACTATCGCTTTCGCTGTATTAGCTGGATATTTTTCGTCAGCATATTCGGGCGATGTTGAGGAGACTTGCTATCCAGTTTTTCGCCGGGGAAAAGCGGTTCCAAAGGAGCCCGATTGTGTGTCTAAAGCTGCTCAATCGCCCGTAGATCTTAGTACGGCGATCTGCACCGGCTCACCAGACGTAATCGATAGTTATTGCAAAGCCAAATGCGAAGTCGATCCGCTAAAACCGATCAGTGATGCCGATGCAATAGCGTTTGAAAACGGTGCGACCGTTCAGGAAGACAACCTTACCGATGCCACTAAGGCAGCTCTCGCATGCCTGCGAGCTGCCGCTAGCGCCGCAGGCGGTCAACTTGTGGTTACGTCGGCATACAGACCCCAAGCGTATCAAGATCATTTGTAAGAAGTATATTCAAAAGATAAGCTTCTAACTAAGCTAGTTTTGCAGGAGCACGTCGAGGAATGCAGGCCGGTGCCCTACTACGATTCTGTGCATCCGGAAAAGATGCATCATGGCCTAAATTTTATTGTGGGCAAAAAGTCTAATCATTCTAGCGGGACGGCATTTGATGCCGGTTGGGGGGATATTTCCAATATCGACCAACTTGCACAAAGCTGCGGCCTTGTTCGGCCGTGGCCTACAACCGACCGCGTTCATTTCACACTCATTACTCCAGGTCTAGAGATGCTTAAATCCATCGCGTTGTTGGCTTCAGCCTCCGCCATGCAAGTTGCAACTGCTTATGATGCGCCGTCACAATACGGCATAAAGTTAACTGTAGACGCGCGCCACGAGATCGGGACGGACGGCGTGAAGAGAGCGAAATATTCCTATACAATAACTAATGTTAACGCTCCGCTCGTCCGAACTCTGGAGCTGGGATCGGATTCTGATGCTATATCCTCTCAGCAGTTGCTCGTTGATAAGGAGATGTTGATCGCCACGGAAAATATCGTCACTCCTCAAAGCTGGGATGGTGCCGTGTTGAGGGTGGAAGAGGGAAATGCAAAAAAAGCAGTTTCATGGCAGGTTTCATCTTCTACTGATCGCTCTTTGGGAATTGCCAAAGGACAGAGTCAAACTTTTGTCGTGTACACGCCGAAAGTTTTTGCGCCACTTGTGAGTACTGCTATGGTGGTAGGATTTGACTCCTACAAATATACAAGTAATCCTGTGGTTGAGGTGAAGACTTCGGATGTGACCGCGCCCACAATTTCAACTACGGCGAGTTATGCGCCAGCTGCGGACCGCCCAGGTTGGTTGAAGGTTTCTGTGAGTCATGCTCTTGCTGATAACATCGATCCTTATCCGGAGGTTCAACTTAATAAAATTGAGTCTAATCAGGGTATTTCTGCGAAAGATTATGATGCTGTCATTGGATCTGAAGCCAGTGTAATATATCTGAAGCAGGCAAAAGATCGAGTGTACACTTTATATTATAAGGCTTTTGACGCTTCGGGCAATGCCGGGACTAGTAAGACAAAGGTTGATGCCAATAAGTAAGGCGGTTTAGTTCTTAAATCCGACACCTTGGGGCGGTTCTAGAAACCGTCCACCGATGGCTCTGACCAGCTGAGGCTGCGGCAAGATGCCGACATGATCACGCCGCGCATCAAGCCCTCGGGCTTCTTGCCTGAGGAAGCCCCCAACGACATGTTCCTGTTGCGCCATCGCAAGGCCAAGCTCGAAGGCTATGTGCAGACGCTGGCGGCGATGGACGCGCTGATCGACTTCTCCTCGATGGCGGCGGCGGTGGACACGGCCTGCCCCCGAGCTGATCGTGCCAAGGGCGGCCGCCCGCCCTATGCCACCGAGGTGCTGGTGCGGATGGTGTTCCTGCAGGGGCTGTACAACCTCTCGGACGAGCAATGCGAGCATCAGGTGCTCGACCGGCTGAGCTTCCAGCGCTTTTGCCGGCTCGACGGCGCGTTGCACATCCCGGACGCGCGCACACTGTGGACGTTCCGCCAGCGACTGGCGCAGGGCGGGCTTGGCGGCAAGGTCATCTCCGAGACCCTGAGCCAGCAACTGCAGCAGCACGGCTTCATCCCGCGGGGCGGGCAGATGGTGGACGCCAGCATCGTGCAGGCGCCCGTCACGCAAGCCAACGCCAAGGAGCGCGAGACGCTCAATCGGGGCGATGCCCCCGAAGGCTGGAGCGCCAAGCGACTGGCCCACACGGACCGCGACGCGCGCTGGACGATCAAGCACGGCAAGGCCTTCTACGGCTACAAGCTGCATGGCAACGTAGACGCACGCTACAAGCTCATCCGCGAGCTGAAGGTCACGGCGGCCAACGCCGACGACGGCCAGCAACTGCCCAACGTGCTCCAGCCGGCCAATACGCGAGACAAGTTGCTGGCCGACCGGGGCTACGACAGCCAAGCGAACCGGCAGGTGCTGAAGGCACGAGGACTGCAGGACGGCATCGCGCGGCGAGCCAAGCCGGGCCAGACAGCCAAGACGCGGCTGAACCAGCGCAACCGGACCATCAACAAGACCCGGGCACGGGTGGAGCACGTCTTCGCCAGCCTGGCGCAGCAAGGCGGCAAGTGCGTGCGGGCGATGACCCTGGCGCGCAACGCGCTGGCCATCACGCTGCAGTGCGCGGCTTACAACGCGCGCAGGCTGGTGTGGCTGGTCAAGAGCAGTTGTGCGTCCGCGTTGACCGCGTGAGCGGCAAATGACCCGTCGCGGAACGCGGCGATGGGTCAAACAGTCACCCGCGGACCGAAATATGCCCCCTCGGACACGGCGGGCCTCGATTCGCGTGGCCTTCAGGTCTGCGCGCGGGGTTTCAGGAAGTGCCCCTTGCCGACCGGTAAGATGTGAGGATGATGGGAAGGGAAGATGTCCACAAGTGCAACCGAAGCGATACCGTCCTCTCCCACGCCTTGCCGTCCTACTCCAAGCGCGCCGGCACCGGCCTGGGCCTAGCGCTGGCCCGCGAAATCGCCGAAGCCCGCGGCGGCCGCATCACGCTGGCCAACCGCGAAGGCGGTGGCCTGCGGGTCAGCATCCAGTTGCCGGGGGCGAGGGGCGTCTGAGGCTGGCCCTCGCCTTGCCTGAACTGTCTACACGCGCATACCCATTTGGGTAGCTGGTCGGCCTGCAAGCATGCAGATAGCATCGGCGCCTTGACCATTGTCCGATCAGGAGTCTTTGATGAAATTCTCCCGTGCGCTTGCCCCATTGTTGGCATCGGCGTTCTTGTCAAGCTGGTTGCCGGGCGTCGCCTCTGCGGCATCCGCGCCTCAGGGCTACTCGGGCATCTTCGGCGGCGGCCCGCTGTACATCACCTCCAAGGGCGCCTCCCAGAACATCACCGAGCTGGCGAACTCCGGCTTCACCGAGATCATCGTCTGGAGTGTGGAGGTCAAACCCAATGGCGACCTCAACCTGAACGGCGAGTTCCCGCTGACTTCCGAGGGTGTCTATATCGGCGACCAGACCTACCCTGACTTTGCGTCCGACATGGCCCGGCTCAAGCAGGGCAAGGTCAAGCGCGTGACCTTCAGCATCGGCTCGTCCAACTTCGGGGACTGGCAGGACATCGCCGCGCTCGTGCAGAGCCAGGGCACCGGCCCCGACAGCATCCTCTACAAGACCTTCGCAGCCCTCAAGACCGCGATCCCGGCGATCGACGCCATCGATTTCGACGACGAAAACAGCTTCGATCTGGCCAGCACGGTGAAGTTCGGCGTCATGCTGGGCAAGCTGGGCTTCCATGTGGTGCCCGACCCTTACTTCAACGCCTCGTACTGGACGCAGGTCGCCGCGAAGATCAACAAGCAACTGCCCGGCACCGTGGACGGCGTGCACCTGCAAGCGTATGCAGGCGGCACCGGCAACAGCCCCTGCGAGGGCTGGGACTTCGGCGACGTGCCCGTCTTCCCGTTCCTGTGGGACGCCGACGACAGCCCGCGGCAAGTGGGCCGCCAGATGCAAAGCTGGCACACCGAATGCGGCATCGTGGGCGGCGGCCTCTGGCTGTATGACGACCTCGTCGGCACCGGGAAAACCGCGAAGTACGCCCAGGCCATCAACGCCGGCGTGAAGTAGCCGCGTCAGGCGCCGGCCCCAGCCAGGGCCTGGCGCTTTTTCAGATCTTCCAGTAGGCCTTCGCGTCGACGACGTCCTGCTCAATGCCCGCCCGCAGCGCGTCCAGCGACTCGTACTTGCGTTCGTCGTGCAGCTTGTGCATCAGGTCGACCTGCAGGATGCGGGCGTAGCCGCCTTCGATGGCGACGTCGGCGGGCCAGTCCAGGCAGTGGACTTCGAGCAGCACGCGGCCGGCGTCTTCAATGGTGGGGCGCACGCCCAGGCTGGCCACGCCGGGCAGCGGCTGGGCGCCCAGGCCGTGCACGCGCACGACGAAGATGCCTTGGGCTGCGGGGCGGTGCGACGGGAAGCGCAGGTTCAGGGTGCGAAAGCCCAGGTCGCGGCCGAGCTTGCGGCCGTGCACCACATGGCCGCTGATGCTGTAGGGCCGGCCCAGCAGCGCGGCGGCGCGCTCCATCGCGCCTTCGGACAAGGCCTCGCGCACGGCCGAGCTGGACACCCGCATGCCGTGCACTTCGTAGCTGAGCATGCGGGCCACGTCGAAGCCCAGCGCGTTACCGGCGTTGTCCAGCATCGCGTAGTCGCCGGCGCGCTTGGCGCCGAAGCGGAAATCGTCGCCCACCAGCACGTAGCGGGCGTTCAGCTGCTGGACCAGCACCTGCTCGATGAAGTCCTGAGGCGTCTGGCTGGCAAGGCGGCGGTCGAAGCGCATCAGCACCACGTCGTCCACGCCGCAGCGCTCCAGTTCCTGCAGCTTGTCGCGCAGCGTGGCAATGCGCAGCGGGGCCAGTTCGGGCTTGCCGGCCTGTTGGGCAAACCAGTCGCGCGGGTGGGGTTCGAAGGTCATCACGCAGCTGCGCAAGCCCCGGTGCTTCGCTTCGTTGTTGAGCAGCGCCAGCATGGCCTGGTGGCCCCGGTGCACGCCGTCGAAGTTGCCGATGGTCAGCGCGCAGCCTTGCGGGCCCTGGGCAGACGGAGGAATGTGGCCGCGGAAGACTCTCATGAGGAAAACGATTATCCGGCCTGTGCCGGCAGGTCCTGGTGCGGCCGGCCCAGTTCGGTCAGCGACCAGCCGTCGATCCAGCACCATTGGCCGGCCGCCAGGGTCCCGGGGATGTGCAGCGGGCCAAACGAACTGCGGTGCAGCGTCTCGACCCGGTTGCCCACCGCAGCCAGCATGCGCTTGACCTGGTGGTACTTGCCTTCGGTCAACGTGAGCCGCAGGTGGGTTTCGCTGACGGCCTCGCAGGCGGCGGCGCGCACGGGGGCAGGGTCGTCATCCAGCACCACGCCAGCCAGCAGGCGTTCGACCTGGCTGGCGTCGACGGGATGCTTGCAACCCACCTCGTAGACCTTGGGCACGTGGTGTTTGGGCGAGGTGAGGCGGTGGATCAGCGTGCCGTCGTCGGTCAGCAGCAGCAGGCCGGTGGTGTCTTCGTCTAGCCGGCCGATGGGCTGGACCTCGCGCTGGCGCAGTGGCGCCGGCAGCAGCGTCATCACGCTGGGATGGTGCTTGGGCTTGCGCGAGCACTCGTAGCCGGCGGGCTTGTGCAGCAGCACCAGCGCCTTGGCGTGGTAGGGCCAGCGCTGGCCTTCGACCGTCAGCACCAGGCCTTCGGTTGGCAGGTCTTCATCCGGGTCGTCCAGCTCTCGCCCGTCCAGCTGCACCAGCCCGGCGTAGACCATGCCAGCGCAGACGCGCCGGGTGCCGAAGCCTTGGGAAAACAGGATCTGGCTGAGTTTCATGGGGCGCGATTGTCCCCCAGCCGGGACAATGGGGCACCCGGCCACGCGGATACGTGAGTCCACTCGCCGAGCGGGTCGCGCGACCGCGTGGCGCGCCTCCCCGTGGCCGGTGTGCCTCTAGGCGAAGACGCCAGCGGTGTCCTGCATGCGATCCGAGACTTCGCCGAGGTGATGCAGCGTGTCGCCAAACTGCATCTCCATCATCGTCAGCCGCTTGAAGTAGTGGCTGGCCAGGTATTCGTCGGTCACGCCAATGCCGCCGTGCAGCTGGATGCACTGCTGGCCGACAAAGCGGGCCGACTGGTTCAGCTGTACCTTGGCCTGGCTGAGCGCGCGGCGGCGGGCCGGGGCCGCTTCGCCCAGCTTCAGCGTGGCGTAGTAGCTCATCGAGCGGGCCAGTTCGAGCTGCATCTTCACATCGGCGATGCGGTGGCGCAGCGCCTGGAAGTGCGTCAGCGTCACGCCGAACTGCTTGCGCGTGTTCATGTACTCCACCGTGATCGCGGTCAGCTTGTCCATCAGGCCGACGCCTTCGGCGCACAGCGCGGCAATGCCGATGTCCACGCCTTGCTGCAGCGCTGCAAAGCCTTCTTCAGCGACCAGCGCGGCAGGAGCTTGGACCAGCGTCAGCTCGGCGGCGCGGGCGCCGTCCTGCGTGGGGTAGCCCTTGACGGTGACACCTGCCGCGCCGCGCTCGACCAGGAACAGCGCAATGCCGGCTTCGCTGTCCACGTCGCCCGAGATGCGGGCCGGGACAATGAAGGCATCGGCCTCGTCGCCGGCCGGCACCACGCTTTTCACGCCTTCCAGGGTCCAGCCCTCGCCGGCTTGGTGGGCGCGCGTCGTGACGTGGCGCAGCTTGTAGCGCGCGCCGGCCTCCTGGTGCGCCAGCACGACCAGCGCTTCGGCGCTGGCCATCTTCGGCAGCCACTCGGCCTGCAGCGGCTCGGGCGCGTCGGCCAGCAGGGCAGGGGCGATCAGCGCGCCCTGGGCGACCGGGGCGTTGACCAGGCCGCGGCCGAGTTCTTCCATCACCACCATGGCCTCGACAGCGCCGAAGCCCAGGCCGCCATGAGCCTCAGGAATGGTGAGGCCGGCCAGGCCCAGCTCGGCCAGCTCGGCATAGACCGCGCGGGTGGCGCCACCAGCCTTGGCCAGCTGGTGCCGGCGCTCGAAGGCGAAACCCTTGTCGACCCAGCGGGCCACCGCGTCGCGCAGCGAGACTTGGTCGTCGGAGAAATCGAAGTCCATGTTGTTTCCTCAGGCGCCCAGCACGGTCTGGCTGACGATGTTGCGTTGCACTTCGTTGCTGCCGCCGTAGATGGTGGTCTTGCGCAGGTTGAAATAGGTACTTGAAAGCGGCGCGCACTCGCCGGCGTTGCCAGGCCACAGCCCGCCCAGCGCCTGGTCGCCCTGCCAGCCGGCTTCCATGGCCTCGTGGATGAACGGCACGCTCAGCGGGCCGCCTGCCAGCATCATCAGCTCGGCATAACGTTGCTGAATCTCGCTGCCGCGGATCTTCAAGAGACCCGCTACGTCCAGGCTCTGCTTGCCGCTCTTCTCTGCGGACAGCACGCGCAGCACCATCATCTCCAGCGCCACGATGTCCACCTCCAGCAGCGCGATCTGGTCGCGGAAGCGGGTGTCGTCGTACACGCCCTGCGACTTGGCGATGCGCTTCAAGCGCTCCAGCTCGCGCTTGGCGCGGTTCACGTCCGCGATGTTGGTGCGCTCGTGGGCCAGCAGGTGCTTGGCGTAGGTCCAGCCCTTGTTCTCTTCGCCGATCAGGTTCTCGGCCGGCACCTCGACGTTGTCGAAGAAGACCTCGTTCACCTCGTGTTCGCCGTCCAGCATGATGATGGGCCGCACGGTCACGCCGGGGCTCTTCATGTCGATCAGCAGGAAGCTGATGCCGGTCTGCGGCTTGCCGGAAGTGTCGGTGCGCACGAGGCAGAAGATCCAGTCGCCGAACTGGCCCAGCGTGGTCCAGGTCTTCTGGCCGTTGACGATGTACTTGTCGCCTTGCCGTTCGGCGCGTGTCTTCACCGAGGCCAGGTCCGAGCCCGAGCCCGGCTCGCTGTAACCCTGGCTCCACCAGACCTCGCCGGAGGCAATGCCCGGCAGGAAGCGCTGCTGCTGCTCGGCACTGCCGAAGGCCATGATGACCGGCGCCACCATCACCGGCCCAAACGGGATGATGCGCGGCGCGCCGGCCAGCGCGCACTCTTCCTCGAACAGGTGCTTCTGCACCGCGTTCCAGCCCGGCCCGCCAAACTGCTTGGGCCAGCCGTAGCCCAGCCAGCCCTGCGCGCCCAGGATCTTGGCCCAGCGTTGCAGGTCATCGCGACTCAGGCGCTGGGCCTGGTGCACCTTGCTGCTGATCTCCTTGGGCAGGTGCTCGGCCACCCAGTCGTGGATCTGCTGGCGGAAAGCCAGTTCGTCCGGCGTGAAATTGAGGTCCATGAGGCTTGTCTCCGATCTCTCCGATTTTTAGCACGATCGTTCGCCTTCATCCTGTCCCCCCAGCGACAAGCGGGCCATGGGGTTTTCACGTGTTGGCGGGGCTCATGTTTGGCGGGGTTCCGTCCCCTCCAGCGTCTTCAAATTCCTCTTCGCGCTCCTGGTGGCCGCCCGGATGCTGCGCCCTAACCCACCAGAAAAGCGGGCGGGACCGGGCCGAGCTGAGCGCTTGAGCACCGTCTCAACTGGTATTGCCAACATGCCGAATGACACAATGCCCTGGTGTCCAGCCTTGCTGCCCAACCACCCAGGGTGCCATGGGGTGATTTCCCCGACGTGTTGATTCATGCAAATGAATCGGCGGTCAAGCAGCACCCTGCCTACAAGGCTGCCAAATCGGGCCATGGCGATGCTGCGATGGCGCTCGTGGCGGACACGATGAACCTCGGCCAGAACGCGGCCCTGCAAGCTTTGATGGGGGCTCGCAAGCCTATTTTGGTGAGCGCCCACGCCTATGAGCAGGAAGGCGTGAATGCCATCCCCGAGATCTTTGCCGATGAACTCAGCAAGACCCTGGGTTGGCCGGTAGATCCCTCGGTGCTGCAGGTCAACGTGGTGGCTCACACCGGCGCGGACGGCTTTTCTCGCCTGGCCCGACAGGCGGAGTTCGCCGGCACTGTGCAGGCCGGCTGTGACTACGTGATGGTGGACGACTTCGTCGGCATGGGCGGCACGCTGGCCAATCTGCGCGGACACATCGAAACCCAGGGCGGTCGGGTCTTGGCGGCTGTCTGTTTGACCGGCAAGCCCCATTCCGCCAAACTCAGCCCGACACAGTCACGCTTACAGGAACTGAGAGCCAAACATGGACGACAGCTGGAAGAGTGGTGGATCGAACGATTCGCTCACGGCTTCGACGCGCTTACTGAATCAGAAGCTCGGTACCTCGCCCGCACCGCGTCGTTTGACCTCATCCGAGATCGAATTGCTCAGAGCCAGCAAGCGTGAACTGGCTGCCCTGGCCTTCGCGGCCAAGGGATTGGGAACAAGCCGAAAGCCTTCGGGCGGCCAGTGAGCCGGGCCGGCATTTGCCTGCCAATGCTCGATCCAAGAGGTTCTCTTGCCGTAGCGGCTGGTCGTTCAAGTCCTGCTTCAGCTGGGCAATGGCAGCCTGCAGGTCATCGCGGTTTTTGCCGGTGACGCAACTCGTTGCCCTGGATTTTCGGGGGAATTTGTCCGCAGGGAGCAGCAGGCGCCAGGAATTCCTGGTTGCCAGGATCAAGGCACGCCAGCCTGGGAGGCCTGCGGAGGGGGTGGCGCACCGCTGGCATCACTTCTCAGCGAATCCATGCGTCCCTGGACCAGGGCCTGACTGAATTCTTCGGCGAGCTGTTCAGTGACCGTCCAGGGGGCGTCCGGTCGGACGCGCTCGAAGCTGAACTCGCCCTCCAACACCGTGCCGCTGCCCATGCCCAGCATGCCCATCAATTCGTCGTTGCGCTCGATCAGCAGGCGGCAGCGCTGGCGCTGGCCATCGGCTTCGGGCCGGCAGGGGGCAAGGGGTTCGATTTCCGCAATCTCGCGCTGACGGTCGGCCGAGAGTGTGGACAACTGGGTGCCGCCGGACTTGAGCGCAAGCTGCCGTGCGAGTGTTGCAGTCAGGGCCGATGAGGGCCGATGCAGGGTGGCTACGCCGTCGCGGAAGGCAGCTTCCAACGCCGTGCGGCCAATGGGCGCGGCTTGCTGGGCGAAGTCACCGTCCGAGGTCAGGTGCGAAAAACGGGCCTGCACGATGCGCGGCTCGGCGCCGACGATGTGGAAGCCCTCGGTCTTCTCCTTGTCGCTGTCATCCGTGTTCGCGCCCTGCGGCTGCCCGCGGGCAATGGTGTACGCATAGGGAATCTCCTCGCCCTGGATGGCCAGCTGTGCCACGCAGCCACGGATCTGGTGGGCCTTGGCGAAACCCACCTCCTGCGGATTTTTCAGCTGCGGCAGCCCGGGGGATTCGCCGCGCAAGGCCGCCATCGGGTTGCTGCTGCGGGCGTCGATGGTGGTGCGGAAGAACATGCTGTTCAGGGATGCCAGCGTGTTCTTGTCCGCGCAGCCCGGCACAGGGGTCGGCGCAAAGATGCTCCAGGCTGCAGCGCCTGTCACCAGCACGAAGCCGGCCAGCCACAGCCAGGGTCCACCCGGGAAGATTTGGCGCAGCGCTGCCTTGCGCATCACCCGGTTGACTTCGCCCGCCAATGCGTCGTGCTCGGCCAGCACGGCGCGCGCTTCATCGCCCGCTGGTCCACCCGGTAGGGTCGCCACGCGCGCCTTCACGGCGGCTATTTCCTCGGGTGAAAGCAAGGCTTCGGCCGAGATCCACAGCAGCGCGAGGGCTGGCGAGGCCAGAGGGGGCTGGCCTTCAGCGGCAGCCTGAGCCTTGGCATGTTGGTCCAAGCTGAGGATCTGCAGGTCGCGCAGCGTGAGCAGGGACTGCTGCGTACGCTGGCGCTCCCACTGTCGCAATGCCTCAGCGGTGTCGGCGGCGATCTGGCGGCGCAGTGTTCGCTGCGCGTCGGTCAGCTCCGCGGCAAGCAGTGCCCGCGTGGGGGAGAGCGTCTCTTCCGAAGTGATCTTTCGGTAGATCAGCCAGCGCAGCAACTCCGCTGGCACCAGGTCAGACGGCAGCGATGCCAGCTCAGGGTGGGCGAGGGCCTGCTGGCGTTCGGTGGCGTTGAGCAGGTGCAACTCGACGAGCGTGTGCAGCGCGGGGTGTGTGTCCGTCTCTTGCATGGTGGTGGCTCCCTGGGAATGATGCGCGGTCAGACCCGCAGGGGGCCCGGTGCCACGCAGATGGCACGACGCCCCGCGAGGGCGGGGCGTCGTGGATGAATGCGTGAGACTGCGGCTAGCCGCCTCCCGGCGGTGCTGCAGGCCAGCGCGCGAGCGTCAGTCGCGGAAGTTCTTGTGCGTCAGCGGCTGCTCGGGAAACTCTTTCTTGAGCAGCGCGATGGCCTGTTGCAGGTCGTCGCGGTTCTTGCCGGTGACGCGCACTTCGTTGCCCTGGATGCTGGCCTGGACCTTGAGCTTGCTGTTCTTGATCGCGCCGGTGATCTTCTTGGCCAGCTCGGACTCGATGCCGTCCTTGATCTTGTCGACGCGGCGCAGCTTGTCGCCGCCAAGCTTTTCCAGCTTCTCGCCCTTGTCGATGAAGTTGATCGTCACGCCCTGCTTGGTCAGCTTGCTGACGAGCACCTCGTTGATCTGGTCGATCTGGAAGTCGCTGTCGCCGACCAGGTGGATCTCCTTTTCCTTCTCCTTGAGCTCGACGCTGGCACTGGTGCCCTTGAAATCGAAGCGGGTGCCGATTTCCTTGATGGCGGTGCTGACGCCGTTGTTGATCTTGACCATGTCGGGTTCGAGGGCGACGTCAAAGCTGGGCATGGCAGGAAACTTTCGGAAATAGCAGGCGCTGTTTGGCCTGCAAGGGCAAAGGAGAACGGGGAATAGCAGAAAATTCTGCCATGCAAATCGAAGCGGGCGTGAGCCTGAAGTCCTATAACACCTTTGGCCTGCCCGCGGTGGCCGGCCGGCTGGTGCGCATCACCGCAGACGCCGACGTGCGCCGGCTGCTGGAGCTGCCGGGCCTGGGCGGCGCGCCCAAGTTCGTGCTGGGCGGCGGCAGCAACGTGATCCTGACCCGGGACATGCCTGAGCTGGTGCTGAAGGTCGAGGTCAAGGGCATGCGCGTGGCGAGCGAAACGGCGGACGCCTTCATCGTCGAAGCCGGCGGCGGCGAGTCCTGGCACGACCTGGTCGCGTGGACGCTGGACCACGGCCTGCCCGGGCTGGAGAACATGGCGCTGATCCCCGGCACCGTGGGCGCGGCGCCGGTGCAGAACATTGGCGCCTACGGGCTGGAGCTGCAGGACCGCTTCGACTCGCTGGACGCGGTGGACCTGGTGACCGGCCGCAGCGTGCGGCTGGACGCTTCGCAATGCAAGTTCGGCTACCGCGACAGCATCTTCAAGCAGGCCCTGGCCGGCAAGAGCCTGATCACCCGGGTGCGCTTTCGCCTGCCCAGGCACTGGCAGCCGGTGCTGGGCTACCTGGACCTGGAGCGCAAGATGGCCGAGACCGGCAACCACGCGCCCGATGCCCGCACCCTCTTCGACTGGGTCTGCGCGATCCGCCGCGCCAAGCTGCCGGACCCGGCGGTGATCGGCAACGTCGGCAGCTTCTTCAAGAACCCGCTGGTCACGGCCGAGCAGTGTCGCGACATCATCGCCCGCGACCCGCATGTGGTGCACTACCCGATGGACGGCGGCGGCTTCAAGCTGGCGGCCGGCTGGCTGATCGACGCCTGCGGCTGGAAGGGCAAGACGGTGGGCCATGCGGGGGTCTACGAGAAGCAGGCGCTGGTGCTGGTGAACCGCGGCGGCGCCATCGGCTCCGAGGTGCAGACGCTGGCGCGGGCGATTCAAGAGAGCGTATACGGCCGCTTCGGCATCCGGCTGGAGATTGAGCCGGTGGTGGTCTAACTCACAGGAAGCCCAGGCACTCGCAAAGCGCCTGGCAGCGCGCCCAGCGCTCGCTCAAGCGTTCGGCCATGCGCTCGGCCTGGTCCGGCTGCTCGGCCAGCGCGTCGGCCTGGTGTTCGATCTCACGGGCCAGTTCGGCGATGCCGGCCTGGCCGACCAGTTCGGCAGCACCCTTGATCGCGTGGGCATGCTGGCGGATGCGGGCCGGCGCTTGCTCGCCCAGTGCTTCGCACAGCGCGGGCAGGGTGCCGCCGCTGTCGGCGAAGAAGTCGCGCAGCAGCGGGCGCAGGCCGTCGGCCGTCAGCAGCACGCACAGCTCGCCCAGCGTGGACAGGTTCAGGTGGCGGGCCATGTCGCCGGGTCGGGGGCGGACAGGCACAGCAGGGTGTGGCTGCGGAGCCTCGGCCGCTACGCTGGTTGGCGTGTTTGGCGGGGCTTGTGTTGCTGTCTCTAGAGGTGTCACGGGCGCAATGTCGACGGTTTTTGTGCCGTCCTGCGCCGCGCCGCGGGCCAGCGCAGCCTCGGCCATGGCTGCGTCGCGCGAGGCGGGCACGCGGCCCAGCAGCTGCTCCAGCGCGTCCCAGTGGAAGGGCTTGCTCAGGAAGCCGTTCATGCCGGCGGCCAGGGCCTGGGCACGGGTGTTCTCGAAGGCGTCCGCACTGACGGCGATGACCCGCACCCGGCCCAGCGGCGGCGCGCGGCGGCGCAGCTGGCGGGTGGCTTCCAGGCCGTCCATGCCGGGCATGTGCAGGTCCATCAGGATCAGGTCCGGGCAATGGCGCTCGGCCTCGCGCAGCGCTTCTTCGCCATTGCGCGCAAAACGCACCTGGTGGCCCAGGCGCGACAGCAGCGTGCCGACCACCATGCGGTTGGTCGCATGGTCCTCGGCGACCAGCACATCCAGCGCGCGGGCCGGCGGCGCGCCGCTTGCAATGCCTTCGGCCTGTGGCGGCTTGCAAGGCCGCAGCGGCAGCACCACGCTGAATTCGCTGCCCTGGCCGAGCTGGCTGCGCATGCGGATTTCGCCGTCCATCAGCCGCGCCAGGTTGCGGGTGATCTCCAACCCCAGGCCGGCGCCGCCGTACTGGCGCGAGATGCGGTCGTCGCCTTGGCTGAAGCGCTGGAACAGCCGGCCCTGCACGACCGGCGCAATGCCCACCCCGGTGTCGATCACCTGCAGTTGCACGGGCAAGCGCTGCTGCGCGTCCAGCGCGCCGGCGGGCTGGGCGATCAGCCGGATGCGACCGTGCTCGGTGAACTTGACCGCGTTCGACAGCAGGTTGAACAGCACCTGGCGGATGCGCGTGCCGTCGCCCAGCAGCCATTCCGGCAGCTGCGGGTCGACCAGGCATTCCAGCGCCAGGCCCTTGGCGTGTGCGGCCGGGCCCATGGTGGATTCGACCTCGCGCAGCAGCGCGCCCAGGCGCAGCGGCCGCAGGTCCAGCGTCATGCGGCCGGACTCCAGGCGCGAGAGGTCCAGGATGTCGTTCAGGATGGCCAGCAGGTGCTCGGCCGAGTCGCGCGCGGTGTGCACGAAGTGGGTCTGCTCCACGTCCAGCCGGGTGTCTTCGAGCAGGCTGAGCATGCCCAGCAGGCCGTTGAATGGCGTGCGCAGCTCGTGGCTCATGTTGGCCAGGAACACGCTCTTGGCCTGGTTGGCGCTGTCGGCCGCCTCGCGGGCGCTTTTCAGCCTGTCGGCCAGGTGCTCCAGCTCGGCGCCGCGCTGCTGGCTGGCGTGCCACTGGCGCAGCAGCACCGCGGCGAAGGCCAGCGTCATCAGGCTGAGCAGCGCCGTCAGGCCCACGCCGAGGTGGATCTGGCTGCGGATGCTGCTGTTGCGCCACAGCGTCTGGGCATGGCTGCGGGCATTGGCCTCGTCGGCCAGTGCATGCACAGGGGTTTGCAGCAGCGCCATCTCGTCGGCCAGGCTGTGCAGCAGCGCTGGCTCGGCCGGGCCGCTGCGCTGCAGCACCAGGTCCACCTGGCGCACCAGCGAGTTCAGCAGGCGCTGCAAGGCCTGGGGCTTGGCGCCCAGCAGCTCGGGCAGCGCACCGTCGTTGGGCTCGTTGCCGTCGCGGCCCGGCTTGAGCAGCAGCTGCACCTGGTTGGCAAAGCGCTCGTGCCGCTGGCGCAGGGAGACCTGGCTGGCGGCGTCCGGGTGGGCGGCCGCGGCCTCCAGTGCGTCGCGCAGCAGCAGGGTTTCGGTTTCCAGCTCGACCAGGTGCCAGACGCGGTTGTCCTCGTTGCGCTGCATGCTGGCGCTGAACAGCACGAACTGGCGCGACTGCACCCAGGCCACCGCGGCCAGCACGGCGATCAAGCCGACGCCGATCAGCATCAGCGCATGGCGGCGCACCGAAGCGGGCAGGCGCTCAGCCATGGTTCAGCGTTGGGGTCAGGCGGCCTCTGGCGAGGGTGGCACGATGGGCGCGGCCTGCCCCTCCCGCACCCGGGCCAGCGCCAGCTGCAGCACGCGGGCGTCGGTGGAGGCTCGGTGGCGCTGCAGTTGCAGGCTGTTGCGCACCTCGGCGCATGCGCCGTCCCAGTGCGCGGCGGCCTGGTCGTCCAGCAGCTCGTGCAGGTGGCGCAGCTTGAAGCTGGGCGTGAGGCCGGCTTCGTCGAACAGGATGGCCAGCCAGGCGTAGTCGTGGGCCCAGCTGTCGCAGTAGATGGTGGCGCCACGCAGCCGGCTGTTGAGCAGCTCGGCGACCTCGCGCGGCGGCTTGCCGTGCCGCGCCAGCACGTCGCGGGTGATGCCGTGCAGGTGCTCGGCTGCGCCGTCCCAGTGTTGCCAGTGCGGCGCGGGCTGCACCAGGGTGCAGACGGACTCGCCATCCGGCAGCACGAAGCCGACCTCGATCGGGTAACTGCCGCGGCCGAATCCGGAGGCCTCGACGTCGATCACGCAAGGCAGCGGCACGGCGTTCACGGCCGGGCCGGCGGTGGCCGCCGGGGCGAGGATGGGGCCGGCTCTGGGCATGCTTGTCTCCAACAACACAGGACGCCTGGCAAGCCAGGTGGCGACGGGACCGGCGGTGCGTGCGCCAAATCAGTGTGCAACAAGCGTACCCGCTGCGGGGCTTTGTCGCCCTTGAGACAAGTCCTACGGGCCGACCCCGGTGGCGGCACCGCGGCAGCGCCGCTACGCTGGGCCGATCGCGGCAGCCCGTGTGCTGCGCGCGGGCTCAGCACCGCGCCACCGCTTCTTCCGCATCTTCCGCTTCTTCGACTTCCCGCATGGACACGCCATGAAGACTGCCGATTCCATCGCCACCCCCGAGGCGCAGGCCACGGCCCTGCCCGAGCTGCCGCACCTGAAGCACTGGCCGCGGCGCCTGCCCAAGTCGCTGGTGGTGCCCGAGGTCAACCTGTGGTTCAACCTGGCAGTGACCGCCGCACGCTTCCCGAACCGGGCGGCCAACCTGTTCTTCGGCCACGCGCTGAGCTACGGGCAGCTCAAGCAGCAGGCCGAGGCGCTGGCCGGCTGGCTGCAGGCCCAGGGCATTGGCAAGGGCGACCGCGTGGCGCTGTTCCTGCAGAACTGCCCGCAGTTCGTGATCGCCTTCTACGCGGTGATGCGCTGCGACGCGGTGGTGGTGCCGGTGAACCCGATGAACCGGGTGGAGGAGTTCGGCCACTACATCAGCGACCCGGACACCAAGGCGGTGATCTGCGGTGCCGACGGCGCGGCCATCGTCGCCGAGGCCAACGCCGCGCTGCCGCCGCAGCAGCAATTGCAGACCCTGCTGGTGACGCGTTATTCGGACATGCTGCCTGCGCAGATCCCGGCTGCGCTGGCACCGCTGCCGGCCATCGAAGCCTGGCTGCGTGCCGACCCGCCGCTGCCGGCCGGTGCCTACCGCTGGGAAGAGGCGCTGGGTGCCGGCCTGCACCCGGCCGGGCCAGCCACCGCCTTGCCAGACGACCTGGCGCTGCTGCCCTACACCTCGGGCACCACCGGCCTGCCCAAGGGCTGCATGCACACGCACCGCACGCTGATGTCCAACACCTGCGGCGGCGGCATCTGGGGCTACGCCGGTGCCGAGTCGGTCAGTCTGGGCGTGGTGCCGATGTTCCACATCACCGGCATGCTCTACAACGTGCTGGCACCGGTGTATGGCGGCACCACGGTGGTCCTGCTGCCGCGCTGGGACCGCGAGCTGGCCGGCAGGCTGATCTCGCAATACAGGATCACGCACTGGACCTGCATCCCGACGATGATCATCGACCTGTTCAACAGCCCGAACCATCACCAGTTCGACCTGTCCAGCCTCGTGTACCTCTCCGGCGGCGGCGCGGCCATGCCGCAGGCGGTGGCCGAGCGGCTGCTGAAGGAATACGGGCTCACGTTCTCCGAAGGCTACGGCCTGACCGAAACCGCCGCGCCTTCGCACGGCAACCCGCCCGAGCGCTCCAAGCTGCAATGCCTGGGCATGCCGATCTTCGGCGTGGATTCGCGGGTCATCGACCCGGACACGCTGGCGCTGCTGCCACAGGGCGAGGTCGGCGAGATCGTGACGCACGGGCCCATGGTCTTCAAGGGCTACTGGAAACATCCGGAGGCGACGCGCGCGGCCTTCATCGAGCTGGGCGGCAAGCGCTTCTTCCGCACCGGCGACCTGGGCCGGGTCGACGAGGACGGCTACTTCTTCATCACCGACCGGCTCAAGCGCATGATCAACGCCAGCGGCTTCAAGGTCTGGCCCTCTGAGGTGGAGCTGCTGCTGTACCGCCACCCGGCGGTGGCCGAGGCCTGCGTGATCTCGGCCAAGGACGCCTACCGTGGCGAGACGGTCAAGGCCATCATCGTGCTGCGGGCCGAGGCCAGGGGCGTGACCAGCGAGCAGGCCATCATCGACTGGGCGCACGAGCACATGGCGGCCTACAAGGCGCCGCGCGTGGTCGAGTTTGTCGACACGCTGCCCAAGAGCGGTTCGGGCAAGGTGATGTGGCGGCTGTTGCAGGAGCGCGAGGGCGAGGCGACCAAGCGCTGAGCGGCTTCAGCCCTGGCCGACGATGCGCAGCGTCGGCGGTGGCGGCAACTCGGCGACTTCACGGTCCTGGCGGTCCTCACGCTTGCGCTCGGCCTTGTCGGCGTAGCAGGCGATGTCGGCCTGGTGCAGCCAGTCGGCGGTGTCCAGCGTGTCGCTGTCCAGCATCGCCAGGCCGAGGCTGGCGCCCACGCGCAGCTTTTGCACGCCCCAGGGCAACACGATGCTGTCGACCGCCTCGCGGATGTGGCCGGCCACGCGTTGCGCGGCCTCGGGCGGGCAGCTGGGCAGCAGCACGCCGAATTCGTCGCCGCCCAGGCGCACCACCAGGTCGCTGCCGCGCACCTGCTGGCCGATGGCCGCGGCCACCGCCTTCAGCATTGCATCGCCAGCGGCATGTCCGGCCGTGTCGTTGATCGGCTTGAAGCGGTCCAGGTCGATCACCAGCAGCGCCGCGGCCAGGCTGGCCGGGCGCTCGGCCAGCAGCCGGTTGGCGCGCTGCAGGAAGGCGCGGCGGTTGGCCAGGCCAGTCAGCAGATCGTGGCTGGCGGACCAGGCGAGTTGCTCACGCTCGGCCACTTCGCTGGAAATGTCGGACACCGTCCAGACGGTGCCGGCGCGCAGCTGGTGCTCGTCGACCAGCCGGCCGTGCAACCGGGCCCAGAACAGGCTGCCATCGGCCCGGCGCAGCTGCCAGTCGCCCTGGTAGCGCTGGCCGTTGCGGAAGGCCGCCTCGGACTCGGCCCTGGCGCGCTGCCAGTCCGGTTCTGCGCCGAAGACGATTTCCGGCGTGCTGCCCAGCAGCGCCTCGCGCGGGCGGCCGAACAGCCGGCAGAACTCGTCGCTCACCATCTCGGCCTTGCCGTCCCGGCTCACCGCGATCCCCAGCGGCGAGGCGTTCATCACCGAGCGCAGCTTGACCAGCACCTCGCGGTTCAGGTGCTCGACCTGCTCGCGCGCCGTGCTGACCTGGCGCAGCACCTGGCTCAGCTGGCCGATCTCGCCGTTCAGCGCCGGCCAGTCGCCGGCCGCATGGTCGCCGGGTTCGAACAAGCGCAGCGCGCGGCGGCGCAGCAGCGTCAGCGGCCGCAGCAGCCAGGCCACCACCAGCAGCAGGCAGGCGCCCAGCAGCAGCACCAAGGCGCCAGCCCATTGCAGCGCTTCCCTGCGCGCCTGGTGCAGCGGCGCGAGCAAGGCTTCTTCCGGCAACAGGCGCCAGACCACCCAGTCCGGCCCGGGCACGCCGGCATTGCTGACCATTTGGCCGGCTTGCGGCAGGCTGAGCCCGCTGGGCTCGACCGGTGCGCCGCTGGCCCACCAGGCTTCGGTCGCCTCGCGCAGCCCGGGCTCCTCCCGCAACTGGCCGAGCAGGCGGCGCGGCTCGGGGTGGGCGAGGATGCGGCCGTTGGCATCGGTGACGATCACGGTGGCACCGGTGTCGCCTGCGTTGCCGTTGGTGCTTTCGACCAGGTCCGACAGCAGCTCGCGGCTGGCCAGCTTCATCGCGCCGCCGATCACGCCATGCACGCGGCCGCTGCCGATGTCGGTCAACGGATGCACCAGCGCCACGACGGGCTGGCCCAGCACGCGGTCGGGCAGCGGCTCGGAGATGGCGGGCCTGGCCTGGGTGATGGCGGTCTGGAAGTAGTCGCGGTCGCCGATCCACACCTGCGGATGGCGCAGGCCCTGGCTGTCGGCAACCAGCAGCACCTTGCCATTGGCATCGGCCACGAACACATAGCTGAACAGCTCGCGCAGTGCGGGCGTGGCCTGGAGGGCGCTGGCCAGCCGCTGCGGATCGGCCAGCGTGGCCTCGTCCAGCAGGCTGGCGCTGGCGCGCAGTGCACGCTGCAGTTCCACGCAACGGCGCGACAGCACCGCGGCGCTGCGCACCACGCCGTCCAGCTCGCGCTGGCGCTGCATCTGCAGCAGGTCGCGCTCGGCGTGCTGGGTCAGCTGCACCGTGATCAGGCCAATGCCCAGCGCCAGCACCAGCACGCCGATGGCCGTGAGGCGGAACTTCAGCGAGGCGAACAGCGTGGACAGGCAGGCGGGCACGGACATGTTGTCCGTCTATCGGCCCCGCAGCTGCCTGACTTGAGCCAGGGGTCGGCGCCTGGTTCGGGCGCCGACGCCGGTTGTCACCGGCAGTTCAGCTTCCCGTGCCTGCCTTGGCCGGGCTTCCCAGCTGGGCCCACAAATACGCAAATTCCAGCGCCTGGCGGTCGGCCAGCTGGGCGTTGTCGGCCGCACCGCCGTGGCCGCCTTCGATGTTCTCGTAGTACAGCACCGGGTGGCCCTGCGCCATCATGCGGGCCGCCATCTTGCGCGCATGCCCGGGGTGGACCCGGTCGTCGCGCGTGGAGGTGACGAAGAAGACCCGCGGGTAGTGGGTCTTCTGGTGCACGTTCTGGTATGGGCTGTACTTGGAGATGAAACTCCATTCGGCCGGGTCGTCAGGGTTGCCGTATTCGCCCATCCAGCTGGCGCCGGCCAGCAGCTTGTTGAAGCGCTTCATGTCCAGCAGCGGCACCTGGCAGACCATGGCGTTGAACAGGTCCGGCCGCTGCATCATCACCGCGCCGACCAGCAGGCCGCCGTTGCTGCCGCCCTGGATGCCCAGTTGCTGGCGGGTCGTGATGTTGTTGGCCAGCAGGTCTTCGGCGACGGCGATGAAGTCGTCGTAGCTCTTCTGCTTGTGCGACTTGATGGCCGCCTGGTGCCAGGCCGGGCCGAACTCGCCGCCGCCGCGGATGTTGGCCACCACCAGCACGCCGCCCTTGCGCAGCCAGCCATGGCCCCAGCTGGCCGAGTACCAGGGCTGCATCGAGACCTCGAAGCCGCCATAGCCGTAGAGCAGCGTGGGGTTCTTGCCGTTGGCAATCGCGCCCTGTGGCCAGACCACGAAGTAGGGCACCCTGGTGCCGTCCTTGGACTTGGCAAAGCGCTGCTCGACGCGCATGCCGGCGGTGTCGAAAAACGCAGGGCGCGCCTTGATGCGCTCCAGCTGGTCCTGGTCGGCACGGCCGAGGTATAGTGAGTCGGGCGTCAGGAAGTCGACGTACGAGACGAAGAAGTGCTCGGCCAGCGGGTCGTCTGCCACCTGCGGGTCGTGCAGCGGCTGGACCTGCAGTGCGCCGGGGAAGGGTGTCTTCAGCTCGCGCTGCTGCCATTCCCCACCTTTTTCATTCGCCACCTTGCGCCAGGCGACGACACGGTTGGCCACGTTGTCCAGCACGTCCAGCAGCACCTGGCTGCGGGTGGTCGACCAGCCTTCCAGCGAGCGGGTGGCGGTGGGCGTGAACAGTGCGGTGAACTGGCGTTCGCCGCGCAGGTAGGCCTCGGCCGGGGCCATCAGCAGCGAGCCGCTGGCCCAGGTGCTGCCACCCACGGCCCAGTCGCTGCGCAGCTTGATCAGCAGCGCATCGCGCCAGAACGAGATCTGGGCGTCGGCCGGCTTGGCGACCGGCGTGCTCTTGCCGTCGTGCCAGAGCACCAGTTCGTCGGTGAAGAAGTCGGGCGCGCGGCCGAAGACCACGCGCTCGAAGCCAGGCGTGTGGTCGACCGAGATCGAGGCCGCGACGTCGGTCTTCTGCGCCTCGTAGACCGTGCGCGCGGCCGACAGCGGCTCGCCGCGCTTCCAAAGCTTGACCACGCGCGGGTAGCCGGAGTCGGTCAAGGAGCCGGGGCCGAAATCGGTGCCGACGAAAAGGGTGTTCTCGTCCAGCCATGCCACGTCCGACTTGGCCTCGGGCAGCGTGAAGCCTCCGTCGACGAAGCGCCGCGTGGCCAGGTCGAATTCGCGGACCACGGTGGCGTCCGCCCCGCCGCGCGACAGCGCGACCAGCGCCCGCGTGGACTTGCCGCCCAGCCGCGTGGCCCGGCTCCAGACCCAGTTCTCGTTCTCGGCCTTGGCCAGCGCGTCCAGGTCCAGGATCACGTCCCACTGCGGCTCGGCCTGGCGGTAGCTGTCCAGCGTGGTGCGGCGCCACAGGCCACGCGGGTGGGCGTGGTCCTTCCACAGGTTGTAGAGGTACTCGCCCTCGCGGCTGACCAGCGGAATGCGGTCGCGCGAGTCGAGGATGTCCTTCAGCCGGGTGCGCGTGGCTTCGAAGTCCGGCTGGGCTTCCAGCACGCTGCGCGACGCGGCGTTGTGTTCGCGGACCCAGTTCAGCGCCTTGTCGCCCAGCACGTCTTCCAGCCAGAGGTAGGGGTCCTCGGTAGCGACAGCGGTGGGAGCGACGGCGGCTGCGGCCGCGGAGATGGGATTTTGTGCCATGGCCAGTGGGGTGCCGGCCGCACCCAACAGGGCGAGGGCCTGGCGGCGGTTGAAGTGGGACATCGTCGGGACGCTTGTGGCGGTACAACACCAGCCGCCGGATCGGCGCTGGCACGGAACCGTCATGATAGGACGATGCCGCTTCCTGGTTCGGCGCGGGGCGGACGAGGCTTGTCGGCGGCCTGGGGGCGCTGTTCAGCGCTTGGCGTGCAGGCCCTTGAGCAGCTTGGGCTCGACGGTGATGGAACGGCTCGCGTCACCGACCCAGATCTGGCCTTCCTGCACCGTGACCTGCAGCTGCATGGTGCGCTGGGCCAGCGTGGCCAGCTCCTTGCTTTGGTCGGCCGGCACCTGCCAGACCTCCAGGTTGGGCAGTCGAACGACCTTGCCTTCCAGCGCCTGCCACCAGATGGGCACGGCGCTGGCGAAGGCCCACAGCTTGACCACTTCCGAGCGGCCGCAGGCCTTGGCCAGGCGCCGGTCGTCGGGCTGGCCGACCTCGATCCACTGCACCAGCTGGCCGGTCAGGTCCTTCTGCCACAGGTCCGGCGCGTCCGGATCCGACAGGCCGGCGGTGAATTCCAGGTTGCCGCGCAGGTCGTCGGCCGGCACGGAAAGGGCGAACGCCAGCAGCCGCATCATCATGCGTTCGTCGTTTTCCGACGGGTGGCGGGCCAGCGTGATCGCATGGTCGGCGTAAAGCGCGCGGTCCATGTCAGCGATCTGCAGCTGGGCCTTGAAGACGGTGGATTTGATGGCCATGGGGTGCGACAGCGGAACAGCCCGCCCAACGTGAGCGGGGTCCGAAGTGTAGGCGCTGGGCTGCGCAAGCCGCCCGAAGCCTCAAGTTGCGAAAGCCTGAGCCGATAGCCAGGGTATCTACCAATAGTGACGCCGGAGGCGATGCCCAGGCATCGAGCAGGCGACCGCATCATGATTTCCTTGCTGCTGAAGTTCCGGCTGCGTGCCCGTCTGTCGCTGTGCCTGGCGGGCGTGACCTTGCTGATGGCGCTGGCCTCTGCGGTGGGGGCCTGGCGCCTGCGCGTGCTGTCGGACGTGGCCGCCGAGCTCGGCGGCGTGGCGGCCGAGCGCGCACTGCTGGCGCGCGAGCTGCACGCCATCGTCGAGATCAGTTCCTTCCGCGCCGAAGCCTTGCTGGTGAGCGATGACAAGGCGCTGGCCACCCGCGTGGGCGCCGACCGCAAGCGCACCTCGGAGCGCTCAGCCGAGCTGCGCAAGCGCCTCGAATCGCTGCTGGACGACGCGCAGTCGCTGGCGCTGATGAAGCAGATCGACGCCGCAGGCAACCAGTTCCGCGACGTGCGCACCGCATTGGTCAAGCGCGATGCAGAAGGCTCGCATGTGTCGACCGAGGAAATTGAGCAGAAGCTGCGGCCCGCAGCGGCAGCCTATGCGAAGGCGGTCGACGAGTTGGCCAAACACGAAGCTTCGCTGGTCGAAGAGAAGCGGGCCGATGCCGTGGCTTCAGCCCGCACCGGCGAAGCGCTGCTGCTTGCGGGCGTGGTCGCCGGCCTGCTGGCATCAGCCCTGCTGGGCTGGGCGCTGACCGTGTCCATCCTGCGGCCGCTGCAGCAGGCGCAAGCCCTGGCGCGCCGCGTGGCCGACGGCGACCTGACGCCGCAGCGCTGGGACAGCCGCAGCCCGGACGAAGTCACCGCTCTGGTGACCGAGCTGCAGGGCATGCAGGCCATGCTGGCGCGCCTGGTCGGCGAAGTGCAGCAGGCCAGCGAACAGATTGGCACCGCCAGCCGCGAGGTGGCCACCGGCAACCTGGACCTGAGCCAGCGCACCGAGCAGACCGCCAGCAACCTGCAGCAGACCGCCAGCGCGATGGAGCAGCTGACCGGCACGGTGCAGCAGAGCGCCGAGTCGGCCCGGCAGGCGAATGCGCTGGCGGGCAGCGCGACTTCGGTGGCCGCGAGGGGTGGCGAAGTGGTCGGCCAGGTGGTGACGACGATGAACAGCATCAGCGCCAGCTCGCGCAAGATCGCCGACATCATCGGCGTGATCGACGGCATCGCCTTCCAGACCAACATCCTGGCGCTGAATGCCGCGGTGGAGGCGGCGCGGGCCGGTGAGCAGGGCCGCGGCTTTGCCGTGGTGGCCAGCGAGGTGCGTTCGCTGGCGCAGCGCTCGGCGGGTGCGGCGCGCGAGATCAAGTCGCTGATCGGCGCGTCGGTCGAAAGCGTCGAATCCGGTGCGCGCCTGGTGCAGAACGCGGGCGAGACGATGGGCGAAATCGTCAGCAGCGTGCAGCGCGTGGATCACATCATTCGCGAGATTTCGCATGCGGCCAGCGAGCAGAGCACCGGCATCGGCGAGATCGGCCGCTCGGTCAACCAGCTCGACCAGATGACCCAGCAGAACGCAGCGCTGGTCGAAGAGTCCGCCGCCGCGGCGCAAAGCCTGAAGGACCAGGCCCAGCGCCTGGCGGACGTGACCGCGCGCTTCCGCGTCGCGGCCTGAACTTCAACCCTTCTTTGCTTCGTCGGCCTGCTTGAGTTCCCACTGCGCCAGGCCGGCCGCGGCCTTGGCGCGCACCTTGGCCTGCAGCCAGCCGCTCCAGCCCATCAGCAGGCCAATGGGGCCCAGCGCCTGGCGGCTCCAGCGCCAGAAGTCGAACACATCCACATGGCGCAGCAGCAGGCCTTCCTGCAGCTGCATCTTCGCGGTGATGATGTTGTGCACCGGGCGGCCTGTGCTGCTGAAGGTGTACCAGGCTTCCCATTGCACCGTGGCCTCGGTCTCGGTGCTGCTCAGCAGCTTGTATTCGAGCCGGAAGTCGCGTGCATTGGCGCTGAGCATGCGCCACATCATGCCGATCTCGGCGCCGTGCAGGTCGAAGACCGGGTCGGTGAAATGCGCCTGCGGGTGGTAGCAGGCCTGCATGGCAATGCCATCGCGCCGGGTGAAGGCGTCGTAGAAACGGGTGGCGAGTTCGACCGGGGTGGCCAATGGGGTGTTCGGCATCGGCGCAGTTTAGGTGGCAGCAGGCATTGCCGACTCCGGGATTGCCAGGCCTGTGACCGGCAGCGCGTGGCCAGCCTTGGCGCTGGCGCGGCCCAGGTCCAGCAGCTGCATCACGGCCAGCGCTTCGGCCGGCGGCACCGGGTTGGCGGCCAGGCCCAGCAGGGCGTCCCGCAGCCCTGCGTAGTAGCGTGTGTAGTCGCCCTGCTGCAGCGCCAGCGACTGCGGCGGCTGCAGTTCGGCCGGCGTGCCGGCCTGCGGCAGCGCGAGCTCTGCATGGCCGGGGTGGCGGCCCCATTGGGCCAGGCGAGCCGGGTCCGGTCGCTGGCCGGCTTTCAGCGCGTCTTCCTGGCCGTCCAGCCCCCAGATGCGCAGGCTGCCCAAGGTGCCGTGCAGCTCGAAGCGCGGGCCGGGCAGGGCCGCCAGTGTGCTGGCTTGAAGCAGCACGCGCAGTCCGCTGGCGTAGCCCAGGCGGGCCTGGAACCAGTCGTCTGCCACGGCGCCGTCGCGCTGGCTGGCCAACTCGCATTGCAGCGTGACCGGCGGGCCGAACAGTTGCAGCGCCTGGTCCAGCAGATGCGGCCCGAGGTCGGCCCACAGTCCCCCACCGGGCGCGGCCGATTCGCGCCAGCGCTGGCGGACCTCGGGACGGAAACGGTCGAAATACAAGGCCGCCTGCACCACGCGGCCCAGCCGGCCGTTCTGCAGCAGTGCGGCGGCACTGAGGAAGTCGCCGTCCCAGCGGCGGTTGTGGAACACGCTGAGCAAGCGTTGTTGCCGGGCTGCGAGTGCCACGAGTTCGGTGGCTTCGGTAAGGTCCAGCGCCATCGGCTTGTCGATCACCACCGCCTTGCCAGCCATCAGCGCGTCGCGCGCCAGCGGATGGTGCGTGTCGTTTGGTGACGCGATGACGATCAGGTCCAGCGGCAGCGCGAGCAGCGCAGCAGCGTCCGGCACCACGCTCACGTCTGCCCCGAGCACGGTGTTGACCGCCTCGGCTTGCGAGCTGGCCACCGCGGCCAGTTGCAGGCCAGGTGTCGCCTGCAGCAAGGGCGCGTGGAACGTGCGGCCGGCGTAGCCGAAGCTGACCAGGCCGACCTGCAAGGTCTGGGTTGCCGTCATGGCTTGCGAGCCTTCGGTGGCTGCGCGGGTTTCTGTTGCATGGGTTCCTCCTGGCCAGAGCGCCGAGTCTCGGTGCCAAAGCCTGCCGGCACAAGCCCATGGCCGGAGAAGCCTGTGGGGCCGGTGGCATCATCGTTTGCTGCCAAGGAGTGACTGTTCGCCATGAATGCTTCGCCCAATCCCTTGTTGACCGACTGGACCGGGCCGTTTGGCCTGCCGCCTTTCGAGCAGGTGCAGCCCGCGCACTTCGAGCCGGCGATGCGGCTCGCGATGCGCGAAAACCTGGCCGAACTGGATGCGATTGCCGCGAACACGGCGCCAGCAGATTTCGAGAACACCGGCGCTGCGCTGGACCGTGCCGGCGCCTGGCTGCACCGGCTGGGCGCGCTGCTGGCCAACCTCAGTGCCTCGGCCACCTCGGCCGAGCTGCGCGAGGTGCAGCGCAGGATGGCCGCGCCGCTGGCCGCGCACGACAGCGTGGTGAAGATGCATGCCGGCGTGTTCGCCAAGCTGGACGCGCTGCACGCGCAGCGCGAGTCGCTGGCGCTGCTGCCCGAGCAGCGCCGCCTGCTGGAGCGGCTGCACGCCGATTGCGTGCATGCCGGCGCGCGGCTGTCTGCCGTGGCGCAGCCGCGCTACGCGGCCATCATGCAGTCGCTCGCCGAGCGCTGCACCCGCTTTGCGCAGAACGTGCTGGCCGACGAGGCCGGCTACCAGCTGGTGCTGCACAGCGAGGCCGAATTGGCCGGCCTGCCGCCATTCGTGCGCGCTGCGGCGCGACAGGCGGCCAGCGAGCGCGGGCTGGAAGGCGAGACCTGGGTCATCACGCTGAGCCGCTCGCTGATCGAGCCATTCCTCACCTTCTCGGAACGGCGCGACCTGCGCGAAACCGCGTGGCGCGCGTGGGTCGGCCGCGGCGAAGTGCCGGGCGAGACCGACAACCGGCAGCTGGTGCGCGAGATCCTGCAGCTGCGCCATGCACAGGCGCAGCTGCACGGCCACGCGAGTTATGCGGACTACGCGCTGGTGGACAGCATGGCGGGCGAGCAGTCTGCCGTGCGCGGTCTGCTGGACGAGGTCTGGCAACGTGCCTTGCCGGCGGCCGAGCGCGAGCGGGAGGCGCTGGTCGCGATGATGCGCAGCCATGGGGTGATGCACGAGCCGATGGGCTGGGACTGGCGTCACTGGTCGGAGAAGGTGCGCCAGGCCCGCTTCGACATCGACGACGCCGAGGTCAAGCCCTACTTCTCGCTGGAGCACATGGTCGAGGCCTTGTTCGACTGCGCGCAGCGGCTGTTCGGCGTCAGCTTCGAGCCGCGGCCTGACGTGTTGGGCTACCACCCCGACGTCAAGGTCTACGAGATGTTCGATGCCACCGGCCGCAGCGCCGGGCTGTTCCTGCAGGACAACTTCGCGCGCCAGTCCAAGCGCTCGGGCGCGTGGATGAGCGGCTTCAATTACCAGTCGCGCAACCGCGGCGTGAGCCGGCCGCTGATCGTCAACAACAACAACTTCGTCAAGGCGCCGCCGGGCCAGCCCACGCTGCTGTCGTTCGACGACGCGCGCACGCTGTTCCACGAGTTCGGCCATGGGCTGCACGGGCTGCTGTCGGACGTGACCTACCACCGGCTCTCGGGCACGCAGGTGCTGCGCGACTTTGTCGAGCTGCCTTCGCAGCTGTTCGAGCACTGGCTGGGCGTGCCCGAGGTGCTGCAGCGCCATGCGCGGCACTGGCAGACGGGCGAGCCGATTCCGCATTCGCTGGTCGAGCGGCTGCAGAAAGCCCGGCACTGGGGCCAGGGGGCGGAGACGGTGAGCTATTTGGGCAGCGCGTGGGTGGACCTGGAGGTCCATGCGCTGACCGATCCGGACGGACCGGTGGATGTGGGCGCTTTCGAGCGCGAGGCGCTGCAGCGCCTGGGCATGCCGGAGGCGATTGGCATGCGGCACCGGCTGGCCCACTTCCAGCACCTGTTCTCCGGTTCAGCGTATGCCGCCGGTTACTACGTGTACTTGTGGGCCGAGGTGCTGGATGCCGACGCGTTCAACGCGTTTGTCGAGGCCGGCAATCCATTTGACGCGGAGGTGGCGGCACGGCTGCACCGCCACATCTACGCAGCGGGGGACACGGTGGACCCCCGCACGGCTTACACGTCCTTTCGGGGACGCTTGCCGAAGCTGTCACCGCTGTTGGCAAAACGCGGCTTGCTGGCGCCGGGCTTGCCGGCGTAGGGCGCGCGTTCGCCGCGGTCGGCAAAGGCCGGGCGGTCGTTGTTGAAGGCCGGCCGCTCGCTTTTGAACGACGGACGCTCGCCATTGAAGGCCGGGCGTTCGCTGTTGAAGCTCGGACGGTCATTGCTGAACGCCGGGCGATCACCACCGAAACCACCGCGGTCACCGCGCGGCGCGAAGCCACCACGGTCGCCGCCGGCATTTGCTGCCTTGCGCTCGAAGTAGCCACCGCCACGCTGCTCGCCGCGGTCGGCGAAGGCCGGGCGGTCGCCGCCGAAGCTGCGCTCGCCTTGCGGGCGGTCAGCTTGCGGACGGTCGAACGGGCCACGCTCCGGGCGCGGACCGCGCGGTGCGAAGTCGTTGCCACGCGGACCGGCAAAGCCGCCGAAAGGCTTGTTGCCCTGGTAGCCGCCACCGCCACGGTTGCCGAAGCCACCCTTGCCGCGCGGGCCCATGCCGCCGCGGTCAGGCCGCTGGCCGAACATGTCAGGCGCCGGGCGGCTGGGTTCCAGGCCGGCCACGACGGCGACCGGGATCGGCAGCGTGGTGTAGTGCTGGATGCGGCGGATCATCGACACATCCCGGCGCTCGGCCAGCGTGATCGCACGGCCAGAGCGGCCGGCACGGCCGGTGCGGCCGATGCGGTGCACATAGTCCTCGGCCTTCAGCGGCAGGCCGTAGTTGATGACGTGCGTGATGGTCGGCACGTCGATGCCGCGGGCGGCCACGTCGGTGGCGACCAGGATGCGCACATGGCGCGAACGCAGGCCTTGCAGCACGCGGTTGCGGCGGCCTTGCGGCATGCCGCCGTGCAGCGCGGCGACCGAGTGGCCCATTTCGTTCAGGCGGTCGGCCAGGCGGTCGGCGTCGATCTGGGTGCTGGTGAAGACAACGGCCTGGTCGACATCGCGGTCGGTCAGGATGTGGTCCAGCAGGGCGTGCTTGTGGTCGAGGTCATCGGCCCACATGATTTCCTGCGAGATGTTCTCGTGCTTCTCGGTGTGGTTGGTGATCTCGATGCGCTCGACGTCATCCTTCTGCAGGCGCTGGGCCAGGCGGCCGACTTCACCGGCGAAGGTGGCGCTGGCCATCAGGGTCTGGCGGCCGGCGGGCAGCTGTTCGGCGATGTGCTCGATGTCCTCGATGAAGCCCATGTCCAGCATGCGGTCGGCTTCGTCCAGCACCAGCATCTCGACGTTTTCCAGCACGGCCTTGCCGCTGCCGATGTGGTCGATCAGGCGGCCCGGGGTCGCGATCAGGATGTCCAGCGGGCTGCGCAGGGCCTTCAGCTGCGCCGGGTAGGGCACGCCGCCGACCACGCTGGTCACGCTCAGGTAATTGACGAAACGGCCGTAGCTGGAAGCGGCCTTGGCCACCTGCATCGACAGTTCACGGGTGGGCACCAGCACGAGGATGCGCGGGCCGCGCACTTCGCCCTTCTTGGGCTTCTGGGCCGGGTCCTGGCGAGCGGCCAGCACCTTCATCAGTGCCGGCAGCACGAAGGCTGCGGTCTTGCCGCTGCCGGT
The DNA here is from genome assembly GCF_021043325.1 of Ideonella azotifigens. NCBI lineage: Bacteria > Pseudomonadati > Pseudomonadota > Betaproteobacteria > Burkholderiales > Sphaerotilaceae > Ideonella > Ideonella azotifigens. The sequence goes on from NZ_JAJNKD010000015.1 coordinate 64,189, forward strand.
GTTGGAGCACACGCGCAGGTCACGGCCGGCAAGGGCGGCCGGAATGGCTCGCGATTGCACGTCGGTGGGGTTTTCATAGCCGGCGGCGGTCAAGGCGCGCACCAGGGCCTCGTCGAGGCCCAAGGTTTCAAAAGTCATGGATTCGATCCTCAGCGGCCGTCCGTTGCACAGTTGGCAACCAGCTTGGGCACGCGGTGGGGCATAAAAACATCGCCACCGACCGCGTCTGCCAACGATCCGATGCACCGCAAAGTGCAAAGGCCAAAGGCAAGACCTGCTGCAACGCTCACCCCAAAAGGGCGGCACCAAAACCGGGAGGTCGAAGGGGATGGACGAAATCCGACGGGCGCATCGCTTTGCGCGACACAACGGGTGGGCTGGAAAATACCCGGTTCTTGCGAACCTGGCCCCGGCCGTTTGCTGCCCATCACCGTGAAGTGGTTGGCGGCCTGCCGGGTCTTGCCTTGTTGCGTTCACGCTGCCAAGCACACCACGCTGTTGAGGCGCTTTTGAGCTTGTACAGACGGCTGCAGTCGTCGAAGCTATGGATTCTAGCGTAAACCCTGAATCTTTGCACCCCTTTTCCTGCGCTCCAATGCGTGATTAATCTCACGGTGCCGAGGCAGGCCGGCAACGTGTTGCGCTTGTGACCTGCCGTGGGCTGTTCCCATCCTTTTGCAACCCCGGGGCGGAGTCCGCACCAGCCGCCATGACGCTGCACATCCCGACCCTGATCGCAGCCTTGACACTGGGCTTCCTTCTGCTCGCGCTGCAGATGGGGCTGTCCAGGCCCAGCTGGCGCGACCAACCGGCAATGGCTTGCTGGGTCGCAGGCAACTGGGCAATGGTGGGTGGATTCCTTGCGCTGATCGCGCGGGCCTGGGTGCCGCTGCCGCTGTCCGTGCTGATCGGCAACCTGCTGTTGTGCCTGGGGGCCGGGCTGTTCAGCCAGGCCGTCTGGGTCTTCGTGACAGAGCAGCCCCTGCCGCTGGCCTTGCGCTGGGGCTGGCTGGCTGCCGCGCTGCCCATCCTGGCCATGCTGGACTGGCCGCTCAGCCAGCGCACTTCGGTGCTCTCGCTGGTCTATGCCGCCTGCCTGCTGCCGGCGGTCTGGCTGGTCTTCCGGCACAGGGCTGCGGCCGAGCGCTCGCTGTTGATGGTCGGCACCGGTTTTGCGCTGACGGTGCTGGCCCTGGTCTGCCGGGCCTGGCACGCCTGGTTCCACCCTGCCGACTACCAGGCCCTGACCCAGCCCAGCCTGGGCCAGGGCCTGACCTTCCTGGCCGCTTTCCTGACGCTGATGACCACCGGCTGGGGCTTTCTGCTGGCCGGCATGGAGCGCACCGCGCAGCGCCTGGAAGTGCTGGCCACGCACGACGGCCTGACCGGCTGCTTCAACCGCAGCACCGCCGATGCCCTGCTGCAGCACGAACTGCAGCGCGGCCAGCGCGACGAATTGCCGGTCGCCTTCGTGCTGATGGACCTGGACCACTTCAAGCACATCAACGACAACCACGGCCACCGCGCCGGCGACGAGGCGCTGCGCCTGTTCGCCGAGACCGTGCGCTCGCGGCTGCGCGCGTCCGACGTGTTCTGCCGCCTGGGCGGCGAGGAGTTCGGCCTGATCCTGCCGGCGACTGACGAGGCCGGTGCGCGCCGCCTGGCCGAGGACATCCTGCAGGCGACGCGGCTGATCGGCCTGCACGGGGCCGACGGCCAGCCGATCGAGGTCGCGTTTTCGGCCGGGCTGGTGGTGGCTGGCAGCGACAGCCGCTGCAATGCCGATCACCTCTACCGCCAGGCCGACGCGGCGCTGTATGCCGCCAAGCGCGCCGGTCGGTGCCAGATTGCGCTGGCGCAACCGGCCTCAAGCTGAACAGCAGGTTGCGCCGCCGCAGCGTTTACAAAGCTTCACGGCCCGCAGGTACCATTCCTTGCCATGGGCGCAGGCCGGTCGGGTTCGGCCGCTGCTGCGCCGTGTCAGCGCGTCGGCCTGCCCGCAGCCGCCAGCTTCGCCGCCCGCGCCAGCCTCCTCTTTTCGCCGTTCGCCTTGGCACCCGGCCGTGGCCGCAGTTGTTGCGGCCGGTCGACCGTCTGCGCGGGCGGCCTTGCCAGCGTTGCCCCTCCATGCTTCATCAAAGCCGTGCTCCTTTCGCCCTCAAACGCCTGCCGCTGGCGCTGAGCTGCGGCCTCTGGCTGGCCGCAGCAGGCCTGCGTGCCCAGACCGCACCCACCGAGCCGACGCCGCCTGCCGCCGAAGCGACCCTGCCTGCCGCCGAAGCAACCCCGCCGGCCGCCGCCGGTGCCACGCAAAAAGTCGAGATCAACGGCGCGCGCACCAGCGACACAGAGCAGCGCCGCCGGTCCACCGCGTCGAAGATCATCGTCGGGCGCGAGGAGATCGAGAAGTTCGGCGACAGCACCGTGGGCGACCTGCTCAAGCGCCTGCCGGGTGTGACCATTGGCGGCACGCCGGGCCGCGGCGGCCAGATCCGCATGCGCGGCCTGGGCAACGGCTACACCCAGATCCTGCTGGACGGCGAGCGCGTGCAGGGCGGCCTGTCGCTGGACTCGCTGGACCCGGACCAGATCGAGCGCATCGAGATCATCCGCGCGCCCACGGCCGAGACTGGCGGCCGCGCGATTGGCGGCACCATCAACATCATCACCCGCGAAGGTTTCACCCGGAAGCTGAACGACCTGAAGGCTTCGGTGGCTTATGAGAATGGCCGCGTGCAGCCGCAGCTGAACTGGTCCCGCGAGGACAAGTTCGAAGCGCTGGGGCTGGACTACAACCTCAACGTCGGCGTCAACCGGCGCGACACGGACGACAAGTCCGTGGTCACCACCACCAGCCCGACCAAGGACTACACCGAGACCGACACCTCGCGCAGCAAGCGCACCGGCGTGAACCTTGGCGGCAAGCTGCAATGGAAGCTCGATGGCGGCGACTCGCTGCAGGTGATGCCGTTCATCGTGCACTCCGAGGGCGACAGCGACAAGACGGGCCAGGTGATCGGCACGGCGGTGCCGGAGCTGCCGTTCTCGACCAGCCGGAGCCATTCGGACAGCAGCCTGACGCTGGGCCGGCTGAACAGCATGTACAAGGCGCAGATCGGCGATGGGCGGCTGGAAGCCCGTGTCGGCCTGGGCATGTCGCGTAGCCTCAGCAACACCCACCGGGTCGAGCAGGACAGCGAGGACGGCACGGCAGGCAACGGTGGCGTGGCCACTTTCGACGACCGCAACTTGTCGCGCGAGCGCAGTGCCAGCCTGAACACCAAGTATTCGCTGCTGCTGGAAAACGGCCACAACATCGTCTCGGGCCTGGAGCTGGACCGCGCGCACCTGAGCCAGGACCGCTCGCAGCTGCAGGATGGCGGCCCGCTGCTGGACGCCGATGGCCAGCCGGTCAGCGACCCCGGCGACAACCTGCAGGCGCGCAGCATGCGCACGGCCGTCTACAGCCAGGACGAGTGGACCATCGACCCGCATTGGTCTGCCTACGCCGGCCTGCGCTGGGAGGGCATCCGCACGCACAGCGAGGCGCCGGACGACAAGCTGGGCACGGTCGTGGGTGACAACAGCTCCAGCGTCTGGACGCCGCTGCTGCATGCCGTGTGGAAACCCGAACCCAAGGGTGCGGACCAGGTCCGCATGAGCCTGACGCGCAGCTACCGCTCGCCGCCGCTGGCCAACCTGATTGCCAGCACCTCGTATTCGAAGCACAACGACCCGACCAGCCCGGACCGCATCGGCAACCCGGACCTGAAGCCCGAACTGGCCACCGGCATCGACCTGGCCTACGAGTACTACCTGCCCGGCGGCGGCATGGTCAGCTTCAGCGCGTTCCGGCGTGACATCCAGGACCTGATGCGCACCGTCTACTTCTCGCGGCTCAACCCGGACGGCAGCAAACAGTACTACTCGCAACCGCAGAACATCGGCGACGCGATGACGCAAGGCGTGGAGATCGACGGCAAGCTGCGCCTCACCGAGCTGTGGCCCGACGCGCCCGCGGTGGACCTGCGCGCCAATGCTGCGCTGTACAACTCCAAGGTCAAAGGCGTGCCTGGCCCGAACAACCGGCTGGACCAGCAGGCTGCTGGCTCGTTCAACCTCGGCGGCGACTACAAGCTGCCCGGCACCCCGCTGACCCTTGGCGGCAATTTCAACTGGCAGCCCGGCTACACCACCCGCCTGGCGGACGACCAGTACGCCAAACAGAACGCCAAGCGCGTGGTGGACCTGTACGCGATGTACCAGCTCAGCGCTACCGCCCGCCTGCGGCTGACGGCCAGCAACCTGGCGCCGCGCGAAAACGACACCGAGAGCATCGTTGGCGACCAGACCGTGGCCACACAGTCCCAGAGCTACCTCAATTGGCGCCTGGGTCTGGAACTGAAGCTCTGACTTCTGCCCCAAGGGACGGGCTTTGCCCGGCTCGGCGGCAACTTGGCCTCAACCTCGCTTGGCACGAATCGCGACTTTCGCCTCGCGACCTCGTGCCTTCCACACCGCCAGCTGTTCGCGCCTGTCCTGCAGCGTCAGCTCGTGGCGCTGGGCCTCGCGTTGCAGCTTCTGGTAGCTGAGCAGTCGCTCGGGCGCGATCATCGGGCGCACCGCGCAGCCGGGTTCGTCGCGGTGCTCGCAGTCGCGGAAGCGGCAGTTCGGCGCCAAGCGGGCCACGTCGTCGAAGGCGCTGTCCAGTTCGTCGCCGCCAGCGTCCAACTGAAGGCCGCGCAGGCCCGGCGTGTCGATGATGCAGGCGCCTGCGGTGCACCAGTGCATCGAGCGTGCGGTCGTCGTGTGCCTGCCGCGGCCGTCGCCTTCGCGTGCGGGGCCGGTGGACTGGCCCTTGTCGCCGGTCAAGGTATTGGTCAGCGTGCTCTTGCCGGCGCCGCTGGAGCCCAGCAGCACCAGGGTCTGGCCGACCGACAGCCAGGGCCTGAGCGGCTCGGCGGCTTCCGGGGTCAGGCCATTGACGGCGACCACCGGCACGGTTGCACCGAGGCTGCCCAGGTGCTGGCGCACGGCGCGCAGCCGGCTGGCAGGGTCCGGGTGCAGATCGGCCTGCGTCAGCACGACGACCGGCTGCACGCCGGCCAGCCGCACCAGCGCCAGGTAGCGGTCCAGCCGCCGCAGGTTGAAGTCATGGCCGCAGGTCATCACCAGCAGCGCGCTGTCCACATTGCTGACCAGGGCCTGGCGGCGGCCGCTGCTGTCGCGGCGCAGCAGCCGGTTCAACGGCGGCACGCGGGCGGCAACCCAGCTTTCGCCTGGCGCCGTGTCGCGCACGCTGACCCAGTCGCCCACCACCAGTTGCTCGTCCTGCATCTGCAGGGCCAGGCGCAGCGTGGGCCAGAGTTGCGCGCGTTGCGGCTGGTGGCCGTCGTGCAGCGTGAAGCGGTCGCGCTGGACCTCGGTGATGCGCATCAGCCGGTCACCGGCTTCGTGGGGAAGGGAAAGGCTTTGCGCCAGCAGCGCTTGTTGCAGGCCGATGCGACGCAGGGCCTCGAAATCGATGGTCTCGATCATGGGTGTGTCTGAAATCCGTTGGGGCTCGACAGCCGCGCGCAGCAGGCGTGGCGCGGCGAAACACCGCCAGCGTGTGGCGGTGAACGGGCTGTGCGGCGAGCGCCGCGACGGATCAGACGGGAAAGGAAACGATCAGCAGGCTTGGCTGCGGATCAGGCGGGCCGCAAGGCGCGGCCGGCGAAGAAGGCGAAGTCCGGGTTCCGACGCGGCGCTCAGCAGGCAGCCGGCAGGGCGGGGGTGCGGTGGGTATTCGTCATGCTCAGCCTCCTGCAGGTCGGTGGATCGGAAAACAGTGAGGCGCGACTGTCGCGCCAGTCGGCCGCGATGTCAAGCAGGGACAATGCGGCCCATGGACAACACCCACATCGACTTCGAACTGCGCGGCGAATACATCACGCTGGACGCCTTGCTCAAGGCCACTGGCCTGGCGACCAGTGGCGGCCATGCCAAGCAGCTGATTGCTGACGGCCAGGTGCTGGTCGACGGCGCGACCGAGCTGCGCAAGACCTGCAAGATCCGCATCGGTCAGCAGGTGCAGCTGGGCGATGGCCGCATCACCTTGCGGGCGGCCGAGGTCTAAGAGCCTGAGCCGGTTCAGGGGTTCGGATTGGCCGCGCGCCAGGCCTGCACGGCTTTCATCATCGCGGTGACGTGTTCTTCCGGGTCGCCGGAGACCAGTGTGTCCAGGATCTGGCCGCGCGGGCTGATGGCAAACGAGATGCGGCCGGCCACGTCGGGCAGCAGCGTCAGGCCCACGCCGTAGGCCTTGATGGTGCGCGACTCCGGGTCGGCTGCCACAGCAAAGCTGTTGCGGCATTCTTCGACCGAGAAGCGCTGCAGGGTTTCGAGCGAATCGCGTGACATGCCGATCACCGTGGCGCCCAGCGCGGAGAACTTCGGCGTGGCCTCGGCGAACAGATGGGCTTCCAGCGTGCAGCCGCTGGTGAAGGCCTTCGGAAAGAAGTACAGCACCACCGGGCCCTTCTTCAGTGCCCCGGAAAGCGAGAACTTGAAGGGCTGGCCGCCAAGCGCGGCGTCGGCGTTGAAGTCCGGAGCCTTGTCGCCCGGGGCCAGCGCGGCCTTGGCCTGACCGACCACGGCCAGCGAGGCCACCAGCACACAGCCCAGCATGCCCAGGCATGCACGACGAACCCACATTGGCTCACTCCAGGTGATGCGATGGCCCGCCGTGCGGCCCCCGGCGGGGGCCTCTGCACGGTACCGCCCGCTCAACCCATCAGGGCTTCACGGTCGGACCATCGGTGCCGAGCTCGACCCCGAAGGCCAGCGTCAGCTTGGCGAATTTTGCCGCATCGCTGGCCTGGTTGCCCATGTTGGCCAGCGTGTCGTTTGCCGAGTGGATGTAAGGGTTGTCGTCGGTGAACGCGGCCTCGAACGGCAGCGAAGCGGCGTAGCCCTTGCCGTACCACGAGGCATGGTCGGAGCAGCCATAGCCGCACTTGTCGTAGCCCACGGTCAGCGTCGGCAGGTAGGTCGAAGCCAGGTTGGCCAGGAAGGTGTTCTGCGCGCCGTTGGTGTAGTCGGTGTAGATGTAGATGTCCTTGGCGCTGCCCTGGTAGTTGGTCATGTCCAGTTGCAGCACGCCCACCACTTTCTTCAGCTGGCGCTTGTAGGCCTTGGCAATTTCAGCCGAACCCAGCAGGCCTTCTTCCTCGGCGGCGTAGCCCATGAACTGGATGGTGCGGCGCGGCTTGTAGTTGTTGGCCACCATCACGCGCAGCACTTCGGTCAGCGTGGCGATGCCGGAGGCGTCGTCGTCGGCGCCGGGCGCGCGGGTCTCGTTGGTCACCTTGCCGGAGACGATGGAGTCCAGGTGGGCGCCCATCACGACGATTTCCTTGGGCTTGGCGGTGCCCTTGATCGTCAGGATGACCGACTTCTGCGGCCAGCCGGCGTGCGTGAACTGCTCGACCGTGATGTCGCTGCGGGTGCCGGCCAGGGCCTTCCACATGGCCATGATCTTGTCCGAGGCGGCCACGCCGTAGGTGCTGGTGTAGTAGCGGTTCTGGAAGTCCGAGAGGGTCTGGATGGTCGACAGGATCTGGCTGTCCTGCACCTGCGTGATCATCGGCGCGACCTGATCCTGGTTGTCGATGGTGTAGCTCGGCACCACGACCTTGCGGGCCAGGCTTTGCGCTTCCTGCTGCCCGTTCAGCGCGCTGAAGGCCTCGGCGCGCGAGGCATGGGCCACGAAGCCGGCACAGCGGTGCGTGTCGGTATGGATGGCTTCGCTCAAGGCCGGCAGCAGCGCGTTGTCGATGTGCACCACATGCACCAGCTCGCGGCTTTCCTGCAGCGCGGCGCTGTGGCTGCCGGGCTTGGGCGTCTGCATGACCCATTCGCGCTGCGCTTCGCTGCGCACGTCCGGGTCAATCTTGCGCAGCAGGCCGAAGGCTTGTTCGCCCAGCGTGATCCAGGTCTGGGATTGGGCCGTGGCGGCGGCGGGGGCGGCCTGGGCGGTGGTGGCCAGCAGCGGCGTGGCCAGCATGAGGGCGGCGGCCAGGTGGGTCAGGCGCAGGGCGGGGGAGACGAAACGGAGCATGGCGAACCTCGTGAGTTGGAATCGATGCGCGCGCGCCGGGTGGGCGATGCGCTGGCACCGTGGACTTGGTCGTGCCGCAGGGTTTTGTGACCCTTGTGCGACCTCGGGCCGCGCGAGTATCTCCACGCCGCGCCGCCTGCCCATCCCTAGTCCGCTGAGTCCGCTGAGTCCGTTCAGTCGGTTGGATCCACTTCCGCCGACTTGCCGCGGCCGAGCTTGTACCAGAGCGCGCGTTCGCTGATGCCCAGCTTCGCAGCGGCCTGGCGCTTGTTGTCGTGCGTCGCCAGCAGCGCACGCGCAATCAGCCGCTGTTCCAGCGCTTCGACCGCGCTGCGCAGGTCCAGCGTCTCGGCGAGTGGCTCGTCGGCCGTTGGCGGTGCCGCCGCCGCGGTGCGTCGCGTCAGGTCCGCCGGCAGGTGTTGGACTTCGAGCTGTTCGCCGCGGCCCAGCACCAGCGCGCGCTGGACCACGTTGTCCAGCTCACGCACATTGCCTGGCCAGGCGTAGCCCTGCAGGCAGGCCAGCGCCTCCGGCGACACGCGGATGCGCCGGCCCTGGCGCGCGGCGAGGTGGCCGACCAGGCCTTCGATGTCCTCGGTCCGTTCGCGCAGCGGCGGCAGGGCCAGCGAAAACACATTGAGCCGGTAGTACAGGTCCTCGCGCAGCCTGCCGGCGCGGATGGCTTCGCGCGGGTCGCGGTTGCAGGCCGCGATGACCCGCAGGTCCAGCGCCATGCTGTGGTTGCTGCCCAGCCGCTCCACGCGGCCTTCCTGCAGCACGCGCAGCAGCTTGGACTGCAGCGCAATCGGCATTTCGGTAATCTCGTCGAGGAAGATCGTGCCGCGCGAGGACAGCTCAAACTTGCCCACCCTGTCCTTGGCCGCGCCGGTGAACGAGCCCTTCTCGTAGCCGAACAGTTCGGCCTCGACCATGTCGGCTGGCAGCGCCGCGCAATTGACCGCGACGAAGAGTTCGCCGGCCCGGTCCGAGGCCTGGTGGATCGCGTGCGCGGCGACTTCCTTGCCGGTGCCGGTTTCGCCGGTGATCAGCACCGAGGCGCGGGTCGGCCCCACCTGGCGGATCTGCTCGAACACGCTGGCCATGGCCGCGCTGCGGCCGAAGAAGCCACTCACCGGCCGGCCGGCCTGTTCGCGCAGGAAGTCGTGCTGCACGCGCAGCTTCTCGCGCGACAGCACGCGCTGCATCGCCAGCTCCAGCACGTCCAGGTCCACCGGCCGCAGCAGGTAGTCGTGCGCGCCCAGCTTCAGCGCCTTGACCGCCGTCTCGATCGAGCCTTGCGCGGTCATCACGATGGTCGGCACGCTGAGCTGGCGCGCGGTCATTTCCTCCAGCAGGCCGATGCCGTCCAGCACCGGCATGCGCAGGTCGGTCAGGATCAGGTCCACATGCTCGTGTTCCAGCAGCTCCAGTGCCTGCCTGCCGTCCACCGCGACCAGCGCGCGGTGGCCCAGCTGGCGCAGCATGATCTCCAGCACGCGGCGCATGTGCGCCTCGTCATCGACGATCAACACGGTTGAAGGTGTCATGTCTGCCCCTCGTCCGCGGCATACCGCGTCCGATCCCCCGAGGGGATGCGGGCCGGCTTGGGAGCGGCCCGGCGCTCGGCCCGCGGCGCGGTGTTCGAGCGAAGGTGTTTCATGCGAGGTCTCCCGGCAAGGCTGCCCGCACCCGCGGCAGCCGCAGCGTGAAGGCCGCGCCGCCCAGCGTGCTGGTGCCCACGACCATGCTGCCGCGATGCGCGTGCACGACCTGTCGCACCACGGCCAGTCCCAGCCCGATGCCGCCTTCGCGGCCGGACACGAAGGGATCGAAGATGCGCTCGGCCAGCGCGGGCGGAATGCCGGGTCCGTCGTCGCCGCAGCTCAGCGTCACGCCGTCGCCATCGTCCGCGGTGGACAGCAGCACCCGGCCGTCTGCGTCCGCGGCTTGCGCGGCGTTGCTCAGCAGGTTGAACACGGCTTGCATCAGTTGTTCCTCGTCGGCCTCGATCTCTGCCTGCGTGGCCAGCAGCGACAGCGTGACCTTGGCCTGGGCGCTGTCCGCCTGCTTCAGTGCGTGCATCTGCACGCAGCGCTGCAGCAGCGCGTGCAGGTCGCAGCGCGCGAAGTGCGGCAGGCGCGGGCGGGCGGTGTCCAGCAGGGTCGTCACGAGGGTGTTCAGGCGCTGGGTTTCGGAGTCGATGAAGCCCATCAGCTCGCGTGCCTCGTCGCCCAGCTGAGGGTCGCGCTTGAGCACCTGGGCCGACGAGCGCAGGATGCCCAGCGGCGTGCGCACCTCGTGGCCCAGCACGGCGGCCAGCTCGCCCAGCATCGCCATCTTCGAGGTGCGCACCAGCTCCTGGCGCGAGCTGTCGAGCTGGCGCGTCATGTCCGCATAGGCGCGGCCCAGCGTGTCCAGCTCGGCAATGCGCGAGCGCACCGGCGCTTCATCGGGCGCTGCGGTGCGGCGCTGTGTCCGGGCGGTCAGCAGCGCAATCGGCCGGGCGATGGCCGAGGCGATCCAGGTCGAGGCCACCAGCGCCGCCAGCAGCACCGCCAGCAGCAGGCCGACGAAGATCCAGGCCATCTCCACGACCGGTTGCAGCGCCGCATCCAGCGGCTCCAGCACCAGCGTGGTCCAGCCGGTGCCGGCAAAGCCCGGCCGGGCCTGGGAATGGCTGCGGCCGGCCAGCATCGCGCCTTGCGGCAACTGCAGCTGGGCCTCGCTGGAAGCGGCCGCCTGGCGCGCCCACTGGCGGCCCGCGGCGCTGGGCCAGTCGCTGCCACGCAGGCCTGCCGAGGCGGCCACCCAGCGGCCTTGCGCGTCGACCACGACGATCTCGCGACGCCCCGCAGCGGCCGTGTCCAGCAAGCGGTCGATCTGGCGCGGATCGAAGTTCAGCCGCATCTGCATGGCCGCTGCGCCGGGCTGCGCATAGGCCTGGGTCACGGGCGTGTCGATGACGAGTTCGGCGCGGCCATCGTTTGTCGGCGCGGCCAGGTAAAGCTGTGCAAAGCCGCCTGGCAGGCGGGCCTGCACCGAGAGCTGCTCGGGTGACAAGGGCGCAGCCTGCCGGCCGATGCGCTGGGCGCTTGCGCTGGCCAGCACCTGGCCGTCGTCGCGCTGGCAGTCCAGGCTGGTGTAGACCTCGCCGTAGCCGCGCTGCAGGCCCACCAGGTAGTTGCTCACGCGCTTGTCCACATCACCCAGCGCCAGGTCCTGCATCAGCTCCGAGCGGCTCCACACCAGCGCGTTCTGGAAGCGCTCGAACAGCATGGTGTCGATGTCGGTCTGCAGCGTGCCGGCCTGGGCCGCGAGGCTGCGCTCGATTTGCGCCGTCATCGCGCTGCGCGTGCGGCTGAAGCTCAGCCAGGACAGCGCGGCGCTGGGCACCCAGGCCAGCAGCAGGAAGGCCAGCAGCAAAGTTCGGCGTAGCGTCAAGACAGCGGGAGCGCAGCGGCTGGGCGGAGAGAAAAATCAGGCGGCATGAAGGTTGCGGCATGCGCCTCACGGACAATGGACAAGCACATGATCACGCAAGACGAACGGGCTGCAGGCGCAAGTTTCACGCCACCGCTGGCAAGGCCGCCTGAAGCACCGCAACGTGGTCTGTCTGCGCGGTGCCGGCGATTGTGCATCGGCCTCTTTTCGCCTTTGTTCGCGGTGATGCTGGGCTTGGCGGCGCCCGCATCCACGCAGGCGCAAACCCTGCTGCAGGAGCAGCCGCAGCCCGAGACGCTGCCCGATGCGCCGCCGGTGGGCTGGCAACTGGCGCCAGGCCTCACCGTGTCCGGCTATGCCACCGGTCAGTTCCTCGCCCCCTTGGGCGACACCGAATTGCCCGACAACCCGGGCGACGTGAACAACACCCAGTTCAGCCGGCGCGCGCGCTTCAACCTCAGCCACCTCAGCGCCATTGCCTGGTGGGAGCCTGCGGCGGACTGGAAGCTGCTCGGTGAGATCGACCTGCAGAACATTGCCCAGCTGCCGTCCGGCAGCGGCGCGCAGTACGGTGCCGCGGCCTCGGCCTACGTGGCGCTGGAGCGCGTCTATGCCGATTACCGCGCGACCGACGCGCTGACGCTGCGCGCCGGCAAGTTCCTCACGCCCATCGGCCACTGGAACCAGGACCATTCCGACCCGCAAACCTGGACCGTGCTGCGCCCGCTGATCTCGCAGGCCGCGTTCCCCACCAGCGTGACCGGCCTGATGGCCTTTGGCAGCCTGCCCATGGCCGATCAATGGCTGGACTACCAGCTCTATGCCTCCAACGGCGGCGAATGGCGGCCCAGCCCGTGGACGCATCCGTTCGACTCCGCGTTTGGCGGCCGGCTGTCCACCTCGCTGAACCCGGACTTCAAGATGGGCGTTTCGCTCAGCCGCTTCTTCGAGCGCGAGACGCCGGGCAATGAATTCCTGCTGGCGGGCGTGGATGCCGCATGGACGCTGGGCCGTGCCGAGCTGAGCATGGAGGCCATGCATCGGCGCAGCCCTGGCGGGCAAGGCGGCGAACGCGGCTGGTTCCTGCAGGGCGCGTTGCCGGTGGCGGGGCGCTGGTGGCTGACCGGCCGGCAGGAGTACTACCGGCGCGACGTGGATGGCTGGTCCAGCCGCTCGACGCTGATCGGTGCGGTCTACAAGGGCGTCGACCACTGGACCTTCAAGATCGAGTGGGTGCAGCTCTCGGCGCGGGCGGTGGGCCAGCCTGCGGGCCTGCTGTCCTCGCTGACGCTGGCTTTTTGATCGCGGTGCCCATGCGCCTTGCCCTCGCCTTGCTGCTGTTGCTCTGGCTGTCGTTCGCCGGTGCACCGGCGCGCGCGGCCGAAGGCGGCATCGCGGTCGTGGTCGGCAAGCTGCCGGGCGCACCCACGGCGCTGGGCCGTGCCGAGCTGCTGGGCATCTACGGCCGCAAGCGCGAGCTGTGGGACGACCGCACGCCCATCGTCGCGATCAACCTGCCGGCTTCGCATCCGCTGCGGCGCGACTTCTCGCTGTGGCTGTTCAGGCGCACGCCGCAGGACCTGCAGTCCTACTGGAACGACCAGTACTTCCACGGCGTGTTGCCGCCGCCGGTGCTGGCCTCGGAAGAGGCGGTGCTGCGCTTCGTGGCGGCCACGCCGGGAGCGGTGGGCTATGTGTCGCTGTGCGCGGTGGACAAGCGGGTGGACGTGGTGGCCGTGTTGCCGGCCAGCGAGCCGGCGGCGGCCTGCCCGTCGCACTGAGCACCCCGTCCAAGCGCGCAAGTTTCTTCATACCGTGCGCAAGTTCTTGCGCACTGCATTGCGCACAGCTTGCAGTTTCAGACCGGTTCGGCCTGCTTCAGGCCCTGGCAGCGGGTGTTGCGCGATGTGGTCTGGAGATTGCAGTTGTGCAGGCATCCAAAGCCACTGTGGGCCCCTCCGATGAAGCCTGATCTGCCCCTCGAATCGATTGCCCAGCGGCGCGTGTTCTCCACCAGTGCCGACGTGGACGGTCGCAGCCACGTCGGCTTCTATGCCGTGCAGGCCGACATGCTGACCGCGTGGATCCCGCAGCGCGGCAGCCGCACCGCGCGCCTGGGCCAGCACTTCGCGCCGGCGGTCGCGCGCGAGCTGATCGTGGAGATCGTGCGCGAATGCCCGCAGCGTTTGGACGATGGCGTGCTGGCCGAGCCGCTGTCGCTGGCTCAGGGGCCAGCCACTGTCGCCGGCTCGCTCAGCTGGCGCAGCTGAGCCTCGGCCTGGGCCACGTCCTTGTCGTATTCGGTCAGGTAACGGCTGCGTTCCTCGCTCTGCCATTCGGCACTGGAGAACTCGGCCAGCACGTGGGCGCGCGTGGTGTAGACCTTGCCTTCGCGTGCGGCCAGCAGCGCGCGGTCCGGGAAACGGTCTTCGTGCAGCAGGAAGCCGGTCACGTCGCGCAGCGTCAACGGGAAGGCCGGCTGGCCGTCGCGCAGCAGCTTGCCGAAGACCGGCAGCGCCAGTTCGCGCGTGCCCGCGGCCAGTGTGTCGTTGAAGCCCACCAGCGCAAACGGCTTGCCGTTGGCGTCGTCCACCCGGCCGCTGATCACGTAGCGGCCGGCCTGCTGCACCTGCAGCTTCAGCAGCAAATTCAGCGAGCCGTCCTGCACCGCCTCGCGCGCGCCGGGCAGCCAGGTGGCGGGTGCGGCGGGCGTGTAGATCACGTCGAAATACGCATAACCCGCCTGCTCGCCGGACTGCAGCGACAGCTCGATGCGGATCAGCCCGTCCAGCTCGGCAAAGCCTTGCGTCGCGGGCTGCCAGCGCAGCGTCAGCTCGCCGTCGCCGGCCTGCGTGTCGCCGTTCTGGCCGTCGTCACGGAAGCTCACGTCGACCTGCCCGTAGCGGCTGGCGCGCTGCTGGCCTTGCGCTGCTTCGTGGGCGATGGCACGGGTCACGGCCAATGGCAGCGGCTGGCCGGCGTCGTCCACCGCGGCCACGCTGAGCCGCACGGCTTCGTCGCCCTGCAGGTAGATGCGGTCCTGCGAGGTGCGCAGCTGGAAACCGTCCCTGGCCGGCGCGCCCGGCATGCGCAAGGGCATGGTTTCCTGCACCGGCCGGCCGGGGTGCAACTGGTCGCCATGTTCGGCGGCGGGGCGGGATTCGGGCGGATAGCGCGTGGCCGCGGCATACGCGTCCCGCACTTCGCGGGCGCGCTGCAGGCGCTGCTGCCAGAGCGCGCGCTGGGCCGCGAGTTCGGCCGGGTCGCGCACGCGGCGCGGGCCCAGGCCGGCGGCAGGCGCAGGCGCTGAGCCTGGCGGCGCGACGGCGGGCGCAGCCATGGCGATGGTGGTGGGCGCTGGCTCAGGCGTGGCGCTGCCGGCGGCCAGCCACCAGCCCGCGCCCAGCAACCCGGTGGCCGCCAGCGCCGCGATCATGCGCCGTCGATTCATCTCGGCTCGGCCTTACTGGGCGTTGGTCACCATGTCCTGGCGCATCAGCGAGGTGATGCCGGCCCAGTTGCCGTTGGTGTAGTGGTTGTAGGCCTCGTTGTTGTCGCGGAAGCTCACCGAGTGGTAGCTCCACTTGGTGCTGCCGCCTTCGTTGGCCGTGGTGCCGAGGTTCAGGTCGTTGCAGAACCAGTCCGAGGGGTTGCACAGTGACTGCCCGCCTGTCCCCGAGACGCCGCCGCTGGAGTGGTAGGCAATGGCCTCGTCGTCCTGCCCCGGCAGCACCGCGGAATACAGTGTGCCGCTGGCGCCGGCGTACATGTAGAACCACTTGCTGCGGGTGCTGTTGTGGTCGTACATGGCCCGCGCGGTGGCAGTCTTCAGGTCCGACACCAGCGGCTCGCTGAGCGCCCAGTCACCGGCATTGGCCAGCTCGGAGCCACCGGCCGCGCCGCCGGCAATGTCGATCCATTTGATGTTCCAGCCGGTCTGGGTGCTGCTGCCCGCGTTGCTGCAGGTGCCGTCGGCCGCGGGCGTGGCGTTCTTCACGCTGCGGGTCGAACCGCCGTACATCGCCAGCGTGTAGCCCATCATCAGGTCGCCCGCGCTGTGGGCGGCCACGTAGCACCAGTTGCTGCCGGTGCAATAGCAGTCCAGCGCGTTGCGCACCAGGTAGTTCTGGTCCGAGATGTGGTTGTAGCCATCCCAGTTGACCGACTTCTTGTTGACGCCGGCAGCGGTGCTGGCCGGGCCCCAGTAGGTGAAGTCGGCATAGTTGCCGAGCTGGCCGCCGCCGGTGCGGCCGTTGACCCACAGCGCGTAGTTGGTGGCTCCCGCCAGATGGGCCACGCCCATCACCGCCAACAAGGCGGCGGCGCCCAGCGCCCAGCGTTTCGTGCGTCCATGTCCGGCCATGCTTCGAGCTCCTCGGTGTGATGGGAAGGCGGAAGAATCGGAGCGCACTATCGCCGCGGCCGGCGCCCCGCCGCGCTCGGACTTTCCCCCAGCCCTGCGCGGCATTCGGCAGCATGGACGGGGCTTGCGACACGGCCGTGACGTGGCGTGGCGATGGGGGACAACCCGCGGGCTGGCCATGAAAAACGGCCCCGAAGGGCCGTGCGGTGGGGAAAAACGGCCCCGAGTGGCCGTGTGGTGGGCTTTGCCGGCCGTCGCTTCAGGGCTGCGGCTTGAGCAGCGTCTGCTGCATGAACAGCACCATCGCGTAGAACTGGTAGTCGGCGTTTTCCTTGCGGCGGAAGCCGTGGCCTTCGTTCTCGGCGCGCAGGTACCAGACGGGCGTGCCGTTGGCGCGCACCTTGGCGACGATCTGCTCGGCCTCGGTGTAGGGCACGCGCGGGTCGTTCTTTCCCTGGATGACAAAGATCGGCTTGTGGATCTTCGCGGCATTCGTCAGCGGCGAGATCTGTTCCAGGTGGGCCTTCATCGCGGGGTCGCGCTCGTCGCCGTATTCCACCCGGCGCAGGTCGCGGCGGTAGCTCTCGGTGTTGTTCAGGAAGGTCACGAAGTGCGAGATGCCGACCACGTCGATGTTGCCGGCAATGCGGTCCGAGTAGTTCGTTGCCACCGCCAGGCTCATGTAGCCGCCATAGCTGCCGCCGGTGACCAGCACGCGGCTGGCGTCCAGGTCGGGCTGGGTGGCGATCCAGTCCAGCAGCGCGCCGATGTCCTTGACCGAGTCCTCGCGCTTGAAGCCATTGTCCAGCGCCAGGAAGGTCTTGCCGTAGCCGCTGGAGCCGCGCACGTTGGGGCGGATCAGCGTCACGCCCAGCTCATCGATGAAGTAGTTGGCCCGGCCGTTGAAGCCGAACTCGGACTGGCCTTCGGGGCCGCCGTGGATGTCGATCAGCACCGGCCGCTTGCCGGGGAAACGGGCGGCGGGCGCGCGCGTGATCAGGCCGGAAATTCCCAGCCCGTCGAAGCTCTTCCAGCGCACGATCTGCTGGCGCGCGAACTTGCTGGCATCCAGGCCCTCTGGCGCAAAGGCCTGGGTCCACTGCTGCACCTGGCCGCTGGCCGGGTTCAGGCTGTAGAGCTGGCCCGGGCCGGCCGAGTTGTTGACTGCAAAGGCCAGCTCGCGCGTGGCCGGATGGAAATGCAGCTGGGCGACCGTGCCTTCGGGCAGCTTGGGCTGCGGCACTTCGCTCACGGTGCGGCCGTCGAACAGGTGCAGCGTGCCCATGCCGTCTTCATTGGCCAGCACGGCCAGCAGCGTGCCGTCTTCGGTCTGGCTGCTGACGCTCACGTCCCAGTGGATGTGGCGGCTGGCACGCGTCACGGCGCCGCTGGCCAGGTCCAGCCGCATCAGCTCCTGGAACTCGCCGTCGCGGTCACTGGTGAAGATCAGGCCCTTGCCGTCGGGCTGGAAGGCGGCCGGCGTGTAGCTGGCCTTGGCGGCGGTGGCGCCGGCCGCAGGCAGCAACTGGCGGCGCTGGCCGGAGGCCATGTCCAGCAGCCAGATCTCCGACTCATTGGCGGAGATGTAGCGGGTCAGCGCGAGCTGCCTGTCGTCCGGCGAGACGGCGGTCGCCTCCCAGCCGCCGCCGGGCAGCTCGGCCAGCTTGCGTCGCTCCTCGGGCTTGAGCGGGTCGGTCAGCCAGATCGAGGTGTCCACGCTGGCGCGTTTGCCGCCTTCGGCGGTGCGGTCCAGCGGCACCGAGCTGGAGACCAGCCGTGCCGGCGGCTTGGAGGCGGCGCCCGGCGCGCGCTCTTCGCCATGCAGCCAGACGTTGATCGCATGCCGCTCGTTGGGCTCGCCAATCGGCGTGACCAGGCGGGTGTCCAGGTCCAGCCGGTAGAGCTGGTCGGCCTCGCTGCCGCCGCTGCTGCGCTGGAAGACGAGGTAGTGGCCGTCGCGCGGGTCGTAGCTGCCGCGCGTGACGGGCTCGTTGCCTTCGGTCAACGGCTCCAGGTCGGCCATCGGCCCGCTGAGGCGGAACAGCTGCGGCACACTGGCACCGGCCAGCCGGTGCGCCACCAGCATCTCGCGCTGGTTCGGGTGCCAGTCCACGAAGCTGGTGCCACGGAACTCGGTGTAGCGCTGCACGCTATTGACCAGCGCCATCGGCACCGGCGGGATGCCTTGCACCACGAGGTTGGCATTGGGCGCGAGCACGCCGGTGTTGCCGGCAGGGCCGGTTGGCGTTGCGCAGGCGGCCACCAGGGCTGCGGTGGCCAGCAAGCTGCAGGAGGTCAGGAGGCGCATGGGTGAGGCGGGCGTTGAGGCGGGTGGCGACTAGGACAAAAGGCCGGCGTGCAGATCGCACGCCGGCCGCGAATGACAAGCGATGGGCTACTTTACCGTTGACCGCCGCGCTGCCGCCGCAGCGCGAGGCTGCCGGCAGGGTGGCCCACCGCTGGCCAAGCGTCGAAGTACCTCAGTCCTGGCCCGTTGCGTCTGCCTTGCGGATCACGAAGCCGCGGTTCTTGCCGGTGCTGGCGTCATAGCCGAAGCCCACGACCTGGCTGTACTTGATGGACCAGGGCGAGGTGCTGCCCAGCGTGCCGGCGCTGAACTCGCTCACTGCGCCCGTGGCGGCCGTGTAGTAGCAACCCCAGTTGTTGAAGCTCGCATCGGAGCAGGTGCCCACGCTGTCGCCCTTCTTGCTCAGGCCGTAGATGGTGGCGGCGTGGTTGATCGAGTTCTTCGCGTCGACGATGGTGAAGCTGCCGTCGGCCTTCTGCACGAAGCTGTGGTTGGCGTAGGTGCCGGCCTCGGTGTACATGCCGGCAAAGTCACCCTTGTCGTTGATGCTGCGGATGTAGGTGTAGATGGCGCCAGGGGCGGAGTAGAGGGTGTACGTGCCGTTCTTCAGCGTGAAGCCAGAGACGGTGAAGTAGGTCGGCTTGGTGGGGTCGGGGTAGAAATAGGTATAGCCGGCGATCACGCCGTGGTTGTTGATGCTTTCGGCAAAGGTCGCCCGTGCGGCCGGCACGCGCACCGGCTTGAACTTGTCCTTGGCGATGTTGTAGTACCAGCCCTGGGCCCAGCCATCGATGGTGGATTGGCCGACCACCACGCCCTTGTCGTTGATGCTGCGCGGGAAGGTGGCCGTCGGCGCGTCGGGGTCCTTCAGGTCGGTGTAGCTGCCGTCGGCGGAGCGCACGAAGCCATAGGCCTTGTAGCTGGCGTCGAAATAGAAACCTACCACCATGCCGGCCTTGTTGACATCGAAGGCATGGGTGTCGAAGGCAGAGTTGTCGTGGGCCGAGAAAATCAGCGGCTCGCTGGGTTTGGCGGCCAGCGCGGCATGCGGCGTGGCCAGCGAAAAGCTCAGCGCCGAGAGCGCGGCGAGATTGGCGATGGCGGAAAATCGAACTGCGGACATGGGGTTTCCTGTTTCAATTTGGGGAGATGACCAACGGGCCGGACCAGGCGGTCGTCGTGAGGTCTCGGTGTGATGAATTGTTGGTGTCCGGGCACCAAAGCGGTGCCCACGAACTGCCCACGGCGGGTCAACCAATGGCGCACGAGCTGGCCTGCGGTGCCGTTGCCGGCGCTCGGTCTCCCTAGTCTTTGGGGGGAGGCAGTGCGGCCAGCTCTTTCGAGATGTGCTGCACCAGCGGGCTTTGCGATCCGAAGCGGCGCTGGTAGATGGCGATGATTTGCACATAGGCGGCGCGGGCCGATGCCAATTCGCCCATGCGCGCCTCGGCCTGGGCCAGCATGTAGCGCGCGCTGAGGGTATCGAACTGGTCCGCGCCAAACTGCCGCTCGAAATCCTGGGCCACTTCGTGCAATATGGCTTTGCCCTCGACCAATTGGCCCAGCGTGACCAATGACTGTCCGTAGACGGCCCTGGCCAAACCCCTTTGCCGCGGGGTGGCCGAAGGATTCTTCTCGGCCAGCTCGGCCATTTGCCTGAATTGCGCGGCGGCTGCGGTGGGTTGGTTTTGCGAATTCGCGACATTGCCCAGCAGCTGGTGGCATTTGCAGCGCGTGGCCAGGCTGAGCGCACTGGCTGGCGAGGCCAGCGCGGCGCGGGCCTGCTCGGCCAGCGGTTGCGCAGCCGCCAAGTCGCCCCGCATCAGCAGCGCGCCGCCCAGGTCGCAGCGGGCATTGAGCACCGCGTCGGAGCCATCGCCATGGGTTTGCTGGCCGATCTCCAGCGCGCGCTGGAAATGCGGCACGGCGTCGTCGAGTTCCAGCAGCGCGAGGAAGTTGTTGCCAATGGCCTGGTGCATCGCGGCTGCGGTGGCCGGGGCGCCCTTGAGTTCCACGTCCAGCCGCTGGCCAGCGCGGCGCATTGCATCGCGCAGCGTGATGTCGTGGTCGCCGCCCAGCGCGGGGTTGGCGGCCTGCAGGAAGCCGACTGCGATGAAGTCGGTGACGGACTGGGCCTTCAGGTGCTGGGCGACGGCTTCATCGCGCTGCAACCCGGCTTCCCTCGCAAAGAACAGGCTGGCTGCGGTGCCGGCCACGAACAACGCCGACGCCGCGATGACCCACGGCCGCCGGGCGCGCGAGGCCGCCAGCAGCCGCTCGCTGCGCTGTGCATCCTGCTCGCGCCGTTGTTGGTCGGCCAGCTGCGCCTGCCGCTGCGGGAGCGACTGCAGGCGCCGCGCCAGTTCCTGCAGCGAGGCCATGCGCTGCGCCGGGTCGCCCTGGGTGGCCAGGCCGATGTCCTCGCGCAGCAGCGGGTCGGTCACGTCGGCCTCCCAGCTGGGCGAGATCGGCCGGTCGAAGTCGGCCACGACCAGCTGGTAGAGCATCACGCCGAAGGCATAGACGTCTGAGGCGACCGTGGCGGCTCGGCCGACCAGGCGCTCGGGTGCGAGGTACATCAGCGTGCGCCGCTCCGAGCCTTCGGGCAGCACGGCCAGCGTGGAGGCGCGCTCGCCGGGCGCCGGGGGCAGCTCGGGCAACTGCCCGCTGCCGAAGTCGATGATGTGCACCTGTGGCGCGGCGCCGGGTGTTTCGTCCAGCAGCAGGTTGTCTGGCTTCAGGTCCTTGTGCAGCACGCCGACCGAATGGGCAGCGGCCATGGCTTCGGCTGCAGCGGCCAGCGCGGCCAGCCGCTGCGCCAGTGGCAGCTTGGCCAGGCCGCCTGCGCGCGCGGCCCAGCGCAGCAGGTCTGGCCCGGCGTAGGCGGTGCACACAAAGTAGGGCGCGCGCGTCAGGTTGGCGTCCAGCGGCTGCAGGAAGGCTGGGCGCTCGCCCAGTGCCGTGGCCAGCACGCGGGCGATGTGCAGCTCGCGGCGCAGGCCTTGCAGGTGCAGGTCGGCATGCAGCGCGAACTTGAAGACGGCCTGCCTTCCGTCGGCATGCAGGGCGGTCCACACGGCCGAGGCCTGCCCGGCCCGCAAGGCCGCCTGTAGCAGCCAGCCAGGCGCGTGCGGCACCGGCCGGCCGGGCAGCAGGCCATCGGCCAGCGTGGGCGGCGGGGCCACCGGGCTGGCGCTGGCCGGCTGCAGCAGGCGGTAGCCGGTTTGCGGCAGCACGCCGATCAACTGTGCGGCTTCATTGCCCAGTGCGCGGCGCAGCTTGGCCACGGCGTTGGAGACGGCGTTGCGCGAGATGGTGTCGCGGCTGCGGTGCCAGATGCTGGCCAGCAACTCGTCGGCGCTGACGACCTGGCCCTCGGCCCGCAAGAGGCGCTGCAGCACCTTCAGCGGCACGCGTTCGGCGCGCACCGGCTCGCCATGCACGCGCAGCTCGAAGCTGCTCTCGTCGAATTCGATGGCGCCGACGCGCCACAGCAGCGGCAGCAGTTCGGCGGCTGCGGACGGGGCTTCGTCAGCGCGGTCCATGGGCAGCGGGTAGGAACAGGGAGGGCGGGCAGCGCATCGGCGGGATGGGGGTACGGCAGGCCCGCTGGGCCACGCAGCTTGCGTGCCGGCCTGCCGGATCAGCGCTCCCGAGGCGCTGGTTGCCACACCAGCAACTGGTTGTTGGCCGGCATGGCGCGCCGCTCGGCCAGCTGCAGGCCATGCCTGGCCGCGACCTGTTGCACGGCTGCCAGGTGGCGCAGGCCCCAGGCCGGGTCGCGCTGGCGCAGGTCTTCGTCGAAGGCGGCGTTGCTGGGTGCCAGCGGCGCGCCTTCGATGACGAACGGGCCGTAGACGATCAGCTGGCCTTCGGGCCGCAGCACAGCGGCGGCCAGCCGCATCAGCGCGTCGCAGGCCGGCCAGGGCGAGATGTGCAGCATGTTGGCGCAGAAGAGCAGGTCCTGGCTGGCGGCGGCCACCGGTGCGTCCTCAAGGTCGGCTGGCAGCGTCAGCAGGTCCAGCTGGAATGGCGCTGCGACGTTCGGCAGCGCTGCGCACCACTGGCGCACCGAGGCGAAGTTGCCTTCGTCGGCATCGGTGGGCTGCCAGTGCCAGCCTGGCAAGAGGCCGGCGAACCAGGCCGCGTGCTGGCCGCTGCCGCAGGCGATCTCCAGCGCGTGGCCCTGGGCCGGCAGCAGGCCGAGCAAGGCCTCTCCGATGGGGCCGCGATTGCGCTCGGCGGCGGGGCTGTGGCGAACGGCGGGAAGGTTCATTGCGGCGTGCTGCTGGTCTGCTCG
This sequence comes from Ideonella azotifigens, assembly GCF_021043325.1. NCBI lineage: Bacteria > Pseudomonadati > Pseudomonadota > Betaproteobacteria > Burkholderiales > Sphaerotilaceae > Ideonella > Ideonella azotifigens. The sequence goes on from NZ_JAJNKD010000015.1 coordinate 86,702, forward strand.
ACGCCTGTCATCCAGGCGTGGCGGATCAGGCGCCCGCACTGCGCCGAAGCGTAGCCCTGCTTCTCGCCTTCCTGCTGGCGCGCCAGCACGCCGTACCAGGTCTTGCTCTGGTCGATCCAGGGATAGAAGCCGAAGGCGCCGGCGCTGCTGAAGGCGCCGTCGCCGACCAGGCTGTCGTCCTCGACCCAGTGGCCAACGGCGTAGTGCCAGCTCTCGCTGGTGGGCACCGGGCCGACGATGGCATTGGCCGTGCTGCAGCCGTGGGCCGTGTCCAGCGGGTTGGTGCAGACCGAGGCGTAGCCCAACGCGCCGTTCATCTTCAGCCGGCCGCTCAGGATGGCGCGCAGGAAGGTGGCGTAGCCGTCGGCCGTGGTGTAGACCCCGCCGGCCAGCAGCGGCTGGCCGTAGCCGAAGGTGACGCCCAGCGCCGATGAGACCTCGGTGCCCAGCGCCTGCGCGGTGTAACTGCCCAGGCCCACCAGGCTGGCATGTTTTTCCATGTGGCCGCTGTCGTAGTCGAACTTGCCGGTGGTGCTGGCGTCCTGCAGGCCGCTGGTGGCCGTGCTGTTGAGGCATTCGTCCACGGTCTTGATGCTGTCCGCGCCGCAGGCCAAGGCAGACGAGAGGTTGCCCAGGTTGGTGTAGCCGCTGGTGAAGTGCAGGTAGGGCAGGTCGGCCGTGGCGCTCAGTGCGCTGGCGCTGCCACGGCGCTGCACCACGTAGGCGCCGTAGATCCACTTTGAGGCCGAGGCAATGCTCATCAGCGTGCTCGAGGTGGCGCCCAGCTCGCCGGAGACCATCGCGCCGTCGGCATTGCCTATCTGCCAGAAATACGGGCCCAGCCTGTCGGTGCTGCACAGCGCGTTGTGTTGCGCCGTGGCGCTGGCGGCTGCGGCGCTGGTGGATGTGGGCGCGGCGGGTGCTGGCGGTGGCGGTGGCGGTGGCGGCGGCGAGGGAGGGGGCGGAGGGGGTGTCGGCCCCGGGGCGGGGGCCGGCGTGGGCGCGCTGACGTCGCCACCCCCTCCACCCCCGCAGGCGGTCATGGCAAGGGCGGAACACAAGGCCATCCAGGCCAGGGCAAAACGAGGCGGCAAGGCAAACTCCGGGTGATCTGTACAGCGAGCGTGCAGCTTACCCGCTGCCACCCCCAGGCCAGCCTTCCGCCGAGCCCGTTCCTGTGACCGTCTGTCTCAGTCCGGCGCGCTGCTCTTCTGCTCGCGGCCGGTCAGCCAGGCATGGCGGATCAGCCGGCCGCACTGCGCCGAGACATAGCCTTGCTGGTCGCCATCGCTGTCACGCGCGAGGATGCCGTAGTAGCGCTTGCCGGCTTCGATCCAGGGGTAGAAGCCGAACGAGCCGGGGCTGCTGAAGGCGCCGTCGCCCACCGCGGGGTCGTCTTCCACCCAGTGTCCCAGCGAGTAATGCCAGCTCTCGTTGGACGGGATGGGGCCGGGCAGCGCCAGCGCGGGCGAGCAGCCGTGCTGCAGGTCGCTGGGGTTGGTGCAGACCGGGTGGGTGCCCAGCGCATTGCTCATCTTCAGCGCGCCGGCCAGCAGCCGCTGCAGGTACTGGCGGTAGGTGCTGGCATTGGTGTAGAGGCCGCCGGCCAGCAGCGGCTCGCCGTAGATGAAGGGCACGCCCAGCGTGTTGAGCGCGCCTGCCGACAGGTCCGGGTTGGCCAGGTCGCCCATGCTGTTCAGGCTGGCGTGTTTTTGCAGGTGGCCGCTGTCGTAGTCGAACTTGCCCGTGGTGGCGCTGTTCTGCTGGCTGCCGCCGGGCACGGCCTTCATGCAGTCGTCCACCGTGTTGACCCGGTCGGCCGCGCAGGCCTGGGCCGCAGACATGTTGCCCATGTTGCTGTAGCCGCTGGTGAAGTTCAGGAAGGGCAGGTCGTTTTCAGGGTCCAGCCTGGCCTGGCCGCCGCGCACTTCAACCACGTAGGCGCCATACACCCACTTCGACGCCGAGGCCACGCGCATCAGCACGCTGTCGTCGCTGCCCACCTGGCCGCTGGCCAGGATTTGCGAGGCATCGCCGATCTCCCAGTAGAACGGTCCCAGAAGGGCCTGGCTGCACAGCGCGTTGTCCTGGGCTGTGGCCTTGGCGGCCAGCAGGCTGTTGGCCGTCGGGCCGGCAAAGCCGGGCGGCGGCGCGGCCGCGCCGGCCGTGACATGGGACACAAACGACAGGACGAGCGCAGCTGCGCCCGCCCCGGAACGGACTTGAAACTTGCACATGGTGGTTCCCAACGAAAGCGCGCCGTGCACGATTGCCGGCGCATCGGCGCGCAAGACGGCAAGGGGCGTGCCACGACAGGCCTCATCGGCCTGTCGTACGCGCCTGTCGGACAAGCACTTACATCTGCCGGCGCCGCGCACCGACAGCCGGTGCGGCATTGCGCTGATGGGCAGTATTTGCAGGAAGCCTAGAGTTCAATCCAAGCCGATCCCGTTTGCCTGTGCTCCCAGTGTCGAGGCGCAGCGTTGAAAGGGATCAAAAAGGAGATCCCCATGGACATCACCTTGACCCCGGCAGTGCAGACCTCAGCTTCAACCCTGCCCGCCGCCTCCATCTACCAATTGCGCTTCCAGTCGCTGTTCAACCAGGGGCGCGCGATGGCCTTTCCCTGTGATGCGGCCGGGCATGTGGACCTGGACGCACTCAGCGAGGTTGCGCGCGAGAACTACTTCTACGCCCGTGCGGTGATCGGCCGCGAATACGCCGTGCCGGCCATCGTGCCGCTGTACCACTGACGCCGTGCGAGTGGCCCCGCCGCGGGCCACCGCTGCCTGAGCAGGTATCGTTCGCCTCTTGCCGGTGGCACTCGCCGCCGGCCCAGGCGATGGACGAGACGATGAACCTGCTGCTGGCCCCGATGGAGGGCTTGCTCGACTTCACCTTGCGCGACGTGTTGACGCGCGCCGGTGGCATTCAGCGCTGCGTGAGCGAGTTCATCCGCATCACCGACATGCTGTTGCCCGAACGGGTTTACCAGCGCGTGATGCCGGAACTCGCCAACGGTGGCTTCACGCCGGCCGGCATTGCGGTGCGCGGCCAGCTGCTCGGTTCGGACCCGGCCTGCCTGGCGGACAACGCCGCCCGCATGGTCGCCATGAGCCCGCATGGCGTGGACCTCAACTTCGGCTGTCCGGCCAAGATCGTCAACCGCCACGGCGGTGGCGCTTCGCTGCTGGACGACCCCGAACTGCTGCACCGCATCCTTGCCGAGGTGCGACGCACCGTGCCGGCCGGCACCGTGGTCTCGGCCAAAATGCGGCTGGGCACGCAGGACGACAGCCGGGCGCTGGACTGCGCCCGCGCGCTGGCCGACGGTGGGGCGATGGAGATCGTGGTGCATGGTCGCACCAAACTGCAGGGCTACAAGCCGCCAGCCTACTGGGCCCGCATTGGCGAGGTGCGCGAAGCGGTGAACATACCGGTGATTGCCAACGGCGAGATCTGGAGCGTGGCCGATGCCAGGCGCTGCCTGGCCGAATCCGGCTGCCGCGACCTGATGCTGGGCCGTGGCCAGGTGGCCGACCCCGGGCTGGCGCTGGCCATCCTGCATGACCAGGCCGTGAATCACGCCAACGACGCCCGGGCGCCCGCGCTCAGCTGGCCCGAGGTGCTGCAACTGTTCGCGGCCTACTGGGGCATCGTGCGTGCCCACATCGTGCCGCGCTACCAGGCCGGCCGGCTCAAGCAGTGGCTGCAGCACCTGCGCCGGCGCTACCCGGAGGCGGAACTGGCCTACCAGGCGTTGCGCACCGAGCAGAACGCCGAACGCCTGGCCACCACGCTGCTGGGCGAGCACGCCAGCGTGCCGTTTGATGGGCGTTTCGTGGGCCCGACGGGGGCTGGCCGGTACACTGCGGGCTTCGCTGCGGCACCGCCGCCCCTTCCCGCGACCCATCCAAGCAATGGCCGTTTCCTCCAAGGCATCCAAAGCGAGCAAAGCGAACGCCACCGCGGTGTTCGACCTGAAGAGCGCGCAGCTGAGCGTGCTGGCGCTGCTGCTCAAGACGCCTGAACTGGAAGCCTTGCGCGAGGCGCTGGCCGAGCGCTACGGCGCGACACCCGGCCTGTTCGAGCAGGAACCCTTGTGCATTGACCTCTCTGCTTTGCGCGAAGCCGCCCAGCCGCTGGACTTCGGTGCGCTGCTGACGCTGTTGCGTGGCCATGGCTTCAACCCGGTTGCGGCGCGTGGGGGCAGCGAAGAACAGATGGCCGCGGCCCGGGCCGCGGGCTTGAGCGAGGCGCCTGACGAGGCGGCGGCGCGCGCCGAGCCCGCGCAAGATTTGCCGCAGGTTGTCGAACCGGTGGCCGAGTTGGCGGTTGAAACGCCGGCCGAGACCGTTGCTGCACCGGCGCCTGCCGCACCTGCTGCAGCGGCCCGCACGCTGATCATCGACAAGCCGCTGCGATCCGGCCAGCAGGTGTATGCCCGTGGGGGCGACCTGATCGTGCTGGCGGTGGTGAGTTTCGGTGCCGAAGTGATTGCAGACGGCAGCATCCACGTCTACGCCCCGTTGCGCGGCCGTGCGCTGGCCGGTGCCCAGGGCGACACCTCGGCGCGCATCTTCGCGGCGGTGATGGAGCCGCAGCTGGTGTCGATTGCAGGCACCTGGCGCACGCTGGAAAACGGGCTGCCGGCCGACGTGGTGGGCAAGCCTTCGCAAGTGCGGCTGGACGGCGACAAGCTATTGTTCGAGCCGCTGAAGTTCTGAGTGATGAATGCCCCCAGACCTGCCGCTTCGCGTCAGGCCCCCCGAGGGGGTCAAGGAAACTTGGGGCGGCCCGGCGTTTCCTTGAGTTTTTCGATTTCTGTCGTTTATCCGGCCGGCCTTGGCGGCTCGCCGGTTGACTGCAAAGGATGTGTTTGAGATGAGCAAGATCGTGGTGGTGACTTCAGGCAAGGGCGGCGTGGGCAAGACCACCACCAGCGCCAGCTTTGCGTCTGGCCTGGCCTTGCGCGGCCACAAGACGGCAGTGATCGACTTCGACGTCGGCCTGCGCAACCTGGACCTGATCATGGGCTGCGAACGCCGCGTGGTCTACGACCTGATCAACGTGATCCACAACGAGGCCAAGCTCAGCCAGGCGCTGATCAAGGACAAGCAGTGCGACAACCTGTTCGTGCTGGCTGCTTCGCAGACGCGCGACAAGGACGCGCTGACGCAGGACGGCGTCGAGCGGGTGCTCAAGGAACTGTCCGACATGGACTTCGAGTACATCGTCTGCGACTCGCCGGCCGGCATCGAGACCGGCGCGCTGATGGCCATGCACTTCGCCGACGAGGCGCTGGTGGTGACCAACCCCGAAGTCTCCTCGGTGCGCGACTCGGACCGCATCCTGGGCATGCTGGCCAGCAAGACCAAGCGGGCCATCGAAGGCAAGGAGCCGATCAAGGAACACCTGCTGATCACCCGCTACAACCCCAGCCGCGTGGTCGGCGGGCAGATGCTGTCGCTGGAAGACATCCAGGAGATCCTGCGCATCGAGCTGATCGGCGTGATCCCCGAGTCGGAAAGCGTGCTGGACGCGTCCAACCAGGGCCTGCCTGCCGTGCACCTGAAGGGCACCGATGTGGCCGAGGCCTACCAGGACGTGGTCGCTCGCTTCCTGGGCGAAGACAAGCCGATGCGCTTCGTCGACGCGGCCAAGCCCGGCTTCTTCAAGCGCATGTTTGGCGGGAGGTGAGCGGCATGTCGTTTCTGTCTTTCCTGCTCGGCGAGAAGAAGGCCACGGCCAGCGTGGCCAAGGAGCGCCTGCAGATCATCCTCGCGCACGAGCGCAGCGGCCGCAGCGCTGCCACCCCCGACTACCTGCCAGCGTTGCAGCGTGAATTGGTCGCGGTGATTTCCAAGTACGTTTCCATCAATCCGGAAGACATCAAGGTGCTGCTGGAACGGCAGGACAACCTGGAAGTGCTGGAAGTCAAGATCGAGCTGCCTGACCGCAAGTAGGTGGGCTTGCCCGTCGGCCGTCCGGCGGCAGTGCGTCCGCCGAGACGACCTTGCCCTGGGCCTGCATCCGCCCGCCGCGGCACTTCAGTCCGGCTGCGTGCCGGTCTGCTCGCGGCCCGTGACGAAGGCATGGCGGATCAGTCGTCCGCATTGGGCCGATTCATAGCCGGAGGCAAAGCCCTGCTCGTCGCCATCGCGTTGGCGGGAGATGACGCCGTAGAAGCGCTTCTCGCTGTCGATCCAGGGGTAGAAACCCAGCGCGCCGGGGCTGCTGAACGCGCCGTCGCCCATCACCGGGTCGTCCTCCACCCAGTGGCCCAGCGCGTAGTGCCAGCTCTCGCTTTCAGGAATGGGCGCGGGCAGCGAGGCATCCGGCGAGCAGCCGTGCGTGGTGTCGGTTGGGTTGGTGCACACGGCATGGGTGCCCAGGCTGGCCGCCAGGTTCAGCTCGCCCTTGAGCAGCTTGCGCAGGAACACGGCGTACTGCGCGGCGCTGATGTGCACGCCGGCCGCCACCAGCGGCTGGGCGTAGTTCAGGCTCACGCCCAGTGCCTGGCCCACGGTCTGGCTCAGCATGGGGCCGTCCACCGCACCCAGACCGTGCAGGCTGGCGTGCTTCTGCATGTGGCCGCTGTCGTAGTCGAACTTGCCCACGGTGGCCGGGTCCTGCTGGCCGGTGACGGGCGTGGCGTTCAGGCAGTCATCCACGGTGATCACCTCACCCAGGCCACAAAAGGCGGCAGACACCATGTTGCCCAGCCGCGTGTAGCCGCTGGTGAAGTGCAGGTAGGGCAGGTCGGCTTCTGGGTCCAGCGGGTGTGTGGAGCTCAGCTTCTCGAACACGTAGGCCACGTACAGCCACTTGGAGCCGGAGGCGACGCTCATCACCGTGCCGGCGCCGGGCCCGGTGGAGCCGCTCACCAGCGCGCCCTCGGCATTGCCGATCTCCCAGTAGTAGGGGCCAAGCCGGCCGTTGCTGCACAGCGGGTTGTTCGCTGCGGTCGCAATGGCCGCCGCCAGGCTGAGGGTGCTGGGCACCCCGTAGGCGGCCTTCGCGGGGGTATCCGGCGGCGGCGCGGCCGCGTTGGCCGATGAGCAGGTGAACGCGGGCCAGGTGGCGGCCAGCAGCAAGCCGCGCCGCAGCGCGGCGGCGTCGAGTCCGTTCGTCATTGGTCTTCTCCCTTGACCGGTGGTTTTCACCGGCGGCGCGGCCTACGCAAGAGCCATGCCTTTGCGGGCCTTGCCGCGAGGTCAGCCTAGGGGCCGAAGAACTTGCCGCGGCCCTGGATGGACCCATACGGTTGCGGGTTGGGGTGTCATCACCACCCGCCGAACGGGTTGGCATGGCCGCCCCGGGGCGGCCCGTTGCCGGCCGGGCGCAGCCGTCTCGACGCAGCGCCCGGCGCTGAAGCTCAGGCCGTTTCCAGCTCGCCTGTGAGCAGGTCTTCCCAGTGCTCGACGTCGCCTTCGTCGATCTGCAGCCAGTTCATCGCCCGGCCTCGATGGTCTTGCCAGTCGGCGTCCGGCGGCAGGGCTTCGTGGCGGCGCATCAGGTGTTCGGCGACCAGGCCGGCGGCGACCAGGGTGTGGACTTCGGGGTCGGTCTCGCGGTCACCCAGCATGTCCAGGTCGTGGTGGCGGCGCAGGGCCACCATCACTTCCGGCGCCAGGCGCCAGATGCGGGCCACCAGCGCACCGACGACGGCATGGTCCGTCCGGTGGTTGGCGTTTTCGGTGGCGATGCAGGAGCGGTCGATGCGGGCTGCCGCCTCGGTCATCGTGCCGGCGTAGCCGCGCAGGCTTTGCAGCATCACCGGCAGGCCGACGTGGCAGAACAGGCCATAGGTTTGCGCCAGGTCCTCCGACATGCCGGGCAACTGCCGGGCGATGAAGGCCATCGCGCTGGCGCGTTTTCCGGAGCGTTCCCAGAAGCGCTGCAGCTGCGGCGCCCTGACGGGCAGCGCGCTGCGCAGCAGGAAGGCCGTCATCTGCGCGGCCGACTGGTCCAGCCCCAGCCGGTAGAGTGCCTGGCCCACCGTGTGCACCGGCTGGCCGGTCGAGAAGGCGGGGCTGTTGGCGGCTTTCAGCAACACCGCGGCCATGGCCACATCGCTGCTGGCGATGCGGGCCACGGCCTGCAGGTCGGGCTCGGGCTGTGACAGCGCCAGGCGCAGCTCGCTGAGCAGGGCCGGGCAGGGCGGGATCTGGATGGTTTTCAGCGGGCCGCTGGCGCGGGCCTTGTCCAGCTCCAGTGCAACGGCTTGGGATCGGGCAGAAAGCGGGGACGCGATCAAAGGCATGGGCGACACGTCTGGCAGGTGACAACTGCCAGTCTTATCGGCCGGCGCGCGGCCGAATCAAGCCGGGTCGGGGCGTGCCAGCTGCAATTCGAGCCGGCCCGGGCCGCTCGTCAGCACGGCCTGGCTGGCGTCGGCCAGCGCGGCCAGCGCCGGCAGCAGGATCTGGCGTGAGGTGGGCAGCGGGTGTCGGTGCTCGGCTGCGGGGGCCGGCCGGCTGGCGCCAGCGCGCAGCTGCAGGCTGGCCGGACCGGCTTCGATCTGCAGCTGGCAAGGCGCCCAGCAGTCCAGCACATGGCAGATCAGCCCGGCGATCAGGAACATCAGTTCGTCCCGCTGCCATTCGTCTGCCGGTTCGCCCGAGGGCGCTCCGGCGTCTTCTTGAGAAGCAGGTGCCAGGTCCAGCTCGAAGCCCTGCAGGGTCAGCACGGGCTGCAGCCAGCCGGCGCATTGGCTCAAGGCGGCAGGCAGGCCGATGCGGCCGGCCTGGCTGGGGTCCCAGTGGCGAAACTCGCGCAGCTGCTGCGTGACCTGTGCCATGTGCTGGTTCAGTTCCTGCGCCCGCTCCAGCGCGCCGGCCAGGTTGGGCGGGTCGTTGCCCAGGCGCTTGATCAGCACCGCCACGCCCATGCGCGCGACCGAAACCGGCCCCAGCATGTCATGCCGGATGGAAGGCAGCAGGCGCAGCAGCAGCTCGTGGCGCACGCCCTGGGCGATCCAGTGGGACTGCGAAGTCCCGGCAGGCGAGCTCATTCGCCTGCCCGGCCCGGCGGTGGCAACAGCGCCAGCAAGGCATCGATGTCCACCGGCTTTTGCAAGAAGTGATCGAAGCAGGCCTCGATCTGCGCAGCATACGGGCCCAGCCGGTCATGACCGCTGACGGCGATCAGCAGCGGGGCCGGTTGGGCAGCGGTGGCCCGTGCGCGCAGTTCGCGCGCCAGCTCGCTGCCGGGCTGGTCCGGCAGGCTGAGGTCGATCAGCGCCACGGCCATCGGCATGGCCTGGGCCAGCGCCAGGCCGTCGGCTGCCAGGTGGGCCAGGTGAGGCTGGTAGCCCTCGAAGGCCAGCAGCTCGCCGAGCAGCTCGGCGGCGTCCAGCCCGTCGTCGACGATGAGGACATGCGGCCCGCCGGTGGCCGGCTGCGCCTCGGGGGTGTCGGGGCCCTGGGGAGCCTGGCTCATGGTGCTCATGCCGCACCGCCTGCCGGGTTCGGTGGTGAAGCGGCTGCGGCCTGCCAGCGCGGCAGCTCCATCGTGAACACCACCTCCGGGGCGCGATGGACGTAGTGCAGCAGGCCACCGTGGCTGCGCACCACCTCGTGCGCGATGTACAGGCCCAGGCCCAGGCCTTGGCGGTTGCGGGGGTTGCGCATCGAAGAAACCTTGAAGGGGTCGAACAGCGAATCGCTGATGTCTTGCGGAATGGGCGGCGCGACATTGCGCACTTCCAGCCGGACCTTGTCATCCGGCCCGCTGACCTCCAGCACGATGGGCCGGCCCGGCTCGCCGTGGTGGCGGGCGTTGCCGAGCAGGTTGGCCAGCACCTGGGCCAGGCGGTCGGGGTCGGCGTGCACCCAGTGCGGCGGCCCGTAGAGGCGCTGGAACTGCAGGTCCGGGTAGGCGCCCAGTTTTTCCTCGACCAGTTCGTCCAGCAGCGCCACCAGGTCCACCTGCTGCGGCGTCATCTGCAGGCCCAGGCCGCCGCGCAGCCGGGTCATGTCCAGCACCTGCTCGACCAGGCGCTGCATGCGGCCGCTGGAAGCCTTGATGCGCTGGCCCAGCCTGGCATGGCCTTGCGCCTCGCCCCGTTCCAGCACCTGGGCCGCCAGCGAGATCGAGTTCAGTGGATCGCGCAAGTCATGGCCCAGCACGGCCAGCAGGTGGGCCCTGGCGCGCTCGATCTCGGCATTGCGGGTGCGGCTGGCATGGCCCAGTTCGTCCAGCCACTGGCGGGCAATCGCCAGGTCGCTGTCGCTCCAGGGCACAGCGCTGTCGCGCACGGTTTCGCGCCATTCGGCGAACGAGCCACGGGGCGTCAGCCGCGGTCCGGACGGGCCGGGCACGTAGTTCTTCTCGGGTTTGCCGCCCCAGCGCACGGTCTCGACCTGCTCGCGGCGCAGCAGGATCAGCCAGGCGCCGTTGGCCGCGTCGAAACACAGCGCCAGCAGGCCGCACCAGCCCTGCACGGCGGCCTGGGTCGCCTCGGGCCAGTCGGCCAGCGCATGGCGCACCACCAGCAGGCCTTCGGCCGGCTCGGGCAGCGAGCCGATCACCGCGGCGGCGTGTTCGCGGTCGGTCAGGCCGCTGAGCGCCAGCTTGCCACCGGCCACGAGGATGGCGGCATGCGCCTTCATGGTCTGCCGCAGCGCGCCGGCTTCCTGGGCCAGCGCGCCCAGCACGTCGTCGGCATGCAGCACGGCCTCGGTGCAGCGGCTGCGCAGCGCCGCGGCTTCGCCGGCCCTGCGGGCATGGGCGCTGGTGCGCAGGTTCTGCACCGCGACGGCGACCATCTGCGCCAGCACGTCGCAGGCCATGCGCAGCGAATACGGCACCACGCGGCGGCGCATGTGGTGGCAGGCCAGCATGCCCCAGAGCCGTCCTTCGACGACGATGGAAATGCTCATCGACGCGCCAATGCCCATGTTGCGCAGGTATTCAATGTGGATGGGCGAGACGCTGCGCAGCACCGCGTGGCTCAGGTCCAGCGGGGCCTGGCCCGGCAGGCCGACCAGCGGCACCTGCTCGCTCTGCACATCGGCGATCAGCCGCAGCGTGTTCAGCAGGTAGAGCCGGCGCGCCTGGGCCGGGATGTCGCTGGCCGGGTAGCGCCGGCCCAGCAGGCTGTCCAGGCCATCGGCATGGGCCTCGGCGACGATGTCTCCGCTGTCGTCGTGGCGGAAGCGGTAGGCCATCACCCGGTCGAAGCCGGTCAGCTGCCGCACTTCCTTGACCGCCAGTTCCATCAGCGCCTGCACGCTGGTCTGGCGGCGAAACTTGTCCAGCCCGCGGTGGGCATGCAGCGCAAAACGTGCGATCTCGTCGTCGCTCTGTTCGCGCTGCTCGAATTCGACGATCACGCCTTGCGGGTCGCGGTGCACCACCAGGTCCCAGACCTGGCCGGCCAGCGTCAGGTCACCCGAAGCGGTGAAGGGGGGATCGGCCGGTCCGCCGGGCGGGGCGGACATCGCCTCGGCGACCAGTTCGTGTACCGCCGGCGCCTCCTTGAAATGGCCGGCGTGCAGTGTGTCGCCCAGTTCCGGCAAGCCGGTGGCCAGCGCCGCAGCGTTGGCGCTGTGCCAGCACAGGCGGCCCGTGGCGTCGAACGCGAACAGCACGCCATGCGGCTGCACCGCACCCGGAATGTGGATCGGCTCCTGGTCGCAGTTGTCCAGCGTGACCGGCGCCGGTCCGGGCTGGGCCTGAGCGGGTGGCATGGCGGTCGCTTCGCTCACGCAGCGGGCTCCAGGACCGCTGCGGTGGCGAGGGGTCCGGGGTAGGCCGCCAGCAGCCGGCCGAAGGCGTCGGCGGCGCCAGCGCAGGCCTGGGCGATGTCGGCCGGGCCTTGCACTTCCTGGCGCATCAGCTGGCAGAAGCGTGCCCAGCGCGGCCCGGGCGAGCTGCCGCTGGCCTGCAGGAAACGCAGGGGCTGCGGCGCCAGCGGGCCGGCCAGCCGGCTGTACAGCACGCTGGCGCCCAGCGATGAGCCTTCCAGCACGTAGGCCGCGCCCCAGCGATAGGCAGCGCCGGCTTCGTCCGGCCAGGGCGCGGTCGGAGCCGATGGCACACGCGCCGCCGCGGCGGCACAGGCCGCGGGGCCGGCGACGCGCAGGTCTTCGGCGATCCAGTCGAGCTGCGGCTGAGGCTGCAGTTCGGCGTGGGCATCCGGCCCCACCGCTTGCCGTGCGCGCCAGGCCAGCATCGCGCTCAGCCAGGGCTGCAGCGCGAGCAGGTGTTGCAGGTAGTCGCCAAGGCTTGGCGCATCGCCTGCGATCGGCACCCGTTCGTCCAGCGCGCGGTGCAGGATCGCCGTGCGCAGGCGCAGTGCCTGCAGCACATCTTCAGTTCGCGCCCCGCTTGGCACGGTGGCGCCGACCGTGTCGGCAAAGGCGGCAGGCGGCATACGGGAGCGGGTTTTGACGAGGGGCGGGCATGCAGGGCGCATCTGCCGACGAGTGTAGTGGTCGCCTTTGGCCCCACTTGTCAGCACAGTCCTACATCGCCGCAGGACAGGCCCGCGTTCGGCGGTGACTGCCGCCCCGCGTGATCAAGGTGATCAGGGCAGCGTCAGCGCGGCAATGCCGGCCTTGGCGATCTGCGCGTCTTCGCTGGACTTCACGCCGCTGACGCCCACCGCGCCAATGACCTGGCCCTGCACGATGACCGGCACGCCGCCTTCGAGCATGCCTTCGAGGCCGGGCGCGCTGAGGAAGGCGAAACGGCCCTTGTTGATCACGTCTTCATAGACTGCGCTTTCCTTGCGGCCCAGCGCCGAGGTGCGGGCCTTGGCCGGGGCCATGTGCGCCGACATGGCCGGCGCGCCGTCCAGGCGGTAGTGGCCCAGCAGGTGGCCGCCGTCGTCGACCACGGCGATGGTGACGGCCCACTTGTTGGCCTGCGCCTCGGCGCGGGCGGCGTTCAGGATGGTGACGACGTCTTCGTGTTGCAGGACATGCTTGGTGATCATGGGGGCGGGTTCCTTCGCCTGAGCTGGCGGAATGAGGGTGGAGGGTGACAGCCGCAAGTATCCCGCGGCGACAATCCCGCCATGTCCACGCCCGTCTCGCTGATCCCGCAATACCTCGGCGGCTACCCGGCCTCGCTGCAGGCTCAGGCCCTGAAGCTGGCCGAGCAGGGCCGGCTCGGCACGGTGCTCGAATCCCGCTACCCCGAGGCCCACACGGTGCGCACCGATGCCGCGCTGTACGCTTACGTGCAGGACATCAAGGCCCGCGGCATGCGCCAGAGCAGCCCCGTCTCGATGGTGGTCTACGACACCAAGCTCAAGGTGCTGAGCCAGGCGCTGGGCACGCACACCCGCATCTCGCGCGTGCAGGGCGGCAAGCTCAAGGCCAAGCGCGAGATCCGCATTGCCAGCCTGTTCAAGGACGCCCCGGCCGACTTCCTGCGCATGATCGTCGTGCACGAACTGGCCCACCTGCGCGAAGCCGAGCACGACAAGGCCTTCTACAGCCTCTGCGAGCACCTCGCACCGGACTACCACCAGCTGGAGTTCGACACGCGGCTGTGGCTGCTGCAGCGGGCCTTGGCGGGCAAGCCGAAGCCTGCGGTCGAAAGCTGATTCAGCCGGCGGCGAGCGGCGAGGCCGTTTTGCCCGACTGCCAAGCCTGGAGCAGCAGTTCAGCACTGGCCAAATTCGTCGCGCACGGAATGTTGTGCACGTCGCAAGCCCGCACCAGTGCATTGATGTCCGGCTCGTGCGGCTGCGGGGTCATGGGGTCGCGCAGGAAGATCACGCCGTCCACGCCGCCGGTGGCCAGGCGGGCGCCGATCTGCAGGTCGCCGCCCAGCGGGCCGCTGAGCAGGCATTCGACGGAGAGTCCGGCCTCGTTTTTCAGGCGGCTGCCGGTGGTGCCGGTGGCCATCAGCGTGCAGGTGGCGAGCCAGGCGGCATGGCGGGTGGCCAGGCCGACGATCTGTTCCTTGCGGCCGTCGTGGGCAATCAACGCGATGTTCATGCCTGCATGCTAGCCAGCCGCGGTTACCGTGTCACAACGATCAGCCTGCTGCAGCCTTGGCGCTTTTACGGGTGGGCGTGGGGGCGGGAGGCTTGGTGATGGCCGCATGCAGCGCGACGAAGTCCAGCGTCAGCCCATGCGAAGGTGCCAGTTGGATCAGCGGCCGGGCCAGCTGGTGCGACTCCTTGACCTTCACGCTGGCGCCCAGGTAGGGCTGCAGCACCGGCAGGCCTTCGTCGATCAGCTCCTGCACCAGCTGCTGCGGCAGCCGGGCACGGGCCTGGAACTGGTTGACGATGATGCCGGCCACGACCAGTTCCTTGTTGTGGTCGGCCTGGATCTCCTGCACGTTCTCCAGCAGGGCGTAGAGCGCGCGGCGCGAGAAGTCGTCGCAGTCGAACGGGATCAGGCAGGCCTGCGCGGCGATCAGCGCCGAGCGGGTGTAGAAGTTCAGCGCCGGCGGGGTGTCGATCCAGATCTGAGCATAGTCCTGGCCCAGCTCGGCCAGTGCGTCGCGCAGCTTGTAGATCTTGTAGCGCGACTCCAGCTTGCCGTGCATTTCGTCCAGCGCCGGGCTGGAGGCCATCACGTCCAGGTTGTCGAACGGCGTGGCGCTGATGAAGTCCTGCAGCGCCGGGGTGCGCACGCTGAACTTCAGCTGCTGCTCGAAGAAGTCGGCCACGCCGGGTGGCGCTTCGTCGGCCCCGTCGCCCAGCAGGTAGCGGGTGGAGTTGCCCTGCGGGTCCAGGTCCACCACCAGCGTGCGCTGGCCTTGCGCGGCGCTGATGGCCGCCAGGTTGCAGGTGATGGTCGACTTGCCGACGCCGCCCTTCTGGTTGAACACCACGTAACGCATCTGCCGCTCCCTCCCGGTTTCGGCAACGGTCGAAGGACCGCCGCGGAGCCTCGATTGTGCATCGCAGCATGCGGCCGTGCCTGCTCGGCGCGACAATCGGCCGATGCCTGCTGCCGACACCTCTTTGCCGCTTTCCGCCGACGATTCGGCCGCTGTCCAGCTGGCCACCCAGCACTGGCTGGAAACCGCCGTCATCGGCCTGAACCTTTGCCCGTTCGCCAAGGCCGTGTGGGCCAAGCAGCAGGTGCGCATCGTTGTCAGCGGGGTGGACTCGCCGGAGGCGCTGGTCGAGGTGCTGCGCGCCGAGCTGCGCCACCTGGCCGAGACCGACGCGGAAACCACCGACACCACGCTGATCGTGCATCCGCGGGTGCTGCAGGACTTCCTGGACTTCAACGACTTCCTCGGCGTGGCCGATGGCGTGCTGGTCGACGAGGACCTGGAGGGCGAACTGCAGGTGGCGAGCTTCCATCCGCAGTTCCAGTTCGAAGGCACGGCGCCCGACGACATGGGCAACTTCAGCAACCGCTCGCCGTATCCTACGCTGCACCTGCTGCGCGAAGACAGCATCGACCGTGCGGTGGAGGCCTTCCCCGAAGCCGAGGCCATTTACGAGCGCAACATCGAGACGCTGGAGAAGCTGGGCCCTGCCGGCTGGCAGGCGCTGTTCCCGCCGCGCTGAACCCCGGCCCGAACGCCGGGCACGCCACGTGCTCGGGCCCTCCTACAATCCGCCGCCTTTCACTGTTCCCGCTCTTCCCCCATGTCCGACCGCCTGCGCGTGCTGCCCCAGTACCTGTTCCCGAAACAGGCCCTGACCTCGTTCGCCGGCTGGGTAGCCGGCCATGAGCGCGGCTCGATCACGACGGCCATCATCCGCGACTTCATCCGCCGCTACGGCGTGAACATGGCCGAGGCCGCGCAGCCCGATCCTGCCGCCTTCAAGAGCTTCAACGAGTTCTTCACCCGCGCGTTGCGCGAGGGTGCACGCCCGCTGGCCAAGGCCGGCCAGGTCTGCCCGGTGGACGGTGCGATCAGCCAGTTCGGCCCCATCCAGGGCGACCAGATCTTCCAGGCCAAGGGCCACCACTACAGCACCCGCGCCCTGGTCGGCGGCGACGCCGCGCTGGCCGCCAAGTTCGACAACGGCCACTTCGCCACCATCTACCTCAGCCCGCGCGACTACCACCGCATCCACATGCCCTGCGCCGGCAGGTTGGTGCGCATGGTCTACGTGCCCGGCGACCTGTTTTCGGTCAACCCGACGACCGCGCGCGGCGTGCCCGGGCTGTTCGCCCGCAACGAGCGCGTGGTCTGTGAGTTCGAGACGGCGCATGGCCCGTTCGTGCTGGTGCTGGTGGGGGCGACCATCGTTGGCAGCATGGCCACCGTGTGGCACGGCGTGGTCAACCCGTCGCGCACCGGCGAGCTGCGCGAATGGCGCTACGGCGCCGACCATGCTGCCATCGAACTCGCGCAGGGCGCCGAGATGGGCCGCTTCCTTCTGGGCTCGACGGTGGTGCTGCTGTACCCCGCTGGCCCGCTGCTGTTCAACCCGGACTGGCAGCCGGGGGGCGCCGTGAGGCTGGGCGAAGCCATGGCGAACTGGCACGCCTAAGCAGGCGGTATCCGCTGCCGCGCCAGCAGCGCGGCGGTGACGCCATTGGTCCAGCCAAAACCGTCCTGCAGCGGGTATTCGCCGCCGCCGCCGCCGTGCGGGTTGTGCTGCGCGTCCTGGTCCAGCGCATATTTCTCGACCAGCCGGCCCTCGCGTTCATAGACCGCCTGCACCGTGGCCAGCCAGCGCTGTGCGATGGTATCGGCCAGCGCGTGTTCGCCATGATCGTCCAGGCCGCGCACCGCCATCCATTGCAGCGGCGCCCAGCCGTTGGGCTGGTCCCATTGCTGGGCGCTGGTGTGCTCGGTGGTGGCCAGCCCGCCGTGGGCCAACAGGCGCTGTGAAACCGTGCCGGCGATGGCCTTGGCCTGCGCGGCGCTGGCCAGGCCAACGAACAGCGGCACGACCGTTGCGGCGGTGAGGCTGCGGCGCTGTTCGCCGCGGCGCCAGTCGTGATCGAAAAACGCACCTTGGGCGTCGTTCCACATCAGCTCGTTCATCGCGGCCTTGCGCAGCCTGGCCTGCTCCTGGTAGTCCCGTGCGGTGGTGCGGGCGCCGGCCAGCGCGGCCAGTTCGGCAATGCGGATTTCCAGCTTGTAGAGGAAGGCGTTCAGGTCGACCGGCACGATGTCTGTCGTGCAGATGGTGGACAGGCAGGCGCCGGAAGCCGGCCGCGGTGAGCCCTCGGAAGGCGAGGCGGGCGGGGTCTGCTCGCTGAGCCAGCGGGTGCTGAAGTCCCAGCCCGATTCGCAGGCGGCGCGCAGGTCGCGGTAGACCTCCGCCGGCTCGCGCGAGCTGGCACGCGCGGTCGTCACGTCCTCCAGCCAGGACTCTTCGCGCGGCGTGTCACGGTCGTCCCAGTGGCGGTTCAGCAGCCGGCCGTCCAGCAGGCGCACGACGCGGCGGCGGGCGCCACCGGCCGGCGCGTCGTGCGCGTCGGCCATCCACCAGGCGTGTTCCTGCTGCAGGCGCGGCAGGTAGTCCAGTACACGCTGGCCCAGCCGAGCCTGCGCCAGTTCCACCATCAGCGCGAAGACCGGCGGCTGCGAGCGGCTCAGGTAGTAGCTGCGGGTGCCGTTGGGCACGTGGCCGTAGGTGTCGATCAGGTAGGCGAAGTTGTCCACCATGTCGCCCAGCAGCGCGGCCTCGGCCGGGCTGTCCAGCCCCAGCATCGTGAAATACGAGTCCCAGTAGTACAGCTCCCGGAAGCGGCCGCCGGGCACGAGGTAGGGCCGTGGCAGTTGCAGCAGCGAGGAGCGCGAAGCGTGGCCGGACGGATGGCGCGTCAGCACCGGCCACAAGGCTTCGATGTGGGCCGCCATGGCCCGGCCGGGCTGCGATTGGTACTCATGCGCAGGCGGCTCGACGCAGTCGAAATGTTCGGCCACAAAAGCCTTCAGGTCGAAGCCGGCACGCAGGTGCTGCGCGCGATAGGCGGCCATGATGGCCTGCGGCTCCATCAGAGGCACGCAGTCGACGAAGGTCTTGCTGTCGGCAAACACCGCGCTGCTCTGCACCGCGACGAACAGCTCCTGGTAACGGTCCGCCGGCGACAGCGTGTCCGGGAGCGGTGAGGGGACCGGCGGGCGGGCCACCGCAGGCAGGGCAAGGTCAGGCACGATGGCAGGCGGCATCCAGCGAGCATGCCACGGAAGCCATGGGCCCGCTTGTCAGCCAGCCACCCGTTTGGCCAGCAGCGCGCGGGCCACGCGCGAGCCGTTCGGCTGGCCCAGTCTGGCGCGGATGAAGGCGCCCGCGTCGATCAGCGCGTCCAGGTCGATGCCCGTCGCGATGCCCAGGCCGTGCAGCAGGTAGACCACGTCCTCGGTCGCGACATTGCCGGTCGCGCCCTTGGCATAAGGGCAGCCGCCCAGGCCGGAGACGCTGGCATCGAAAGTCGTGATGCCGAGTTCCAGGCTGGCGTAGACATTGGCCAGCGCCATGCCGTAGGTGTCGTGGAAATGCCCGCTCACCTCCGCCAGCGGGAAGTGCCGCAGCGCGGCTTCCAGCGCCGCCTGCACCTTGCGCGGCGTGCCCACGCCAATCGTGTCGGCCACGCCCACATGCTGCACGCCAATGCCGGCCATCAGCCGCGCGACCAGCTCCACCCGCTCCGGCGCGACATCACCTTCATACGGGCAGCCGACTGCACAGGAGATTGCCCCGCGCACCTTTACGCCTGCAGCACGTGCCGCGGCAACGACCGGCGCAAAGCGTTCGATCGACTCGGCGATGCTGCAGTTGATGTTGCGCTGGCTGAAAGCCTCGCTGGCCGCACCGAAGACGACGATCTCGTCGGGCCGGGTGGGCGCTGCGGCCTCCCATCCCTTGAGGTTGGGCGTGAGCACCGAATAGCGCACGCCGGATCTCCGCTCCAGCGCGGCCATCACCGCCGCGCCGTCCGCCATTTGAGGCACCCATTTCGGGCTGACGAAGCTGGTGGCTTCGATCTCCTTCAGGCCAGCCGCCTGCAGCCTGTGCACCAGCTCGACCTTGGTGGCGGTATCGACCGGCTGCGCTTCGTTCTGCAGGCCGTCGCGCGGGCCGACCTCGACCAGCGTGACATGAGAGGGGAGCTTGGCGGCGCTCATCTCAGGCCTCCGCCAGCGTCAGCAGCTCGGCACCTTCGCCGACCTGGTCGCCCACCGCGAACATCAGCTCGCCGACGACGCCGTCGCGCGGCGCGTTCAGCGTGTGTTCCATCTTCATTGCCTCCATCACCGCCAGCGGCTGGCCGGCGGCCACGCTGTCACCGGCCTTCACCAGGAATGAGATCACCTTGCCCGGCATCGGCGCGCTGAGCCGGCCGCCGTGGCCGCCGGCTTCCTGGCCGGCATGGGCAACGGGGTCGAACTCCTGCAGTTCCAGCGAGGCGTGTTCGCCAAACAGCGCACGCTGCTCACCGCGGGCGTAGACGCTCAGCACATGGCGCTGGCCGTCGACCCGCACTTCGAAGCGGTCCGCGCCCAGCGCGCGGGTCTGCAGCGCGTGGCGCTGGCCGTTCAGTGCCAGCCACAGCGCGCCGTCGTGGCTGCGTTCCAGCGTGGCGGCGTGGTGGGTTTTTCCGGTCGCCAGGTCCAGCCTGCGGCGGGCGCTGCCGTGCAGGCGAAAGCCGTCGCGGCGGCTCCACGGGTCGGCGTCCGGTGCCACCGCTTCTTCGGCCAGAAGGTGTGCGGCCACGCCGGCGGCGGCGACCGGCAGCGGCAGGCCGGGCTGGTCGAACAGCGCGGGGCGTTCGCGCTCGATCAGCGCGGTGTCCAGGTCGGCCGTGGCAAACGCGCGGCTTTGCACCACACGGCGCAGGAAGGCCACGTTGGTGGCCAGGCCGACGATGTGGGTGTCGCGCAGCGCGGCGTCCAGCCGTGCCAGCGCCTGCTGCCGGTCCTCGCCCCAGACGATGAGCTTGGCGATCATCGAGTCGTAGAACGGGCTGATCGCGTCGCCCTCGCGCACGCCGGCGTCCACGCGCACCGGTGCGGTGGCATCCGTGCCTGCGGTGCGCTCGAAGGCCACGTGGGCCGGCCAGCGCAGCACGTCAAGACTGCCGGTGGCGGGCAGGAAGCCAGCGTCCGGGCTCTCGGCACAGATGCGGGCTTCGATGGCATGGCCGTGCATGCGCAACTCGTTTTGCTGCGCCGGCAGCGGCTGGCCATTGGCCACGCGCAACTGCCACTCGACCAGGTCATGGCCGGTGATGGCTTCGGTCACAGGATGCTCCACCTGCAGCCGGGTGTTCATCTCCATGAAATAGAAGCGCAGGTCGCCGTCGTTCACTTCCTCGGCAATGAATTCCACCGTGCCAGCGCCCACGTAGCCCACCGCCTTCGCGGCGGCGACTGCGGCGGCGCCCATCTCGGCGCGGCGCTCGGCGCTCATGCCCGGTGCTGGCGCTTCTTCCAGCACCTTCTGGTGGCGGCGCTGCACCGAGCAGTCGCGCTCGAACAGGTAGACGCACTGGCCTTGCGTATCGCCGAAGACCTGGATCTCGATGTGCCGCGGGCGCGTCACATAGCGCTCGACCAGCACATGGTCGCTGCCGAAGCTGCTGCGCGCCTCGCGCTGGCAGGAGGCCAGCGCGGCGATGAAGTCTTCGGCCTTGTCCACGCGTCGCATGCCGCGCCCGCCGCCGCCGGCGCTGGCCTTGATCAGTACCGGAAAGCCGATGCGCTCGGCCTGCTGCAGCAGGAACGTGGGCTCGTTGTTGTCACCGTGGTAGCCAGGCACCAGCGGCACGCCGGCCTTGTCCATCAGCGACTTGGCGGCAGACTTGCTGCCCATCGCGGCAATGGCGTCCGGCGGTGGGCCGATGAAGACCAGACCGGCCTCGGCGCAAGCGCGCGCGAAGGCTTCGTTTTCGCTCAGAAAACCGTAGCCCGGGTGCACCGCCTGCGCGCCAGTGGCCTTGGCGGCTTCGAGGATGCGCTGCCATTGCAGGTAGCTGTCCCTGGCCGCGGCGCCGCCAATGTGCACGGCTTCGTCGCAGGCCAGCACGTGGGCGGCTTGGGCGTCGGCGTCCGAGTAGACCGCCACCGTGCGGATGCCCATGCGTTTTGCCGTCTTGGCCACGCGACACGCAATTTCGCCTCGGTTCGCGATCAGGATCTTCTTGAACATCTTTGTTGTCTCCTTGGCGGTCTGGGCTCAGCTCGCGAGCCAGCCCGGCGGACGTTTTTGCAGGAAGGCGGACACGCCCTCCTTGCCTTCGTCGCTGCCGCGAATGTCGGCAATGCGCCTTGCGGTGTCTTCGCGCAGCGCGGGCGTGTTGGGCTGGCCGGCCAGGTCCTGCACCAGGCGCTTGCAGCTGCGCACGGCGGCAGGGCTGTTGGCGACCAGGGCCTGCACGATGGCGGCCACGCGCTCGTCCAGCTGTTCGGCGCTGCAGAGTTCATGGACCAGGCCGATGCGCTGCGCTTCGGCGGCGCTGAAACGCTCGGCGGTGGTGAAGTAGCGCTGCGCGGCGCGCTGGCCCATCGCGGCGATCACGTAGGGCGCGATGGTTGCCGGCATCAGGCCCAGCCTGCCTTCGCTGAGGCAGAAGTTCACGCTGTCCACGGCCACCAACACGTCGCACAGCGCCGCCAGGCCGACGCCACCGGCGTAGCAGTCGCCGTGCACGCGGCCGACGACGGGCACGGGGCACTGGTTCAGCGTCCACAGCATGTCAGCCAGCGCCTGCGCATCATCGCGGTTCTGGGTCCAGCTGTAGTCGGCCATCGCGCGCATCCAGTTCAGGTCCGCACCGGCACAAAAGGCCTTGCCGTGGCCGGCCAGCACGACGACGCGCAGGGCGCCGTCCTGGGCCAACCCTCGGAAGGTGGCAGTCAAGGCGGCGATGACTTCGTCGTTGAAAGCATTGCGCACATCCGGCCGGTTCAGCCAGACCTCGGCGACATGAGGGCTGGGGCGCTTGAGTTCGATCGGGGTGCTCATGGCTTTACATCCGGAAGACGCCGAACTTCGCGTCCGGGATTGGCGCGTTCAGGCTGGCCGACAGGCCCAGCGCGAGCACGCGGCGGGTGTCCACCGGATCGATCACACCGTCGTCCCACAGCCGGGCGCTGGCGTAGTACGGGTGGCCTTGCACCTCGTACTGGCGGCGGATCGGGTCCTTGAACGCAGCTTCTTCGTCGGCGCTCCACTGGCCGCCCTTCTGCTCAATGCCGTCCCGCTTGACGGTGGCCAGCACGCTGGCGGCCTGCTCGCCGCCCATCACCGAGATGCGCGCGTTCGGCCACATCCACAGGAAGCGTGGCGAATAGGCGCGGCCGCACATGCCGTAGTTGCCAGCGCCGAAACTGCCACCGATGATGACGGTGAACTTCGGCACATTGGCGCAGGCCACGGCGGTGACCATCTTCGCGCCGGCGCGGGCAATGCCTTCGTTCTCGTACTTGCGGCCGACCATGAAGCCGGTGATGTTCTGCAGGAACACCAGCGGGATCTTGCGCTGGCAGCACAGCTCGATGAAGTGCGCGCCCTTGTTGGCGCTCTCGGCGAACAGGATGCCGTTGTTGGCGACGATGCCCACCGGCATGCCTTCGATGTGCGCAAAGCCGCAGACCAGCGTGGCACCGTAGCGGGCCTTGAATTCGTCGAACTCGGAGCCGTCGACGATGCGGGCGATGATCTCGCGCACGTCGAAAGGCTTGCGGGTGTCGGTGGGGATGACGGCCAGCAGTTCCTCGGCCGGGAAGGCCGGCGGCCGCGGTTCGCGCAGCGCCATGTGCGCCAGGTGGGCCTGCTTGGGCCGGTTCAGGTGCGAGACGATCTGCCGGGCCAGGGCGAGGGCATGCGTGTCGTCCTGCGCCAGGTGGTCGGCCACGCCGGAGAGGCGGGTGTGCACGTCGCCGCCGCCGAGGTCCTCGGCAGTCACGACCTCGCCGGTGGCCGCCTTCACCAGCGGCGGCCCGCCGAGGAAGATGGTGCCCTGTTCCTTGACGATGACGGTCTCGTCGCTCATCGCCGGCACGTAGGCGCCGCCTGCGGTGCACGAGCCCATCACCACGGCGATCTGCGGAATGCCGCGTGCGCTCATGTTGGCCTGGTTGTAGAAGATGCGGCCGAAGTGGTCGCGGTCGGGGAAGACCTCGTCCTGGTTGGGCAGGTTGGCACCACCGGAGTCCACCAGGTAGATGCAGGGCAGGTGGTTCTGCTCGGCAATTTCCTGCGCGCGCAAATGCTTCTTCACCGTCAGCGGGTAGTAGGTGCCGCCTTTGACCGTGGCGTCGTTGCAGACGATCACGCATTCGATGCCTGACACCCGGCCGATGCCGGCAATGACGCCGGCGCAAGGCGCAGCGTCGCTGCCGTCCCTTTCTTTGTAGACCTCGAACGCCGCCATCGGCGCGATCTCGAGGAAGGCGGTGTCCGGGTCCAGCAGCATCTCGACGCGGTCGCGCGGCAGCAGCTTGCCGCGTGCGAGGTGCTTGGCACGCGCCGCCTCGCCGCCGCCTTCGGCGATCTTCGCGAGCCGGGCGTGGAGGTCGCCCACCAGTGCGCGCATGGCCTCTGCGTTGGCCCGGGAGGCTTCGCTGCGCGGGTTCAGTTGGGTGCTCAGCACGGTCATGCGGTCTTCTCTTCGTTGAGCCCAAGTTCCTGCTTCATCGCGTCGCGGATCTTGAACTTCTGGATCTTGCCGGTCACGGTCATGGGAAACGCGTCGACGAAGCGGATGTAGCGCGGCACCTTGTGGTGCGCGATCTGGCCCTTGCAGAAATCGCGCAGCGCCTGCTCGGTGAGCGGCTGGCCGGGCAGGCCCGGCTTGGCAATGACCCAGGCGCACAACTCCTCGCCGTACTTCAGGTCCGGCACGCCCACCACCTGCACGTCCAGCACCTGCGGATGGCGGTAGAGGAACTCCTCGATTTCGCGCGGGTAGAGGTTTTCGCCACCGCGGATCACCATGTCCTTGATGCGGCCGACGATGTTCACGTAGCCCTGGTCATCCATGGTGGCCAGGTCGCCGGTGTGCATCCAGCCATCGGCGTCGATGGCCTCGGCGGTCTTCTCCGGGTCGCCCCAGTAGCCATGCATCACCGAGTAGCCGCGGGTGCAGAGCTCACCCGTCTGCCCGGGGGGCACCACGGCACCCGACTCCGGGTCCACCATCTTCACCTCCAGGTGCGGCTGCACCGTGCCGACGGTGCTGACTCGACGGTCCAGCGGCGTGTCGGTGGCGCTCTGGCAGCTCACCGGGCTGGTTTCGGTCATGCCGTAGGCGATGGTGATCTCTTCCAGGTGCATCTGGCTGACCACGCGCTTCATCACCTCAATCGGGCAGGGCGAGCCGGCCATGATGCCGGTGCGCAGCGTGGAGAGGTCGAACTCGGCAAAGCGCGGGTGGTCCAGCTCGGCGATGAACATGGTGGGCACGCCGTGCAGCCCGGTGCAGCGCTCGGCCTGCACGGTTTCCAGCACGGCCAGGGGGTCGAAGCCGTCGTTGGGGTAGACGATGGTGGCGCCGTGCGTGAGGCAGGCCAGGTTGCCCAGCACCATGCCGAAGCAGTGGTACAGCGGCACGGGGATGCACAGCCGGTCGTCCGGGTCCAGCTTCATGCATTCGCCGATGAAAAATCCGTTGTTCAGGATGTTCCGGTGCGTCAGCGTGGCGCCCTTGGGAAAGCCGGTGGTACCACTGGTGAACTGGATGTTGATCGGGTCGGAGGACTTGAGCGTGGCGGCCACTTCGGTCACGCGCGCGTCGGCTGCATCGCCTTGCGCGAGCAGGTCCGAGAAGCGAATCAGGCCGGGTTCTTCCGCGCCTTCGCCGGCCAGGTCGATCCAGGCGATGGTGCGCAGCGCCGGCAGGCGGGCCGCCTGCAGGTGGCCGGGTGCGCAGTCGGTCAGCTCGGGCGCCAGCTCACGCAGCATGCCGAGGTAGTCGCTGGTCTTGAAGCGGGCCATGGTCACCAGCGCCTGGCAGCCGACCTTGTTCAGCGCATAGGCCAGCTCGGTCGTGCGGTAGGCTGGGTTGATGTTGACCAGCACCAGGCCCACCTTGGCGGTGGACAGCTGCATCAGCAGCCACTCCGCGTTGTTGTGCGACCAGATGCCCACGCGGTCGCCCGGCTGCAGGCCCAGCTTGAGCAGCGCGCTGGCCAGCCGGTTCACCTCGCGCTGCAGTTCGAGGTAACTGAATCGGCGGTCCTGGTGGCGGCTGACCAGGGCTTCCCGCGCCGGCTGCCGGCGGACCATGTCGTCGAAGAAATCGCCCAGGGTCTGTTCGATCAGCGGCACCGTGCACGGGCCGGCGTCCTGGCTGAGGGTCAAGGGATCACGTCGCATGAGGGTGCTCCTTGGCGGCTTGTCAGCAGGTCTCCGAGAACAGTTCGCGGCCGATCAGCATGCGGCGGATTTCGCTGGTGCCGGCACCGATTTCGTACAGCTTGGCATCGCGCCACAGGCGGCCGACCGGGAACTCGTTGGTGTAGCCCACGCCGCCCAGTGCCTGGATCGCCTCGCCGGCCATCCAGGTGGCCTTCTCGGCGGTGTAGAGGATCACGCCGGCCGCGTCCTTGCGCAGCGCTCGGCTGTGGTCGCCACGGTCACAGGCTTGGGCCACGGCGTACGCATAGGCGCGGCAGGCCTGGAAGGTCGAGTACATGTCGGCCAGCTTGCCCTGCATCAGCTGGAATTCGCCGATGCTCTGGCCGAACTGCTTGCGCTCGTGCACAAAGGGCACGACCGCGTCCAGGCAGGCGGCCATGATGCCCAGCGGGCCGCCGGAAAGCACCACGCGTTCGTAGTCCAGCCCGCTCATCAGCACCTTGGTGCCGTTGCCTTCACCGCCCAGCACGTTTTCTTCCGGCACTTCGCAGTTGTCGAAGAACAGCGGGAAGGTGTTGGAGCCTCGCATGCCCAGCTTGTCCAGGTGATGGCCGTGGCTGAAGCCCGTGAAGCCCTTCTCGATCAGGAAGGCGGTCATGCCGCGCGCGCCGAGCTCAGGCTCTGTTTTTGCGTAGACGACCAAGGTGTCGGCATCGCCGCCGTTGGTGATCCACATCTTGCTGCCATTGAGCAGGTAGCGGTCGCCCTTCTTCTCGGCGCGCAGCTTCATGCTGACCACGTCGGAGCCGGCACCAGGCTCGCTCATCGCCAGCGCGCCGGTGTGTTCGCCGCTGATCAGCTTGGGCAGGTACTTGCGCTTCTGCGCGTCCGTGCCGTTGCGGTTGATCTGGTTCACGCAGAGATTGGAATGCGCGCCGTAGGACAGGCCGACCGAGGCGCTGGCGCGGCTGATCTCTTCCATCGCCACCATGTGGGCCACGTAGCCCAGGCCAGTGCCGCCGAAGTCTTCGGAGACCGTCAGGCCGTGCACGCCCAACTCGCCGAGCTTGCGCCACAGATCGGCCGGAAACAGGTTGTCCTGGTCGATCTTCGCGGCGCGTGGCGCGATCTCGCTTTGTGCGAAATGGCGCACGGCGTCGCGCAGCGCGGCAATGTCATCGCCCAGCGGGAAGGTGAAGGTGGATTCGAACATCGGCTTGTCTCCTGTGCGGGCAGTGTGGGCTGGCGGGTTTTGCGGGTCATGTTGAGCTAAGCTCAATCATGTCCTGTGGCGCAGCCTGTATTTGGTTTGATCGGGTTCGAATCTAGCAGCATCCGGATTGCGGCACAAGGAGGATTTGAGTGATACTCAACAAATGATCAACCCAGCCCCCTTGGCGCGCCGCAACGCGGCCAGCGCAAAAAGCGAACAACGCATCCGGGACATCCTGCGCGTGGGCCGCGAAGTCTTCGCCGAGAAGGGCTATGAACACGCGACCACGGCCGACATCGCGCAGCGCCTGGGCGTGTCCGAGGCGACGGTCTTCACCTATTTCCGTGGCAAGCGCGAGCTGTGCCTGCGGGTGATCGAGGACTGGTACGACGAGATCATTGGCGCGATGGAGGCGGGCCTGCCGAAAGACCGGCCGGTGCGCGCGCAGCTGGAAACCTTTGTCGCCACGCACTTGCGGCTGTTCCTGATCCAGGGCACGGGGCTGTGCGCGCTGGTGCTGTCCGAAGGCCGCAGCAAGGGCCAGGTGCTGGCCGACAGCCTGCTGCCGCTGCAGCGCCGCTACACCGCGCCGCTGATGGAACTGCTGGCGCGCGGCCAGGCCAGCGGCGAGGTGCGCAGCGACCTGCCGTTGCGGTTGATGCGCTCGCTGGTGCTGGGGCCGATGGAGCACATCCTGTGGGAGGCCGTGGGCCAGCAGGAACGGGCCATCGACATTGACGCGACCGCGGCGGCGCTGGTGGGCATGCTGTGGTCCGCGCTGGCGGCGCCGGAAGCGGAGCTGAAGGCGCTGCGCGAGCTGAAGATCGCGCTGCGTCAGGCACTGGACCGGGCCTAGTGCCGGTCCGGTTCGGGCGTAAAAAAGGCCCCTGAAAGAAGCCTGTGAAGGTGATCGGAAGCCGGGTGCGACGACACCCGGCCCGGGCCCGATCAGAAACGGTGGCGAAGGCCGACCATGTAGCCCAGGCGCTTGGTCTCGCCGTTGGCAAAGGTGAACACCGGGTTGTCGCTCAGCTCGGTGTGGTCCACCTCGAGGTAGGCGTCGGTGCGCTTGGAGAATGCGTAGTCCAGCACGCCAGCGGCGAAGATGGCCTTGCCGGCGCCATCGGTGGTGCCTTCGCGGGAGTGTTGCTTGGCGTTCCAGTAGTGGCCGCCGATGTTCCACTGCGGCGTGAACTGGTAGGTCACGCCGGCCGACCACATGTCGCGCTTGTCCATGTTGGTGGACACGCCGAAATTGCCGTTGGTGCCGGCGTTGCCCAGCAGCGCGTTCAGCGTTGCACGGCTGAACTTGTCGTCCGGGTCGGTGCGTGCCCAGGCCAAGGTGACGTACCACGGGCCAGAGGAATAGGCGCCACCGACGGTCGCGGCCGTGACCTTGTTGTTGGCCGTGTCCTTCAATTGCTCGTAGGCGCCACCGACTGCGAAGGGGCCCATCTCGTAGCGCAGGTAGCCTGCGCGGGTCGAGTTCGAGCCATTGGTGTTGCCCTCGGCCGCGCTGGCTGCCAGGCCGATGCGCAGGCCGCTGAACTCGGCCAGGTACTTGACCATGTTGTTGTGGCGTGCGCCCAGCGACATGCCGATCTCTGGCTTGAACGCTTCGATGTACGGCGAGTACTTGAACGAGGCGTAGGTCGACGTGAAGACGTCGAACAACACGTTGTACTGGCGGCCCAGCGTGATGCGGCCGTAAGGTGTCTTCAGACCGACCCAGGCCTGGCGCCAGAAGTCGGTGGCGGCCACGGCGCCGGTGTCGACCAGGAAACGGTGCTCCATGTTGACCAGGCCTTGCATGCCGCCGCCCAGGTCTTCGACGATGTTGAAGCCGAGCCGGCTTTGCGACATGCCGCCTGGCGTGACGGACTTGCTGTCGTCGCCGCTGTTGGCGCCCTTCGGGCCGTCATTGGTTTGCACACGAACGCCGGAGTCCACGATGCCGTAGATGGTCACGGTCGATTGGGCCCAGGCGCCGGTGCCGAGGGCGCAAAGGGCTGCTGCGCACAGTACGGTTCTTTTCATGAGGTCTGTCTCCTGTTGATCAGACTTCATTGTGTAAGTTGCGCGCAACGCAGCACAGAGGCTTGTTGCAAGCCTCTCACGCGAGGTTTCCCACCTCGGGAAAGACCTTAGGGTGGTGTCAACCCCCTAGAGTGTTGCCTGTGTGACGCTTTGGTGCCGTCACTTTTTGTGTCACGCGTTGTCGCCTGGGCGACTCGGCGGGCCGCATCGGCTCAGCGCGTGACCCTGGCGCCGGCCCATGCGGGCTCGGCCTGCGTGTGGGCTGGCGCAGTCCGTGAGCCACCGCTGCGCAACGCCGGCAGTTCCACCTTCAGGTGCAGCAGCCAGCCGATCAGCAGGCTCAGCGACCAGGCGGCCAGCAGCCCCAGGCTGTTCAGCAGCAAAGCCTCGGGCCAGGCCCAGGCGACCAGCGCACCGACCAGCAGGCAGACCGGGTAGTGCGCCAGGAACACGCTGTACGACACCCTGGCGAGCCAGCTGATCGCCGGCAGTTGCGCGAGCCGTTGCGGCAGCGCGCGCAGCCAGGAACCGGCGCCGCGGCCTTCCGGCGGCAGGGCCAGCGCCAGCGCACAAAGCCCTGCCAGCAGCACCCGGTCGCGCCAGGCCAGTGACAGGCTGATGGCGACCAGCGCGGCCAGTGCCAGCCAGGCGCAGCGGCGTGCCCAGCCTGCCTGTGCCTGGCGCACCCAGGCAGCCAGCAGGCCCGCGCCGTAGGCGCCAAAGAAGTAGGGCGCCCAGGCGTCCCAGTGCGGGTCGCGGTTCAGCAGCAGCCAGGACAGCGCGGCCAGCCCGGCGACGCTCAGCAGCGTCAGCGCTGCGCGCCAGCGTGCTGGCATGCAGCAGCGCAGGCCCAGCACGGCCAGCAGCATGGCAAACAGCTGCAGGTCGATGGCGACATACCAGAGCCCGGCGCTGAGCGCCTCCTCGCCGAGGATGTCCTGCAGCAGCAGCACATTGGCCAGCAGTTGCATGGCGGTGGGCGCGCCGGGCAGTTGCGGGTCGTCGCTGAAGCTGCGGGCCAGCGCGGCGCTGAGGATGGCCAGCAGCATTGCGACCAGGCAGGGCGGCACCAGCCGGCGATAGCGCTGCAGCAGCTTGCCTGGCAGCTCGGGCAGGCCCAGGCTGGCAGGCGCGCCAGGCGAGGGCAGCAGCGAGCGCGCGGCGAGGAAGCCGGCCATCACCAGGAAGACCTGCACGGCCATGCGCGCGGGGTTGGCCAGCCAGGCGAACAGCTCGGGCGCCAACGGGTCGACCACGGCGCGCATCGGGCTGTAGATGGCCAGGTGATGCCAGACGATCAGCTGCGAGGCGATGGCCTTGCCCAGCGTGATCAGCGGCAGGCCTTGGCCGGCAGCAGTGCATGCCGGCAGTGCGGTAACTCGGGACATGGGCGGCAATGGAAGCAGGCGCGCACGGCGCGTCGACCTCGTGGGCCGTGGCGCAATGCAAAGCCCGGTCGCGCCGGTGATGGCGCGGCAAGGCTTGGGATCAAAGGGAGATGGCCGCGACCGGCATCGGCCGGTCACGCAAGGCCGTCAGGCGCGCTTTCAGCGGGCCCAGCTGTCCTTCAGGCCGGCAATGCGGTTGAACACCGGCGCGTCGGCGCGGTGGTCCTTGCGGTCGGCGACGAAGTAGCCATGGCGCTCGAACTGGAACTTGTCGTCCGGCTTGGCGCCGGCCAGGCCAGGCTCCAGGTAGCTGCGCAGCACATGCTTGCTGTTCGGGTTCAGCACGGTGAGGAAATCCCGGCCGCCGGCGTCCGGCTGGGCCTCGGTGAAGAGGCGGTCGAACAGGCGCATCTCGCAGGCCACGGCCTCGTGCGCGCCAATCCAGGTGATCGTGCCCTTGACCTTGACGCTGTCGGCGCCCGGCGTGCCGCTCTTGGTGTCGGGGACCACGGTGGCGGTCACGGCCGTGACCTTGCCGTCGGCATCCTTCTCGCAGCCGGTGCACTCGATGATCACGCCGTACTTCAGCCGCACCTTGTTGCCAGGGAACAAGCGGAAGAAGCCCTTGGCCGGCACTTCGGCGAAGTCGTCACGCTCGATCCACAGCTGCGGGCCCAGGCTGAACTGGCGCTGGCCGAGCTCGGGCTTGTGCGGGTGGGCAGGGGCATGGCAGGGCTCGTGGAAGCTGTCGCTGCCGAAGACTTCGGCGTAGTTTGTCAGCTTCAGCGCCACGGGGTCGATCACGGCCATCGCGCGCGGGGCCTGCTCTTCCAGATCGGCGCGAAGCGCAATGTCCAACACCGAGTAGTCCAGCCAGATGTTGCTCTTGCTGGCGCCGGAATCGTCGGCCATCTTGCGGATGGACGCCGGCGTGTAGCCACGGCGGCGCATGCCGGCCAGCGTGGGCATGCGCGGGTCGTCCCAGCCTTCGACGTGCTTTTCATCGACCAGCTGCTTGAGCTTGCGCTTGCTGGTGATGACGTAGCTGAGGTTCAGCCGGCCGAACTCGTACTGCTTGGGCAGCGGGTGCGACAGCAGGCCGCCTTCTGCCAAACGCTCCAGCAGCCAGTCGTACCACGGGCGCTGGTCCTCGAACTCCAGCGTGCAGATGCTGTGCGTGATGCGCTCCAGTGCGTCCTCGATCGGATGCGCATAGGCATACATCGGGTAGATGCACCACTGGTCGCCGGTGTTGTGGTGCGTGGCGCGGCGGATGCGGTAGAGGGCCGGGTCGCGCAGGTTGATGTTGGGCGAGGCCATGTCGATCTTGGCCCGCAGCACCATCGCGCCGTCCGGGTGCTGGCCGGCACGCATCTCGCGGAAGCGGCCCAGGTGGTGTTCGACAGGCAGGTCGCGGAACGGGCTGTTGGTGCCGGGCGTCGTGAAGTCGCCGCGGTTCGCGCGCATCTGGTCGGCGCTCTGCTCGTCCACGTAGGCCAGGCCTTGCGAGATCAGGTACTCGGCGGCGCGGTACATGAAGTCGAAGTAGTTGCTGGCGTAGTAAAGGTGGGCGGTGCCGAAGGCGTCCCAGTCCCAGCCCAGCCACTTGACCATCTCCTCGATGGCGTCGACGTATTCCTGCTCTTCCTTCTCCGGATTGGTGTCGTCGAATCGCAGGTGGCAGACGCCGCCGTAGTCCCGCGCCAGGCCGAAGTTCAGGCAGATGCTCTTGGCATGGCCGACGTGCAGGTAGCCGTTGGGCTCGGGCGGGAAGCGCAGCCGCACGCGGGCCGGGTCGGGCTGGCCTGCAGCGTGCAGGGCGGCATCGCCAGGCTGGCCGCCGAAGGGGCGCTGGGCATAGGTGCCGGCCTCGAGATCACGCTCAATGATGGCGCGCAAAAAATTCGCCGGCTTGACGGGCTCGGCGGACGGGGCGTGCTTGGCATCGCTCATGAAAAGCGCTTTGTTATCAAGGGGTTCGCGCAGCCGCAACAGGGCGGCCACAGAAGCGAGCCATTGTAGGCGGCGCTCGCCCTGCGCGCCGCCCGGTCTTCAGCGCTGACGTTCTCGTAGCCGCCGCACTTCGTTGTCCAGCATGCGCTGGCGCCAGTCGTCGCCGGTCAGTGAGAAGAAGGTCACGATGCCGTGGATCGCCAGCCCGATGCCCCAGCCGAACAACGGGAACTGGTGCCAGTGCGCGCCGCCCGTGCTGGCATTCAGCAGGAACAGCCCGAGGTTGACCAGCACGTAGACCAGCAGGTGGGTCAGGAAGCCGGTCTTGAGCCGCACCCGGCGCCTGGCCTGGCGCATCAGTGCGTCTTCGGGGTTGTCGGAAGTGGTGTCGCGGTCACGGTCTCGCATGAGTGTCTCCGGTGAGGCGGGGTGTCGATGGGCTGATCTTCAGGCTGCCGCAGGCCTGCGTCCAGCGGCATGCGACGGCCGGTCGCCAGCGGGCGTGAATTGCCGCCGGACTGGCCTCACATGCTCTTGAAGCGCGGCGCGTACAGGCGGCTGACGATCAATTGCTCCGGCCGGCCGCGCAGCAGCAGATGCAGCCGGCCGGCTTCGTCGCGCTGCGCCTGGCTGATGGCGCTGGCGCGCACCACGGTGCCGCGGTGCACCTGCCAGAAGCGCTGGGTGTCCAGCTGCGGCAGCAGTTCACGCAGCGACATGCGGATCAGGTGCTCGTGCGTGGCGGTCAGCACGCGCACGTACTTGTCGGCCGCCTCGAAGTAGACGACCTCGTCGATGGGCACCATGTGGATGCTGCTGCCCACCCCCACCTGGATCAGCTGCAGTGGCGCTGCGGCTGGCGTTTCGGTGCCGCCCAGCAGGCCGCGCAGCCGGGCCAGCAGCGCTTCGTCGGACGAGGTGGCTGCGGCATCGGCCGCGGCCGGCTCACGCTGCGCCAGCAGGGCCTGCAGCCGCTCGCAGGTGGCGAGCAGGCGCGCCGGCTGCACGGGCTTGAGCACATAGTCCACCGCGCTGGCTTCGAAGGCCTGCAGTGCGTACTGGTCATAGGCGGTGACAAAGACGATCAGCGGCAACGGCTTGTTGGCCGGCCAGTCCTCGACGATGGCCTGCGCAGCCTCAAGCCCCGTGCGGCCGGGCATGCGGATGTCCAGGAACAGCAGCGTGGGTGTGTCGGCCAGCGCACGCTCCACGGCGTCGTCGCCATCGATGGCGGGTGGCAGCAACTGCAGTGCGGGCCAGGCGCGGGCCAGCTCGGCGGCCAGGGCCTGGGCCAGCAGTGGTTCGTCTTCGGCGATCAGGGCGGTGAGGGGCATGGTCAGCTTTGTCAAAAGGAGAGGGTTCAGGTGCCACTGGGGAGCGGGAGGTGCAGCGTGGCCAGCGTGCCGCCATCGGGATGCTCGGTGAGTTCGAACTGGCCGCGCTCGCCGTACAGCGTGGCCATGCGCTCGCGCACCTGGGCCGTGCCGAAGCCGGTGCCGCGCGTGGCAGTGGGGTCGGTCTCGGCGGCGGCGCGGGCGGCTGCCAGGCCACGGCCATCGTCGCGCACGGTCAGGACCAGCGTGCCGTCCTCGCGACGCGCCTGCACCGAAAGCAGGCCGCCGCGGCGCTGGGGTTCCAGGCCGTGCTTGATGCTGTTTTCCACCAGTGGCTGCAGCAGCAGCGGCGGCACTGGCAAGGTGGCCAGCTCGGGCGGCAGCGAGAGCTCGGTGCGCAGCCGGCTGCCCATGCGCATCTGCATCAGCGAGAGGTAGTCGGCCAGGCGGTCGAACTCGGCTGATAGCGGATGGGCATCGGTGCGGCTGGCGTTCAGCGTGGCGCGCAGGAAGTCGATCAGCCGGTCCAGCATGGCCTGGGCCTGGGCCGGGTCGAGCGAGATCAGTGCGCGCAGGTTGGCCAGCGTGTTGAACAGCATGTGCGGCTCCAGCTGGCTCTGCAGCAGCCGCAGCTGGGTCTCGGCCGCCAGCCGGCCGACCTGCGCCGCCTGGGCCTCGGCCGCGGCCAGCCGTCCTCGGGTGTAGAAGAACCAGGTTCCCACCAAGGCCGCGATCATGGACAGCGCCAGCACGGCCGACCAGGCCCGCCACGAGCCGCGCCAGGGCATCACGCTTTGCTGGCCGGTCAGCAGGTCGGCGATCTGGGAGCCCAGGATGTAGCCGCCTGCGCCACCCGCCAGCACCAGCGGCACCATCCAGCCCCAGCCTGGCCAGCCCTCGCGCAAGGCAGGCGGATGCGGCCCGGGCAGCGAGAGCCGCCAGCGTGCCAGGCCGTAGCGGCCAAGGTTGATCAGGATCGAGCAGAGATTGCCGATCAGCAGCGAATACACCAATGCCACCCAGAAGGACGAGCCGGTCAGTGTCAGGAAACCGGCAATCAGCACGCAGAAGAGCTGTGTGCTCAGGTGCACGTGGCGGCAGGCTTGCAGCAACTCGGCGAACCAGGTGCGCGGGATGGGCGAGGGGGCTGCGGGGGAGGCATCGGGCAAGGGCATGGGGGCGATTCTGCAGCGGGGGCGCTGGCCGGCAACTGCGGTGCGACGGCTGGCCGCCATGGCGCGCGAACGCGGCCGGGCGAGGCGCGAAATGCGGCTGCGGAGCGCCGGCAGTGCCGATTGCGGCTGTTCGGGTGCGCAGCTTGCTTGGGTCAGCTGCATGAACACCTTCATTCGCGTCGCAGAAGTCTGGGTGCCCTCGGTCGATGGCGGTGTACTTGAGTTGGCCGATGGGTGGTTCGACAACGCACCGGCGTTTGGCCGGATCAGCCGGGAGATGTGTTTCGGCCGGGACGAAGGCCTGCCCGGCCGGGCCTGGGAGGAAGGCCGGCCTTTGCTGCTGCGGCAGTTCGAGGGCAGCTATTTCCGCCGCATCGACGCGGCGCGGGCCGGCGGCCTGAGTTGCGCGCTGGCGCTGCCGGTGTTCCTGAACGGGGCGCTCAGCTCGGTGCTGGTGCTGTTGTGCGGCGAGGTCCAGGCCCAGGCCGGTGCGATCGAGCTCTGGCACAACGATCCGCGCATCACCTCCGACCTGAGGCTGGATGACGGCATTTTCGGTGGCGACACCGCGGGCACAGCGCTGGAGGCACTGGCCCGCGACGCCTTCCTGCCGCGAGGCAGCGGCCTGCCCGGCCTGGCCTGGCAGCGCGAGCAGGCGGTTTTCATGGAGCAGCTCGATGCTGCGCACTTCCTGCGTGCGCAGGCCGCAGCCGATGCCGGGCTGGTGAGCGGCCTGGCGTTGCCTTGCGCTGGCCGGGACCCGGCGCACACCTGGGTGTTGAGCCTGCTGTCTTCGCCGGCCACGCCGATTGCGCGGCGCATCGAAGGCTGGCTGCCGGATACCGACGGGCTGATGCTGCAGCGCGGCTTCGGCTTTTGCGAGGCACGCGGCAGTCTGCCCACCGAAAGCCTGCCGCTGCAGGCGCTGGGCGCCATTGGCCGGGCGCTGTCCACCGGCGTGGTCCAGGTCTGCACCAGCCCGGAACCGGCAGGCCAGGCGCTGGCCGGCGAGCTGGACGCGGCCGGGCTGCGCACCGTGGTCGCCATCCCGCTGGTGCAGGCGGGTGCCAGCGGCGACCTGATCAGCGAGGTCGTGGCGCTGTATTTCTGACGCGGTTCAGCGACGCCGCCGGCTGGCCGTGGCGCCGCCCAGGATGGAGCCCAGCACGCCGCGCACGATCTCCCGGCCGACGCTGGAGCCGATGGTGCGCACGGCGGACTTGGCAACGGTCTGCGCCAGCCCGTCGTGCCGGCCGCCGCGTGGGCCGGTCGAGCCGAACAGCAGGTCGCTGAGGCCTTCCTTCATGCCGTCCATCCAGCCAGGGCCCTGGGCCTCGGCGGGCGCTTGCCCAGGCGCGGGCTGGCCGGCAGTCGGCGCGGGCATGTTGGTGGCCGTGGGCCTGGCACCCGGCGCCGGCGACGCCTCGGCACCGCCGCGCAGCTTCTCGTAGGCCGACTCCCGGTCCAACGCGGTTTCGTAGACACCCGCCACCAGCGAGCCCTCGCGCAGCGCCTGGCGCTGGGCCGGCGTGATCGGGCCGATCTGGCCGCCGGGTGGCAGCACGAAGACGCGTTCCGTCACGCAGGGCCGGCCTTTGGCGTCCAGGAAGCTGATCAGCGCTTCGCCCACGCCCAGCTCGGTGATGGCTGTTGCAATGTCCAGCCCGGGGTTGGCACGCATGGTTTCGGCGGCGCTCTTGACGGCCTTCTGGTCGCGCGGCGTGAAGGCGCGCAGCGCGTGCTGCACCCGGTTACCGAGCTGGCCCAGCACGCTGTCGGGCACGTCCAGCGGGTTCTGGGTCACGAAATAAACGCCCACGCCCTTGGAGCGCACCAGGCGGACCACCAGCTCGATGCGCTCGACCAGCGCCGCCGGTGCGTCCTTGAACAGCAGGTGGGCCTCGTCGAAGAAGAAGACCAGCTTGGGTTTTTCGAGGTCGCCGACCTCGGGCAGCGTCTCGAACAGCTCGGACAGCATCCACAGCAGGAAGCTGGCGTAGAGCCTCGGCGCGTTCATCAGCTTGTCGGCCGACAGGATGTTGATGACGCCAAGGCCATCGGATGTCTGCATGAAGTCCGCGATGTTCAGCATCGGCTCGCCGAAGAACTGGTCGCCGCCTTGCTGTTCGATCTGCAGGAGGCCGCGCTGGATCGCGCCGATGGACGCGGCGCTGACGTTGCCGTACTCGGTCGTGAACTGCGAAGCGTTGTCGCCCACGTGCTGCAGCATCGCGCGCAGGTCCTTCAGGTCCAGCAGCAAGAGGCCTTGGTCGTCGGCGATCTTGAAGACCAGGTTCAGCACACCGGCCTGGGTCTCGTTGAGTGCCAGCATGCGGGCCAGCAGCAGCGGCCCCATGTCGCTGATGGTGGCGCGCGCCGGGTGGCCCTGCTCGCCGAACACGTCCCACAGCGTGGTGGGGCAGGCGACAGATGCCGGTGCGTCCAGGCCACGTTCCTTCAGCACGGCGGCAAGCTTGGGGCTCAGGCTGCCGGCCTGGCTGATGCCGGTCAGGTCGCCCTTCACGTCGGCCATGAAGACCGGCACGCCGATGCGGGAGAAACCCTCGGCCAGGGTTTGCAGCGTGATGGTCTTGCCGGTGCCGGTGGCGCCGGTGATCAGGCCGTGGCGGTTGGCCAGCTCGGGCAGCAGTTCGCAGCGGGTGTCGCCGTGTTGCGCGACGAGCAGAGGGTCGGCCATCGAAGTCTCCTCGTGGCGGCCGACAGGCCACCAAGTAAAATCTCAGTCTATCCAAGAAACTTGAAATGCCCCGGGTCGGCTTTGGCGTGCCCGGGCGCAGGAGAACTCTGTCATGGCTGGGCACTCGAAATGGGCCAATATCCAACACCGCAAAGGTCGTCAGGACGAAAAGCGGGGCAAGGCCTGGACGCGGGTCATCCGTGAGATCATGGTCGCGGCCCGGCTGGGCGGCGGCGATGTCTCGGCCAACCCGCGGCTGCGGCTGGCGGTCGAAAAGGCCAAGGCGGTGAACCTGCCGGTCGACACGGTCAAGCGCAACATCGACAAGGCCACGGGCAACCTCGAAGGCGTGAACTACGAGGAAATCCGCTACGAGGGCTACGGCATTGGCGGCGCGGCCATCATCGTCGACTGCATGACCGACAACCGCGTGCGCACCGTGGCCGATGTGCGCCACGCGTTCAGCAAGTACGGCGGCAACATGGGCACCGAAGGCTCGGTGGCCTTCCAGTTCAAGCACTGCGGCCAGCTGGTGTTCGCGCCGGGCGTGTCGGAAGACAAGGTCATGGAAGTGGCGCTGGAAGCCGGCGCCGATGACGTCATCACCGACGACGACGGCGCCATCGAGGTGCTGACGCCGCCGACCGAATTCGAGGCGGTCAAGAACGCGCTGGAGGCCGCCGGCCTGAAGCCCGAGATTGCCGAGGTCACGATGCGGGCCGAAAACACCATTGCATTGAGCGGCGACGATGCCGAGCGCATGCAGAAGCTGCTGGACGTGATCGAGGACCTGGACGATGTCCAGGAGGTCTATCACAACGCCGAACTCGAGCAGTAAATTCCAGAAAAACAATCAGAAAAGACGGCCCACCCATCATGAACATCCTCGTCATCGGCTCCGGCGGCCGTGAACACGCTTTGGCCTGGAAACTGGCGCAAAGCCAGAAGGTGCAGCATGTCTTCGTGGCACCCGGCAACGGCGGTACCGCGCTGGACAAGCGCCTGACCAACGTGCCCATCACCGACCCCACGGCGCTGGCCGACTTCGCGCAGAAGGAAAAGGTCGGCCTGACGGTGGTTGGCCCCGAAGCGCCGCTGTCCCAGGGCGTGGTTGACATCTTCCGCGCCCGCGGCCTGCGCATCTTCGGCCCGACCAGGGCCGCCGCCCAGCTCGAAAGCTCCAAGGCCTTCGCCAAGGACTTCATGCAGCGGCACGCGATTCCCACCGCAGCCTACGGCACCTTCACCGATGCCGCCCAGGCGCACGCCTACGTCGACAAGATCGGCGCGCCCATCGTCGTCAAGGCCGACGGCCTGGCGGCCGGCAAGGGCGTGGTCGTGGCCATGTCGCTGGCCGAGGCGCACGAGGCGATCGACTTCATGCTGGAAGGCAACGGGCTGGGCGTGGTGCACAACGCGGGCGGCGCGCGGGTCGTGATCGAGGAATTCCTGCTGGGCGAAGAAGCCAGCTTCATCGTGCTGTGCGACGGCAAGAACGTGCTGCCGCTGGCCACCAGCCAGGACCACAAGCGCATTGGCGATGGCGACACCGGACCGAACACCGGCGGCATGGGCGCCTATTCGCCGGCCCCCGTCGTCACGCCCAACGTGCATGCCCGCGCGATGCACGAGGTCATCCTGCCGACGATAGCCGGCATGGCGAAAGACGGCATTCCGTTCACCGGTTTCCTCTACGCCGGGCTGATGATCTCGCCCGACGGCCAGGTCAAGACGCTGGAGTTCAACACCCGCATGGGCGACCCGGAAACCCAGCCCATCATGATGCGGCTCAAGAGCGACCTGGTCGACGTGATGCTGCATGCCACGGATGGCACGCTGGACCAGGTCACGCTGCAATGGGACCGCCGCTTCGCGCTGGGCGTGGTGATGGCTGCCGCCAACTACCCGGCCGAGCCGCGCAAGGGCGACGCCATCACCGGCCTGCCGGCCAACGCCGCCGGCACCGAAGACGGCATGGTCTTCCATGCCGGCACGGTGGCCAAGGACGGCCAGACCCTGACCTCCGGCGGCCGCGTGCTGTGCGTGACCGCGCTGGGCGACTCGGCGCGCACCGCGCAGCAGCGCGCCTACGAGCTGATGCAGGGCATTGCCTTCGACGGCGCGCAGTGGCGCACCGACATCGGCCACCGCGCGATCAAGCGTTGAACCGGGAGCCATCGTTTGGTCGACACGCAGGCATTGCGCCGCTACTTCCTGGACCTCCAGGCCCGTATCGTGGGCCGGTTCGGTGAGCTCGAAGGCCAGGTTTTCCTGACGGATGCCTGGCAGCGCGAGCCTGGTGCCCGTTTGACCGGCGACGGCATTTCGCGCCTGATCGAAGGAGGCCAGCTGATGGAGCGCGGTGGCTGCAACTTCAGCCATGTGCAGGGCCAGCAGTTGCCGCCTTCGGCCAGCGCGCACCGGCCCGAACTGGCGGGTGCGCCGTTCGAGGCCATGGGCGTGTCGCTGGTCTTCCACCCGCGCAACCCGTTTGTGCCGACGGTGCACATGAACGTGCGCTGCTTCGTCGCCAAGCCCGAGGGCCGCGAGCCGGTGGTGTGGTTCGGTGGTGGCATGGACCTCACGCCGTACTACGCCTTCGAAGAGGATGCGGCACACTTCCACCGCACGTGCCGCGACGCATTGGCGCCGTTCGGCGACGCGCTGTACCCGCGCTTCAAGCAGTGGTGCGACGAGTACTTCTTCCTCAAGCACCGGCAGGAGCCACGCGGCATTGGCGGCGTCTTTTTCGACGACTTCCACGAGCTGGGCTTCGAGCAGAGCTTCGCGATGACACGCGCCGTCGGCGATGCCTTCCTCGCCGCCTACGAGCCCATTCTGCAGCGCCGCCGCGACATGCCCTACGGCGAGCGCGAGCGCGATTTCCAGGCCTATCGGCGCGGGCGTTACGTCGAGTTCAACCTGGTGTGGGACCGCGGCACCCTGTTCGGCCTGCAGTCCGGCGGCCGCACCGAGGCCATCCTGATGTCCATGCCGCCGATGGCGAATTGGCGTTACGACTGGGCGCCTGAAGCCGGCACCGCCGAGGCCAAGCTGTACAGCGATTTCTTGCGGCCGCGGGACTGGGCCGACGAGGCGCTGTGACGCGCCGACGGGCCCTCAGGATCGGCCTGTTCGGCGGTAGCTTCAATCCGCCGCATTTGGCGCATCTGACGCTGGCCCGTGTCGCGGTGCAGTCGCTGCAACTGGATGAGTTGCGCTGGCTGCCGGCCGGCGCGCCCTGGCAGAAGCCCGCTGGCGCGCTGGCGCCAGCGGAAGACCGGGCGGCGATGGTGCGGCTGTTGATGGCTGACGAGCCGCGGCAAACACTGGATTTGCGCGAGCTGCAGCGTCAAGGGCCGAGCTACACGGTGGACACGGCGCGCGAACTGAAAGCCGAGTTTCCAGAGGCCGAGCTGGTGCTGGTGATCGGTCAGGATCAGTACGCCAGACTCGACACCTGGCGGGATGCGGCACAATTGCGCTCCCTGGTCTCATTTGCCGTCGCTGCTCGCGAGGGCCGAACCCCCAGTCCGCCGGCCGCCTGGTCGGGCCTGGCACACGCCATGAACGTGCTGCCGCTGCCCCGTACCGACATCAGCGCCACCGGCATCCGCGAACGCATCGCTGCCGGGCAGCCGGTTTCACCGCTGGTCGGTGAGGCGGTGGCGCGCTATATTGATCAACACCTCCTCTACCGGGCGCCCCCCGGCCGCTGAATGGACATCCGCAAACTGCAACGCGCCATCGTCGATGGCCTCGAAGATGTGAAGGCCCAGGACATCGTGGTCTTCAACACCGAGCACCTGTCGCCGCTGTTCGAGCGTGTCATCGTGGCCTCGGGCACCAGCAACCGCCAGACCAAGGCGCTCGCTTCCAGCGTGCGCGAATCGGTCAAGCGCCAAGGCCTGCAGGTGCTGCGTACCGAGGGTGAAGACAACGGCGAATGGATCATCGTGGACTGCGGCGCCGCTGTCGCCCACATCATGCAGCCAGCCATTCGCGACTACTACCGCCTCGAAGAGATCTGGGGCGGCAAGCCGGTCAAGATCAAGCTTGGCAGCAGCCAGGTCTCGCTGGTCAAGGCTTCCGAAGAGGAAGAAGAGGACGATGAACCGGTTGCGAAGCCGGTGAAGACCGCCAAGCCGAAGAAGGCCTCGGCCAAGGCCGAAGCGCTGGCGACGCCCACGTCCCGCCCGGCCCGCAAGACCAGCAGCGGCAAGCTGGCCAAGCCGGAAGCACGGCCGGAGCCCATGCCCAGTGCCAAGGCCGTGGCCAAGGCTGCAGCCGCCAAGGCAGAAGCCAGGAAGACGGCCGCCAAGGACGCAACCAAGAAGGCCATTGCCAAGGCCACGCCGGTCAAGACCCTGGTCGTCAAGCCGGTGGCCGCCAAGAAGGGTGTCATCAAGACTGCCGGCAAGTTGCCTGCCAAGAGCGCCACGCGGGCGCCAGCCAAGGCTGCGCCTGCCAAGGCCGCACCTGTGAAGGCTGCCGCAAAGAAGGCGGCGCCGGCCAAGAAGGCCGCACCGCGCAAGACCGCGCGCTGAGCCGCAGCGCCTGATGCGCCTCGTGCTTGCCGCCGTCGGCCAGCGCCAGCCGGCCTGGGCTGACGTGGCCTACGAGGACTTCGCCAAGCGTTTCCCGGCCGATGCGAAGCTGGAGCTGAGGGCCGTCAAGGCCGAGCCGCGCGGTGGCAAGAGCACCGAGCAGCTGATGGCCGCCGAGGCCTCGCGCCTGGAAGCGGCCTGCCCCAAAGGTGCCCGCCGCGTCATCCTCGATGAGCGCGGCACCCGCCTGACCACCGCGGAGCTCGCGCGTCGTTTCGAGTTCTGGTTGGGTGACGGGCGCGACGTGGTGTTTTTCGTTGGCGGTCCTGATGGCCTGGACCCGGCCCTGAAGGCCACGGCCGACGAGACGCTGCGCCTGTCCGACCTGACCCTGCCGCATGCCTTTGTGCGCGTGTTCCTGGCCGAGGCGCTGTACCGCGCCTGGTCACTGCGCAACGGCCATCCTTACCACCGCGAGTGAGCCGCGTGGCCTGAGCCGCGGTGTTCGACGCGTTTGCTGTTGCCCTTCGCCTTGAACACTGCCGCCGCGCCATTGCCGTTCCATGCTTCCCGTTCGCTGCGCGTCGACACGCTGCGCGGCGTGGCCATCCTCAGCGTGCTGGTGCTGCACTTCACGCTGGCCTTCGGGCTGCTGAAAAGCCCGCTGGGCGACCTGCTCGGCAAGCCGCTGCTGGGGGTGCTGACACTGCGCGGCAACTACGGTGTGACGCTGTTTTTCGTGATCTCGGGCTTCCTGATCACGCGCCAGGTCCTGCAGCGCGATGGCGGGCTGGCGAACATCGACCTGCGCCGCTTCTACGTCGAGCGTGCCAGCCGCATCCTGCCTCCGCTGCTGCTGGCGCTGGCAGTCATCGTGCTGCTGGGCTGGGTCGGCGGGCTGCCGTATTTCGGCAGTGACCAGCGCGGGCCGCCACTGCCCGCGCAGCGCTGGTTGATTGCGCTGGCCTCGGTGCTGGGCTTCTGGCACAACCTGCTGATGCAGCAGGAAGGCTGGGGCTACTTCCACTATTGCTTGAACGTCTACTGGTCACTGTCGGTCGAAGAGGCGTTCTACCTGCTGTTTCCGCTGCTGTGCCGCTTGCTGAAGCGGCCTCAGTGGATCGCGCTGGCGGCTGTTGCCTTGCTGGTGCTGGGGCCGGTCTACCGCACGCTGCACCCAGGCAACGACATCGATTTCCTCTACGCCTATCCGGCCTGCTTTGACGCCATCGCTGCGGGCGTGTTGTGTGCGCTGGCCAGCCAGCGCTGGCGGCTGCCGGCGCGCTGGGCTGCGCCTGTGCGCTGGCTGGCGGTGGCAGGCATGGTCGCGGTGTGGAGCCAGTCCTTCATGGCCCATCCGGGCTGGACCTTCAGTGCGCTGCTGGGCTGCACCGCCATCTGGTTGTGGGCTTCGCGAGGCCCGCAGCCGGTGGTCGTGGGTTGGCGCGGGCGGCTGGACAGCTTGCTCACGCCGCTGCGCTGGCTGGGCCGCCACAGCTACGAGCTGTACCTGTTCCATGTGCTGGTGCTGGCCGGGCTGCTGCAGTTCTTTCAGCGCGACACCTTGCAACCGGTCCAGCGCCTGCCCTTGCTGGCGGTCTTCCTGCTGCTGAGCGTGTTGCTGGCCTCTGGCGTGTCGCGCTGGGTGGGCGAACCTGCACTGAGGTTCCTGCGCGCACGCTGGACAGTGCGTGCTGCGGCGCGTTCTCGGCAGAGTGGCGCCGTCGCCTGAGAATGCCGGTCATGCACGCCTTTGTCTACCTCGCCTCCCAAAGCCCGCGCCGCCGCCAGTTGCTGGACCAGCTCGGCGTGCGCCACGAGTTGCTGCTGCCTGCGCCGGACGAAGACGCCGAGGCACTGGAGGCCGAGGTGCGCGGCGAACTGCCGGCCGACTATGTGCAGCGGGTGACACGCAACAAGCTGGTCGCCGCGCGCGAGCGCTTGAAGGCCCGCGGGCTGCCGGCGGCGCCGGTGCTGTGCTCTGACACCACGGTCGCGCTGGGCCGGCGCATCCTCGGCAAGCCGGTGGATGCGGCGCATGCGCTGGCCACGCTGCAGGCCTTGTCCGGCCGCAGCCACCGGGTGTTGACCGCCGTGGGCGTGCACGACGGCCGGCGCAGCCGCTTTGCGCTCAGCCTGTCCAGCGTGCGCTTTGCAGAGATCCCCGTCGAAGTGCTCAGCCATTACGTGGCCAGTGGCGAGCCGTTTGGCAAGGCCGGCGCCTATGCCATCCAGAGCTCGCTGGCCGGCTGGATCGCGCGCATCGCCGGGAGCTACTCCGGTATCATGGGTTTGCCCCTTTACGAGACAACCCAGCTGCTGCGCCAGGCCCGCGTACGATTCTGACGACGCCGTGCCGGCAGCCGCAGGGTCAGGCCAACAGGCCACCGGCCGCCACGCATGCACGACATCCTGATCAACTGGTCCCCACAAGAGACCCGGGTCGCCATCATCGAAAACGGCGCGGTGCAGGAACTGCACCTGGAGCGCTCGCTGGAACGGGGCCTCGTCGGCAACGTCTACCTTGGCAAGGTCGCCCGCGTGCTGCCCGGCATGCAGAGCGCCTTCATCGACATCGGCCTGGAGCGCGCCGCTTTCCTGCACGTGGCCGACCTGCACAGCAGCGGCCCGCACCACGGCAAGGGCGACAACGGTCGCGGCGACGGGACCAACGCGCCGCCGCTGCCGATCGAGAAGCAGGTCTTCGAAGGCCAGACGCTCACGGTGCAGGTCATCAAGGACCCCATCGGCACCAAGGGCGCGCGGCTGTCCACGCAGATCAGCGTGGCCGGTCGCATGCTGGTCTTCCTGCCGCAGGACAACCACATCGGCATCTCTCAGAAGATCGGCTCGCCCGAAGCGCGTGAGCAGTTGCGCACGCGCATGCAGGCGCTGGTTGGCAAGCCCGAAGAAGGCGGTGGCGGTGGCTTCATCCTCCGCACCAATGCCGAGGAAGCCAGCGACAGCGAGCTGGGCGACGACATTGCCTACCTGCGCAAGACCTGGGGCCTGATCCGCCAGCGCGCGGTGTCCCAGCCGGCCGGCTCGCTGCTGCACCAGGACCTGGGCCTGGCCGAACGCGTGCTGCGCGACCTGGCAACCGAGCAGACGCAGGCCATCCGCATAGATTCGCAGCAGCAGTTCGACCTGCTGAAAGCCTTTGGCACGGCCTACACACCGGCCTCTTCCGCCAAGCTGGAGCACTACCGCGGCGAGCGGCCGATCTTCGACCTGTTCGGCATCGAGGAAGAGATTGCCAAGGCGCTGGCGCGGCGCGTGGACCTGAAGTCCGGCGGCTACCTGATCATCGACCAGACCGAGGCGCTGACCACCGTCGACGTCAACACCGGCGGCTTTGTCGGCGCGCGCAATTTCGACGACACCATCTTCAAGACCAACCTGGAAGCGGCACTCGCCATTGCCCGCCAGCTGCGCCTGCGCAACCTGG
This sequence comes from Ideonella azotifigens, assembly GCF_021043325.1. NCBI lineage: Bacteria > Pseudomonadati > Pseudomonadota > Betaproteobacteria > Burkholderiales > Sphaerotilaceae > Ideonella > Ideonella azotifigens. Next base: position 131,693 of record NZ_JAJNKD010000015.1, read on the forward strand.
GCGGCATCATCATCGTCGACTTCATCGACATGGTGCGCGAGGAGCACCAGAACGCGGTGCTGAGCGAATTCAGGAAGCAGCTGGGGCGCGACCGCACCAAGACCACGGTCAGCGGCTTCACGCAGCTGGGCCTGGTCGAGATGACGCGCAAACGCACCCGCGAATCGCTGGCCCACATGCTGTGCCAGCCATGCCCTACCTGCGCCGGCCGCGGCCAGGTCAAGACAGCGCGCAGCGTCTGCTACGACATCCTGCGCGAGATCCTGCGCGAAGCCCGCCAGTTCGACCCCAAGGAATTCCGCGTGCTCGCCAGCGCCTCGGTGGTCGAGATGCTGCTGGACGAAGAAAGCCAGCACCTGGCCGACCTCTCCGCCTTCATCAAGAAGCCGATCTCGCTGTCCGCCGAGCCGACGATGAACCCGGAGCAGTACGACATCGTCCTGATGTAGCTTGCTGTCCACGAGGGCCGCGCTCGCGGCCCTCGTCGGATGTCAGGCGACTTCGCGTCCCGCGCCGGCCATCCAGATCCGGTACCAATCTTCGGCGCTGAGTTCGAGCTTGGTCGCCGCCATGGCTTCGTCGGCGGCTTCCAGACGGTGTGAGCCGATGACCGGGATGGGTTGGCAGGGCAGGCGCAGCAGCCAGGCCAGGGCCAGCGTGGTGGCGCTGGCGCCGCCCAGGCGTTCCCTCATGTCGGCCAGCACGGCGCGCACGGCCAGCGAGCGTTCGTCGGTGCCGGTGAACAGGCGGCCGCCGGCCAGCGGGGACCAGATCATCGGGCGCAGGCGCAGCTGTTGCAGCTGGTCGAAGCTGCCGTCGTCCAGCGGGTCCAGGTGCAGCGGCGAGCATTCGAGCTGGTTGGTCAGCAGTGGGAAGCGGCTGTTCAGCAGCGCGAACTGCGAGGCGGTGAAATTGGACACACCGAAGTTCAGCACCTTGCCCTCGCTGCGCAGCTGCTCGAAGCAGCGCGCGAGTTCATCGGCGTTCAGCAACAGGTCAGGGCGGTGGATCAGCAGCAGGTCCAGCCTGTCTGTGTGCAAGGCCTTCAGCGAGGCTTCGACGGAAGCGCGCACGTGCGCGGCCGAGCTGTCGTAGGACTTGATCGCGTGGCTGGGCCGGTTCGGCGTGCTCAGCTTGATGCCGCACTTGCTGACCAGCTGCATGCGCTCGCGCAAGCCAGGCGCTGCGGCCAGCGCCTCGCCGAACAATGCCTCGACCTCGTAGCCGCCATAGATGTCGGCATGGTCGAAGCTCGTCAGGCCGCGCGCGATGCAGCCCTCGATCCAGGCCAGGCGCTGCGGCACGTCGAGCTGCCACTCGGACAGGCGCCAGGCGCCGGCGACGATGGGGGAGAGCTTCAGGTCGTTCATGGAGTGCGGTGAAGGGGGTCGTTCTTTCAGCTGCGGAACTGCATGCCGTGCAGCCGCGCGTACAGGCCGCCCTGCGCGAGCAGTTGCTGGTGGCTGCCTTGTTCGACGACGCGGCCACCGTCCATCACGACGATGCGGTCGGCACGCTCGATGGTGGCCAGCCGGTGGGCGATGACCAGCGTGGTGCGGCCCTGCATCAGCCGGTCCAGCGCTTGCTGCACCAGATGCTCGCTTTCGGCATCCAGTGCCGACGTGGCTTCGTCCAGGATCAGGATGGGCGCGTCCTTGTAGATCGCGCGGGCAATCGCCATGCGCTGGCGCTGGCCGCCGGAGAGCTGGCTGCCGTTGTGGCCGATGGGGCTGTCCAGCCCCTGTGGCAGGCTCATCACGAAGTCCAGCAGGTTGGCGCTGCGCAGCGCTTCGCGCACGCGCTCCACGTTGGTCTCTTCGCCCAGCGCCACGTTGTTGGCCACCGTGTCGTTGAACAGCACCACGTCCTGGCTGACCAGCGCGAACTGGCGGCGCAGCGAGCCCACGTCCCATTCGACCAGCGGCACGCCGTCCAGCATCACTCGGCCGCTGTCGGGTTCGACGAAGCGCGGCATCAGGTGCACCAGCGTGGACTTGCCGGCGCCCGAGGGGCCGACCAGTGCCAGCGTTTCGCCGGCGCGGATGTCCAGCGTCACGGCGTCCAGCGCCTGCGGCTGGTCTGGCCGGTAGCGCAGGTTCACGTCTTCCAGCTGCAGGTGGCCGCTGCTGCGCTCGACCTGGTAGCTGCCGCCGGTCTCGGCCGGGCTGTGTTCGATCATGTCCAGCCCGCGCTCCAGGGCGGTCAGGCCACGGGTGATGGGGGCCATCACGTCCGACAGGTGCTTGATCGGCGTGATCAGCATCAGCATCGCGGTGACAAACGAGACGAAGCTGCCGACCGAGGCGCCGCTGGAGCGCGCATGCCACAGCGCCACCACGATCACGCCAGACATCGCGACCGAGGCCAGCACCTGTGTCAGCGGCGTGATGCTGGCGCTGGACGCGACCGACTTCAGCAGCAGGCTGCGCAGGCGCTCGCTGCCCTTCTCGAAGCGCGCGGCCTCGATCCTGGCCGCACCGTGCATGCGCACGATGCGCCAGGCCAGCACGTTTTCCTCGACCACGTAGGCGAGTTCGTCGGTGGCGGTGGCACTGGCCTTGCTGAGCTTGCGCAGCCGCGCGCCCACGCTGCGCATGACCCAGGCGACGGCGGGCAGCAGCACCGAGACCAGGAGCGTCAATTGCCAGTTCAAATACATCAGGTAGCCGAACAGGCCGATCAATGTCAGCGAGTCCTTCACCATCGTGTTCATGCCGTTCATCATCTGCTGCGCGCCGGCCTGCACTTCATGAACGAGGGTGTTGGTCAGGCTGCTGGCGCTGCGGCTGCCAAACAGCGCGGGCGCGGCCTTCATCAGGTGGTCGAACATGGCGGTGCGCAGCGACAGCACGCCGCGGTTGGCGGCCCAGGCCAGCGAATACTGCGAGATGAAGCCGGACACGCCACGCAGCACGAACAGGCCGATCACCACCACCGGCACCTGCCACAGCGGCAGTGCGCCTTCCTTGAAGCCGCGGTCGATCAGCGGCTTCATCAAGGCAGCGGTCATTGGTTCTGTGGAAGCCACGAGCACCGAGGCCACGATGGAGATGGCCCAGGCCCCGCGGCCACCCTTGAAGTGGGGAGCCAGGCGGCGCAGGCGCTGAAAGAAGGAAGGGGTCATGTTCTGTGAGAGCGACCTGGAGCGGGCCCGGCAGCGATTATCGTTGTTGCTCTGCCTACAATGCGCCGCAGCCCACAATTGACGCCGGCATGGAACTTGTTGCGCGTTTTTGGAATCGAGCCCTCTACGCATGTGGAACAGACGTAATGCTTTGGGCGCGCTAGGCGCCCTCGGAACCACGGCCGCTTTGCCGGCCCTGGCCCAATTTCGAGTCGAGATCGCCGGCATCGGGGCGACCCAGCTGCCGATTGCGCTGCTGCGCTTCCGCGACGAGGAGAACAGTTCGCAGCCCATCTCGCCGGTGATCCGGGCCGACCTGGAGCGCAGCGGCCTGTTCCGCTTCGTTGACGGTGCGGCCCAGCACGACGAAACCGGCAGCCCGTCCTTCAACGACCTGCGTGGCCGCGGCGCGGATGCGCTGGTCGCCGGCTCGGTCGCCCGGCTGGCCGACGGCCGCTTCGACGTGCGCTACAAGCTGTGGGACGTGGTCAAGGGCAGCGACCTGGGTGGCCAGAGCCTGGCCGTGCCTGCCCCCGACCTGCGGCTGGCGGCTCACCGCATTGCCGATGCGATCTACGAGAAGCTCACCGGCGAGAAAGGCGTGTTCGCGACCCGCATCGCCTACGTGACCAAGGGCGGTGGCCGCTACGCGCTGCGCGTGGCCGATGCCGACGGCGAAGGCGGCCAGGTCGCGGTCACCAGCGGCGAGCCCATCATTTCGCCAGCCTGGTCGCCCAACGGCAAGGAACTGGCCTACGTCTCGTTCGAGTCGCACAAGCCGGTGGTCTATGTGCAGGACACCTCGACCGGGGCGCGCCGCCAAGTCGCCAACTTCCGGGGCTCGAACAGCGCACCGGCCTGGTCGCCGGACGGCCAGACGCTGGCAGTGACGCTGTCGCGCGAAGGCGGTTCGCAGATCTTCCTGATGCCGCGCGAAGGCGGCACGCCGCGCCGCGTGACGCAGAGCAGCGCCATCGACACCGAGCCGGCCTTCACGCCGGACGGCAGCGCGCTGTACTTCGTCAGCGACCGCGGCGGCTCGCCGCAGATCTACCGCCAGCCGGTCAATGGCGGCAATGCCGAGCGCGTGACCTTCAACGGCAGCTACAACATCAGCCCGGCCATCAGCCCTGACGGCAAGACGCTGGCCTTTGTGCAGCGCCAGGGCGGCAGCACCTTCAAGGTCATGACCATGGACCTGGCCAGCGGCAACCTGACAACCGTCAGCGACACCAGCGATGACGAAAGCCCGAGCTTCTCGCCCAACGGCCGCTTCCTGATCTACGCCACCCGCACGCGTGGCCAGGAAGTGCTGATGACTTCCACATTGGATGGCAAGATCAGGACCCGCCTGCTCACCAGCGGGCAAGACATTCGCGAACCGGTCTGGGGCCCCTTCGGCCGCTGAGCACAAAGCCCAGTCTTCGCGAGCCAACGCTGCACCACAAGCTGCATCACTTACAACAAGGAGTCTTCCATGTCCCAGTCCCTGTCCTTTTCGCCCATTCAACGCGCCGGCCTGGGCGCCATGCTGGCAACCACGCTGCTGGCCGCTGGTTGCGCCTCCAGCGTGAAGCTGGACGACACGCCGGTCGAGACCCGCACCCCGAAAGCGGTCGACAGCCAGCCGCCCGCGCAAACTTCGCAGAGCGGCGTCAACACGGTGGACCTGAACAAGAACGACCTGGGCGCTTCGGCCGTCGGCAAGGTCGTGTACTTCGACTTCGACAGCTTTGTCGTCAAGGAAGAGTTCCGCTCGGTGCTGGAAGGCAATGCCAAGATGCTGAATGCCAGCAAGCAACGCAAGCTGACCATCGAAGGCCATACCGATGAGCGCGGTGGCCGTGAATACAACCTGGCGCTGGGCCAGAAGCGCGCCGAGGCGGTGCAGAAGTCGCTGGCGCTGCTGGGCGTGGCCGACGGGCAGATGGAATCGGTCAGCTATGGTGAGGAGCGTCCGGCCGTGCAGGGCAGCGACGAAGCCGCCTGGGCCAAGAACCGCCGCGCCGAGCTGAAGGACCGCTGAAACCATGACCCGCTGGCTGAAATTCCTGCCTGCCGCCCTGGCGCTGTCCGGCCTGTGGCTGTCGGCAGTGCCGGCCCATGCGGGCGTGTTTGACGACGACGAGGCCCGCAAGGCCATCCTGGACCTGCGCAGCAAGCAGGCCCAGACCGAAACAATGCTCCGCACCCGGCTGCAGGAGCTGGCCGACCAGGTCCAGCAACTGCAGCGAGGCCTGCTGGACCTGAACAGCCAGAACGAGCAGCTGCGCGCCGAGATGGCGCGCATGCGCGGCCAGGAAGAGCAGATGCTGCGCGACCTGTCCGAAGTCCAGCGCAAGCAGAAGGACATCCAGGTCGGCGTGGACGAGCGCATGAGGAAGTTCGAGCCGCAGCCGGTCTCGGTCGACGGCAAGGACTTCAGCGCCGATCCGGAAGAGAAGAAGCTTTACGACGACGCGATGGCCAGCCTGCGCAACGGTGACTTCGACAAGGCGGCTGTCGGTCTGCAGAGCCTGATGAAGCGCTACCCGTCCAGCGGCTACACCGACTCGGCGCGCTACTGGCTGGGCAATGCGCAATACGGCCTGCGCCAGTACAAGGACGCGATCGTCACCTTCAAGGCCTTCCTGGCTGGTGCGCCAGAGCATGTGCGCGCGCCAGAAGGCTGGCTGGCCGTGGCCAACTGCCAGGCCGAGATGAAGGACAACAAGTCCGCCAAGCGCACGCTGGAAGACCTGATCAAGCAATTCCCGAAATCCGAAGCAGCTCAGGCTGCCAAGGAGCGTCTCGTCTCCCTGAAATAGCCCACCCCCTACGCGCTGACGCGCGCCCCCTCGAGGGGGCGCCGCTGGCGGACCGGCAGAGCCGGATCCGCGGCGGTCGCTGGGTTTCGGTTGTGGTTTGGCACGGATCCTAAAATCGCGGCCATGCAGCAAATCGACATCCCGGCCCTGACCCACCAGGTGCTGTGGGCCACGTTCATCCTGTCGGTGGCCTTTGGTGCGCTGGCGCAGCGCAGCCATTTCTGCACCATGGGCGCGGTGGCCGATGTGTTCCACATGGGCGACTGGACCCGCGCCCGCATGTGGGTGATGGCGATTGCCACCGCGATGATGGGCTTTGGCCTGCTGGCCGGCTTCGGCTTGATCGACCCTGCGCGAGCGCTCTACACCGCGCCGCGGCTGCTGTGGCTGTCCACGCTGGTCGGCGGCGCGCTGTTCGGCTTCGGCATGGTGCTGGCTTCGGGTTGCGGCAACAAGACGCTGGTGCGCATTGGCGGCGGCAACCTGAAGTCGCTGGTCGTGTTTTTCGTGATGGCCTTCGCCGCGCTCGCCGCGCTGCGTGGCATCACCGGTGTGCTGCGCGTCAACACGCTGGACAAGCTGGCCGTCACGCTGCCGGTTGGCCAGGACCTGCCGGCGCTGCTAGGCCCCAGCTTTGGTGCCACGCGGCAGGCGCTGGGTCTGGTGCTGGGCCTTGCCGTCGGTTCGCTGCTGTGGCTGTGGGTGCTGCTGAAGCCCGAAGGGCGCGCGCCGTCCGCGGTGCTGGCAGGGGCCGGCATCGGCCTGCTGGTCGCAGCGATGTGGTGGGTCTCCGGCCACCTTGGCTTCATTGCCGAACACCCCGATACGCTGGAGCCGACCTACCTCGCTTCGTCGACGCGTGGCATGGAGTCCTTCAGCTTCGTGAACCCGATGGCTGCGGTGGTGGACTGGCTGACGATGTACAGCGACGCCAGCAAGGTGCTGACGATGGCAGTGGTGATGCCCATCGGCGTGGTCGTCGGCTCGGCCGCCGTCGCGCTCGCGACGCGCACTTTCCGCTGGGAAAGCTTCGGTGGCGTGGAAGACATGGCCAACCACCTCGTCGGCGCGCTGCTGATGGGCACTGGCGGCATCCTGGCGCTGGGCTGCACCGTGGGGCAGGGCCTGAGTGGCCTGTCCACCTTGTCGGTTGGCAGCGTGCTGGCGACTGCCGCCATCGTGGCTGGCGCCTGGGCTGCCTTGCACTACCAGAGCTGGCGCGTGGAGCGCATGGGATGAACGGGCTCACCGATCCCCTGGAAGCCGACCTGGAGCGGCGCTTCGGCGGCCTGCGGCGGCTGTATGGCGACGCGGGCTACCAACGGCTGCGCGGGCTGCGGCTGGCCATCGTGGGCGTGGGCGGCGTTGGTTCCTGGGCTGCCGAGGCGCTGGCGCGCTGCGGCGTGGCCGAGTTGGTGCTGATCGACCTGGACCAGGTGGCCGAGTCCAACATCAACCGGCAGGTGCAGGCAGTGGGCGCCACCGTGGGCCAGGCCAAGGTGCAGGCCCTGGCCGAGCGCATTGCCGACATCCATCCCGGTTGCCGGGTGCGCCAGGTCGAGGAATTTGCCGAGCCTGGCAACTGGCCGGCGCTGTTGCCAGGCCCCATCGACGGGCTGATCGACGCCTGCGACCAGGTCAAGGCCAAGGCGATGCTGGCGGCCTGGGCGCTGGCGCAACGCGTGCCCATGGTCTGCAGCGGCGCGGCCGGTGGCAAGCGGCAGCCGCACCGGCTGGAAGTGGAGGACTTGTCCGCCGTCACGCATGACCCGCTGCTGGCCTCGCTGCGCAACCGGCTGCGGCGCGAGCATGGCGCGCCTCGGCAGGGCCGCATCGGCCTGCGCTGCGTGTTTTCGCGTGAACCGGTGCTGATGCCGGAGGCGGCCGAAGCCTGCGAGGTGGATGGCAGCCTGAACTGTGCCGGGTATGGCTCGTCGGTGATGGTGACGGCCAGCGTGGGCATGGCGGCGGCGGCGGAGCTGGTGGCCTTGTGCCTGGCTGCGCCGGCGCAAAATGCGATTGATGGTGCAAAACCGTTGCAAGCCGTCAAAAGCATGCCATAATAGATGGCTCTGCCGGGGGTTGTTAGCTCAGTCGGTAGAGCAGCGGACTTTTAATCCGTTGGTCGTGGGTTCGAATCCCGCACAACCCACCAGATGATTTCAGAAGGTGCCTGGTTTTCCAACTTGTTGGGAGCCAGGCATTGCTTGGGGCTCTTAGCTCAGTTGGTAGAGCAGCGGACTCTTAATCCGTAGGTCGAGTGTTCGAGTCACTCAGGGCCCACCAAGTTTTTCTTCTGTCGTCGCAGACCCCCAGGGCTCTTAGCTCAGTTGGTAGAGCAGCGGACTCTTAATCCGTAGGTCGAGTGTTCGAGTCACTCAGGGCCCACCAAAATTAAGATTGAAAACAAGCACCCAGGTCAAAAGCCTGGGTGCTTTTTTCTTGGCCGTTTGCCTTTGCCGCTGGCACGGTTCTGGCGTGGTCATGGCGTTGCTCCCAGTGGTGCCGGTAGGTGCTTTCCGGGGAGAATCCGCTGTTTGCCATGTTGCTGCCGCCCCGCGTATCCCTGCGGGTTTCAGGTGTCGACCGGCATCGATGCGAACCGCCATCTTTTCTAGCTTGACATGACCACTTCTACTTCTGTTCCCATGGCCGGGCCGGCCGACGTGCCCTCCGGCCAGCGCTGGAACTGGCTGCCGCGCCAAGGCAGCTGGGGCTATCACGCACTGCTGCTGACACTGGGCATCCTGGTGCTGGGCCCGCTGGGTGGCGTCACAGCCTCCTACATGAATTTCTCGCTCGGCTTTTTCGTCGGCGGCCAGGTGCTGGCCGGCCTGCTGGGCTCGGTGGTCACGTTGGGCTACGGCTCCGACGGCAAGCACGGTGCCAACTTCATCCAGACGGCGGCCGCCTCGGTCGCCGGCATGAGCGCGATGGGCGTGCTGATCCAGGCCATGGTGTGGATGGGCATGCCGCAGCCACCGGTCTGGCAGTTGATGCTCTACATGCTGTGCATCGGCATGCTGGGCGCAGGCGTGGGCATGCTCTACACGCCCATTCTGGTCGACAAGCTGCAGCTGCCGTACCCCTCGGGTTTCGCGGTGGCCAACATCCTGCGTGCGCTGACCGACCCGGTGCTGCTGCGCCGCTCGGTGGCCAAGCTGGGCAGCGGCATCGGCTTCGGCCTGGCTGGCGGCGTGGCCGCGGCCAAGGTGGCCTTCATGGGCACCATCGAGCTGTCCACCTCCACGCTGGGCGCGGGCATGCTGGTCGGTGCGCGCATCGGCATCCCGGCCATCATCGCCGGTGGCATCGGCTGGGCGCTGGTGCCGTACTTCGTCTCCATCGGCTGGCTGCACGAAGGCGACCCGTTCCGCAAGATCATGTTCCTGATCGCGCTGGGCACCATCATGGGCGCGGCCATCATCGACCTGAGCCTGATCTTCTGGCAGGCCTGGCAGCGCCTGACCGGCAGGACCGCGGCGCCGACGGCGACCGTCGAATCCTGGAAGCGCGTGGACAGCAAGCGCATGTTCATGTGGGTTGGCTTCTGGGCCGTGGCCACCGTGGGTGTCGGCCACTATGTGCTGAACCAGCCGGTCTTCTACCTCGTGTTCGCGGTGCTGCTGGTGTTCCTGTTCGCGATGGTCAACGGCATCTCGCAAGGCATCAGCGACTCGAACCCGATCTCGTCGGCCTTCGTCGTCTCCATCGTGATGATGGCGGCCATCGGCTTGAAGGACCCGGCCATCGGCCTGATGGCCGGCACGGTGTTGCTGGTCTCGGTCAGCGTGGCCGGCGACATGCAGCAGGACCGTTCCACCGGCGCGCGCCTGGGCACCAGCCGCACGCTGCAGTTCCGCTACCAGGTCGCGGGCATCTTCGTCGGCGCGGTCGTCGCGGTGGGTTTTGCCAAGCTGTTCATGGCCGCCTACCCGGTGCTGCTGCTGGACCAGACGGTGATGAAGGCCGGCGAGCAGCCGGCCGAATGGAGCGCGGCGATGACCTACAAGTTCGTCGGCGTGCTGCGCAGCCTGACGGACGACAAGCCTTACCAGCGCACGGCGATCTGGGTTGGCGTGGGCATCGGCTTTGCGGTCGAACTCGCGCGCAAGCTGATCAAGCGCAACGCTGGCTACCAGCGCTTCGTTGCTTCCGGCAAGCCAGGCTTCTGCACTGACTTCGTGTTGGACGCGGTGGTGCTGCCTTCCCCCTATGCGTGGTCCTTCGGTGGCTTCGTGAACCTGAACACCTCCGCCTGGTTCGCCATTGGCGGCGTGATCTCCAGCTTCCTGAATTCGCTGCCCAAGCCAAAGCCCAAGCCGGGCGAAACCGAGCTGCCGGAGGACATGAGCTCTTCGTCGCTGTTCGGCGGCGGCCTCATTGCCGGTGACGCACTCGCCGCGCTGGGCCTGGGCGTGATCGGCCTGCTGGCCACATTGGCGGGTTGAACCCGATGACCAAGCTCTATGGCATTCCGAACTGCGACACGGTCAAGCGCGCCCGCGCCTGGCTGGCCGAGCAGGGCGTGGCGGTCGAGTTCCACGACTTCAAGAAGCAGGGCGTGCTGGCCGAACGTGTGCCGGCCTGGCAGGCTGCTGTTGGCTGGCAGCCGCTGGTGAACCGCCAGGGCACGACCTGGCGCAAGCTGGCGCCCGAAGTGCAGGCCGCGGTGGTGGATGCGGCCAGCGCGCAGGCGCTGATGCTGGCCGAGCCCAGCGTCGTGAAGCGCCCGGTGGTCGAGTGGCCGAATGGCCGCATCACGGTCGGTTTTGTGCCGGCCGACTGGGCACCGCTGGCTTCAGCCGCCCTCGGCTGAAGCGCTGCAGCCCTGGCGCTGCGTTATCGCTTGGCCGCGCCGATCACCAGGCTGATCGGCAGCGTCGGGTCTGACCAGGCCTGCGCCTCTTCACGCAGCAGGTGCAGCGTGCGCGGATGCAGGTTGGCCCACTCGGCACCGGTCTGCAGCGTGACCTTGTCGGCCTTGCGTTGCAACTGCAGCGATTGCGGCGTCGGTTCGTCGCCGCCGCGGGCGTGGCACAGGATCACCGCCAGCCGCAGGCTCAGCAGTTGCAGCACTGCATCGCCGCGGCGGATCAGCTCGTCCACCTTCTTCAGCCCGCCGCGCTGGCCCAGCACCAGCTCGGCCAGCTGGCGTTGCTCGCTTTGCGACCAGCCTGGCGCGTCCACATGCGCCAGCAGGTAGGCGCTGTGGCGGTGGTGGTCATGGTGCGAGACCATGCGGCCCAGCTCGTGCAGTTGGGCCGCACGGCGCAAGGCGGTCAGGGCCTGTTCGTCGGGCTGCGCCGCCAGTTGCGAGTACAGCTCGGTGGCCACGTCGGTGACGCGGGCGGCCTGCGCGGTGTCGACTTCAAAACGCTTTTGCAGCACGCGCACGCTGTCGGCGTGGGCGTCCCCGCCCGGGGCGCGTTCGTGCGCCAGCAAACGGTCGTGCAGGTCGACGATCACGCCCTGGCGCAGCGCGCCCTTGGCGGGCAGCAGCGCGTCAATCTGGAAATGCATGGCCAGCGTGTAGAGGATGGCCAGCCCACCGCCGATCACCGGCTTGCGGTCCGCCTTCATGCCTGGCAGGTTCAGCTTGTCGGCGCTGCCGGCTTCGATGCAGCGCTGCATCAGCCAGCGCAGGCCGTCGGGCGTGATGCGGCCATCGGTCACGCCGCAGTCCCGCAGCACTTCCGAAACCGCGCCCGCGGTGCCCGAAGAGCCCAGCGCCTCTTTCCACAGCGAACGGGCAAACGGCTGCAGTGCCTCTTCGAACTCGGCACCAGCCGCGATCTGCGCGGCACGGAAGGCCTCGGCGCTGAAGCGGCCGTCGGCGAAATAGCGCATCGACAGGCTGACGCTGCCCACCTGGAACGACTCCGCGCGGCTGGGTGTGCGGCCGCAGCCGAGGATCATCTCGGTCGAGCGGCCACCAATGTCGATCACCAGCCGCTCGGCATGCGAAGGCTGCAGCTTGGCCACGCCGGCATAGATCAGCCGTGCTTCTTCGCGGCCCGAGATGACTTCGATCGGAAAGCCCAGCGCTTCCTGGGCGCGGCGCAGGAAGGCGTCGCGGTTGCGGGCTTCGCGCAGGGTTTGCGTGGCGACCGCGCGCACCTGGCCTGGCCGCATGCCGGAGAGGGTGCCGGCGAAGCGGCGCAGGCAGGCCAGGCCACGTTCGCTGGCTTCTTCGGTCAGCAGGCCCTGCGCATCCAGGCCGGCGCCCAGGCGCACGGTTTCCTTCAGGTATTGCAGCCGGCGGTAACGGCCATCGCGCAATTGCCCGATCTCCAGGCGGAAGCTGTTGGAGCCCATGTCGATGGACGCGAGCGGGCCCGAGGCGGGCGGTTGGGCAAAAGACGCGGCGAGAGGCATGGGGCGGCATTGTGCCCCGTGGTGGCTGGCGGCTTGGTGAAGCAGGCACTGCGTCTGGACGATGACCGGGCGGGACGCGGGAGATGGGCCTGGCTTTTAGAATCTCATATCCTGATCACAGCGAGAGGAGGCCGCTCATGAAGCACACGTCATTGCCGGACACCGCGCCGGATGCCATGGTGAATCAATTGGCGGACGATGCCCAGGCCTTGCTGCCGCCGGCCGCGCCGCCTTCGCGCCGCGAGTTCGTGCGCGCCGCGTTGGGAACAGGCTTTGCCGCCGCAGCCATGCCCATCATGGCGCAGACGGTGATCAAGACCTCGAGCGACGGCCTGCTGGTCGGTGAGGTGACGATCCCGGTCGGCGACTTCAAGATGCCGGCCTACCGCGCGGTGCCGCAGGGCAAGACCAACGCCCCGGTGATCCTGGTGATCAGCGAGATCTTCGGCGTGCATGAGCACATTGCCGACGTTGCGCGGCGCTTTGCGAAGCTGGGCTACTGCGCGATTGCGCCCGAGCTGTTCGTGCGCCAGGGTGACCCGGGCAGCTACGGCGAGATCGCCAAGCTGATCAGCGAGGTCGTCGCCAAGGTGCCGGACGCGCAGGTCATGGGCGACCTGGACGCCACCGTCGCCTGGGCCAAGGCGCAGGGCATGGACACCAGCAAGCTGGGCATCACCGGCTTTTGCTGGGGCGGCCGCATCACCTGGCTGTACGCCGCGCACAACCCGGCGGTGAAGGCGGGCGTGGCCTGGTATGGCCGACTGGTGGGCGAGCCGAATGCGCTGTCGCCGAAGAACCCGGTGGACCTGGTGGGCGAGCTGAAGGCGCCGGTGCTGGGCCTGTACGGCGGCAAGGACACCGGCATCACGCTTGACACGGTTGATACGATGAAAAAGGCGTTGGCCAGTGGCAGCCCTGCGGCGAAACAGTCCGAGTTCGTGGTCTACCCCGAAGCCGGCCATGCCTTCAATGCGGACTACCGGGCCAGCTACCTGAAGTCTGCCGCCGACGATGGCTGGCAGCGCTGCAGCGCCTGGTTCCGCAGCCACGGCGTGGCCTGAGTCCTTTCGCAGCAGTCTTCGCATCCTTGCCGGCTTCCAGCCGCGTCCCTCCCGGGCGCGGCTTTGTTTTTGTCTGACCCATGACGCTGTTCTACATTGTGATGTCCACGCTAATCGGCGGCGTGCTGTCGGTGGTCGTGGCTGCTTCGCTGACCTTTGCCGTGCTGAGCAAGCTGGTCAAGCACCTGGTCAGCCTGTCGGCCGGTGTGCTGTTGGGCACCGCGCTGCTGCACGTCATGCCGGAGGCCTTCGAGGGCGGCAAGGCCGAGCCGCACACGCTGTTCGCGGTGCTGCTGGGCGGGTTGCTGTTCTTCTTCCTGCTGGAGAAGGCCGAGCTGTACCGGCACGATCATCACCACGAAGGTGACGGGCACCACCACCACCATCATTTCGATGCCGAACGGGCCGGCCGCGGCGGCTTCAGCGTGCTGCTGGGCGACAGCATCCACAACTTCTGCGATGGCGTGATCATTGCCGCCGCTTTCCTGGCCGACCCGCACCTGGGGCTGACCACCTCGATCGCCATCATCCTGCACGAGATCCCGCAGGAAGTCGGCGACACCATCGTGCTGATCAACGCCGGGCTGAGCCGCAAGCGTGCGCTGTTCTACAACGCGCTGTCCGGCCTCGCGGCCGTGGTCGGTGGCGTGCTGGGCTACTACGTGGTGGGCGCGTGGATCGGCGTGATGCCGTACCTGATGGTGGCCGCGTCCAGCAGCTTCATCTACGTGGCCGTGGCCGACCTACTGCCGCAGATGCAAAAGCGCCTGCCCTGGCGCGACCTGGTGTCGCAGATTGTCTGGATCGGCGCCGGCCTGCTCTTGGTCTCATTCGCCATCAGCTTCATGCACGATTGAATGGGGCACCCGGTCTCGCGAGTACGCAAGACCACCCGCCGGGCGGGTTGGCGCAGCCGCTTGGGGCGGCCCGGCGCCGCTGCGCTGTTGGCGCAACAAGCCACGTGGCTGACGCTGCTACCCGCGAACGGCGGCCTTGGTGCAATTCATTTGACGACGAGCACCGGGATCTTGCAGTGCGTCAAGACCTTCTGCGTCTCGCTGCCCAGCAGCAGCGCGCTGACGCCGCGGCGGCCGTGGGAGGCCATCACGATCAGGTCGCAGCCCTTGTCCTTGGCCAGGTCGACGATGGCTTCCCAGGCGTGCACGGCTTCGACGGTGAAGGCGGTGCAGGGCACGCCAGCGGCGGCTGCGGCGTCGGTCACGACCTTGACGCGGGCGGCAGCAATGCGCTCCTGCGCGTCATAGAACTCCTGCGGCGGCACCGGCTGCATTTCGCTGATGGCGCTGTAGGGGAAGGGCTCCTTGACGCTGATGGTGGTCAGCTTGGCGCCCAGCGTGCGGGCCAGCGTGGTGGCGGCCAGGACGGCCTGGGCGGTGATGTCGGAACCGTCTGTGGGGACCAGGATATGTTGGTACATGCTGCACTCCTTCTGGCGAGCTGGCGACCCGTGGGTCGGGTGCCGACAGTGTGGCCCTGCCTCGTGGCAAGGGCTTGATCTGCCTCAAGCCCAACAGGGGCAAACGGAGTGCCGCCTGTTTCAACTCCTGGCGACAGGCCGGGCCGGGTCGGCTGACCACTCGCTCCACGAGCCAGGGTAGAGGGCCGAGCCGTTCATGCCGGCATGTTCCAGCGCCAGCAGGTTGTGGCAGGCGGTGACGCCGGAGCCGCACTGGTTCACCACCTGCCCGGGTTTCAGGCCCATGGCTTCGAAGGTGGCGCGCAGCGCCGCCGCCGGCAGGAAGCGGCCATCCGAGCCCAGGTTGTCCTTGAAGAAGCGGTTCAGTGCACCAGGGATGTGGCCCGCCACGGCGTCCAGCGGTTCGGTCTCGCCGCGGAAGCGTTCGCCGGCCCGCGCGTCCAGCACTGTGACCCGGCCGAGCTGGCGCAGCAGCGTGTCGGCCTGCACGGTCGGCATCGTCGTGTCGCCCAGCGGGTAGCTTGACGCGGGTTGGGCTGGCGCTGCTTCGCCACTTTCGACAGGGCCACCTGCGGCCTGCCACGCGGCCAGGCCGCCGTCCAGCACGGCTACGGCGCCATGGCCGAGCCAGCGCAGCATCCACCAGGCGCGCGCGGCATACGGGCCGCCTTGCTGGTCATAGCAGACGACACCGCGCTCGGGCGTCAGGCCCCAGCTCGCAGCGACTTCTGCAAAGGCCTCGCGCGTGGGCAGCGGATGGCGACCGCCGCGGATCGAGCCTTCCGGACTCTTGGGCGCGCTGAGTTCGTGCTCCAGGTGTGCGTAGCGCGCGCCGGCAATGTGCCGGTCCAGGAAGGCGCGCTCGCCGGCACCGCTGTCCGCCAGGTCGAAGCTGCAGTCCAGCAGCAGCGGTGGCGGCGTTTGCTGCAGCAGCGCTTGCAGCTGCTCGGCGGTGATCAGCGGGGCCCAGGGCTTGGCGGCGGTGCTCATGGTGCGGTGCTCCTTGGTCAGGTGTCGGTTGGCTCGGGTGCGTCCGGTGCGGCCTTGTGGCGCAGCAGCGTGGCGGCCAGGCCGGCGGCAATGATCAGGCCCATGCCCATCAGGGCCGAGCCGGTGATGGGGTCATGGAACACCAGCACGCCAAACAGGAAGGACCAGGCGATGCCCAGGTACTGCAGGCTGGCATTGGTCAGCACCCGGCCGATGGCATAGGCGCGTGTCATCAGGATCTGCGCGCTGGTGGCCAGCAGCCCGGTGGCGACCAGCAGCAGCGCGCCAGTCAGCGTGTGGCCGTGAAAGCCGCTGTCGCTCAAGGCGAGCAAGCCGCCGGCCAGCAGGCCGCCGAGCGAGAAATAGAACACCACCCGGTATTCCGGCTCGCCGACGCGGCCGAGCGCGGTGACCTGCAGGTAGGCGAGGGCAGACAGCATGCCGGAGACCAGCCCGCAGAGTGCGCCGATCAACTGGTCGCTGCCCACCGAAGGCTTGAGCACCAGCGCCACGCCGGCGAAGCCGACCAGCACCGTGGCGATCAGCCGGCCGTCGACCCTGGACGCACCCAGCAGCACTGCGCCGCCGATCAGGAACAGCGCCATCCAGACCGAGGACATGTAGTTCAGCGTGATGGCGGTGGCCAGCGGCAGCTTGCCGATGGCGTAGAACCACAGCACCAGCGCCGAGACGCCGACCAGGCTGCGCCAGGTGTGCATCATCGGCACGCTGGTGCGCAGCGTGCCGCCGCGCCAGCGGGCGATGCCGGCGATGAACAGCGCACCAATGCAGCCGCGGTAGAAGACGATTTCGCCTGCGCTGTATTGCTGCGAAGCCAGCTTCACGCAGACGCCCATGGTGGCAAACAGGAAGGACGACAGCACCATCAGCCATGGTGCGGAGAGGCGGAAGTTCATCAGAGGAATGGGTTCACCGGTAGGCCAAGCCCATGGCTTCGCGCACGTCTTTCAAGGTCTGGCGAGCAACGGTGCGGGCGCGCTCGGTGCCCAGCTCCACCACCCATTGCAGCTGCTTGGGCTGCGACAGCCAGGCCTCGGCGCGTTCGTGCCAGGGCTGCTGCTCGCGGATGATGGCGTCGATCAGCGGTTGCTTGCAGTCCAGGCAGCCGATGCCGGCGCTGCGGCAGCCCTGGGCCAGCGCCTGGCGCGTGCTGTCGTCGCTGTAGACCTGGTGCAGCGGCCAGACGGGGCAGCGCGCCGGCTCGCCCGGGTCATCGCGGCGCACGCGCTGAGGGTCGGTCGGCATGCGGCGCAGCTTGTCGGTGACCTGGGCTGGCGTGTCGCGCATCGCAATCGCGTTGTGCGCGCCGTGGTTCGAGCTTTTGCTCATCTTGTCGCCGTCCAGCCCGGGCAGGCGCGGCGTGTCGGTCAGCAGTGTGGCCGGCTCGGGCAGCACTTCGCGGCCGTGGCGGTGGTTGAAGCGGCGTGCCACCTCGCGGGTGATCTCGACGTGAGGCGCCTGGTCCTCGCCCACCGGCACCAGCGTGCCGCGGTAGAGCAGGATGTCGGCCGCCTGCAGCAGCGGGTAGCCGAGGAAGCCGTAGCTGGCCGGTTCGCGCTGGTTGCCGGGCTCGGCGCAGCGGGCCTGCCAGTCCTTGTAGGCAGGCGTGCGTTCCAGCCAGGACAGGGGCGTGTGCATCGCCAGCAGCGTGAACAGCTCGGCATGCTCGGGCAGCCGGCTCTGGATGAACAGCGTGGCGCGGTCCGGGTCGATGCCGGCGGCCAGCCAGTCGATCACCATGTCGTAGACCCGGCGCTCCAGCGCATCTTCATGCTGGCTGGAGGTGGTCAAGGCATGCCAGTCGGCGACCAGAAAAAAGCAGTCGTTTGCATCTTGCAGTTGCACCCAGTTCTTCAGCGCGCCATGGTAGTGGCCGAGGTGCAGTGCGCCGGTGGGGCGCATGCCGGAAACAACGCGGGCTCGCATGGGGGGCTTTCAGGCGCGACGGGAAGCCTTCGATTCTGGCAGAGCGGGGCGGGCGCTTACACTCCTGCGCCTCATGAAGCGAATCGTCATCCTGCTGTCCGG
Organism: Ideonella azotifigens; assembly: GCF_021043325.1. NCBI lineage: Bacteria > Pseudomonadati > Pseudomonadota > Betaproteobacteria > Burkholderiales > Sphaerotilaceae > Ideonella > Ideonella azotifigens. The sequence goes on from NZ_JAJNKD010000015.1 coordinate 149,543, forward strand.
GCGAGGCAGCAACATGCAGGCCGTTGTCGAGCGCTGTGCTGTTGAAGGCTGGCCGGCGCAGGTGGCCGCCGTCGTCAGCAACCGGCCGGACGCTGGTGGCATCGCCTGGGCCGCCGAGCGCGGCATTGCCACCGCGGTGGTCGACCACCGCGGCTTCGACGGTCGCGAAGCCTTCGACGCCGAGCTGGCGCGCGTCATCGACGGTTTCCAGCCGGACCTCTTGCTGCTGGCCGGCTTCATGCGCATCCTCAGCGGCGGCTTTGTCGGCCACTATGCCGGCCGCATGCTGAACGTGCATCCGTCGCTGCTGCCGGCGTTTGCCGGCCTGCACACGCACCGCAGGGCCATCGCCCAGGGCTGCAAGCTGGCGGGGGCCACGGTGCATTTCGTGACGCCCGAGCTGGACCACGGCCCCATCGTGGCGCAGGCCGTGGTGCCGGTGCTGCCGGGTGACGACGAGCAGACGCTGTCCGAGCGGGTGCTGCAGCAGGAGCACCGGCTCTACCCGCTGGCGGCGCGCTGGTTCGTCGAAGGCAAGCTGCAGGTGCAGGATGGCGTGGTGCGGCAGCTCGACGGCGCGTCGCAGTTGCTGAGCTGAACCTCTGCCGGCGTCAGAGCAGGCTGGCGGCGATGTTGACGGTGAGCGCCAGCACGGCGGTATTGAACGCAAACGACAGCACAGACTGCAGCAGCACCAGTCGCCGCATGGCGCGGGTGGTGATGGTCACGTCGGCCGTCTGCGCGGCCACTGCGATGGTGAAGGCGAAGTACAGCAGGTCGCTGTAGTTGGGGCTGAAGCTGGCGTCGGTTTCCGGGAACCGCAGCCCGGCGGGCGGCTTCTCGGCGTGGTAGCAGGCGGCGTAGCTCAGCGTGAACTCCATGGGCACCAGCAGCCAGGCGCCCAGCACCGTGCCCGCCGCCAGCAGCACATGTGGCGCGGCCAACTCCATGCCGTTCTGCTTGATCCAGCTCAGCTCCATCCCAATGGCCACCAGGCTGGCCAAGGTCGCGGCAATCACCACGCTGAGCACCACCAGCGCGCTGTCCGCTTGGGCGCGTGCGAAACGCAGCAGGTGGCCGTGGTCGGCTCTGGCCATCAGCCATGTCATGGCGCTCAGGTAGAACCAGACACTGGTGTTCCAGCCGGCCAGTGCGCGAGTCACCACGTGCCAGTCGCCGGGCGTCAGCAGCGCCACGGCCAGCCCGAGCATGGCCGCCATCGCCAACCGCGGCCGGTACTGCAGGTGGTGCTTCAGGTGCCTCAGGGTCTGCATCAGGCAAGGGCAAAGCAGCAGCAATTGGCAGCAAACAAGGCTGTATTGCGGTGGCGGGTGTGCCTGCTGGGATAATCCATGGATGCATCCTAATGCCCTGCTGGATCTGGCCACCGAATTGCTGCGCCAGGCACTGAAACTCGACCAGCCGGCCGACATGGTCGTTTCCAACTTCTTCAAGCACCACCGTGAGCTGGGTCAGCGCGAGCGCCATGCGCTGGCCGAGACCGCCTACGCGGTGCTGCGTCAGCGCCTGTTGTGGGTCCATCTGGCGCAGAGTGGCAGCGGCGCGCTGGAGCGCCGCCTCGCCATCCTCGCGTGGCAAGGCACCGACGGCCAGCTGCGCGGTGGCATGGGCCCGCACGAGCAGAAATGGCTGGCCGAGGTGCGCGAGATCGACCAGGCGACATTGCCCGAGAAGCTGCGCCACAACCTGCCGGACTGGCTGGCCAACCCGCTGAAGGCAGAACTCGGCGAAGACTTCTGGCCCCTGGTGGCCGCCATCAGCGGACAGGCGCCGCTGGACCTGCGCGTGAACACGCAAAAGGCCAAGCGCGAGGACGTGATCGCCGAGTTGAAGGAAGCCGGCATCGAGGCCGTGGCCACGCCTTATTCACCCTGGGGCCTGCGCATCCAGGGCAAGCCGGCGCTGCAGAAGCTGCCGCTGTTCATCCGCGGCGACGTGGAGGTGCAGGACGAGGGCAGCCAGCTGCTGGCCGCCCTGGTGGCGCCCAAGCGCGGCGAGATGGTGGTGGACTTTTGCGCTGGCGCTGGCGGCAAGACGCTGGCGCTGGGCGCGCTGATGCGCAACACCGGCCGGCTGTATGCGTTCGATGTGTCCGGCTACCGGCTGGAAGGCCTGAAACCGCGGCTGGCGCGCAGCGGCCTGTCCAACGTCTATCCGGCGCAGATCGCCCATGAACGCGACGACCGCATCAAGCGCCTGACCGGCAAGATCGACCGCGTGCTGGTCGATGCCCCTTGCTCGGGCCTGGGCACCTTGCGGCGCAACCCGGACCTGAAGTGGCGCCAGTCGCCCAAGGCGATCGAGGAACTCACGGTCAAGCAAACGGCCATCTTGGACAGCGCGGCGCGTCTGGTCAAGCCGGGTGGCCGGCTGGTGTATGCGACCTGCAGCCTGCTCAAGCGCGAGAACGAGGACATTGCGCTGGCCTTTGCGGCCGCGCACCCGGACTTCGAGCCCTTGCCAGCCGCTGCGGCTCTGGCCTCTGCGCAGGTCGAACGCAGCGAGGAACTGGACCGCGACGGCATGCTGCGCCTCTGGCCGCAACGCCACGCCACCGACGGCTTCTTTGCCGCCGCCTGGCAGCGCAAGAGCTGAATCGACCGCGGGAACCTGGGCGCCTGCCCGGGCTCTGCACAGCGCGCTTGATCCCGGGCAACAGGCCCCCATCTTGGGGTAAGCGACTGTTTACCGGCCCAGTTTTTGCGTTCATCGGCAGGGGGGCGACCCCTACAATTCACAACCCTCGCTGGGCAGCGTCCTCAGGATGCGGTCTGGCGTCCACGCGACTCTTCGCGATTCTTCGTTGGGCGACAAGACTTCGATGGCTGACTTCCAAACCGTGTTTTCCGCGCTGATCGACTGGGCTGCCAACGGCTTGCTGGACCTCAGCGCCTGGCAAGTGGTGCTGGTCACGCTGGTGCTCACGCACATCACCATCGCCTCGGTCACGATCTTCCTGCATCGGGCGCAGGCGCACCGGGCGCTGGAGTTGCATGCCATCCCGTCGCATTTCTTCCGCTTCTGGCTGTGGATGACGACCGGCATGGTCACCAAGCAATGGGTGGCCATCCACCGCAAGCACCACGCCAAGTGTGAGACCGAGGAAGACCCGCACAGCCCGCAGGTCAAGGGCATCGAGACGGTGATGAAGCGCGGTGCCGAGCTCTACCGCGCCGAATCCAAGGTCAAGGAAACCATGGAGAAGTTCGGCCACAACACGCCGAACGACTGGATCGAGCGCAACCTTTACACCCGCTACAGCGCCTTGGGCGTGTCGTTGATGCTGATCATCGACGTGCTTCTGTTCGGCGCGCTGGGTGCCACGGTCTGGGCGGTGCAGATGGCCTGGATCCCGATCTGGGCCGCGGGCGTGGTCAATGGCGTGGGCCACTACTGGGGCTACCGCAACTTCGAGGCGGTGGACGCGTCGACCAACATTTCGCCCTGGGGCATCGTGATTGGCGGCGAAGAGCTGCACAACAACCACCACACCTACCCGACCTCGGCCAAGTTCTCGGTCAAACCTTTCGAGTTCGACATTGGCTGGGGCTACATCCGGGCGATGGAAATGCTGGGCCTGGCCAAGGTCCGCAAGACTGCGCCGCAGCTGCAGCTGGGCGAGATCAAGCCGGCGGCGGATGCGCACACGCTGGAAGCCATCATCGCCAACCGCTACGAGGTCATGGCCAACTACGCCAAGCAGCTGCGCCGCGCCTGCTCGACCGAAGTTGCCCGCCTGAAGGCCGAAGGCAGCGCCAACGGCTCTGCCTGGACCAACCTGCGCATTGCGGAGCGCTGGCTGCACCGCGACGCCGAGAAGATCCCGACCGACCTGCGTGTTCACGTCGACAGCGCGCTGCACAGTGCCCCGGTGCTGCAGCAGCTGGTGGCCATGCGCGAAGAACTGCGCCAGCTCTGGACCCGCACCAATGTCTCGGCCGAGCAACTGGTGGCGGACCTGCAGGACTGGTGTCGCCGCGCCGAGAGCAGCGGCATTGCGGCGCTGCGCGACTTCTCGATGCAACTGCGCGCCGCCCGCGCCTGATGCCCATCTGCTATGCGCCTTCGGGCGCTGCGCGACCACGAGGCCCGCCATGTGCGGGCTTTTTCATGGGCGCTTGCCTGGCCCATTTCCCTGGAGGCAGGGCGAGGCAAGTTGTTCCGGGCAACAAAAAAACCCGCCGGCGGCGGGTTTTTCGAGCAAGGTGCCAGGCTGAATTACTTCAGCTTGATTTCCTTGTACAGCACGTGCTTGCGTGCCTTGGGGTCGAACTTCATGAATTCCAGCTTTTGGGGCGTGGTCTTCTTGTTCTTGTTCGTGGTGTAGAAGTGACCAGTGCCGGCAGTGGATTCCAGCTTGATCTTCTCGCGTCCGCCTTTGGATGCCATGGTGTCGCTCCTTCAGTGTTTAGGCTTGACCGCGGGCACGCAGATCGGCCAGCACGGTGTCGATGCCCTTCTTGTCGATGAGGCGCAGACCAGCATTGCTGATGCGCAGGCGAACCCAGCGGTTCTCGCTCTCGACCCAGAAACGACGGTATTGCAGGTTCGGCAGGAACCGGCGCTTGGTTTTGTTGTTGGCATGGGAAACATTGTTCCCGACCATGGGCTTCTTGCCCGTGACTTCGCAGACGCGTGCCATGAGGACACTCCGATACTTGTCATACAGCGACCGCCTCTGGCCCGCAGCAGTCTGAACTGCAGGCTGGAGGCAGCGGCCTCACCTCGCCAAAAGGGTGGCGGTAACCCGTGCATGCCCGCCGCCCAGCCATCAGCTGAAGCACGCTCATGCAGCGCCTCACGGCGCAGGAAAGCCCGCGAGTATAGCCTGTTTTCGAGTGCGTGCACAGGCTTGCCTGCGCACTGTGCACATCAGAGGTCGTGCTGCTCCAGGAAACGCTGGGCGTCCAGCGCGGCCATGCAGCCGGTGCCGGCCGAGGTGATGGCCTGGCGGTAGACGTGATCCTGCACGTCGCCGGCTGCGAACACGCCCGGCACGCTGGTCATCGTCGCAAAGCCGTTCTGGCCGCTCTTGGTGACGATGTAGCCGTCCTTCATCTCCAGCTGGCCGCGGAAGATGTCGGTGTTCGGGTGGTGGCCGATGGCGATGAAGCAGCCCTTGAGCGCAATGTCCTGCGTCGCGCTGCCGTCCACCTTCTTCAGCCGCACGCCGGTCACGCCGCTCTGGTCGCCCAGCACCTCTTCCAGCGTCTGGTGCAGGTGCAGCTTGATCTTGCCCTGCGCGACCTTCTCGTGCAGCTTGTCGATCATGATGGCCTCGGCGCGGAACTTGTCGCGCCTGTGCACCAGGTGCACCGTGCTGGCGATGTTGCTCAGGTACAGCGCTTCCTCGACCGCGGTGTTGCCGCCGCCGACCACGGCCACTTCGTCATTGCGGTAGAAGAAACCGTCGCAAGTGGCGCAGCCGCTCACGCCGCGGCCCATGAAGGCCTTCTCCGAATCCAGGCCCAGGTACTTGGCCGAGGCGCCGGTGGCGATCACCAGCGAGTCGCAGGTGTAGTTGCCGGAGTCGCCCTTGAGCTTGAAAGGCCGTTCGCTGAAGTCGACGGTGTGGATGTGGTCGAACACGATCTGCGTCTGGAAGCGCTCGGCGTGTTCGAGGAAGCGCTGCATCAGCTCGGGGCCCTGCACGCCCATCACGTCGGCTGGCCAGTTGTCGACCTCGGTGGTGGTCATCAGCTGACCGCCCTGGGCCATGCCGGTGACCAGCAGCGGCTTGAGGTTGGCGCGCGCAGCGTAGATCGCAGCCGAGTAGCCGGCTGGGCCGGAGCCAAGAATCAGGACCTGGGCGTGAGTGGTGATGGTGCTCATGAGTGATCTTCTGAAGCGCTGCGCAAGCGGGTGTTTGCCCTGGCGGCATGCGCCGCCGTGCAACACTGGGGTGCGTCACGGGTTCGCAACGCGCCATATTGCGCAAGAATGGTAAGGACGTATTTTAGAGAACCCCCTGCCGGTGCGCCGGCGGCGGGCTGCCAAACGCGTTCATTCGAGGGGGTCATTGAATGTCGATGTTGTCCAACCTGGACCTGATTCGCCGGGTGCCGCTGTTTTCGTTGCTGACCAACGATCAGGCCCGCGCGGTCGCAGACGGGGTGGTCAAGCGGCGCTATCGCCGCGGCGAACTGGTGGTCGAGCAAGGCAAGAAGAGCAATGCCTTGTTCATCCTGCTCAATGGCCGGGCCCGCGTGCTGACGGCCGATACACGAGGCCGCGAAGTCATTCTTGCGGTGCTGGAGGCCGGCGACTATGTCGGCGAAATGAGCCTGATCGACAACCAGCCGCATTCGGCCACCGTGCGCTGCGAGATCCAGTGCGACATGCTGATCCTCGGCCGGCCCGAGTTCGCCCGCTGCCTGCCGGAAAACTCCAGCCTGTCCTACGCCATCATGCGCGGCCTGGTCACCCGGCTGCGCAGCGCGGACCGGCAGATCGAGTCGCTGGCGCTGCTGGACGTGTATGGCCGCGTCGCGCGCACGCTGCTGGACATGGCCGAAGACGTGGACGGCGAGAAGATCGTGCGCAGCAAGGTCTCGCGCCAGGACATGGCCAAGATCGTCGGCGCATCGCGCGAGATGGTCAGCCGGGTCATGAAGGATCTGGAAGAGCGCGGCGTGATCGAGACGCTGGAGTCCGGCTCGGTGGTGCTGAAGAACCGCGTACCCGAATGAAACGGCGGGCGGCCTGACGGGCTGCCCGGCCGTGGCTTGGTGTACCGTAGCCGGATGATCCGCTCGTCGATTTGCTGGGGGGAGGCCTGATGCGCCGCGCCACCACCCTGGGCAACTTGCCCGCGCCCGAACCTGTCGGCGTCGCGCCGGCCTCGCCATTGAACCGCTTGCGCCTGGGCCTGTGGGGCCTGGGCTGGCTGGCCTTCACGCTGGCGCTGTCCAGCCGCAACCCGCGGGATGCCGGTTTCTCCACCTCCGGCGAAGGCCTGCCGCCACTGAACTGGCTGGGCGCGCCCGGGGCCTGGCTGGCCGACGTGCTGCTGCTGCTGTTCGGCTTCTCGGCCTGGTGGCTGGTGGTAGCCGGTGCGCGTGCGTGGCTCGCGGCGCTGGCTGACTCGCTGCGCAGTGACCCCAGCGAATGGCCTCCGCGCCGGCATCCTGGCGTGCGCTGGCTGGGTCTTCTGTTGCTGCTCTTGGCCAGCACCGCGCTCGAATGGACACGCGTCTACGGGTGGGAGTTGCGGCTGCCCGGCCATGCGGGCGGCATCCTCGGCTTCACGCTGGGCCCCTTGTCCATGAACCTGCTGGGCTTTGTCGGTTCGGGCGTGTTGTGGATCGCCTTGCTGGTCATTGCGCTGCCTTTGGCGCTGGAGTTTTCCTGGGTGCGTGTGGCCGATGGCCTGGGCGGTTGGGTGGACGGCCTGCGCGAGCGCCGCACCCAGCAGCGCGAGGTGGCCGAAGACATCCGCCTGGGCGAGCAGGCCCAGCGCGCAAGAGAGATCGAGCTGGAGGAAGACCGCGAAGAGCAGCAGGTGCACATGCCCATCGTGATCGAGCCGGCGGTGCTGGAAGTGCCCAAGTCCGAGCGTGTGCAGCGCGAGCGCCAGAAGCCGCTGTTCAAGGAGCTGGCCAACAACAAGCTGCCGCAGGTCGACCTGCTGGACAAGCCGCCGGCGCGTGTCGAGTCGGTCACGCCAGAGTCGCTGGAAATGACCAGCCGGATGATCGAGAAGAAGCTGGCTGACTTCGGCGTCGAGGTTCGCGTGGTCGCGGCCCAGCCGGGTCCCGTCATCACCCGCTACGAGATCGAGCCGGCCACTGGCGTGAAGGGCTCGCAGATCCTCGGCCTGGCCAAGGACCTGGCGCGCTCGCTGTCGCTGGTGTCCATCCGCGTGGTCGAGACGATTCCCGGCAAGAACCTGATGGCGCTGGAACTGCCCAACGCCAAGCGCCAGACCATTCGCTTGGCCGAGATCCTTGGCTCGCAGGTCTACAACGACGCGCCTTCCATGCTCACGATGGCGCTGGGCAAGGACATCATTGGCCTGCCGGTGGTGGCCGACCTGGCCAAGATGCCGCACTGCCTGGTGGCCGGTACCACTGGCTCAGGCAAGTCGGTCGGCATCAACGGCATGATCCTCAGCCTGCTCTACAAGGCCGAGGCGCGTGACGTGCGCCTGATCATGATCGACCCGAAGATGCTGGAAATGAGCATCTACGAAGGCATTCCGCACCTGCTGTGCCCGGTGGTCACCGACATGAAGCAGGCTGGCAATGCGCTGAACTGGTGTGTCGGCGAGATGGAGCGCCGCTACAAGCTGCTCAGCAAGATGGGCGTGCGCAACCTGGCTGGCTACAACAAGAAGATCGACGACGCGAGCGCGCGCGGCGAACTGGTGCCCAACCCGTTCAGCCTCACGCCCGAACAGCCCGAGCCGCTGGAGCGCCTGCCGCACATCGTCATCGTGATCGACGAGCTGGCCGACCTGATGATGGTGGTCGGCAAGAAGATCGAAGAGCTGATCGCCCGCCTCGCGCAGAAGGCGCGCGCGGCCGGCATCCACCTCATTTTGGCCACGCAGCGGCCGTCGGTGGACGTCATCACCGGCCTGATCAAGGCCAACATCCCCACGCGCATCAGCTTCCAGGTCTCCAGCAAGATCGACAGCCGCACCATCCTCGACCAACAGGGCGCTGAAGCCCTGCTGGGCATGGGCGACATGCTGTACATGGCCTCAGGCACAGGACTGCCGGTGCGGGTGCACGGCGCATTCGTGTCCGACGAGGAAGTGCACCGTGTGGTGGACGCGCTGAAGGCCCAGGGCGAGCCGAACTACATCGAGGGCATCCTCGAAGGCGGCGTGCTGGAAGGCGAGGGCGGTGAAGGCGGCGCGGGCGGCGGCGGGGGAGACGCCGAGTCCGACCCGATGTACGACCAGGCCGTGGCCATCGTGCTGCAGCACCGCAAGGCCTCGATCTCGCTGGTGCAGCGCCATTTGCGCATCGGCTACAACCGGGCAGCCCGATTGCTGGAACAAATGGAGCAATCCGGGCTCGTATCGTCCATGTCCACCAATGGCAACCGCGAACTGCTGTTGCCCAAGCGGGAAGAATGAAGCTCCACCCACCGTCTCTCGCCTGGCCTCGTCGCCAATTCCTCTCCAGCCTGCTGGCCGCCGCGGCTGCCGGCGTGGCCGGCTCTGCCCACGCGCAGGCGACCGACGCCACCGAAGCCCTGCGCGCCTTTGTGCGCGATGCCAAGGCCGGCCGCGCCAGCTTCACGCAAACCGTCAAATCGCCCGACGGCAAGAAGACCAAGAACTCCAGCGGCAAGTTCGAGTTCTCGCGGCCCAACCGCTTCCGCTTCGTCTACGAGAAGCCCTATGCACAGACCATCGTCAGCGACGGCCAGAAGGTCTGGTTCCATGACCCGGACCTGAACCAGGTGACGGTGCGCAAGCTGGGCGACGCGCTGGGCAGCACGCCGGCCGCGCTGCTGGCCGGCCAGACCATGGACAAGGACTTCGAGCTGAAGAACCAGCCCGATGCCGACGGCCTGGCCTGGGTGCTGGCCACGCCGCGCCAGAAGGACGGTGCGATCCAGTCGCTGCGCATTGGCTTCAAGGGCAAGCAACTGGCCGCGCTGGAGATTGCCGACAGCTTCGGCCAACGCTCGATGCTGCAGTTCAATGACTTGCAGATCGAGGCTTCGCTGCCGCCTGAGACCTTCCGCTTCACTGTGCCGGCTGGCGCCGACGTCGCGGAGCAGTGAGGCATCGCGCGCGGTTTTGAAAGACAAGAAGGCCACGGCATGACACCGTGGCCTTCTTGTCTTTTGTACGCCCCAAGGTCTGGGCTGCGCCCAACCCGCCCCCCGAGGGGAACAAGGCAACTTGGGGCGGCCCGGCGTTGCCTTGGGCCCGTGGCGTCAATGCATGACGCTGTCCATCAGGCCCATGTCGGGCGCGGTCATCATCTGTTCGATGTCCATCAGGATCAGCATGCGCTCGACATCGCCGTTCCTCAGCGTGCCCAGGCCGGTGATGTAGGTCGCGTCGATCGCGCCATTGAAGTCGGGGGCCGGCTTGATCTGGCCCGCAGGCAGTTCCAGCACGTCGCTGACCGAGTCGACCACCATGCCCACCGTGCGGTTGCCGATGTTCAGGATGATCACCACGGTGAAGCTGTTGTACTGCACGTCCGGCAGCTCGAAGCGCAGCCGCATGTCGACGATGGGCACGATCACGCCACGCAGGTTCACGACGCCCTTGATGAAGTGCGGCACGTTGGCAATGCGGGTCGGCGGCTCGTAGCCCCGGATTTCCTGCACCTTCAGGATGTCGATGCCGTATTCCTCGTCACCCAGCTTGAACGACAGGTATTCACGTGTCACGCCGCTCGGCGTATTGCTGCCCATCGCGTTCTGGACGCGGTTTTCAGTGGAAGTGTTGGCGCTGCTCATGCGGACGTGGCTCCTGCGGATGGACGGGATGGGGCGAATCAGTGCTTCGGAATGGGCATCAGTATTGGCGCCCATGCGTCGCAGCCAAAGCTTGAAAAATGCCCCGTCAAGGCCTTAATTCCGGGCCATCGGTCGACAATGCCGGCATGAGATTGCAAGCGTCATGTTCCGATGCGTGGGCCGAGCGCCGGGCCGCTCCCAAGCCGGCCCACATCCCCTTGGGGGATCGTTCGACGTACCCGTCGAAAGAGGGGCCGTCACTGTGAGCCGGCAAGACTTGTTTGATTCCGATCCCGCTGAACCCGCAGGGATGGATGGCGCCCCGACGGTTGCCAGCGACGCCCCGCTGGCCGAGCGCCTGCGCCCGCGCCACCTGGACGAAGTCATCGGCCAGCGCCACCTGCTGGGCCCGGGCAAGCCGCTGCGAGTGGCCTTCGAGCAGGGCCGGCTGCATTCGATGATCCTGTGGGGCCCGCCGGGTGTCGGCAAGACCACGCTGGCGCGGCTGGTGGCCGGCGCGGTGCGGGCGCGCTTCACCGTGCTGTCGGCCGTGCTGGCGGGCGTGAAGGACATCCGCGAAGCCGTGGTCCAGGCCGAGGCCGCTCGTGGCGCCGGCCAGCGCACCATTGTCTTTGTCGACGAGGTGCACCGCTTCAACAAGGGCCAGCAGGATGCCTTCCTGCCGCACGTCGAATCGGGGCTGTTCACCTTCATAGGCGCGACCACCGAGAACCCGTCCTTCGAGGTCAACTCGGCCCTGCTGTCGCGCGCCACGGTGCATGTGCTGAAGGCACTGGACGGCGAGGACATGCAGGCGCTGATCGCACGCGCCCAGGCCGAGCTGCAGGCGCCGCCGCTCAGCCCGGCCGCCGCCCAGCGCCTGATCGGCTATGCCGACGGCGACGCCCGCCGCTTGCTGAACGCCTACGAAAACCTGGTCCAGCAGGCGGGGTCCGTGCCAGAGCTGGACGAGTCAATCCTGGAACGCTCGCTGGGCGAGCAGCTGCGCCGCTACGACAAAAGCGGCGACCAGTTCTACGACACGATTTCCGCGCTGCACAAGTCCGTGCGCGGCTCCGACCCGGATGCCGCGATGTACTGGCTGGCGCGCATGCTGGACGGCGGCGTGGACCCGAAATACGCCATCCGCCGCATGGTGCGCATGGCCAGCGAAGACATTGGCAATGCCGACCCGCGGGCCTTGCGCATCACGCTGGACGCCGCCGAAACCTACGAGCGCCTGGGCACGCCCGAAGGCGAGCTGGCGCTGGCGCAGGCAGTCGTCTACCTGGCAGTGGCGCCCAAGTCCAACGCGGTCTACACCGCGTGGAAGGCCGTGCAGGCCTTCGTCAAGCAGGACGGCACGCGACCGGTGCCGCCTCACCTGCGCAACGCGCCCACCCAGCTGATGAAAAGCCTGGGCCATGGCCGCGACTACCGCTATGCGCACGACGAGCCGGGTGCCTTTGCTGCAGGCGTGTCGTACTGGCCCGACGGGCTGGACGCGCCGGTCTTCTACGAACCGGTGCCGCGTGGGCTGGAACTGCGCATTGGCGACAAGCTGGCCGAGCTGCGCCGGCTCAACGAAGAGGCGCGCCAGGCAGAGGCCGGCGAGCCTCCCACGGAAACCGGCGCCTGAGCTTCGGCCGGCGCGGTTTCCAGCGCGCTTTTCAGCGAGTTGGCGAGGGGGAAGTCCCCGCTCGTCGGCCGAATGCCGCTCCCTACAATTGCGCGCCAAACCGGTGCATCGGCCTGCATTTCAGGCCCGAGCGCCGGTTCGCTGTTGCACGCTGGATGGCGGGATTCTTGCAACTTGTTGTCCGCCCGGCCGGCTGTTCGGCAGCACACAGAGAAAAACTGGAGCCCTCGATGGACATATTCGTACAACAGCTCATCAACGGCCTGGTGTTGGGGAGCATGTATGCGCTGGTGGCGCTGGGGTA